>JAAVDX010000024.1 GCA_014801585.1 Bacteroides sp.
ACCAAAATGCGCAAAAATCGGACATTTTGACCAATAAAAAACGCCCCTGAAAAGAGGCGTTTCGTGTTATTTATTAGCTAATTATATGATTTTCAGTCTGTTATCTACTTGCCGATGCAGAAGCGGGAGAAGATGGTCTGGAGGAGGTCGGCGGGGGTTATGGCGCCGGTGATGGTGCCGAGGTGGTGGATGGCTTCGCGGAGGTCTTGGGCTGTTAGATCGGCCGGAAGACCTTCGGTCAGACTTTGCTCTACTCGCTTTAGGGATTCTATGGCTCGCATCAGTGATTCGTAGTGACGAGCGTTGGTCACTATCAGTTCCGTCGTTGTATCGGTGCCGGATTCTGCGATCTCAGTCAGACGCTTTAATAGGATCGGAAATCCGAAACCGGTTTTTGCTGAAATTTTGATTATCTCCAGGTGCTTTTCCGGATTGGAAGAAGAGGTAGGTATGGATGCCTCGACTGACTTTGCTTGCTTGGATGCCTTGACTGACTTTGCTTGCATAGCTGCCTCAACTGACTTTGCTTGCTCGGATGCCCCAGCTGACTTTGCTTGCACGGCTGGCTCGTTGCAGTCGGCTTTGGTTTCGAGGATTAGGGTCGGTAGTCCTTCAGGGATGTCAGTGGGTAGTTCCGCAGGATCGTTGGGGTCTGTGAGCCAGAGAAGAATATCGGCTTTCGTCAGGGCTTGACGTGCTCTGTCTACGCCTATGCGTTCGATATGATCGTCGGATTCTCGGATGCCGGCCGTGTCGATGAATCGGAATAGAATACCATTGATTTCTGTCGTGTCTTCAATTATGTCGCGAGTCGTGCCGGCAATGTCGCTTACGATTGCTTTATCATCTTGCAGAAGATGGTTTAGCAGGGTTGATTTTCCGGCATTCGGTTTGCCGGCAATTACTACGGCTACCCCTTCTTTCAAGGCTCTCCCGGCATGGAATGAATCAGCAAGTCGGGCTATTTCGTCGCGGGTCGAGCGGGTCATCTCGAGTAGCCGACTACGGTCGGCAAACTCAACATCTTCCTCTGAAAAATCGAGTTCAAGTTCCAGCAATGATGCAATGTCGATCATGCTGTCGCGGAGCTGATTCAGCCTGCGGGAAAAGTTACCCTTCATCTGGGTCGCTGCCAAGCGTTGGGATGCTTTCGATGAGGCGGCAATCATATCGGCTACGGCTTCAGCCTGTGCCAGATCGAGTCGGCCGTTAAGGAAGGCCCGCTGAGTGAACTCTCCCGCACCCGCTGCCGACGCACCGGCCTCTATCAGACGCTCAACTACTCGCCGCTGAATCCATCTCGAACCGTGGACGGAAAATTCAACGGTCGGTTCGCCGGTGAAGCTGCGATTCTCAGCAAATACGGTGGCTACTGCCTGGTCGAGCATATCTCCATCGGAGTCAGTGATGATTCCCAAATGAGCGGTATGGGATGAAGCATTGGAAAGGGGAGTTCCTTGCCAGATTTTATCGGCAATGGCAAAAGCATCCGGTCCTGAGAGGCGGACTACTGCAATTCCTCCCACTCCGGGAGGGGTAGATATGGCGACGATTGTATTCACTTTACGGGGGGCGGCACGGCTGCCGCAAAGAGGGGGTTAAGATCTGCGTTGTAAAGTTTAAGCCCCAGTTGGCTTGATGTTATTATGACCAAAGCGGGGTTAAACGTAAGAAATAATAATTTAACGTGCATTCCATACACGGAAGTCGGCAGAAGCCTCAACTTTATTTTCCAGATCATCCGGTAGAGATGAGAAGAAGTCAAGTCCGGTGAGTTCTTCCACCTTGTCAACGCTCATGGAATAATTCTGCATATTGCCGGGAGCCTTCATATTGGGATATACAAACCCGATTGCACGCGGCTCATCTACGTAGGGTGCAAGCAGTACTTTGAAAAACGCCGATGGCACTCTCACACCATCACCGATCGTCTTCCTGTCGTTAGCTTCATATATCGGTCCGGCCACGATTACGAGAGCTGAATCACGCTGCGCCCATAGACGCTCCTTCTCTTCAAGAGTTTTCCATGCTCCTGCATTAAGGGCATGTTCCTGAGGCGTCATATTTGACATTACGAAGCAATCGGTCATGGCCTCCGAGCTCCATTTCTGATCAGCGGCAGGACAGAGGTGGCCTTTGTCGTAGCCTGAATTACGGTAATCATTAGGCGACGGACAACCATCAAGTTCCGAATCCTGCCAGAATTTATTGCTACGGCTCTCCTCTCCATTAGTTTCTGACCCGAGCAGTTCCCAGCCTACCCAGTCGGGAGTGTGATTCGAGGGATTAAAGCATACGGTGAAGCCTTCATACCGCTTGATGATAGTACGGCCTACAGCACCCTCCGTCATCTCCAGATCCGGATAATGACGAACTCCGGCTGCGACATCCTTCCCCCGGGCCGAATGACTGTGGGAGCGACGATATGCACTGATTGCTACGACCAGCGTCACGGCAAGAATTATAATCACTACTATGGGCCAGCGCGGACGGCCATAAGTGCGCGGAGAGCGCCGACTTCGGGAAGCATTACCTCTCCCCGAATTATATCGAGAATTGCGATTAGCCATTATTTGGAAAAATTTTATACAAAGATAACGAAAGTATTCCTAAAAATTATTAACTTTGGGGAAATTTCTTTGACATCTTTGAGAGTCAGAGCAGGACGGCCCTCATCAGACTGTCCGGAATATCATGAAAATACAAAAAACGAAATAAAGAAAATATGACACTTACCGATCGCTTTCTTCGCTTTGTGAAGTTTGACACTCAGAGCGATGATCTTACGAATATGACTCCCTCCACTCCGGGTCAGATGGAATTCGCAGTCTACCTAAAGGGTGAACTCGAGGCAATGGGATTGGAGGATATAACTCTTGATACCAACGGATATCTCATGGCTACACTCCCCGCCAATTGCGAAGAGGCGGCCGACGTGCCCGTAGTAGGATTCATTGCGCATCTCGACACTGCTCCCGACATGTCGGGCAAGCATGTCAATCCCCGTATTGTAAAAGACTATCCCGGCGGTGACATCATCCTCAATCAGGATCAGCAGATTATCCTTTCTCCGAGCGAGTTCCCCGAGATGCTCAACTATATCGGTCAGGATCTGATCGTGACCGACGGTACGACTCTTCTCGGCGCTGATGACAAAGCCGGTATCGCAGAGATCATCTCAGCAGTGGCCTATCTTCAGGAGCATCCGGAAATCAAACATGGCAAAGTACGCATTGCCTTCAATCCCGACGAAGAGATTGGAAAGGGTGCGCATAAATTCGATGTGGAGCAGTTCGGTGCTGAATTCGCCTACACAATGGATGGCGGAGCTGTCGGCGAACTGGAGTTTGAAAACTTCAATGCAGCCGGTGCGAAAGTTATCATCAAAGGCCGGAATGTACATCCCGGCACTGCCAAGCACAAGATGGTCAACTCTATCCGCGTTGCCAATCAGTTTGCGCAGATGCTTCCCCGTTGGGAAACACCCGAGCATACCGAAGGCTATGAAGGTTTCTATCATCTCGTAGGCATCAACGGCACAGTAGAGGAAACAACTCTTACATATATTATCCGCGACCACGATCGCGCTCGCTTCGAAAGCCGCAAGAAAGAACTCGAACACCTTGTCCGCAAGACCAACGAAGAATATCCCGGTTGCTGCTCACTCGAAATGGCCGATCAGTACTACAACATGCGTGAGAAGATCGAGCCGGTGATGCATATCATCTCCCTCGCCGAAGAAGCCATGCGAGAAGCAGGCATCGAACCCAAAGTGCAGCCCATACGCGGCGGTACTGACGGCGCTCAACTCAGTTTCAAAGGTCTTCCGTGTCCCAATATCTTTGCAGGCGGCGAGAACTTCCACGGCCGCTACGAATACGTACCCGTGCAATCGATGGAAAAGGCAAAGGATGTAATTGTCAATATCATCCGTCTGCTCGCTGCAAAGAAAGATGCAAAGATCAGCTTTTGATAGCGTCTGAGGCTGCATTCTAACAATCGATAAGTATCCCTTACCTTATTAATGAAAGGCAAAGTCATAGTAATAACAGGGCCGACTGCCTCCGGCAAGTCGGCCCTTGCCATTGAGCTGGCACTTCAGCGAGGATTGGAGATAATCTCTGCCGACTCGCGGCAGATCTATCACGGCATCCCTATTTCCACTGCCATGCCCTCGGAAGAGGAACTCAGGGCCGTACCCCATCATCTGATCGACATTTTACCGCTTGATGCCTATTACTCAGCGGCAATGTTTGAAGAGCAGGCTCTTGAGATTGCGCGCAAGCAGATCGACGAGAGGGGAGAGGTCATCGTGTGTGGCGGGTCGATGCTCTACATTGATGCCTTCTGCCGCGGAATCGACGATATCCCGACTGTCAGTGACTCAATCCGACGTGCTACCTTCGAAGAATATGCCGAACGGGGTGATGAATGGGCTCTGAAAGAATTACAACGCCTTGATCCGGAATACTTTGCTATCGTTGATAGGAAAAATATGAAGCGTGTGATTCATGCGATAGAGATTGTACGCCAGTCCGGGCAGACATTTACCTCGCTACGCAAGGGTACACGTAAGGAGCGAGAATTTGAGATTGATTTCCGGTATATAGATATGCCCCGTGAAGTACTTTTCGATCGGATTAACCGCAGGGTGGATAAAATGGTGGCTGAGGGGCTTATTGAAGAAGCCGAAAGAGTATGGCCGCTTCGCCATCTCAACTCCCTCAATACCGTCGGACTTAAAGAACTCTTTGCGTGGAAAGCCGGAGAGATGGATCTTCCGACTGCTATCGAAAGAATAAAAAAAAATACGCGCGTATATGCCAAAAAACAGATGACGTGGCATACCCGACGAAAAAAACAGGAGTGATTGGCATGGAATTAAGAAAATATATCTTAATTTTGCATTGAAGTTTCACCCCTAATCGCTTACGATCGTTAATAACCTTTGCAAGTGGTTGAAAAATAATAAAATTACCAACTGTAATGAAGCAACTCTTTACTTCAATAGTGTGCGCGCTTGTGATGCTCGTAGCAAGCGTTCCCGCCAAAGCGGAATTTTTTGATACCTCCATGCCTGAGGATCTGATGACTCTTGGAGTGCGCCTCGGAGTCAATACCTCCAACCGCAACCTCAACAAGGACGTATTTGACGTCTGGAACTGTAATTCCTGGGGAACCGGCATCGATGTCGGTGTCGTAGCCGAACTCAATTTCAGAGACTGGTTTTCTATACAGCCCGGAATCTTTTTCGAATCGCGCAGTGGCAAATACAACTATATCAACGTGTATGGATACTCGGCCGACGACCAATCGAGAATTCTCATGACTCAATTCGGTCGCGACCGCAGTTATAGTTTCCTGATTCCTATCATGGCAGCAGCCCACTTCAACGTGAGCGACGACATCCGCTGGAATTTGGAGTTCGGTCCGTATCTTCAGATAGTGCTGAAAAACACTGTCAACGGTGAATTTGAAGTACCCGTATATAATACTCCTGACGGATTGCCCGTAGGATATGCCGGAGTTAACTCTACAAAATGCGACTTTGGCTTCAAGATGGGATCTTCTCTCCGCATTCTCGACCATTACGTTGTAGGAGTACATTACGAGGCCGGAGTGCTGAAACCCTGGCAGGACGGCTCGCTCGGCGGGCGTCGCAAGGCTTGGGTCTTCTCTGTAGGTTATGACTTTTGAGGATTGTCTGCGCAATATAACAGCGTAGACGTGATTTGACAGATTTATAATAAATTTCTAAAATATTCTGCAGTGGCACCTACTAAGCCTAATTCATTAATGACCAACCTTCAGGATTATGTCCTGATTGTGTTCGGACTGCTATTGTATTCCGTAGGGTTTACGGCGTTTATCCTGCCTCATGAGATTGTCATCGGAGGTCTGTCGGGTGTCGGTACGCTCGTATATTTTGCAACCCACGGATTCATTCCTGTTGCAGTGACGCAATACGCCTGCAATCTGCTTTTACTCGGATTTGCCTTTAAAATAGTCGGTCGCACTTTCGTCACCCGTACTATCTTCGGCGCTACCGTCATCTCGCTCTTCATCGGAGTGTTCGAGAGTTTCTTTATGGGACTCGGCCATCCGATCATTCAAGATATTACGATGAGCGCAATACTTGGAGCGATCCTCTGTGGCATGGGCGTAGGCACGGTCTTCATCCACAATGGTTCATCCGGCGGCACGGATATAGTAGCTGCAATGGTGTCAAAACTTTCCAACGTATCCATCGGCCGCACGATGATTGTGACCGACATGTTGATCGTGTCGTGCAGTTTCTTCCTTCCGTTTGATGGTAATATTCAGGAACGTCTGGAAGCGAGAGTCCCTTTGATTGTCTATGGTTGGGTAGTCACATTTATTATTGCATATTGTACTGATATGATTATCAACACCAACCGTCAGGCTACCCAATTCGTGATTTTCTCACCTCGCTGGGAAGAGATCGCCGATAGGGTCAACAAGGAGGCTCGTCGCGGCGTTACAGTAATGGACGGACTCGGATGGTATTCCAAAAAGGAGGTAAAGATTCTCATGGTGTGGTGTAGAAAGATCGAATCGGTCACAATCTTCCGCATAGTGAAATCTATAGATCCGGAGGCATTCATCACGCAGGCCAACGTCAATGGAGTCTACGGCAAGGGTTTTGATACGATGAAGGTGAAAATCAAGCAGAAAAAGGCTGATGCTCCCTATCGTGAACATCAGGCCAAATAGAATCCGATTTATCTTCCATCTTGACGGGATGAATTTCAAAAATATTCGCAATTTAGATAATTAAGCTTAATTTAATCACGAAAACATATTTGTAATGATAAGAATAGAATCGAATAAGATAGGATTGACGCGCCGCCTTATCTGCATGATGATGCTGATAATTGCAGGTGTGTCGGCAATGGCGGAAAAGCCTGTGGCAAAGAAGTTGTTTGTGTTCGGCGACTCAATGACCGGATGGATGGCTGAGCGGTTGCAGGCTTATGGTGAGAAGAATGGTTTTGAGGTGTCGACCTTGATTTGGGATGGAGCTACGATCAAAAAATATGGCAATAATTCCGAAAAACTGAAGAAATACATATCTTCGAATGATCCGGATGCAGTCATCGTCTGTCTCGGTATGAACGAGATGGCTTCTCCGAATCCGGAGGTTCAGTTGGGAGGCTCACTCGCCAAGATAAAGAGTGCTGCCGGCAACGTGCCGATCCTATGGGTAGGACCTTGCGCGTGGCCCGGTAAACCTCAGTGGGGTCCGGCTCTCGACTCATGGCTGAAGAAAGCTATGGGCGATGGCCATTACTATTCAAGTCAGAAACTGACGTTGCCCCGTCAGAGTAACACCAACCCGCATCCCACGCGCGAAGGAATGAACACCTGGACCGACCATATTGTCGACTGGATAGAGTCTGGCGATGCTGCCATAGCCCTGCCCGGGTATGCGGCTCCGGCTAAGGCCTTCTCACGCCCCAAAAATTATACATATCTCAAGATGAAATCTCCACTCTGATGGATGATATACTCCGCTTGTCGGGGATAGGAATGAATTTTGATGGGAAATGGGTTCTTCGCGACATTGACTTCAGCGTGCGAAGAGGCGAATTTGTGATCCTTTCCGGACCGAACGGTTCGGGAAAGACCACACTTTTGCGTATTATGTTGCGCCTGATGAAACCTACTGTCGGTAAAGTAGAATATTTCAATCGTGAAGGTTGCCCTACCGGCAGATTGCCGATCGGCTACCTTCCACAGAAGAACAAGATTGACACCCGCTTCCCCATCACTGCTGAAGAGACCATCCTATCCGGATTACGTCGTGGCATCTTCGGACATCTTCCCGAAGATTGGAGAGAGAAACTGGATAAAGTAGTAGAACTTTGTGGCACTCGATCATTTATGCAGCAGCCGATAGGCACACTATCCGGAGGCCAGCTTCAGCGTACTCTTCTGGCGCGGGCGATTATCAGCGAGCCGGAATTACTCGTGCTTGACGAACCCCTTTCCTATGTCGATAAGCAATTCGAACATCGTATATATGAAATGCTCCGAGCATTGGCAAAGCGTATGACAATTCTCCTCGTCAGTCACGAACTGACCGGACTCCTCCCATTGGCTGATCGCACAATCTCAATTGCTGAAATGGAGCATGTAAAAAGTAATAAGTAATAAGTTAAGTCTGATAAGTTGATCTTTGAAACTTCAGTAGGCAGATCCTTTTATCTTTAAAAGATACTTAATCTATCATATCAAAATTCCCGACATCGTGATTCTCAACTATATCTGGATCGCTTTCTTCCTTATCGCCTTTCTTATGGCCTGCGGACAGAGCCTTTTCTATGGCAATGTTTCCATCTGGTCAGAGATAATGAATGCGTCGTTCACTCAGGCGGCATTCGCATTTGAGGTCAGCCTGGGTCTGACGGGAGTTCTGGCCCTGTGGATGGGAATTATGCGTATCGGCGAAAAAGCCGGAGCAATCTCAGCTATGTCCCGGCTGATATCCCCACTGTTCTCCCGACTTTTTCCGGGTATACCCAAAGATCATCCGGCAATGGGAGCTATTTTTATGAATATCTCTGCCAATATGCTCGGTCTTGACAACGCTGCGACGCCAATGGGGCTGAGAGCAATGCAGGAGATGCAGTCGCTGAATCCTGAGAAAGACCGCGCTACGGATGCCATGATCATGTTCCTTGTGCTAAATAGCAGCGGACTATGTCTGATTCCGGTAAGCATTATGATGTATCGTGCGCAAGGCGGAGCCGCAAATCCATCCGATATATTTCTTCCCATTCTTATAGCCACGGCCATTGCTACCCTCGTCGGACTCTTCGCTCTATGCCTGAAACAGCGGATACGCATAGATCGTGTTATCCTCTCATGGATGGCAGGGATAGCAATAGTGGTAGGAGGAGTCGCATGGATATTTTCAGGCATGAACTCCGAAGACGCGCAGAAATGGAGTACTTTCATCGCCAACTTTATATTGTTCAGCGTCATAATCGGATTTATAGCGGCCGGTATGAGGAAGCATCTACGCGTATATGATATCTTCATTGAAGGAGCAAAAGAGGGGTTCAAGACCGCAGTGAGTATTATCCCATATCTTGTAGCCATCCTTGTGGCGATAGGGATGTTCCGTGCCTCCGGTGCTTTGGATATATTTACAGGATGGGTGGAAAGTCTTGTGGGGAGCATGGGATTCGACACGCGCTGGGTGGGAGCGTTGCCAACGATGCTGATGAAACCTCTGAGTGGGTCAGGGTCGTGCGCCATGATGCTCGATGTCATGCAGGCCAACGGTCCCGATGCGTTCGTAAGCAAGCTGGCCGCCGCAGTACGTGGCAGCACGGATACGACTTTCTACATTCTTGCCGTCTACTTTGGATCGGTCGGCATAAGCCGCACGAGATATGCAGCAGGATATGCTTTGCTTGCAGACATTACCGGAGCGGTAGCAGCAGTAGCGGTAGCTTATCTTTTTTTTGGATAAATGATTGGAATGTATTAATTTTGCATTAGGATAGAGGGAGAAGAAAGTGGGCAGGTAGCAAAGTTGCGTGTCTATGTTCAATCCTCGATGTCAGTATAATCGAGGCAAGGGAAAGATAAATAATCGAAAAAACTACATTACAACTTGATAGCGTGAAAGAATTAGAAGCAAAATACGACCCGAAGTCGGTAGAAGACAAATGGTATGGCTATTGGATGGAGCAAGGGCTGTTTCATTCAGAGCCAGATGAACGCGAACCATATTGCATCGTAATCCCGCCGCCGAATGTGACGGGTGTGCTCCACATGGGCCACATGCTCAATAATACTATACAGGATATCCTCGTGCGTCGTGCGCGTATGCAGGGTAAGAATGCACTCTGGGTGCCCGGCACTGACCACGCTGCTATTGCTACAGAGACAAAAGTAATAGCCAAACTCGCTGAACAGGGAATCAAGAAGACCGACCTTTCGCGTGAGGAATTCCTCGAACATGCCTGGGACTGGACCCGCAATCACGGCGGCATTATCCTCTCGCAGTTGCGCAAACTCGGTGCGTCATGCGATTGGGAACGTACGGCATTCACACTTGACGAACTCCGCTCAAAGTCGGTGATCAAGGTATTCTGCGATCTCTATAATAAAGGGCTCATTTATCGTGGGCTCCGAATGGTCAATTGGGATCCGAAGAATCGCACTGCCATATCCGACGATGAGGTCTACTATGAGCAGGAACATTCCAAGCTCTACTATCTTCGCTATTATGTAAAAGATGATCCCGAAGGCCGCTATGCTATCGTAGCAACCACGCGTCCGGAAACAATCATGGGCGACACTGCAATGTGTATAAATCCAAAAGACCCGAAGAATGAATGGCTGAAGGGAAAGACCGTGATTGTCCCCCTCGTAGGTCGAGAGATTCCCGTGATTGAAGACCGTTATGTAGATATAGAGTTTGGCACGGGTTGTCTCAAGGTCACTCCGGCCCACGACAAGAACGACAACATGCTCGGCAAGACCCACAATCTTGACTCAATCGATATCTTCAACGAGGATGGTACACTCAACGACCTCGGCGGTGCATATGCCGGAATGGATCGTTTTGACTGCCGCAAAGTTATCGCCAAAGATCTCAAAGAGGCAGGGCTGATGGAGAAGGAAGAGGATTACGTCAACAACGTAGGCTATTCCGAACGTACAAAAGTAGCTATCGAACCACGTCTGTCGCTTCAGTGGTTTATCAAGATGAAGCACTTTGCCGACATTGCTCTTTCCCCGGTGATGGACGATGATATACGATTTGTACCCGAAAAGTATAAAAACACATATCGTATCTGGCTTGAAAATATTCAGGACTGGTGTATCAGCCGCCAACTCTGGTGGGGACATCGCATCCCGGCTTATTACTACGCCGGTGCGGACGGACAGGAGCATATCGTAGTAGCCGAGACAAAGGAAGAGGCCCTTGAAAAGGCATGTGCAGAAAGCGGTCTGCCGCTTACTCCTGACTCTCTGCGTCAGGATGAAGGTGCACTCGACACGTGGTTTAGCTCGTGGCTTTGGCCCATTACTCTATTCAATGGAATTCTCGATCCGGGCAACAAGGAAATATCTTACTACTATCCTACGGCTACGCTCGTGACCGGACCGGATATTATCTTCTTCTGGGTGGCCCGCATGATTATGGCCGGCTACGAATATGTAGGCAACAAGCCCTTCGATAATGTGTATTTTACCGGTATTGTTCGTGATAAGATCGGCCGCAAAATGTCGAAATCCCTCGGCAACTCACCCGACCCGCTTGAACTCATCGATAAGTTCGGTGCCGATGGTGTGCGTATGGGTCTGATGCTCGCTGCTCCAGCCGGAAATGACATTATGTATGATGATTCCCTCTGCGAACAGGGGCGTAATTTCTGCAATAAAATCTGGAATGCCTTCCGCCTTGTCAAAGGTTGGGAGCAGTCTGATATCGAGCAGCCTGAAGCCTCACGTCTCGGATTGGAGTGGATGGAGGCCAAACTTCAGGCTACCGTCAACGAGGTCAACGACCTTATGGGTAAATTCCGTATCTCGGAAGCCCTGATGGCCCTCTACAAACTCTTCTGGGATGAGTTCTCCTCATGGTTGCTTGAGGTAGTTAAGCCGGCCTATGGTCAGCCGATTGATAAGAAGACCTACGACGGTGTGCTCTCAGTGTTTGACAATCTGCTGAAACTCCTCCATCCCTTCATGCCCTTCATCACGGAGGAACTCTGGCAGCATCTCTATGAGCGCAAGGAGGGCGAAAGCATCATGAATGCCCGACAGTCCGAAGATGCAGCCCAGACAGAGTCGCAGAAATCCCTTATCGATAAATTCGAGACTCTGAAAGAACTCATAGCAGGTGTTCGCACCGTGAGAAAGCAGCGTCAGCTCCCGCAGCGTGAACCCCTGAAATTGCAGGTAAAAGGCTCGCATGACGCCACTCTGGACGCCATTCTTGTTAAGATGGGTAATCTTGAGGCGATCGAAGCAGTTGAAGAGAAGGCCGGCATGTCGCAGAGTTTCCTCGTAGGAGCCACGGAATACATTATTCCGCTTGCCGGAAATGTAGATGTTGAAGCCGAGCGTAAGAAACTTGAAGCTGATCTTGAATATCAGAAGAAATTCCTTGCCGGAGTAGAGAAGAAGCTATCCAACGAACGCTTCGTAAATTCGGCTCCCGAGAAGGTCGTGGCGCTTGAACGTAAGAAACGTGAAGACGCACTGACAAAGATAGCGGCTATTGAGGCGGCGCTCGCAAGTCTTTAAACGACGCCAATCATATTATTCCTACAAAATAAAGACAGGCCTGAATCTTTCAGGCCTGTCTTTATTTTGTAGGAATATAAGTTGCTGATATTATCGTCGGAGTGTGACAGGGCGTGATTCGCGGTTGAGGCGATCAAGAGATGTCACTGCGAAACGCAGACCCTCAATTGACATTGGATCCATATCATCGCTGATTTTGACACGTGTCATTCCGGTAAGAGCCACGATTGTCTCCGGATCATCGAGATTCTGCATGTTTTCATCCGGCAGGAAACTATAGACCACAAATTTTACAGCATCATCCTCACGATCATGTTTCTTCGGAGCTTCCCATTCGAGGAAAGTCTTTCCGTCATAGCGCTCGATGCGCAGATTAGAAGGAGCTTGCGGACGTTTGTCATCACCTTTGACGGCAAGGTTATCCCATGTAGGAGGTAGGGCAATCGTACGTTGGAAATGATTCTGGAGAGAATCACGCACACCTTTATAATTTTCGGTCACCCAATAGCCATGCCACCATACATTGCCTTCGACATTCTTAAGCCTGCGGGAAAGCTCAATCTTTGAAGCGAGTTCATTCTTTGCTTTTGTGCGGGCATCCGCTACATCCATTGTGCGTTTGGTATCCTGTCCGATATAGAGCTGCGTAGGAGCCTTTACATTCTTGTCCCACCACTCTGCGAGATGGCGCGATGGAGCCACTTGCAGGTCAAGATTCCAATAGAGCTGAGGAGCGAGATAGTCAATCCAGCCATTGTTGCTCCAGAGAAGCACGTCGGCATAAAGATCATCATAGTTTTGAAGACCATTCGAGTTGGATCCGCGCGGATCATTTTTCTTATTACGCCATATCCCGAAAGGGGATACTCCGAAGCGTACCCAAGGTTTCGTAGCTCGCATTGTGTCGTGAAGCTGCTTGATGAGAAGGTCCACATTGTGACGCCGCCAATCTGCCTTATTCATTCCCTTCCCGAATTTAGCGTATGAGGCAGCATCTGCATTGAATGGATTGCCCGCGGCAGGGTATGGATAAAAATAGTCGTCAATATGGATAGCGTCGACATCGTAGCGGCTCATGATATCCTCTACGACTTTGCAAATAAAATCGCGATTTTCCTGATAGGCCGGATCGAAGAATAGTTTGCCGTCATATTTAAAATAGCGCTCAGGATGCTTCTTCGAGTCGTGATCAGCAGGAATATTATCTGTGGATAGATTAGAGGATACCCGATAGGGATTCAGCCACGCATGAAACTCCATGCCACGATTATGGGCCTCCTGAATTGTGAATTCCATTGGATCCCACATAGGGTCGGGAGCTTTCCCTCGTCGGCCCGTAAGCCAGCTTGTCCAGGGTTCGAGATCGGATTTATAGGCGGCATCGGCCGTCGGGCGTACCTGAAAAATAACGGCATTACAACCTGCGGCCTGAAGTTTGTCGAGCTGATCCTGAATATACGCCTTTGCTTTATTAGTTGGCATTTTCATCCATTGGGTCTGACCGATAAGATGAAGCCATGCTCCGCGGAATTCGCGTTTCTGAGCTTCCTGCTCGGCAGCAGAAAGATTTATAGCGAAGCAAGCCGAGAAACAAGCAATGAAAAAGGCAGCAAAGAGCCTTTTGAAGAGATAAGATTTAAGCTTTGTCATATTGCAAATTTACAAAAAAAATTGCAATATGACAAAGCTATAAAGAATCAAATTAAAAGCTTCGGAGAGTCAGACTCAATCAGAGGGAGAGGGGAGTGTAGGGCAGATCAAAGGCTTCGGCTACTGCTTTGAAGGTGACTTTTCCATCCTCTACGTTGACACCTTCTGCAAGTCCGGGATCCTGACGGCAAGCTTCTTTCCAGCCGAGGTCAGCCAGGCGGAGAGCATAGGGAAGAGTCGCATTCGTAAGAGCAAGGGTAGAAGTGTAAGGGACGGCACCCGGAATATTGGCTACTGCATATTGAATCACTCCGTCTACTTCGAAGGTCGGTTCGCTATGAGTAGTCGGATGAGATGTCTCGAAGCATCCTCCCTGATCAATAGCGACGTCTACCATTACCGAGCCCGGGCGCATAAGACTGATCATATCTCGAGTGATGAGATGCGGAGCTTTCGCACCCGGAATCAATACGGAGCCGATTACAAGGTCGGTTGTCGGAAGTTCCTGCTCTATGTTATGCTGCGAACTGTAAAGAGTCTTGACATTCTTTGGCATTACTTCCGCACAGTGTCTTAGGGTCGGGAGAGAAATATCGGTGATCGTGACGTCTGCGCCCAGACCGGCTGCCATAAGCGCTGCATTGCGTCCTACTACGCCCGCACCCAGCACGAGTACCTTGGCCGGACGCACACCCGGTACGCCTCCGAGAAGCACCCCTCGGCCTCCCTGAGGTTTTTCGAGAAATCGCGCTCCTTCCTGAATTGACATACGCCCGGCCACTTCTGACATCGGAATGAGCAGAGGGAGAGTTCCCTGACGATCGCGCACAGTCTCATAGGCAATGCAGACAGCCCCCGACTTTATCATAGCCTCGGTGAGGGGAAGATCGGATGCGAAATGGAAATAAGTGAAGAGCACCTGCCCCTTACGGACGAGGGAATATTCAGGTTCTATCGGTTCTTTAACCTTGATTATCATCTCTGCAGTAGCATAGACATCTTCGATAGTCGGGAGAATGGTAGCTCCGGCTGCTGCATATTCTTCATCGGAGAATCCGGATCCTTCTCCGGCCGTGTGCTGCACGTAGAGGTCATGACCATGCTTAATAAGTTCTTTCACACCTGCCGGGGTAGCACCTACGCGGTTTTCATTGTTTTTGATCTCTTTGGGAATTCCGATTTTCATGGTATTCTTTAGTTTGGGTTAATAGATAGGTTTGCTCCCGACGATTCAATATCAGGAATGTTTGGGAGTTATAATTGATTTTAAGGTAATGCAAACTTAAAGAAAAATTTTGAAAAAGCAAAGGAATCACCGAAAAAATCAGCGATTCCTTTGCTTTTTTGTTATTTACTATGCAGGCCGTTAACCTATAAAAAAGAAGGATAGCGGAATTATTGGAGCTGCCGCGCCAGATCGGGGCGTGTAGCGCGTATTGTGGAGATGAATGCAGAGTCGAAGGCTGCCGCTGATTCCGGACGTTCAGCTATGTGGAAGCGTGATTTCTCCGCATTCGCATCAAGGATTGCTCCGTGGAATTCCATTGAATCTTTAAATTCGCGGGTGATGATTTTACGCGCTGCTTCGCGCCCAGCATTGCGCGCCTCTTCGAGTTGCGCATCCGTCTCGTGAGAGTCAGCTGAGGAAGATCCCGATTTTCCTCCACACCCTGCCAACCCGAATATAAGGATTGCTATTATAAAATATTTCATTGGATTTGATTTCTGAATTAAGTGATAGAGTGAGGATTTATACAGGGCGGAAGTCGTAAAGACTTCGAGACTCTTGTTTATAGTCAGATATTGGCTTTCGCCGAATCCGCAATTTACTTATAGATGCTGTTCCACCAACGGGGATCATCTTTCAGCCAGCGTTCAAACCAAGCCATGATTGTCGCATGCCATTCTTTGCGCTGCTGAAAATCGTAGACTACGTGGTCAGAACCATCGACGGTAATGAACTCAACTTCGCGTCCGAGGAGTTTCAGAGCGTTGAAGAGCTGTATGGATTCTCCGATCGGCACATTGGTGTCGCGATTACCGTGAAGAAGCAGAAGCGGTGTATGAATCTTATCTGCTGCGAAAAGCGGAGAGTTCTCCGTGAAGAGTGTCGGATTATTCCAGGGATAACTACGGGCGGCCGCAACTGAATTATAGCTGTAACCCCAGAATCCTTCGCCCCAATATGAGGTGATGTTGGAAATGCCGGCATGACTCACGGCTGCCGCAAAGATATCTGTCTTGGTCTGAAGCAGGTCGGTCATAAATCCGCCATAACTTGCTCCGATGCAACCGATCTTCTTACGGTCGATATAAGGGTGTTCATCACAGAATTTTCCGACGCCATAGATAATCTCATCAGCTGTGCGGTCGCCCCAAGCGTTGACATGGCGTGCGGAAAATTCCTGACCATATCCGGTTGTACCCGATGGGTTGAGAGTGAGCACCACATAGCCGCGCGAAGCAAACAGATTCGGTGTATAAGGGGAATGACTTGTATGAGTAGTGGGGACTGTGCCGCTATAATAATACACGATCATTGGGTATTTCTTCGACGGATCGAAATCCGGAGGAAGCGTCATCGTACACTCTACGGTAGTCGGCAACTGTGCTATTGAATCCGGTTTAGTGTATGCCTCAGCCGGACAGGTGAAACTCCACATTTCCGATTCGCCGGCTTTAAGATTTGAAGTATATGCCAGATTGGGGTCAGCTATAAGAGCAGATTTCCCGGAACGTGTATTGAGGTTATAAGCTTTGCCGATATAATTATATCCCATACCGGTGTAGGCTGCAAATTCCGGCCGATTACGACTGACGGTCCATGTCGATACGTAGTCTACTTCAGTAGGCAACTCTATAATCTCATCTGTCTTAGGATTCAGGCGATATAGCTTCCGATCATAGCCCTTAGTTGCCATGAAATATAGATTCCCGTTGGTAGGATTCCATTTCATTCCGCTTTCAACTGCGGGGTCAAAATTGCGTGTCATCGGACGTATATCAGCAAGCTCGCCTTTACCGATACGAGCCATATATAACTGAATATCGAAATCATTTCCCCACGTGAAATTTCCGGCGTTCAGCCCGATTCCGTTGAAAGCATTCGGGCCGGCTGCGATCATCAGACTCTTGCCGTCGGGAGAGTAGATCGCATCCGTAATTGAAGAATCAATACCGCGGATTGTATCAGTGTGAAGAGTAGCAAGATCGAGCTCTACGAGAGTTGCCTCATAGAAAGGAAATTGCTCCGGAGTCTCACGAGTTGAGGAGTAGAGAATTTTTTTAGAATCCGGCGCGATATCAAGAAGATATGTGGACGGGCCTCCTGAGGTAATAGGTTGCTGAGCTTTCTCGGCGAATCTATAGATAGAGAGATAGCGCGAAGTGCGGTTGGAGGGCTGGCGATCGTCGGGCGACTGCAGTCGGCGCATTATCCCTTCATCCTTTTTACCGTCGACCTTAGTAGAATATATCATATAAGAGCCGTCAGGTGCAAGCATCCCTCCTACGACGTCTTCAGGAAGTCCGGAAGCTTTCACCCTGCGTTTCATCGATGGAATATCCAGTTCCACGAGTGAGTTACCCATCTTGCGCGACGACTCACTGAAAAGTAAAGTTGCATCTTTCGACTGAATCCATTCCGCATCAGCCGACAGATCTTCCGCTATGGTTTTACCCGTTCGTCGGTCAGTTACACTGACATGATTATCGGTGTTGACACCATTTTCACAGAATGTTGTGCGCAACATAAGATAATTGCCGTCGGGAGAGATGCTGACATCGCTGATTCTTTCGCCGTCGACGACGGTATAAATATTATAACGGGTATCCAGTTCAGGACCTTGGGCGATATTGACAGAGCGGGAATCCTTGTCGGCAACTATAGAAATTTCCGGGGCATCGACACCTCCCGACGAAAGGAGATGAAACTCCAAGAGCACATCCCGATCAGGTTCGACAGTAAGACGACCGGAGGTCGGTTTGGCTATTGAATCCTCCTGCGACTTTTCCATAAATTCCTTACCATCAAGATATGCCTTCATCATAGCCGGAGTTACTACCGTCAATTCTCCTTTGAAGAATGCATCCGGGCGGATTCGGGTTACGAATCTACGTAATTCAAGCTGTCGGTCAGAACTATTCTGATCATTTGCTTTAAAATTCTTAAAATCTGCTATTGCAGAAGAGGCTTTAAGAGGAGAGATAGGAGTGAGTGCATCAAGCAGTTTGTCTTTAGCAAAAGGATTTCTTGATGCGACGAGAGAATCAGGAGTCGTCGGAATCGGAAACGCCAGAGTCTCTCCGACAGCAAGATTCGTAATGCGGATAGTATCGGATTCAGCAGTTTTAACCGCCTCGGCCCGAGGGGCCTGATCTGCGAAAGCGCCGACAGCCGTCGCGGTTATGAATGCGACGGCTGTCGGAATAATATGCTTCTGTCTAATCATAAGAGATTTTATGAAGAAAATTCTGATTATTGTTAAGACGTGCTAATGACTTACTACGCTCCATTCGTGCTATTGAAGCGGCAGTTCGTAGGCCGGAATAGAAACGAGTTTAATGTGATAGACAAGGGTTGAGTAGGGTTTGATTGTTCCGTTGCCGGTCGACCCATAAGCGCTCATGTAAGGCATTATACAGGTGACGGAGTCTCCTACATGCATGTTAGTCACACAATTCCAGAATCCCGTAATATTCTGATTCGGACGAGTCTGATATATTGAATCTCCGTAGGTGGTGGAAGAATACGAGTCGCTTATTCGCGTGCCATCTATAGATTCGAGGTCATATTTCACTCTCACTACGGAATTCGACATCGGCCGAAGATTTTTCTCAGTCAGAGAGCGATCATTCTCCCACTTCACGAGAGTGAACGCATTCGGAGCCCAATCCGGGCTAAGACGCGTATATTTAAGAGTGCCGTCAGAGTTGCGCTCGTTCGCGGCATCGGCCACAAACTTGGTGTTCTCTTGTTCCCAATCGGCATAACTGACTGTATCGTCATTGATACAGGAGGTTATGAAAAGAGTTGGGAGAGCCAGAAGAAGGAGGGATGAATATCTCATTGAGCGTGGGGAGTAATAGGGGGGTAATAAGTTGGAATAGTAATCAGAATTCTACGGTCGGAGCCTTTTCTGCGCCCTGTTCAGCTTTAAACTGTGGTTTAGGGTCGAAATTAAACCATCCGGCATATATATTTGTAGGGAATTTCTTAATCGCCGTGTTGTAAGCCATTACTTTTTCGGTATAGTTGCGACGTGCGATAGTGATTCGGTTTTCAGTCCCTTCAAGTTGAGCCTGGAGATTCATGAAATTTTCGTTAGCTTTCAGGTCAGGATAAGCCTCAGTCACAGCAAGGAGCGACTTAAGAGCCGACGAAAGGTCATTCTGCGCCTGCTGATATTTCTGAAGATTCTCTTCCGTAAGGTCATTGGCATCGATAGTGATTGAAGTAGCTTTGGCGCGGGCCTCTGTCACTTTCACCAGAGTCTGCTCCTCATGGTTGGAATAGCCTTTTACAGTATTGACCAGATTGGGAATCAGATCGGCGCGGCGTTGATATTGGTTTTCAACTTCCGCCCAGGCCTGATCAACCCCCTGCTGCTCCTCAACGAGAGAATTATAATTGCAGGAAGAGAGCGAGCCCATAGCAATAATGGCTACGAAGGCATAAAGAAATTTCTTAAGCATGGCGTTACAAGTATTTGTTTTGTACCATTCATCCCGTCATCAACGGGATGAATGGTACAAAGATGTGTCTGTTAGAGAAGTTTCTTGAGCAGATTATTGAGATTGACCTTCTCTGCGAGAAGTTTCTCAAGGTCGGCGACTGCCACGCGCTCCTGCTCCATAGAGTCGCGATGACGAAGAGTTACCGTGTCATCTTCAAGAGTCTGATGGTCAACGGTGATACAATAGGGAGTACCGATTGCATCCTGACGGCGGTAGCGCTTGCCAATAGAGTCTTTTTCGTCGACCTGGCAGGTGAAGTCAAAGCGGAGCTTATGCTGAATTTCGCGAGCCTTTTCGGGCAGACCATCCTTCTTTACAAGAGGAAGTACTGCACACTTCACCGGAGCCAGAGCTGCAGGGAAGTGAAGCACAACGCGATGGTCGCCGTTGCCGAGATCCTGATCCTCATAGCAGGAGCAGAAGATGGAAAGGAACATGCGGTCCACGCCGATTGAGGTCTCAATCACGTAGGGAACATAACTCTGATTCAGTTCCGGATCAAAATACTGAATCTTCTTACCCGAGAATTTCTCATGTTGAGAGAGATCGAAGTTGGTGCGGGAGTGGATACCCTCCACCTCCTTAAATCCGAAAGGCATAAGGAACTCGATATCCGTAGCAGCATTTGCGTAGTGTGCGAGTTTCTCATGGTCGTGGAAACGATACTTCTCATTGCCGAGTCCGAGAGCTTCGTGCCATTTCAGACGCGTCTGACGCCAGAAATCAAACCATTTAAGTTCCTCTCCGGGTCGAACGAAGAATTGCATCTCCATCTGCTCAAACTCACGCATACGGAAGATAAACTGGCGGGCCACAATTTCATTACGGAAAGCCTTACCGATCTGGGCAATACCGAAAGGAAGGCGCATCCGGCCGGTCTTCTGCACGTTAAGATAATTTACGAAGATACCCTGAGCCGTCTCCGGACGAAGGTAGACATCCATTGCACCATCGGCTGTCGAACCCATTTCAGTCTTAAACATGAGATTGAACTGGCGCACGTCAGTCCAGTTGCGAGTGCCGGAAATGGGGTCTACGATTTCATAATCGAGAATGATCTGCTTCAGGTCAGCGAGGTCGTTGGCATTCATAGCCTCAGAGAAACGCTCGTGAAGTTCATTGCGTTTTTTGAGGTTTTCGAGCACACGCGGATTCGTCTGGCGGAACATCTCCTCATCGAAAGACTCGCCGAAACGCTTCTTAGCCTTCGCTACCTCCTTATTGATTTTATCATCGAATTTCGCGATCTCATCCTCAATAAGGACGTCAGCGCGATAGCGCTTCTTGGAATCCTTATTGTCGATCAAAGGATCGTTAAACGCATCTACGTGGCCCGAAGCCTTCCATATGGTGGGATGCATGAAGATAGCGGAGTCGATTCCGACTATGTTATCGTGAAGCATTGTCATCGCCTCCCACCAATAACGCTTGATGTTGTTCTTGAGTTCTACGCCGTTCTGCCCGTAATCATAGACTGCAGAGAGACCATCATAGATTTCAGAGGATTGGAACACAAACCCATACTCTTTTGCATGAGCGATTATTGTCTTGAAGATATCTTCTTGCTTTGCCATTTTTATTTAAGATTTATTAGATGGCAAAGTTACTCAATTTGCGCGAAACAGGCAAATCTATGGTTAATTTTTTAGAGATTGAAATAGTAGGTGCCTGTTGAGAGGACGGTATAAAAGTCGTAGGTATTGCCGCGGAGATAGTAGGACGTATTATAGGCCGGTTGGTCAACGCCTCGGTTCCAGAAGTCGGTCCATGGGTTCCAGGCATTGATGACAGTCACGTTATATTGGCCGCCCATCCAGTTATAGGCCACGGTCATAGGAATAGTTCGCCAGATGCCCTGTGCGTCATAGCCCACTCCGACTACGTTCGTAGTGCCGGAATTACTCCAACCCGGCGAATACGGGCTGACATTGACGATAATTGAGGGGGAAGACTGCCAGCCTCCACCCCAGGGACCGCCCCAACCCGCTCCGGGACCCGGACCGTAATTGGGTTGATAACCGCCTCCCGAGCCCGGAGCAGGTGCTGACGTCCCTCCGAACCCTCCGCCACCTCCGGGTCGAAATCCCCCTCCCGAACCCGGAGCGGGTGCCGACGACTGGGCCAGAGCGGAAGCGCCGGCAAAAAGAATTGATAAGGCAAGAGTCCATATACGCGATTTCATAACATTCAGATTTTAATTATACTTACTATTTATTAAACACAAATCGCAGACGATGGTTTATCGCCTGCGATTTGGAATCTGAATGCTTCAACTTACTTTTGGGGCTAACTTTGGATATTACATATCCATGTCGCCGTAGCCCGACTGATCCATCGGCTCTGCATCCTGACGATTGCGGTCGCCTCCCTTAGATCGCATATTGCCGAAGGAGTATTTAATAGTCAGCTGAACGGTGCGTCCACCGCGCCAGCGTTTATTCTCCTGAGTATATCCGATACCGTCAACCGTATTACGGAATTTACGAGAATCGAAGAGGTCTCTACAGTTGAGCGAGAAACTCCAGTTGCCAAGATTCTTCCTCAGACCCGCATCAACATTCCAGGCACCCTGACGCGAACCCTGTGCTGTCAGCATCGACGATCCATATCGGCCTGAAGCCTGAAACGACATGCTCCAGGGGAGTTTAACGCTTGCCATGATTCGAGCATCCCAGGCAAATGAATTACGAGCCTTTCCACTGAGCGGGAAGGAGACACCCTCTTCATTTACAAAGTTAAGATTCCAGGCTGAGATATGGTTATTGTAGAGATTTACGGTAGTGGTAAGATCAAGTATACGGAAGAGATTGTTCTTAGCCACGATTTCCACACCTGAATTCATGTTATGAGTGACATTATCCCATGAGGAATACATCACGTTGCCGTCGAGATAAGAGATGCGATCCATCACGTTGCTGTTCTGTCGAAGATAGGCAGAGATGGAGATCATATGCTGAGTCCACGACTTAATATAATTCAGCTCGAAAGAGTTGGAATATTCCGGTTCGAGTTCGGGATTACCATAAGAAATGTTTGCCGGGTCAGATATGTCGCGGAATGAGTTGAGCTGGCCTCCCCATGGCCGACGGATACGACGGGTATAATTGATCTGCACCTCATTGTCGTGGGGGAGTGAATAGCTCAGGAAGGCAGAGGGAAAGAGCGCAAAGTTGTTTTTCTTATACCAGTCGGTCTGATCCGGCAGCTGGCCATAGGCAAGTGATTTAGTGGAAATCTGCCAGGCCTCCCCGCGCAGTCCGGCCGAGAAACTGAATTTCTTGACTCTTCCGCCCAGAGTGAAGTAAAGGGCGGAGACGTTGTTGTTGTAGATGAATCGGTTGTATAGTTCCGGCGTGATAGCCTGAGTCTCGTTGGTCTCTCCCTGATAGGTAGTGACGGGGGTATTCTCATGGCTGTATTGACCCTGATAACCGGCTTCGAGCTTCAGCCAGTCTACCAATTGCTTAGAATAATCGACCTTTGCCTCCCATGAGTTGGAATTGATGCTTTGATACTGGGTGCGGAAGAGGTCATAGGGATTGACCAAAGGATCGTCAAAAGTATGATTCTCGTGATACCATCTATGGTTAGGACCTCCCCAACGGTTAAACGCTACCATCATATCGAGCGTATGATTCTTACTCCATTCGCGTTTGTAGCCCCATTCTACGTGTGCTCCGCGTGTGTCTGACTTATTGGTGGAAAGGTCAGAGTTAGTAGCCCATTGATTGGGAAGGTTGCTGATATATTCCGTGTCGGAATTGCCCCAGCGATGCCCCAGCATTCCGAATGCGTTCAGATAGAACTGGTCTTTATCCGTGAGATGATAAGTGGCGCCGGCCCGTAGGAATAGATTGTTGCCGTGGTTGTGGCTGATACCGTCAGAATTCAGGAAAGTCCCGTCGTCGTAGGAGCGTTTGCTTTCCGAACCTCCCTGATTATGACGCATGCGGAATCCGATACTTCCGTAGGCTTCCCATTTGGAAGAGTTATAGTTGATGCTGAATCCTGCATTTCCACCTCCGCGGGAATTTGCACCCAATTCTGCCGAACCGAAATATCCGCCGCGACGATCCTTCTTCAAAACGATATTGATGATGCCTGAAGTTCCTTCGGGGCTATATTTTGCAGAAGGGTTGGTGATGACCTCGATACTCTCGATAGTTTCACCGGGAATCTGCTCGAGAATCTGAGCGCGATTGTCGGCTGTCAGACCGGAATCTTTGCCATTGATCCAGATTGTGACGGATGAGTTGCCTCGCAGCGATACTTCTCCATCCTGGTCAACCTCTACGGAAGGGATCGATTCCAGCAGTTCGGAAGCCGACTGACCGGCTGCCGCAATGTTAGAATCGACCTGAAAGACCTTCTTGTCCAATTCGAAACGCATCTGCGAACGAACGCCCTCTACGACCACCTCCTGAAGCACCTTTGTGTCGTCGGCGAGTTTAATCGCTCCGACGCTTACATTGCTGCCTGCAATCTTTACCGGACGCTCCTGATCGATACATCCTACTGACGATACTTTAAGAATATAACTGCCATCCTTTACTTTGGGAAGCGTAAATTTACCGTCGAGATCGGATTCAGTGCCGATTCCGAGAGATTTGCCTTTAGAGTCGAGGAGAACGACAGTTGCGAAATCCAGGGGAGAGCCATCGGTCTTGTTGACGACCTGACCTGAAATTACTCCGTCGGCCAATGCGGCCAAGGGAGAGATCATGGCTAATACTGCCAATAGATTTTTTGCCTGCACGATGTTTTGTTGTTATAATGGAATGTAAAATATTGGTGAAAACCAAAGATTATGATAGGTGGAATCTTAAAAGGTTTAAGGTTTGAAAGAGAAATTTTACCAAAAAATTTGACAAAATCTAAAAAAGTATTAAATTCGCATAGTTTCCCGAAGTAGTTACTATTCGGGCAACCCCGGAATCTCATAAGCCGGGATTCTGTGTTGAGAGAGAAATTTAAAAACTAATCTAACTTATAAAAATGAAAGAACAAGAAGAAATCATGACTCCTACGGGCTTGCCGGAAAATGCCTTCCGCGAACTCGGAAAGGACGAGGAATATCGTCCCGTCATGGAGCCGGCCCACGACCAGAAGGAGGTGACTCCCTATAGCGTCACGATGGGCCTTGTGATGGCGATTATCTTCTCGGCCGCGGCAGCTTACCTCGGCCTGAAGGTAGGTCAGGTGTTTGAGGCGGCGATTCCGATTGCGATTATCGCTGTAGGTCTTTCCGGGGCTCTCGGCAAGAAGAACGCTCTCGGTCAGAATGTAATAATTCAGTCGATCGGTTCGTGTTCGGGCGTGATTGTCGCAGGTGCGATTTTCACACTCCCCGCGCTCTTTATCCTCCAGGATACGTATCCCGATATCGTAGTGAATTTCTATCAGATATTCCTCAGCTCTTTGCTTGGCGGTATTCTCGGTATTCTTTTCTTTATCCCTTTCCGTAAATATTTCGTAAAGGATATGCATGGCAAATATCCCTTCCCGGAGGCCACGGCTACTACGCAGGTGCTTGTATCGTCGGTCAATCAGGGAAAAGAGGGGGATGGTCAGGCAAAGACTCTTATCGCAGCTTCACTTATCGGCGGTATCTACGACTACATTGTGGCAACCTTCGGCTGGTGGGCTGAGACGGTGACATCCACAGCTTCTTCCGTGGGAACTGCAGTAGTGGAAAAGACTAAACTCGTTCTCAGCTGCAACACCGGTGCGGCTCTTCTCGGTCTCGGCTACATTGTAGGCCTTAAATATGCTTTTGTGATCTTTGCCGGCTCCATCTTCGTATGGTGGATAATTATTCCCCTCATGGGTACATACGGATCGCCTGAAATGCTTGCAATGGATCCCGACCTTATCTTCAAGGATTATGCGCGAATGATAGGTATCGGTGGTATAGCAATGGCAGGCGTAATCGGTATCATCAAATCATGGCCCATCATCGTGCAGGCCGTCGGTCTTGCAGGTCGCGAACTGAAGGGTAAATCCACTACTGCGAAGGAAGTACGCTGGCAGATGGATATCTCCATGAAGCACATCGTATTCTTCACGGCTATTGCCTTGGTTGCCGTGTTGCTTTTCTTCTGGTTTGGAGTAATCAGCACTCTCTGGCAGGCTATCGTAGCATGGCTGGTGGTAGTGGTAATCGCATTCCTCTTCACTACTGTTGCAGCGAATGCCATTGCAATTGTCGGTTCCAACCCCGTATCGGGCATGACTCTGATGACTCTTATCATTGCCTCTGCAATCTTCGTCGGCATCGGTCTGAAGGGCACGAGCGGTATTGTCGCTTCGATGGTGATCGGTGGAGTTGTCTGCACAGCTCTTTCAATGGCCGGCGGCTTTGTTACTGACCTAAAGATTGGTTACTGGCTTGGTTCGACTCCTAAAAAGCAGGAATCCTGGAAATTCCTCGGCACACTCGTATCGGCTGCTACGGTTGGTGGTGTGATCATGGTGCTCAATCAGGTCTATGGTTTCTCGGGAGAGAACGCTCTTGTAGCTCCGCAGGCCAATGCTATGGCTAAAGTTATCGAACCCTTAATGATGGGTGGTGACACTCCCTGGATTCTCTACATGGTAGGAGCGATTCTGGCAGCTATCCTCAACTGGCTCGGGGTCCCCGCCCTCGCTTTCTGCCTGGGTATGTTCATCCCCCTGTCGTTGAATACTCCGATGCTCGTAGGTGGAGCGGTAGCCTACTTCGTAAGCAACTCTTCAAAGGATAAGGCACTCTGCGACAAGCGTCGCGACCGTGGTACGCTTATCTCCTCCGGACTTATCGCCGGCGGTGCGCTCTTCGGAGTGTTCGCAGCCATCACCCGTTTCGCAGGCTACGAATATGTAAATCCCCTCAGCGAAGGCACAACACAGATTCTCGGTTGCGCAGCCTATGCACTCCTCATCTGCTACCTCATCTGGGATTCCAAACGCGCAAAATAAACTGAGACAATCGACGATCACTCCCAAGAAGATATCGACGATTGCAGCGACATATATATAAGGACGTGCCTTTGACACGTGCAAAAGTGTGAGCCAAGACAACAGACTCCGCGTGCACGTTTCAAAGGCGCGTACTATATAGAGGGATCACTATACTCTTGAAAAAATTTTTAGGATGAATGAACCTTCCTCCTGAAGAAGCGTTATAAATACAGAAAGATGATAAGAACGGCTGCTGAAAAGAAGTAGCATTCGTTAATCAGAGCCGTTCAATGATTCATGATGTTAGGTTAGTTAGAAATGTATTTATGGAAAACAGAAACTATCGGTTCCTTGTGAAAGGAATCGATAGCTTTTTTTATTAATTCGTTAAAAGATAGTGTTTGGATTATTAGAGAGAGGCTCACATGTTATAGGTGAGCATAATTTTCAGGCCGATCTGGTCGCTGGTAAATATTGGTCCTCCTACGGCCGCAAAACCATGCGGGTAACCGGTCGGATCATTTTCGGGGATGCGTAGTGTAATCTCCGGATAATGGGAATAGCGGCGATACCAATCAAGACTTATAGTGGCATAAAGATTACGGATCAGCCGATAGTTAAAGTAATAGTTAAGATTTAGGAAACTGGCGTTACTCCGGTCGCCCTGCACGTTCGGTTCGAGATATTCCGGGCGGTCGTCTTCATCGAATTTGTAGCCCTTGAGTGTATATATCCGATAGAAACGTACGTCGATACCGGTCTGAAAGCGTATACTTGGATAGTTGATGCTTACTCCTCCCTTAAGAGCGAAGCCGGATCCCCAGTTGTAATTGCGATGATAGCGACGATAAAAGTCGCTCAGTATGCCGGCCAAGAATACGGCATTGACATGGGCGTAACCCTCCAATTGCCATTTACGGTTGGGAGAATAACGAGCAAGCATACCTCCTCCCAGACTTGCCGGAGTGCCAAGCTTGTAGGGCACAAGACATGCATCCAACACGGAATTCGGTTTGCCGTTGGAGATAGTATCGGAATCAAAGAAATCAAAATGCTGATACATACCTAAGGATATGTCAGCCGTTTTCGATTCATATACCACCTTAGAGAGCAGGCGACCCATAATCTCCACTCGACTGAGAATAGGCTGGGTAGGCATTACGTCGGCATCAAGAAGAAACGTGAAGTAATCGAAAGGATAGCGGGTTGATTCCTCAAACTTATTGCCATATTCTATAAATACGCGTCCTGTCAGGCCGGCCTTGTTGTATGTACGCTCATCATGGAAAAGTAGCATTCGCGAACCTAATGAGAAGGATACTCCGACAGGCGGTATTCCGAAGCGGCGTCCCGTAGTAGGACGCCGATGCCATGCGCGGCCGGTCACGATGCGTGTAAAGCCCTTCATCGGAGAGATCAGAAAACCTGCTATCTCGCGTCCTGCACGCTCCCAACCTCCAGTCCTGTCGTCAATGACAAGATCAGAAGTGCGGTAAAGCACTTCGCCAAGTGCCGCGCCACCGATTGGTGTAGCGATAATATCGTTGGTAGAAGGATATTCCTTTTCCATAAACATCTCCCACATAGCGCTTCCTCCGATAGCAAACAGAGCGGATTGCCAATAGTTGTAGCCATTGCTTCGCCCGGCGTTATAGAAAAGCGATCCATTGTAGGGATGTGCGAACATATTGGTGCTCAGATGGTCATTATCCCATTCAAAGCCATGCTTGAAATTCTCTTTGATAGAATTCCAGGAAATGTAAGCAAACTGCCCATGCTGAATATAGCGGTCAAAAGCCCAGAGGCCGAGATTCATCCCAACCACTTCGGCCGAAGCTCTCCAAAAAGCCTTATGTTCGAGGCGGCGCACGTCGGCGCTGTCCGGCAGAACAGGGCTGACTACCGGCTGGAGAAAAGACAGCGCGGAATCCGGACGCTCCCATCGCTCGATCTGTTCGGCGGCGAGATCCGGATTCTGCGCTGATATGGATAGCATGCTGACTAATGTCAGTAAGATTGGCAGCATGAACTTCATAGGCTCTTGCGGAGGAAAGAGAAGAGTAAAGATAGATTTATTTCTTCAGGCGCGGATCGTTGGCGATAAGCCACTGAGCGATCTGCACTGCGTTCAGAGCCGCACCCTTCTTAATCTGGTCGCCTGAGATCCAGAAGTTAAGGCTGCAGTCGTCGGCGATGTCCCGACGAAGTCGTCCTACGTATACCGGGTCCTGACCGGCTGCGTGGAGAGGCATCGGATATCTCTTGTTCTCGGGGTCGTCTACCACCACAAGTCCCGGAGCCTTCTCAAAGGCTTCGCGCACTGTCTCGAGTGCCAGAGGTTCTTCGGTCTCTACCCAGAGAGCCTCGCTGTGGGCACGAAGCACCGGCACGCGGACACAGGTAGTCGAAACCTTGATATCGTCGGAGTGCATGATCTTGCGGGTCTCGTAGAAGGTCTTCATCTCCTCTTTCGTGTAGTCATTATCCATGAATACATCGATATGAGGAATGACGTTGTAGGCGAGCTGATGAGCGAATTTCTCAACTGTCGGCTCTTTACCCTCCGCAATCTCGGCATACTGGTTGATGAGCTCATCCATAGCTACTGCTCCCGCGCCGGATGCAGCCTGATATGTGGCTACGCGCACGCGACGGATGGGGGAGAGGTCCTGAATCGGTTTGAGAGCTACCACCATGAGGATAGTGGTGCAGTTGGGGTTGCCTATTATATTGCGCGGACGATTGAGGGCATCTTCCGGATTCACTTCGGGCACGACCAAAGGCACATCCTCATCCATGCGGAAGGCAGAGGAATTGTCGATCATCACTGCGCCATGGCGGGTGATAACATCAGCATATTTTTTAGACGTAGAAGCTCCCGCAGAGGTGAACGCGATGTCGACACCCGAGAAGTCAGAATCTTCCGACAGAAGTTCTACCGTATAGTCCTTATCTTTAAAACGGATTACAGAACCCGCCGAACGCGGCGAACCGAAAAGACGAAGTGAAGTAATAGGGAAATTCTGCTCTGCCAGAACGCGAAGAAACTCATGACCTACGGCGCCTGAAGCACCAACTATGGCAATATTCATAATTTTTTATTAGACTTATTAAGTTAAACGGGGTAGTGGTGAATGATAACCTGATAATTTATAATAATCAGATAGAGGAGTAATAGAATAGTATATGTTAAGATAAGCCCTCTGAATCATAATATTCAGAGGGCTTATCTTATGATTCTTAGTTCGTAACTTGCTATTATTGTTTACCGGAAGTCGCCACTCCTTTGGCAATCTTCTTTACAAGACCCTGAAGCACTACGCCCGGACCGAGTTCGATAAATTCGTCGGCACCATCGGCCACCATAGCTTCAACATCCTGAGTCCAGCGTACGGGAGCTGTCAGCTGCTTGATGAGGTTAGCCTTGATTTCTGCGGGATCAGTATGGGGTTTGCCGTCAACGTTCTGATAGATCGGGCAGATCGGCTGATGGAAATCAGCAGCTTCGATAGCCTCTGCGAGTTCCTCCTGAGCCGGAGCCATAAGGGGAGAATGGAACGCACCTCCTACTTTGAGTTTCAGAGCGCGTTTCGCACCATTGGCCAACATCTTCTCACATGCGGCGTCGATACCCTCGATTGTGCCTGAGATTACGACCTGACCGGGACAATTATAGTTGGCAGGAGCTACGATATCATCTACCTCTGCGCAGAGAGCCTCCACCTTTTCATCGGGGAGAGCGAGCACGGCTGCCATAGTCGACGGACGCAGTTCGCAAGCCTTCTGCATAGCCTGAGCGCGTGCGCTTACAAGCTTAAGACCCTCTTCGAATGAAAGTGCGCCCGATGCTACGAGAGCAGAGAACTCTCCGAGGCTATGACCTGCTACCATGTCGGGTTTGAATTCATCACCAAGAGATTTGGCGAGAATCACGCTGTGAAGGAAGATTGCCGGCTGAGTCACCTTTGTCTGCTTGAGATCCTCCTCAGTGCCGTTAAACATGAGGTCGGTGATGCGGAAACCGAGCACTTCGTTAGCCTTTTCAAACATCTCACGAGCCTGCGGATCGTTGTCGTAAAGATCCTTGCCCATGCCCACAAACTGGGCACCCTGACCGGGGAAAACGTAAGCCTTCATTGCTGTTATTTTAGTTATTGTTATTGATTGTCAAAATTCCTGTGAATATAGAATTCTCTTTTCAAGCGGATAATTTCCGCATGGAAACTCGGCCAATTCTACGCTTCACACCACAAAATTACAAAAATAAATTGATATAGGCGCATGAATATGGAAATTTTTCCGTATTCATGCGCCTGTCCATTGTTATTTCCGATAGGCCGGAAGCTAAGTTCTGAAGTTAGAAACCCATATCCTGACCTTTGCGGAGAGGTGATATACCTTCCCTCATCCAGCGAGGCATAGGTTCGCCTTTGAGGTAATGATCGAAGAATTGCTGCAGACGCTTGGTGATGTCTTTGCGGTTCTTGCGGGCACGTATGTTATGAGCCTCATTATTATATTGCAGCAACCATACCGGCTTGTTGAGTCGACGAAGAGCCATGAACATCTCGATCCCCTGATACCAGGGCACTGCACCATCGGCGTCATTGTGCATGATAAGCAGAGGTGTAGTCACCCGGTTCGCTCGGAATACAGGTGAATTTGCGATATACAGTTCGGGAGCATCCCAAAGGTTGCGGCCGATTCGGCTCTGACCCATCTCATACTGAGCCATACGTGAGTCGCCCGTTCCCCAACGGATTCCTCCGAAGGCTGAGGTCATATTTGCTACCGGCGCACCGCTGCCTGCGCAGGCAAACATGTCGGTACGTGTCACGAGGTAAGCCGTCTGATATCCTCCCCATGACTGGCCGTCGATTCCAAGGCGCTTCTTATCGATAGCCGGATAACGACGACACATCTCCTCAACACCGGAACATACATAGTTATAGCAGGATTCACCCGGGACGCCGGCCGCATAATGTATATCCGGAACAAATACCACATAACCGCGGCTCACATAGAATGGGTAGTTAACCCAGCTCCAGGAGGGCTGCATAGTATAATGAGTATAAAGCTCCTCCGCACCCGTCTCATAGAATACGCTCAGCATGGGATAAGCCGCCTCGGCATCGGGATCAAAATCTTCGGGAAGATAGAGCACACCTTCAACCGGACTTCCGTCATAGGCATTCCATTTCACGAGCTGAGCCGTTCCCCACGAGATATCCTTAAGCTGCGGATTAATGTGAGTCAATTGCTTGCCCCGTGCGAAGTCAGTGGAATTACTCGTATAAAGATCGGGCATAGTCGAGAAATTGCCCTTCTCCCACATAAAGACATCGGCATCCTTAGCCTTAGTCAGTTGAGAGATGCGATATTCATCAAGAGTTTTTACTGTAGGTTTCACGGGCGACCCTGCATAATTCAGAGTGGCGAGACCGCGCTTTTTACTGCCGAAATCAAATATATCAGCTACCATAAGATCCCCCTTTTTCAAGGCTTTCTTCTCAGGATCGAGTTCATGATAACGTATTTCGAGATTCTGACGCCGTCCCTCGCCCGAAGTCAGGCAGAAAGGTTTGGAGGCTCCCGTCATATCGAGGCTCCATATGTCATATTTATCGTAGACGAGCACTCGGTTGTCGCCGTCGCCCCAGCCTGCAATGCCGTAAGCCTCTGAGGGCATCGGATGATCATCATCAACGTTCCAGAGAGGTTGCTCCACATTTTCGGAGATGCAGATCGTCTTACCATTTTCTACATCGTAGGCATAATATTGGCGATCGACATACCATACGGTAAAGCGGCCGTCAGGAGAAAGTTCAGCCTCATTGCTTCCCCATCCTATATGGCGTGTCTGGCCTGTAGCCACATTGACCATCGACAGATCTTCCGGTGCGAAATAATCCCACTGCTTGGATATCACCTTCTCGCCGGGGTCCGAAATCAGAGCCCAGTCGGCATCAAGATTAAATGCCGGGCGCACTTCTGCCAGCATATTCTTAGTCAGCAGATGATAATTGCAGTCATTCTCAATATCTATTACTACCGGCACCCCCTTCTTACGAAGTTTGCTCAGACCCGCCTTCTCCTGCGGGGGAGTATAAGGCGCATCCCAGCGCCAGATATCGAGTTCAGCCTGCTCGAAATCTACGATAGTCGTATCATTCGGCAGAATTATGGGAGCGACATCCACGTAGAGATAGCGACCCGACTTGGAGAATTTAGGCGTAGAATATTGATTCAGGCGCAACGTATCTCCGGCCGACCGACGCAATTCTTCGGCGCGTTCCTTCTCCAACTTGGCCTGTACTTCCGGATCATCGGAATGGGCGGGCTGCAGATTAATCGGTTCGCGGGAAAGGAAGTTCAGATCGAATTCCTTCGGATTAGGCATGACGAGAGTCGGAGTTTTCGACAATTCCACGAGATAGAGTTTCGCATGGCGCGTCCCGGAATCTATAGAGTCATCAGCCGCAGTGAAAGCCAGCATAGAGGCATCCTCATTAAATTGCGGCAGAGTATAGAATTTCCGGTCGCGGTCAATGAGTGTCAGCGACGTATCGGGAAGATTGACGAGTGCCACTCCGGCCGTTGATAGCGTATCCTTCTCCGGAGGTGTGATCTGTAAGGCAAGCCGATGCCCGTCCTTGGAGAATCCGTAATCGCTTACCCATTTCACACTCTTCTGAGTCGGCGAAGTGAGTGACCGGATAATCAGCGGTTTGCCCGCATCTTTATTCTTGAGGTCAGCCGGTTTGATGTGAAGCGTGTCGCAACTCTGATAAGCAATGAAGTTACCGCCTTTCTCACCGATTTTATAGCTTATTACGTTCGGAATCTTCTCAATTCTACCCGTAGTGAGATCCACTATAGCAAGAGAGTCCTGCGGCAGGTCAAAATCTTTCTTCTTGTCGATTTTTCCCTGACGCGTTACGGCGTAAGGCGGTTTGATGCGAAGGACAGCCCATTTCCCGTCGGCCGAAAAAGCTGCATTATAGCCTCGGGGAATGTTGATTACTGATCCTTTTTTATTATTACGCAGAGAGAGAGTTCCGTCGCCCTCCTGCTTGATGACGCGATAGGCACTCCATGCTCCATTGCGGGAAATGGCGTCGGCGCGAGCCGACTCCCAGGCGTCAAAATCTTCGTGGTTGAGAGGGCGCTTCGCATCAAGCGAGATTATCGGGAGTATCCCGAGTAGCAATGACGCTCCCAGCGCCGCAATCGCATGTCGTTTCATGATATAAGGATGTGGGGTTAATTGACTTTATGAAGATTGTGGCCCATCCGGGTCTTTTTAGTGTGCATATAATTGCGGTTGTAGTCGTTGGGAGTCACTTCCAGCGGCACGTTCTCCACGATTTCCAATCCGTAGCCTTCCAGTCCTATGCGTTTCATGGGATTATTAGTCATAAGTCGCATCTTGGTGATACCGAGAGAGTTCAGAATCCCTGCTCCGACACCGTAGTCGCGCTCGTCAGCCTTGTGGCCGAGGTGCAGATTTGCGTCTACCGTGTCAAGTCCTCCCTCCTGGAGTTTGTAGGCCTTGATTTTATCCATCAGGCCGATCCCGCGACCTTCCTGATTAAGATAGATGATTGCTCCGCGACCCTCCTTCTCGATCATCTTCATGGCAAGATGAAGTTGCTCGCCACATTCGCAGCGCTGTGATCCAAATATATCTCCGGTCATGCAGGAGGAGTGTACTCTGACGAGCATCGGCTCCGGGCTTGTAGGGTCTCCCTTCACAAGAGCGATGTGTTCCAGCCCGTTATCTTTTTGGCGGAATGGGATTAGATGAAAATGACCATATTCAGTGGGCATGTCTACCTCTTCTCCGCGTTCAAGAAGATTGTCGTTCTTTAGTCGGTAGGCTATGAGGTCGCGGATAGAGATAAGTTTCAGTCCCCACTCATCGGCACGCTTGCGGAGTTCCGGCAGACGCGCCATCGAACCGTCGTCGCTCATAATCTCCATCAGTGCCGCGCATGGCTGAAGTCCTGCAAGGCGTGCAAGGTCTACGGCAGCCTCAGTGTGGCCCGCGCGCTGAAGCACTCCGCGGTCCTGAGCGTAAAGCGGATTGATATGACCGGGCCTTCCGAAGTCTTCCGGTTTAGCCTCAGGATCAGCCAAATGGCGGATAGTGGCCGCACGGTCATTTATACTCACACCGGTGGAGCAGCCTTCAAGTTTATCGACAGTGACGGTGAAGGGAGTGCCGAGCACGGATGTGTTGTCGCCTACCTGATGAGGGAGCTGAAGTCGCTCACAAGCTGCATTGGTGATCGGCACGCATAACACACCTCGTGCATTCTTCAACATGAAATTTACATCCTCAGGTGTGATTTTTTCAGCAGCGATTATCAGATCGCCCTCATTCTCACGGTCCTCGTCGTCGACGACCACGAGGAATTTACCATTTCTGAAATCCTCGAGTGCTTCCTCGATGGAGTCAAGTTTAATATCTTGATTGCTCATAATCTGTTAATAATTTAGTCCGCCGGGTGGCATAGTGGCGCTAAAGGCGCATGAGATTTATTCGGGATTAACTTCGGTTTCTTCCTCTTCTCCGGCCACCCGGAAAAGCGAAAAGTTGACGCTGCCATATTCGCGGCGTTCGAAAAATCCGGGAAGAGAAGAGAAGTCGCGTGTGCCGGAGTGTTCCATTATGAATAGAGTGCCGGGTTTTACCAGCTCGGAACTCAGCACGAGGTCCGGAATCTCTTCAAATCGCGGATGGTCGTAAGGTGGATCGGCGAAGATGATATCATAGGCCTTGCGTGTCCCGGTGATGAATTTAAATACGTCGCCTTTGATGATTCGGAGATCTTCATCGCCGAGTTTCTCCTTCACCTGCCGGATGAAGTTGACTTGCGTCATAGCCATCTCTACAGCCGTCACTTCTTTCGCTCCACGGGAGAGAAACTCAAAGGCCATTGCGCCCGTGCCGGCAAAAAGATCACACACTGTGGAATCTTCGATATCCTCAAGATTCTCTATCACGTTAAAGATATTCTCACGTGCAAAATCCGTAGTAGGACGGGCTGTTATGTTCCTGGGCGGGTCAAAACGGCGTCGCCCGTATTTTCCTCTTATAATTCGCATGATTGGATTGTTGTTGCTTGGTTGGAGCCTATCGGAATGCCTGAAGCAGCGCTGCCAGGGGCAATGCCGCATCATCTCCGAGACTTACGGGAAGAGTCGTAGGAATTACGTCTTGACAGAAGTTCTGCAGAATCTTCGTCAGAGTTTCGCATGTCGTCCGGTCGCCCGATAGATTCACCTGCGTATCGGCCGGCTGGCGGTCATAGGCGGTAAGCAGATTGAAGATTCGGTAAGCAATATCCTCAGGGGTCCGCCATCTCTGCACGCTTGCAGAGAGGAGTGTTTCGTCATTAAAAGCGAGAATGTCAGCTTCTCCATCGCGGATATCGACATAGACCCGCGGTCCGGTGGCCTTCTGCCGGCGGAATCTTTCGGCCATTACCGCCAGATGCGAGCGTATTCTCGAGCCCGGGATAGTGCGCGATACGAATCCCTCCAGGCCGCGCGTCAGAGTGAAAAGGGCAGTGCAATCCGGAAGTCTGTCTGTAAGCACCTCCTGATCCTCACCGGGAAAGAGCGCATTGAAAATCTCATCTTCCGAAGCTTCTGCCGAGTCAAGAATCTCATTGGGGGCGAAACATATCCGTGGAGTCTCAAGGATTATCTCAGTGGCGTAATCATCCAGCAGTCCCGGATGGTCGTAAACGGCATTTTCGATATTTCGCAGCAATGAGGCCGGATCGCTGTCGGTCCAGACTGTGGAAAGCATCTCCGCTAAGGGGCGCGCCGGGTCAGCGGTATGTTTAAGAAAGGCTTTCATCCCTCTGCCGCTGATGTAGATTATCAGGCGCCATTGCCCGGTGTCGGCAAAATCGGCCGGCGAAATTACCATTCTTGGGTTTAAATCCGACATTTCTCTTTAGGTCTGTGAGGCCGCTACGGTCTCTATGTTCTAAAAATTGCTTATCTTTGCAAAGATAATAAATAAATTCTTAATGAGCAAAACTGATAGCGAGGGTAGATTTGGGTTGAAGCGAATGATGGCTATGACGGGAGCTCTTGCCGGTCCGGCTATCATCAGCAATGTGACTGTCCCGCTGTTGGGGCTGAGCGATACTTTTATCACGGGTCATCTCGGAGCCGAACGATTTATTGCAGCTATAGCCGTAGGCACTATGATGGTCAATGCGCTCTATTGGCTATGCGGTTTTCTGCGCATGGGCACGTCGGGTCTTACGGCCGAGGCTTTCGGTATGGGCGATGCCGACCGAAGGCGTCGTATTCTTACTGTCTCGTTATTGCTGGCCGTAGGGCTTGGAGTCGTAATGATTCTTTTATCTCCGTTGCTGGGTAATTTGATGATTATGCTTATGCAACCTCCGGCCGCTACTTCCCAACTTGCCAAAGAATATTTCCTTATCAGCGTATTGGGAGCGCCCGCAATACTCTCGACTATGGCTTTGAGCGGATGGATGGTGGGAAGCCAGAATACTGTCTATCCTATGGCGGTAGCCATCACGGTGAATATTATAAATATAGCCGTCAGCTTCTCTCTTGTTTTCTGGCTAAAAATGGGATTTTTAGGCGTCGCTTACGGCACATTGATTGCAAACTGGATTGGCTTCATTCTTTCGTTAATCTTCTCTAAGCGTCTGATCGAAGGGCGATTGTTGAGTAGGTTGAAAGGTATTACCGAGGGTTTGGAGATTGGCCGGTTCTTTAAGGTCAATGGTAATCTCTTTGTAAGATCTGCCTGTCTGATGTCGGTGTCGTTTGCGCTTACCTCTTTTACCGGACAATTGGGAGATACGGCTCTTGCCGTCAATGCGATTCTCATGCAATTCTTCATGTTCTTCAGTTATTTCATGGATGGATTTGCATTTGGCGGCGAGGCTTTATGCGGTCGGTTTGCCGGTGCCGGCGACTCGTATGCCCTAAGAATGTCAGTGAAGGCTTTGTCGGTGTGGTCGCTGGTAGTGACGCTTGTATTTACAGCTATTTATCTCTTGTTTACTCCCGAGATTGCAGCACTGCTGACCGACGTCGCGACCGTGAAGTCCGGAGTCGCAAGCCTGCAATGGGTAGCGTGTCTGATACCGATAATTTCAGTAGCTGCCTTCATGTTCGATGGTGTATATATCGGCCTGACCGATACGTCGCGGATGATGATTGCCACGATGATCGGCGCGGTGGCTTTTTTTGCGTTGCATTATCTCCTCCCGGCTCCGGCATCGGATTCTGAGATTACGTCTGCCGGAGAATTATGGATTTGCTTCCTCTCGTTCCTCTTTCTACGGGGTGCTGTGCTCGGATTAAGTCTGAAAGGAGCGATTATAAAAAGAATGGATAAATCGAAATAGATAAGTAGCTCTTGAAAATAAGAAATACTTTATTTTTAGGAGATTTTGAGATGGATTTAAATTATAGATGAAGGAGTTTAGCGAGCTAAACGACTGATTTCTATAATTTAAAGACGCTCAAAAGATTCAAAAAGAAAGTGTTTCTTAGAGCACTTGATAATATAAACTTATTTTAAAGAGATACTTATGATAAAATTCGTAAATGCCAAGATAAATATTGGCCTGAATATAGTAGGCAAGCGAGAGGATGGCTATCATCTTCTGCAGACGGTGTTCTATCCCGTAGGTCTCTACGCGGGCTCTCCTGCCAATCCTGAACAATTCTGTGACATAGTGGAATTGACCGCTCCCGGCGAATTAGTCGGCAATGCTTCAGAGGTTGCCGAACATCACTTGCCGGAAGGTCTGTCGGGATGTATTTCCTATTATTTCTCGGGCAATGCGGTCGACTGCCCTTTGGAAAAGAATCTGCTGGTGAAAGGAGCGGAGTCTGTTTTGAAGTGGGCGGCTGAAAAAGATTCAAGTGTAATGGAGAAGATGCATGGCTATCATATGCGCCTCGACAAGCACCTCCCCGACGGAGCAGGAATGGGAGGCGGAAGTGCTGATGCAGTCTTCGCAATGCGTCTCCTGACTGATGAATTGGCAAAACGCGGACTCCCTTCCCCCGATGATGACGAAATGCGACGACTGGCCGTCGGTCTTGGAGCGGATTGTCCGGTATTTGTAGCAAATCGTCCGGCCTATGCTGAAGGAATAGGGGAGAGGCTGGAGATAATTCCGGAAGTTCTGAAGGGAAAAAGGCTCGTAGTTGTTAAGCCTGATCTGCACATCTCTACTCGTGAGGCTTTCTCAGGAGTCATACCCAAGCGCCCCGTTGCCGACCTGAAAGATCTCATTCTGCTCCCCGTAGAAGAATGGCGCGACAGCATCCATAATGATTTCGAGGATTCTCTTTTCCCTCTTTATCCCGAACTTGTCCGGCTGAAAAGGGCTCTCTATCAGGCCGGCGCTCTATACGCCTCTCTTACCGGTAGCGGTGCGGCACTCTACGGAGTGTTCCACTCAAGGGAGTGTGCGGAAAAGTGCATGCTTGCTGTCGATGCTCCTTACAAAACCTTACTCCTTCTCTAACCCCCGTCTTACAAAATATGAAAATGTCTAAACTCATAGCCGACACGTGGCGTTATAGTAATGTAATATTAAGGAGATAAAACCGATTTTTAGGTTTTAACATTTTCTGGCTTAATATTTGCTATGCTTATCCCGGGGCAACTGATATTGTCCGTCGGATTTCGAAAGAAATACTGCTGAGTAATTCAACTTTGAAAATATAAAAAAGACTAGATATTATGAGTAAAGACAAGAATAAATTCAATCAGGCAGAAGATCCCGAAGTGGTGAATCCCGAAAATGTTGAGATCAGTGATGATTTCGCTGCTGAAGAGGGTGATGCCGTGGCCGAAGAATCCGCCGAACCTGTTGAGGAGAAAAGCGAAGTGGAGCAACTTCGTGAAGATCTTGCAAAGGAGAAGAAGGAATATCTTTTCCTCATGGCCGAGTTCGACAATTTCCGCAAACGTACTCTCAAGGAAAAATCTGAAATTATCCGTAATGCCGGTGAGAATGTCCTGAAGGGGTTGCTTCCGATTGTCGATGATTTTGAACGCGGTCTGAAAGCTGCTGCCAATGCTGAGAATGTTCAGGTGGTTGATGAAGGTATGCAGCTTATCTACAATAAACTCGTAAAATATCTCAATGCCAACGGTGTGAAGGAATTTGATCCGGCCGACGACGTCTACGATGCTGATAAGCATGAGGCGATTTCTGTTGTGCCCGTGCCCGATGAAGATAAGAAAGGAAAGATCCTTGACACAGTGGAAAAGGGTTATATGATCAACGATAAGGTGCTTCGTCACGCAAAGGTCGTAGTAGGTCAGTAATCCTGCCGCTCCTTATTATTATATATAAATCAGTTTTCAAACGTATAGGAGATTCCACGTATGGCAGAAAAGAGAGATTATTATGAAGTGCTGGGCGTAAGTAAAGACGCTTCGGCCGATGAGATAAAGAAGGCCTATCGTAAGATGGCCGTAAAATACCACCCCGACCGTAATCCTGATGATAAGGAGGCCGAGGAAAAGTTTAAGGAGGCTGCTGAGGCCTACGACGTGCTGAGTGATGCCGATAAGCGTGCGAAGTATGATCGCTTCGGCCACTCTATGGGTCCGCAGGGCTTCGGTGGCGGTGCCGGCGGTGGCGGAGGCTATTATTCCGGTGGCATGAGCATGGAGGATATCTTTGCCAATTTCGGAGATATCTTCGGCGACGTCTTCGGTGGCGGAGGCGGTGGCCGCTACAGCAGCCATTTCGGCGGTTTCAGTGGAGCGGCCGGCGGTGGCGCACCGCGTAAACGTGTCAACAAGGGGTCCGACCTTCGCATCACGGTTAAGGTCACTCTCAAAGATATAATGAACGGAGTCGAGAAGAAACTCAAGATTCCGCGCATGGTGGCATGTGAGCATTGTAAAGGCACCGGTGCCAAGGATGGCACTGCCTTCAAGACGTGTGAGCGTTGCCACGGCACGGGTTATGTTACCGGTGTGCAGCAGACGATGTTCGGTCCGCAACAGACTCAGCGTGTCTGCCCCGACTGCAACGGTGAGGGTAAGATCATTTCCGAACCTTGTACGTTCTGCCACGGCACGGGCGTAGAGAAGAAGGATGAGATCGTAAGCTTCAAGATTCCGGCCGGCGTAAGCGACGGCGATGTTCTGACGCTTCGCGGTCAGGGTAATGCTCCCCGTCATGGCGGAGTCAATGGCGATCTGCTCATTGTGATCCAGGAAGAGAAGAATGCCGAGCTTATTCGCGATGGAATAGATCTTATCTATAACCTCATGCTTGACTTCCCGACAGCTGCTTTGGGTGGCTCCGCTGAGGTGCCGACTGTTGAAGGTCGCGCCAAACTGAAGATCACTCCCGGAACTCAGCCCGGTAAGGTGCTTCGCCTGCGTGGCAAGGGATTGCCGAAGATGAATTCTTCCGTTAAGGGCGATCTGCTCGTCAACGTGATGGTCTACGTACCTGAGAATCTTACCGACGCAGAAAAGAGCGCTGTTGAAAGTCTGAAGGATCAGCCCAATATCGTCCCGACAGAGTCTACTTCAAAGCGAATCTTCTCCCGCCTTCGTCATATCTTCAACAAGGAGAACCGAGGCGAATAAGCCCCAATAATAATAAATCCCTACAAAAAATCCCGAACCGATCGGTTCGGGATTTTTTGTAGGGATTTATTATTCCGAAGTCAGCGACTTATCGATTAAGTATCTTTTGCGTCATTTCTCCGCAACGGGCTATATAAGCTCCCGTCGGGAGAGTGATGGATTCACCCGGTCGTAGATCTGCTACCTTTACTCCGGAAAGAGAATAAATCTCTGCATCAAGATCCGAAGAGTTATTTTTTAATTGTCCGTCGACGGCTGCGACAATTGTAGCATCATCCGTAATTGAAACTACGCCTGAGGTCGACATCTCTGTATCAAAAGAGATCAGACTATTCTCCTCCTTAATATTATAAATCTTCTCAACTTCTAATTTCTTATCGGCCCACGACCGGAGCGCCGGTTTGGTGTCATAGCCGAAGGTCGTGATAGTGCTTTTTCCGGGGAAGGGATCGCCGTTGCGATTGATATCTGTCAGGCTGTAATCGGCTTCTACAAGGTCGATACACTGATGCGTACGCTGATTATTCAGAATGTTGTTGTCCCACATCCGCTGATCATAATCGATATGCCATACGAGCATCCCCTTGCCGGGAAGATAGAGATCCCAGCCTGACGGCTGACGGTTTTCGAGAAGGAAGAACTCGTCGGGACGCTCGGTTGAGATTCGATATCCGAAGTTGGATTTATCAATGGCCTCAAGAGAGTAAGCGCCTGCCGCAGTAATTTCTTCCGGGGTAGCCCATCCGAGACACATACGCTCAAAGATAGAGTAGTAGGGTGGGGTGCGGCTGTTGTTGTTATAAGAACCGGTATCCATTGTGTCAAACCGCCCCGGAGTATAGGCTCCCGTGTAGGCCGTGGCATAAAAGTCAGGCAGACCGAGAACGTGGCCGAACTCATGAACAAACGTGCCGATACCATCCGGAGTCGTCGTATTAGCCTTGAGTTCGTTGCTCATTGCATATCGATTGAGCAGAACCCCGTCGAAATAATAATCCTCTTCAAGATTATAATCCAATATATCCGCAGAGTGAGGCCATATTAACGAGGATGTGCTTGCATCCTGCTCTCCATAGCCCGCATAAAATACGTACACATTGTCGATCATTCCGTCACCGTCAGTATCATATTGAGAGAAGTCCACGGTCTTGTCAAGTGCCTGCAGAGCTTCAATCACCATCTCGTGGGGATACATGTCGTAGCCCTGACGGTCGTTCTGGCCGTAATAGCTCCAGCCGTTTTTCATCACGACAGGTCCATAGACGTCAAATTGGGGCGTGAAGCGTCCCAATGAATTATCGGAAAAGAAGTCGAGCGCCGACCCGGTCGCACCATTGTCGGAAAAGCCACGCTCATTGAGCATTCGTGTGTAATAATCATTAGGATCCTCCATAGAGAAGAATTTGTCGCGGAATTTCACAAGAATGACAAGCGCCTTCGGACTACCCGATGACGGGAATGAAGCCCCGGAGATAAGATATTTCGGAGCTGTTACTTCAGGCTGACTGTCGGCATCACCGGAACCATTAATAGAGATCGGTCTGACTACCGGACGCATCCACCCGTCGGCATCTACCTGCAGTTCCTGACTTCCGTCGGGAGTAGTGATGCGATGCGAGTTCTCATTACCCTTAATCCGGAATTCGATTATCGTGCCGTCCGGCTGAGTGTGCTGCAGTATATCCGGGTAGGCCGGAATTGCCATTGCGGATAGAGATGTGAGTGTGATTGCTCCGATTGCCGCCATCAGACCAAACGCCTTGGTCAGCTTCTTCACGGCGTGATGATAGGAGGCTTTGAGCGCACCTACCGACGTGCCGAGAATATCGGAAATTTCTTCGTATTTCATTTCGTCAAAGTATTTCATGTTGAATACGAGGCGCTGCTTTTCCGGGAGTTTCGCAATCTCTTTCATCAGGTTCTCCTGAAGTTCTTCCCCGTCGAAATATTCGTCGGCTTCGAGTCGGTCAAGAAGGAAAGAAGTGTCGTCAGTATCAGCAGAGATATTCTGACGGCTTTTCTCCCGATTGATGAAATTGATCGCTTCATTGACTGCTATCTTATATAGCCAGGTCGATAGTTTGGCATCGCCTCTGAAATTATGGATATTATTCCAGGCTTTAAGAAAGACGTTCTGCAAAAGATCATTGGCATCATCGTGGTCGTAGACCATTTTTCGAATCTGCCAGTAGAGGGGTTCGGAAAAGGTGCGCATCAGTAACTCGAAGGCCTTGTTGGCCGTCGATTCCCGCTGCAGGTCTTCGATGAGTTTCTTTTCGTCGATAGCTGTAGAGAACGCCATGTCGCTTTATGATGTTGATTAAATAAGCGTAAAGTTAATAAAAAAACGCGATATGACCCTCCTTAATTATTATCGAAAACTTCAAAAATGTTAAAATTGTAAAAGAATCAATATTTTCATAGGCTGTTTAAACTTTTCCTCTCTTCAAGGGTCAATATGATATCAATAAAATGTAACTGACTCAAAAAGTCTTAAAATTACGGAGTTATATCCCTTCACTATTATGGGAAAAGAAGATAAACTTTTGCGTCATGCCGGCCGTCACACCGGCATGAAGGTCCCCGAAGGATATTTCGAGGACTTTGTCGGACAGATGATGGATCGCCTGCCCGAATATCCGGAGCGTCCAGTCCCGCAGCAGTTGTCGCGTTGGCAGCGCATCAAGCCGTATGTCTATATGGCTGCTATGTTCGCCGGCATCTGGTGTATGATGAAGATGTTCCATATAGCTTCGCAGAATGCTCAGTCGGCTGATCTCGACAATCCCCCCCAGAGTGTAGTACTCGCGATGGATGATTCCGACACGTTCGACTATTTCTACGAAGCCTCGGATCCTTCAGATGATATCAGCGATTTCGAGATTGAAGAGGCTGTAAGCAACGACTATTCCGATATGCGGGATTTCGAAAAAGACTTCGGCTTCGAGATCCGCCCGGAATATCAGTCGCTCATTTAATTCCTGCTCCTTGGCTTTATTAATGCGTTATGGATGAAGATGTAAGATGGTTACAACGCCTGTCGAATTATCGCAAGGCTCTTCGAAAACTCGAAGAAGGTTTGAATCAGCTATCGCTCTTACAGAGTAATAACCTCTTGGATATTGTCAGGGAGGGAGTTATCCAGAGATTTGAGTTCACCCATGAATTGGCATGGAAGGTAATGAAGGATTATCTGGAATATCAGGGTGTCAAGGTTATGGGATCTCGCGATGCGATACGAAATGCTCTTAATTACAATCTGATATCCGATAAAGTGTGGCTAAAGAGTGTAGATGCTCGAAATCTTACATCTCATACTTATGATGAAGAAATAGCAGATGAAGTATTTGAATCGATTACGAACATCTATTTCCCACTTTTTCAAGAATTCATGATCAGAATGGAGGAGATTGAACATGAGAGTGAAAGCTGATGTTATAGGGTTAGAGGAGTCGGAATTGGATGAGTTGATAGAAATTTTATCATCCGATCCTTACATTTCCGGCGCTATTCTCTATGGTTCGAGAGCGAAGGGAACTTATAAGCCGTTTTCGGATCTTGACATTACTCTTAAAGGTGATAAGCTTTCAATTGATACCCTTGCGGAGCTTCAAAATAAATTTTATTATTCCTCTCTTCCTTACCTTGTTGATCTCTCGATTTTCGACCGATTGAAAAATGATGAGTTGATTGATCATATCCGACGTCGGGGAATCACGCTTTATTCGCGTAACTCTTGAAGGTGGATAACTAATATTGAAATTTATCTAATTATGAAAAAATATCTACTTTTGTTATTGGTTTTTCTGGGTATGGCCGTCTCCGTGCAGGCTCAGCGACGATGTGGGCAGCCGGATGCTGAGAAACTCAAGGAAATCAATGAGTATCGACTCAAGTATCTCGCGCAGGAGATGGAACTTACTGATGAGCAGAAACCAAAGTTCGTCGAACTCTACAATCAGATGACTGCCGAACGTAAGGCTAATTTCGATAAGCTTCGCGCGGCCGAAAAGAAACTTAAAGGAAATCTTTCCGATGCCGAGTATAAGGCTCAGGTTAATGTGGTCTCCGATTGTAAAGTGCACGATGCGCAGATTGTCAAGGATTATGATGCAAAATTCGAAAAGTTTCTTTCTGCCAAACAGATATATAAGATGAAGGAGGCCGAAGAAAAATTCCGAAAACGATTGAGGGAGATGCATCAGCAACGAAAGCATGATAAAAAGAAAACTAACTGATAATCTCAGTCAGTATGAACCAACAATTTACCATATTTAACCAACGAGGGGGAAGGGCTTTATCCCTTCTCCTTTGTTTTTTCCTGAGTGCGCTATTCTGCCCCTCAGGCATGGCGGGGTTGCTCGCGTCTTCGGCAACCTCTGCTATGACAGCGTCTAAAACAGTGACGAAAACAGCCGGAAGTAAATCGGCTAAAGGAAAGTCTTCCGGCGGGAAAGCTGTTTCTACTACTCCAAAGTCAACTTTCCTTAATCCGGATTTCGCTTTTCCCGATGATGTTCGTCGCGATGCTTCCCCGGCTTTCACTAAGGGTCTTAAAACGAATGACCCGGTGATGGCTCTTAATGCTGCTATGCAACTCGCAGTGGCTGATAGGTTGACAAGCCGCGACAGCATCGGATCTGTAATCAGTCGTTACGACCGGGTTGCGGCTGCATTTGGCCAGCCTTGGCGTTCGCTCGCATTGATTCTGAAGGCTCGTCAGCTCAATGATGTCTACAGATCTTCTGCATGGCAGTTCAATCAGAGAGTTTTGCCGCTTGATTCCCTGAGCGATGAACCGATGCTTTGGAGCGGTGCGCAGTTCCGCCAATGCATAGGTCAGACGGTTAGAGAAGTCATGAGTGCGCAAAATTCTCTCCAGTCCATGTCGCTCTCTACTATTTCGGCTTTGCTGACCGACAGTGAGGACGCTGAAAAGGCGGGGTTCTCAGTTTTTGATTTCGCTACATATCAGTGTATAGGGTTGGCTTCGACTGAATCCGTTAATCAATCGATTCCCTTCCGCAGGATTGATGGCTCGGGCGAAGGTGGTTCTAATGAATCTGAGGATGTTGTTGAAGCCGGTCTTAGTAATATGGCATTGATAGATGCTCTCATCCTCTCTGATCAGCAGAGGGGCGATTCAGCCGCGCTTGCACTCCTGCAGGCTCGCTTGAAAAAGGCGTCGATGATGTCGGATGATTACTCTGAATCTGATAAGGATGGTTTTGTCAGCGGTTATGCCAAGCATCTGCTCGATATTTATCCTGAAGGCTCTGTACTCCGCCCCATATTGATCAGCCGTCTTTATCAGATGGGTAAGTTCCGGACTGATAATCTGTCAAACCGCCGCGCGCTCTATGCTCTTCTCGGAACAACAGTGGCTTCGACATCCGATGAATCGCAGCGCAAACTTCTGGAGGGTATTCGTGCCCAACTGATGATCCCTTCTTACACACTCTCCACTCCTTATCAGTGGCTGACCTCCCGGAAGGGTGAAGTGGCAATGAATCTGAAGAATGTAAAAAACGGTTATCTTTTGCTCATGCCTATCTCTCCCTCTCAGGCGGAGGGTGAGGCCGGTGATAAACTGATGATTTCTACTTTGCGTCCGAGCGGACCGATAAAGATTCTTGCAAGCTGGCTCAATACTCTTCCTCAGCCGACGGAAGTCTTGGATACCGTCGCCGTAGGTCCGCTTCCGGCCGGATACTACGCTTTAGTATTGTCGGAAACTCAGGCTCTCAGCGGTGTTAGCCCGGCTATCAGTAAGTCGCGACCCGATATAATTTTGGTGAGCGATCTTAATGCATTTTCATCCGACGCCTCCTCCCGAAGCGATGACAAGAAGGAGGTTGCCAAGTATCTTTATGTGACCGAAGCCACCAACAATGCTCCGGTCACCGGAGCGAAAGTCAATTTTACCTCTACCGTTTATCGTCAGACCGGTAAGACATCTTCTGCCGTCACTGATAAGGATGGTAAGGTATTGTTGCCGTTTGAATCGTGTCGCGCTGTCATCACTCGTGGCTCCGACCGCCTGACGTGGAATGGTGCTCGCGGTTATGTCCCTTCGTTGGAGAAAGGGCAGACTCAGGCTTCAATACTTACCGACTTGGCTCTCTACCATCCGGGAGATTCCATTCAGGCAGTCGTAGTCTTGAGCAGATGTGAGGATAATCTTCTGTCGGTTGCCCCGGATAGAAAGTTCTCGCTGCTTCTGCGGGATGCCAATTATCAGCAGGTCGACAGTGTGGCTCTTTGTAGCGATCGTCTCGGGCGCGCTGTCGGAGCGTTGCATATCCCCGCTGACGGCCTGACCGGGCAGTTTACTCTGCAGGCTATATCTGAGGATAAGTATCTTGGTAATGCCTGGGTCAATGTGGCCGATTATAAAGCCCCTTCTTTCCGCGTCTCCCTCGATTCCCCCGAAGTTGTCGCCAACGATTCTGCCGGCGAAGGGGATATTATTCGTCTCTCGGGTCTTGTAGGATCTTACTCGGGTGTGCCCCTGGCTAATGCCACGGTTGATCTGTCGATCGATTATCAGCCGTGGTGGCGCCCTTGGATGTGGAGCGGAAGTAATGCCTCCGGTTCTTATGCCACTTCAGCTGTGACTGATTCTAAAGGCTGTTTCAGTGTCGAACTCTCCCTCCCCGTCGAGGATGTGGAGCGTTATCGTTTCGGCATATTCTCTGCGAAAGCGACAGCTACCGCTGAATCCGGTGAGACTCAGACCTCCGAACCCCGGCGGTTTGCGATAGGGGAGGGCTACTCTTTGGAATATGCCGGTCCGGCAGATATCGAAGTCGTCGGTAAGGAGGTTAAGCTGCCGGCTCGTGTAATGGATATTACCGGTCAAAGTGTAGAGCGTAAGGTAAGTTATGCTCTCGCACGTATCTCAACTTCGACCCAACAGCCGGATTTCTCACGTTCTGACTTGAAGGGTGAGGCAACTCTGCCCGGCATCTCCGTCCCGGCTTCCCGACTCCCGTCCGGAATGTATATGCTGCGTGTCGTTCTCGATAAGGCGGCTAAAATATCCGGTGAAGGTGAGACTGCCGTGTGGCGCCCGGATACACTTGTTCAGCAGATTATCGTGACGAGAGCCGATGATGTCCGTCCCCCGATGGAGACTGCGCTATGGGTGCCTCAATCCTCCTGTTATGCCCGTCCCGGTGAGTCGAAAGTTGACATTACCGTCGGTACTTCTTACTCCGACAATTACATATATTGTCAGGTCGTAGGTAAAGATGGCACGCTGCGTCGGGAGTGGTTACGCCCCGAGGGTAAGAATATGGTAGTAAAGGTCGACGCTCCTAAAGATGGTGAGATTGTTCGTCTTTATTTTGAAGGTTGTCACGACCTCGAATGTTCTCGTCAGACAGTCACTGTCTATCCTCCTTCTCAGAGTCGGTCGACTCTCTTCAGGGTTGATACCTTCCGCGACCGCATAGCTCCGGGAGAGACGGAAACGTGGCGTTTCCGTCTGATGTCAGGCTGGTCTGATAAGTCGGTTAAGAGCAGCAATTCCCCGGAAAGTAATGCCTTGGATAATCTTCCCGCTTCATCTTTCGTGGCCGACGGAGCTGTAATAGCCGTTCTCTCCAATCAGGCTCTGGATGCTATCGCCCCGTTCAGTTGGGATTTCAATCCGCGCTCTCTGATAAATTATTCTACTGTCGGAGGTATTGAATCCCCCTGGACACGCAATATTTATTCAGGTAATAATCTTGCAGCCGGAGTTAAGCTCAATTGGTCTGCAGTCCGTTTTACCTACCCTCAGTTCCGTTATGATGATCCTATGTCCAATGGTCGGATTTACATCCGCGGCCGCGGCGCTACCTATCGTTCGCTGGCTACTGCCACTCCCGGTGTGGCAGTCTCGGAAGTCAGGGATCAGGTGGCTTATAAAATGGCGTCCCCCGATAGAGTGTATGAAGAAAGTGCGGAAGTAGCATTGACCGGTGGGGTAGTAAATATGGTTATGAAGAAGGAATCGGCTGATGATATGGTCCTTGAGGAAAGTGGTGTCACTGCCGACTCCGGCTCGGGTGTAGCGGATGACTCCTCTTCGGATGCTATTGATATGCGGTCGATGGAGATGCCGTTGGCTTTCTTTAAGCCGCTGCTTTCAACTGATAGTGAGGGTTATGTAAATATTGATTTTACTGTTCCCAACTTCAATACCACTTGGAATCTGCAGCTTCTGGGTTACGATAAAAATCTTAATTCCGCCCTGCTGCGTGAGTCCGCTGTGGCGTCCAAACCGGTAATGATTTCAACCGCAATGCCGCGATTCCTCGCAACAGATGATAAGGCTACAATATCGGCTACTGTATTCAACAATACGGATTCTGACCTTGATATCGACGCGCAGATAGATATCCTCAATCTCGCTACCGGTGAATCCATTGCCTTTGAATCTACCGGCAATCGCCGCTTGGCTGCCAATTCCTCTGCTGTGGCTACGATTAGTTTCTTAGTGCCTTCCGATATGTCGCAGATAGGTGTCCGTGCAGTCGCCCGTTCTGAAAAGGGTAGCGATGGCGAGCAGGGGGCAGTCCTCATTCTTCCGTCGTCAACTCCCGTGACCGATGCCACTACTTTCTATCTTCGCCCCGGATGTGAGGAACAGACGGTACGTCTTCCGAAGATGAATCCTGCGGCAAAACTGACTCTGAATTTCTGTAATAATCCGGAGTGGTTTGTTCTGACTTCGCTCTCCGGACTTCTCCAACCTGATTCTGAATCGGCTCTGGTGCAGGCCGTGGCGCTATATTCGAATTCTATAGCTTCGGGTCTGCTCAGAAGCAATGACCGACTGAAAGAGGGTCTTCGTAAAATGTTGGAATCCGACTCTGAAGCACTCACGTCGCCTCTTAAGCAGAATGAATATCTGAAACTCGCTGCTCTCGGGTCGACTCCTTGGGTTAACAATGCAGAGTCTGAGACTGCGCGTCTGCAAAGCCTCTCCTCGCTGCTTGATAATAAGTCGATCGACGAATCTCTGCAAAAACGGATCTCAGGATTGGAAAAGACCCGTAATGCTGATGGCTCATGGAGCTGGATGAAAGGTATGCCGGGTTCGGAGTGGATCACGCGTCAGGTAGTATCCTGTCTCGGTCAGTTGCGAATGTCCGGTTATCTCCCCTCCGACAAGCGTCTCAGATCTATGCTGTCCGGCGGTGTGAAATACATGGATTCGGAAGAATCGAAGTCATATAATGAGATTGTGAGGAAGCAAAAGGGTGAGTATCCTCTTTCTTCCGAGATCTCATATCTCTTCGATCGCTCTAATGCCTCCGACTCCAAGCCCTCCGGAACGATAGCGGAGATGGAACGCGATATGCTTCGTCGTCTCCCCGAAGAATGGCGCGGTCTTTCTCTGATGGATAAAGCTACTGCGGCAATCTTGCTCAATCGTATAGGTCGCGATGCCGACAAGGCTCTTGCCCGGATGATTCTCGAATCTGTACGCCAGTTTGCGACATACACTCCCGATAAGGGAATGTGGTTCGACAATGCCGGTGGTGCGTATAGCCGGATATCTCCTTCTCCGCTGATGCTCACATCACGTTGTCTTGACGCATTCCGCGAAGTAGAACCTGAAAATAATTCGATTTCCGGATTGGAACAGTATCTTATCCTTTCTCGACAGACGCAGGATTGGAATCTCGAACTCGGGCAGGCGGGAGTCGCTACTGTTGTCAATTCCATCCTTTCCAGTGAAAAATCTCTCGGTTCTGAGAGCAGTTCTGCATCCGATGCAGCCTTCGGAAATGATGTCGATAATAGTCTTACGATAACCCTTGACGGTCGGGAACTCCGTCTGCCGGATGATCCCGCCAATCTCCCCGGCAACTTCTATGTAAATATCGATCCGGTCAATGGGGAGGAGTCGGTTCTGACGATCCATCGCCACGGCCGTACTCCGGCCTGGGGTGGGGTAGTCAGTCAGTATGTTGCTCCGATTCAGGATGTGAGAGCTCATGAAGTCCCGCAGCTGAAGGTTGAGAAAGCGTTGCTCCCGGTCGCAGTCGGTGAGGGTGGTAAGACGGCTTCAAAAGATGCGACAACGTTTAAGAAAGGTGATCGCGTAAGAGTCACTTTGACTCTTACTGCCGATCGTGAACTCGATTATCTCCTGCTTACCGATCGCCTCGGTGCGTGGATGCAACCTGCCGACCAACTTACCGAATATATTTCGCAAGATGGATTGTGGATGCTTCGCGAGACTCGTACGGCTGACGTCAATTTCTATATCACCCGTCTTCCGAAAGGCAAATATGTTATCTCCTATGAGGTAAATGCTGCCCGCGACGGGGAGTATTCTAATGGAATAGCCGCTGCTCAAAGTCAATATTATCCGTTGATTACTGCCCACTCTGCCGGACGGATAATCAACGTACGGTAAACTTCGTTATCCCGATAATCTCTCCGCAGGTTGCCGCCTCGGTGAGAATTATCATCTGTCAATATCAAAAAATTGCCGCTTTATTTGGGAAAATGAAAAATTTTAATTTATTTTGCCGAATAGAGCGGCAGTTTATATTTGTTAATTGTTGGCTTGAAACCTCCTGATTCGAAAATCACTTCGATAAATTTTATAAACAACCATATTTTACTTAATTCAACCAAATGAAAAAGATTCTACTCACTCTGGCTGTAGCCTCAATGTCGCTTGCGGCATCGGCTTACACTCTGGAGGCTCCCGATTTCTTTGAGGAGAATTTCGTCAACATGGGTGACGCCGGTCTCTATCCTTCTGACGGATGGCTCACTCTCGGTAATGGCGCGGTTCCTGCCGGTGTTACTGCCAACATGTTTGATCAAGAAGGAAAAGGTCCCTACTATACTTTCTTCGACGTAGGCACTCAGACAGTTCCAATGGCCAACACTAACTTCGTAGGTGGGGCGCAGGCTGATGAGTGGCTCATCTCTCCTGAAGTTGAGGTACCTTATGATGCTACTACTCTTTTCTTTACCGTATACGGTTGGAATTATGCCGATAATACTCTCGGCACCGGCAGCTCCACTACTCATAACTTTAAAGTTATGGTGTCGGAAGGTGGTACTGATCGTGAGGATTTCACTCAGATTGCTGTCGGTTCTACTGCTGTCTCCATGCAGGCTGACCCTAAGGGTGATAATAAGATTGTCGCTATCAATGGTTATCAGGGTAAGAAAGTCCGTTTCGCTTTCGTAGCTACCGGCTCTAACCAAGGCCTGACCGGCTTTACTAATATCAGTTGGGGACAATACTCTCTCGTTGTAGATTCTAACCTTACTGCTGAATTGGCTGAGGTAGGCAAACCGATTTCTATCGACTATAATCTCAAGATGAGAGCGCCTGAGACTTGCCCGGCTCTTCATGTTGATCTCTATATCAATGGTGAAAAAGTTAAGGAGAACGACTATAAAAAGGCTTTCGGTTCCGCCACTTCTCTCACTTCCGCTATCCAGCGCGTTCAGTTCAAGAATGTCTACACTCCCACGACTGAGGAGCCGATCAACTATAAACTCGTGTTCTCTCCCGCTTTCGAAGGTGCTGTAGAGACTATCCTTGAAGGTGGCATCGGTTTCCCGAAAGTGCAGTATAAGAATAATGTGGTAATTGAGGAAATGACCGGTACGGGTTGTGGATGGTGTCCGCGTGGTATCGCCGCTCTCAATTACTACCACGATACGTATCCCGGCTCAGAGACTCAGGGTAAGGTCATCAATATCGGTGTCCACAATACCAACTTCGGCAATGACCCGATGGCAATCGGCAACGAGCGTTACAACGTATCTATCGGTGAAGTCAACGGCTCTACCTCCATGCCCGGTTGTACTATGAATCGTGTGACTCGTGGCCTTGACCCGACAAATGCACTCTCAGTTGAGGAACTCCTCGGTCAGACCTCTCACAACGAGGCTAAAATCGTAGAGGTGGCAATCCCCGAAGGTGATGAGACCTATGATCTCTACGATCAGACTGCTACCGTGACTTTTGAAGTTAAGAACGGTTATGATTCTTCAATGCGTAATCTCAGCGCTGCAGTTGTTCTCATCGAGAATGATGTGAAGGGTATCAACCGCGAGTATAACCAGTCAAACTATCTCGCGTCTAACTATACCAATGGTGACGCGGCATATAGAGCTTTTGTTTCGCTCGGTGCTGTCCCGGGTATGACAAAATATCTCAATGAGTTCACCGGTGCCGGCGAACTTGGTCAGGCTACAGTATCTTTCCAGAAGATGGTTTATCAGCACGTTTCTCGCGGCATCTTCCCCTCTTTCGAAGGCGTGGCTATCGGCAAGGATTGGGTATCGGATGTTCCCCAGCGTTTCTCTATCGATTTCACAATCCCCTCTACTGTCCTCGATATTAAGAACACAGAGGTAGCTGTTCTCATTATCAATGATATCGATCGTACAATTGTAGCTTCTGACGTCTTCCCCGCTTCGCAGTTTGAGGTCAATGGTATAGAAGAGGTCAATACAGATTCTGCTATCCTCATCTCCAAGCAGGGACAGAACCTCGAAGTAAGCGCAATCGACGGCAGCAAGGTAGAAGTCTACGCACTCGACGGAGTCAAGCTCGCTACATATGACGTGACCAACGGTCGCCTCAACACTCCGGCCAACTGGAACGGTCCGGTAGTAGTAAAAGTGACAAACGCAGCAGCCGTGAAGTCAGCAAAACTCCTCTTCTAAAACAAAGAATCCCCTTCTCTAAAGAAGAAAACTCCAATCTCAAATAAGAGAATACCCAAAAAGGGAGGCATGATTCAATCGAATCATGCCTCCCTTTTTCCCTAAAAAACTTCTGTGTTATTCTGAAAATTCTACAATTTCGTCAGATCCGTCACCAATCCCTCCCTATTGAGAATTACATTCGGAAACACCTCACGGGCTTCATCCCGGAACCCTTCATCCGAAGGATAACGCGATGAATAATGCCCTGTCAGCAACCATTTCGCACCGCATAGCTTAGCCATCTCGGCAGCCTGGCGTGCAGTAGAATGTCCACGTGGAGCTGCCAAGGGCAGATCCTGCTCCAGATATGTAGTCTCATGAAACAGCAGATCAACCGGTCCGATCTCCTCAGCAAGCGATGGCTTGAAGGACGTATCAGAGATATGAGCGTATGACAGAGCCGGTGTGGCATCAGAAGTGAGTACGGAATTAGGAATAATCGCACCATCCGGTTTTACGAAGTCCATTCCCGCCTTTATATTATTAAACTGCGATGTAGGTACCCCATGAAAGTCACACATATCGCGTAGAAGATGACGCGGTCGCGGTGACTCCTCAAATATATATCCGAGTGTAGGCACACGATGACGCAGCTTGACAGTACGCACTTTCAGAGCATGATTCTCAAACGCAGTCTCTCCTCCTGTAGAGGATAGCAGATTGAAATTCACCTTAAAATCAGTATAGCCTGCAAAGGCCTTCAGGATAGGGGAGAGAATCTGCTCTCCCTCCGCAGTAGTATGTATGGTAATCTCACCTCCGGTCCCGTGAAGGTCGAGCGTACTGATCAATCCCGGCAACCCGAGAACGTGGTCGCCGTGGAGATGAGTAAGAAATATATGGCGCAGTCGCTGAAACTTAAGTCGCTGACGCATCATAGCCAACTGAGTGCCCTCACCGCAATCCACCATAAACAGATTATTACGGAAATCCACAACAGTAGAAGATGGCTGATGCCACAGCGTCGGTTTAGCCGACCCGCATCCAAGTGTATGTATCGCGAAATCCAATTTTTATCAGAATTCAATCAGTAATAAGCGGCCAACCCCAAAAGTAGCACCCTTATTACTTATTACTTATAATTTATTACTTGCAAAAGACTACACGCAAATGTAATTGGCCTTTGGGCCAATTACATTTGCGTGTAGTCTTTTGCAAGCCCTCCGGTAGAGGTCTCCTTATAGAGCGAAGGCAAATCATGACCTGTCTCTTTCATCACCTTCACCAGTTTGTCAAACGACACCCGATGACTTCCATCCGTAAAACTTGCGTAAATATTGGCATCCAGAGCGCGGGCCGCAGCATAGGCATTACGTTCGATGCAAGGTATCTGCACGAGTCCACATACCGGGTCACACGTCATGCCAAGATGATGTTCAAGTCCCATCTCCGCTGCATATTCTATCTGAGCCGGACTGCCTCCGAAGAGCTGACTGGCGGCCGCTGCTGCCATCGCACATGCTACTCCTACCTCTCCCTGACAACCAACCTCTGCACCGGAAATTGACGCATTCTGTTTCACGACGTTGCCGAACAGACCGGCGGTGGCGAGCGCATGTAGCATCTGCATCTCGGGAAATTCGCGGCTCTTCCAAAGATGATACAGAACTCCCGGAACAACTCCGCATGAGCCGCACGTCGGTGCTGTCACGATGACTCCGCCCGAGGCATTCTCTTCGCTGACTGCGAGAGCATACGCGAATACCCGGCCGCGCGATTTGAGATTATCGCGATACCCTCCGGCTTTCACGTAATATGAATTGGCTTTTCGCTGAAGATTGAGCGGACCGGGAAGTCGGCCTTCATGAGCGAGTCCGCGCTCTACTGCCGTTTTCATGGCTTCCCAGACTTCCCGGAGATATTCCCAGATCTGTGGTCCTTCACATTGTTCGACATATTCCCAGTAGGAGCGCCCCGTGCGTTCGCAATATTGCATAATCTCTGTCAGCGAATCGAGATTGTAGAGTTCCGGTGTACCTTCGTGCAGTTTCCCTTCCTCTTCGATCGCTCCGCCTCCTACGCTGTAATACGTCTTCTCATCTGTAGGAAATCCGATGCCGTCAAGCGATCGGATTGTCATCGCGTTGGGATGATAGGGGAGAAACACTTCCGGCTTCCATATGAATTTTACCGGCATGTCTGATTGTGACAGCACATCGTAGATGGCGGTGTCTGTCATGTGACCCTTGCCGGTAGCTGCCAACGATCCATATAGGGTCACTTCAAATCCTGCGGCTCCTTTATGAGTGGCTAAAAACATCTCGGCTGCCTTCCGTGGTCCCATTGTGTGCGACGAGGATGGTCCGGTGCCGATACGGAATATTTCGCGTATAGATTTCATAAGGTATTCTGATTCTTATATTTTGAGGAGATAAGATGTTTAATTCTAGCTTATTTTTAGCCTGAGCTGCTGACTTCTCGCAGATTTCGGGCCAAATGCAAAATTACAAAATTAATTCTAATCGTGCAACCTTGCTTTCAACCGGGCGCCATTCGTTTTGTCGGCTCAGGAAATTTTAGTAATTTTGTAGCAATTATCCTCGCTGCTCAGCTTCTGAATGTTGTGCAGTTCTGTGGATTATTCTCTCCCCCTTCTCTCTTCTTTATCTTTGTTTCTTCCCGATACTTATCGTTTCTTAACCTCTCTTCAACTTAAACTGTCTGAAGTCTTGAAACATCTTGGATTTCATATATTGCCCTTTTCGGCAAAGATTATGGCGTTGACTCTCTCTCTGACCTTTGTCACGGAGGTGATGGCAAAAGTAACGCTTAATGTCAATCCCGAACATATAGAGGGGGTTGAAGCACTTGCCGAATCCGAACAATTGGAACAGCGTGATTCTGTCCCAACCGTTTCTGAAACGCTGCTTGATGAATTGGATGTAGTAGCCGTCAAAGGTCATACCAATTATCGTCAGCGCTCAATGTCGGGTAATCATCTTTCCCTTGCCAGAGCGGAAAACCTCGGTGTTGTCGGGATTAAGGGGATGAGTGATGTCGTCCCTAATTTCTATATGCCCGATTATGGTTCGCGTATTACGTCCTCTATCTATGTCCGCGGAATAGGTGCGCGAATGGATCAGCCTGCCGTGGGTCTGACGGTCGACAACGTGGGTATTATGAATAAGAATGCCTATGATTTCGACGTGGCGGATGTGGCCTATGTTGAGATGGTACGCGGTCCGCAATCTTCGCTTTTCGGTCGTAATACGATGACCGGTATGATCAATATCCGTTCGATTTCTCCATGGGATTATCAGGGATGGCGATCTACTGTGATGATCGGTCTTCGTTCTCTTTTCAAATTCAATATCGGTTGGTATCATCAGTTTAACGATAAGGCCGCTATGTCCGCTTCCGGAAATTTCTATCGCTACGGAGGCAAATTTATCAATGAATATGATGATAAGACAGTGGACAAGGAGGTATATGGTGGTATGCGTATTAAGAATTATTACAATCCTTCTGATGCCGTAAAGATTGCCAATTCGTTCTCGTTCTCTCTATTGCGTCAGGGTGGCTACCCCTATGAGTCTGTGGCTACCGGTAAGATTTCATATAATGACACGTGTTTCTATCGCCGGTTTATGCTTACGGATGGCCTGACTGTCAATGCTCGGTTGCCCAAGAATCTGACCCTTATGTCGGTCACTACCTTGCAACATCTTAATGATAATATGACGCTCGACCAGGACTTCCTGCCGGAGTCGTATTTTACTCTGACGCAGAAGACTCGTGAAACGGCTATTACACAAGATATAATGCTGCGCGGTTTGGCCCTCGGAGATACGTATCACTGGATGGTTGGTGCGTATGGGTTTTATCGCCATCAGCGGATGATGGCGCCGGTGACGTTTAAGGAGGAGGGGATTGAGCGTCTTATCGTGCGCCATCGCAATGAGGCAAATCCCTTTTATCCGATTAAATGGGATACCGATGAAATGCCTCTCGACAGCTATTTTTCGCTCCCTTCCGGTGGCTTCGCCATATATCATGAATCTCGATATGACCTCGGTCGTTGGAATTTTGCTGCCGCTCTCCGTCTCGATTATGAGCGTATCAGTCTTAACTATGACAATTATTGTGACTCGGGTTATGAGATGTATAATAATCCTTCCGGCCTGCTTCCGATTCCTGAGAGTGCCCAACCTTATCGTCATGTCCCGGTAGATATTTCAATGCATGGTAGCCTTAAAAATGATTATCTTCAGTTTTCTCCCAAGGTGAGTGCAATCTATAATCTTCCTGATGTGACTCTTGGTAATCTTTATGCCTCGATTGGTAAAGGTTTCAAAGCCGGTGGTTTCAACACGCAGATGTTCTCGGATGTCCTTCAGCAGAAAGTTATGGAGTTTATGGGGCTTTCTGCTCAATATTCGGTGGAGGATATTGTCAGCTATAAGCCTGAGAAGAGTTGGAGTTTTGAAATCGGTTCTCACCTGAATTTCCTTAATTCGAATATGCGTGTCGATCTGTCGGTATTTTATATCGATTGCCGCGATCAGCAGCTGACAGTATTCCCTCCGGGTGAGACTACGGGCCGAATGATGACCAATGCCGGTAAGACTCGGAGTGTAGGCGGTGAGGTGACCGTTGACTATAATCCGATGAAGACTCTGAATCTTATGGCTACATATGGTTTTACTGATGCCCGGTTCCTGAATTATGAGAGTGGGGGTGTGAGTTATAAGGGTAAGCGCGTGCCTTATGCCCCTTCAAATACCCTCTTTCTTCAAGCTACATATCTTCAATCGGTAAGTAGTAAAAATCTCTATTTTATCGAACTCTCGGCCAATTTCAATGGAGCCGGAAGTATCTATTGGAATGAGTCTAACTCACTCCGCCAGAATTTCTACGGTCTGCTCGGTATTAATATCGCATATAAGGCTCCTAAATGGAGTCTCGAACTTTGGGGCAATAACCTTACTAATACTAAATATTCCACTTTCTATTTCCTGTCTATGGGTAATGAGTTTTTGCAGCGCGGAAAGGCTACTCAGATCGGTTTGACTGTCAGAGCCCATTTCTGAGATAACCCTTTTTCTACATGCGTGGATTATGAAGATGTTGGTAAGGGGTGAATATTCGGAATTAGTAAGGAATAAGAAAGTTATTATAAAGAAAGTTAAGAGAGGGGAGCGGTAACCTTCGGATTTGGAGAATTCACAAAAAGTTAGTAACTTTGACGAATCAAATTTTTAGAAATTTTTCTGAACTAATCTAACGATATGACTATTAAGAATATAACACTAGGTTTGCTCCTTGGCGCGATGTCAATGGGGCTTTCATCATGTCTGGGCGATCCGGAAAACAAATCTTCCTTCTCTGTCAACGTAAGTAATATGATCTTCCCGGATAATCCGGCGGAAGAAGTGTCCGTAGATCAGAATTGTACTTATAATATTGCCCTTGACGGCGTTAATAACACGATCACAATCGGCACAAGTACCCTTTCGCTCGATGGAAAGAATAATGTCTCGTTCACTACTAATGAGATGAAAGGATTGGTCGCTTCGGTCAGCTCTATGGGATATCAGAGCGGTTCGTTTGCCAATGGGCAGGCTCACCTCAGCAATGGTGAGGAGATTACGCGGCTTGGCGGTTATTTTACTACTGTCGTAGCTTCTTATGCTGTAGCCGGCGATCCGTTCCCTATCACTACTTCCGTGCCGATGCTCGTCATGAGCTATCGTACGAATAATGCGCTTATACGCACTTTCAGTACCGACGCTTTCTTTCAGGGTCAGACTAAGACTACCTATGCTTTCGGAGGTCAGGAGCAATCTTTCGTTACTGATGAAGCCGTCTATCGTGTGAAGTTCTCAAGCGATATGAAGAAGGCTAATGTAGTACTTTATAATATCCGTTTCGCATCGCAGATGCCGCGTCCGTTGCAGGCTGTGGTGCTTAAGGATGTCCCCGTGACTCTCTCTCGTGCCGGTTATACTCTGGAAATATCCGATTGTATTCCGGAAATGCTCGAGTCGGGTGCGCTTACTCCTTATCCCTCTTATACTTTTGACTCTTTCAAGTTGATGTCCGTTTCCGACGATCTTACTCAGATCTCTTGCGAGTATGTAGTCAACGGATCCTTCAAGGGTTCTTTTTCCGGTCGTAGCTGCGCTGCCTTCAGCGCTCAGCAGTAAATGCCAGTGCCTTCAGGATGCATTGCCGCTGAGTTATCAGCAGCTTTATCCTGTGCGATTTTCTTCTCGGGAAAATCCGAAGTCGGGGGCTTAAAATTTTGATATTTAAGATTTTTTAAATATCTTTGTGAATAATTTTACGTAGCGAGCTAAGGCCCGAATCGTATAATAGAAAGTAATTACCTAACTATCAATCGATAAAATGAGTTTATTATTGGAGATTGGCAATGGCACACTGGCTATCACAGCCGTGCTGACGGGTATTCTTCTCGTCGTTGCCGCCACAGTGATAGCAAAATTGATTTCGCCGAAGTCATATACTGCGAAAAAAGTTGAGACTTTCGAGTGTGGTATCCCCACTCGAGGCGAATCTATGATTCAGTTTAAGACCGGCTATTACATCTTCGCGATTCTGTTCCTGATCTTCGATGTTGAGACTGTATTCCTTTATCCCTGGGCTGTAGTGGCTCGTGATCTCGGAGTGCAGAGCCTTCTTTGCATCGGAATCTTTATGGTTATTCTTATCTTAGGTCTGGCTTATGCCTGGAAGAAAGGAGCGCTGAAATGGAAGTGAAAATCAAGAGCATGAAGCATGAGGACTTCAAAGACAACGAGTATATCGATAAACTCGTAGAAGAACTCAATGCGTCCGGCGCGAATGTTGCTGTCGGCAATCTCAACCAACTTATCAACTGGGGCATCTCCAACTCGCTCTGGCCTCTCTGCTTCGGCACGTCGTGCTGTGCAATTGAATTCATGAGCCTCGGTGCGGCTCGTTACGATATGGCACGCTTCGGTTTCGAGGTGGCACGTAACAGTCCCCGTCAGGCTGACTATATTATGGTGCAGGGCACAATCGTGCATCGCATGGCGCCCGCAATGATACGTCTGTATGAGCAGCTTGCCGAGCCGAAGTACGTTATCGCATGCGGCGGCTGCGCAGTTTCCGGCGGTCCGTTCAAGAATAGCTATTGCGTCGTGCCGGGTGTCGACAAGATTCTTCCCGTTGACGTATATATCCCCGGTTGTCCTCCGCGTCCTGAAGCGTTCTTCTACGGCCTGATGCAGCTTCAGCGTAAAATCAAAGTTCAGAAGTTCTTCGGCGGAATCAATCGTAAGCAGAAACGCGAGGAATTCTTCGCCGCTCATCCCGAGGATCGCGGCCTCCTCTCCTGATTCAAATTCATAGAATCCCAATCCCCTTAATCCCCCAGACAATCTCACAATCATGAGCGATATAAAGGAAATTATCAGCGGTGTGTGCCCGGAAGCAATTTTCGTCGAGGGCGGCGAAGCTCTTCAGGTGAATGTGCCTGCCGAAAAATGGCATGACTTCGCCCTCACACTCCGTGATGACCGACGTCTCGGCTTTGACCTTCTGACGGCCGTTGTCGGTATGGACTGGAAAGACAGTCTCGGTGTGATCTACTATCTTACTTCTACTTCCCGCGGTTGGGATATGCTTGAAGTGAAGGTGGTAGCTCCCGACATGAAGGATCCCTATATTCATACTGTATCCGACATCTGGAAAGTTGCAAATTTCCAGGAACGTGAAGTCTATGACTTCTTCGGCATTAAATTCATCAATCATCCCGACATGCGTCGCATGTTCCTCCGTAATGATTGGGTTGGTCATCCCCTCCGCAAGGATTATGATGCCGATCCTCAAAAGAATCCTATCCGTCTGAATGATGAGGTCAATGAGGATGATACCGTCTCTTACGTACAGGATGAAAAGGGTAAGATTAAGAAGGTGCCCGGTAAGGTGTTTGAGGAAAATGATTATGTTGTCAATTTCGGTCCTCAACACCCCTCTACCCACGGTGTGATGCGTATGCGCGCCGGTGTCGACGGTGAGACCATTACTAAGGTCGATATGATGTCCGGTTATATCCATCGTGGTATTGAGAAGCTTTCGGAAGGCCTCGGCTATCCCCAGATTCTCCACTTCACTGACCGTATGGACTATATGTCGGCTCATCAGAACCGCCATTGTCTCTGTATGTGTATCGAGAAGGCTCTCGGTCTGGAAGTTCCCCGTCGTGCTCAGGTGATCCGTGTGATGATGGATGAACTTATGCGTATCTCAAGCCATCTGCTCGCCTTCGGTTGTACCGCTATGGACCTCGGTGCTACCACTGCCTTCTTCTATGGCTTCCGCGAGCGTGAAATGGTGCTTGATATCTTTGAAAAGACTTGTGGTGCCCGTATGTCGATGAACTATAACGTTATCGGCGGCGTGATTGCAGATCTTCATCCCGATTTCGTAAAGGATGTAAAGGAACTTATCCGCATCATGCCTGAGCGTCTGAAGGAGTATCACACTGTCTTCACCGGTAACATCATTGCTCAGAATCGTCTGAAAGGTGTAGGTCATCTTTCGAAAGAGGACGCTATCAATTATGCAATCACCGGTCCGTCAGGACGTGGCTCCAATTGGAGCAATGACTGCCGTAAGGTTCGCCCCTATTCTATCTATAGCGAACTCGATTTCGAGGAGTGTCTCGAGACCGGTTGCGATTCTTTCGCACGCTATATGGTGCGTATGCGTGAAATCGAACAGAGCTGCAAAATTCTTGAACAGCTCGTTGATAATATCCCCGAGGGTGAGATCCGCGCAATGAATGTGCCTAAGGTTGTCAAACTCCCCGTCGGCCATTGGTATGCTCAGGTTGAGGCTTCGAGAGGCACTTTCGGTGTCTATATCGAGTCTGACGGCACTAAGAATCCTTATCGTGTCCACTTCCAGAGCCCTTGCTTCAATCTCATCGGAGTTATGGATCTCTGCTGTCAGGGCCATATGATCGCCGACCTTATTACTATCGGTGCAGCTCTCGACTTCGTGATTCCCGATATTGACCGCTAAACAAGATTTACCCATTAGACATCAAAATATAAATATCCGTTATGTTTGATTTTGGAAAATGGACCTCTGCCTTCAACGACCTGCTGCTCGGCTGTATGCCTGAGTGGTGTGCCGTATTGATTGAATGTGTTCTGATCGCAGTGGCCATTCTGGGCGCCTATACCGTGCTTGCCCTCTTCTATATCCTTTATGAACGTAAGTTGTGCGCATGGTTCCAGTGTCGTCTCGGCCCGATGCGTGTGGGTCCCTGGGGTCTGCTCCAGGTGTTCGCCGATATGTTCAAGATCCTCATTAAGGAGATCATCAGTATCAAGAACACTGATAAGTTCCTCTTCCGTCTGGCTCCCTTTATCGTGATTGTATCCTCTGTCACGATGTTGGCTTGTCTGCCTTGGGGCAACGGTCTGCAGATCATTAACTTTAATATCGGTATCTTCTTCATTCTCGCTGTCTCTTCTGTCGGTGTGCTCGGTATTCTCCTCGCCGGTTGGTCGTCCAACAATAAGTACACTCTTATCGGTGCAATCCGAAGCGGCGCTCAGATGGTAAGTTATGAGATCTCTCTTGGTCTGTCGATTATTACTATCGTCCTCTTCGCAGGCACCATGAATATCAACGAACTCGTAATGGAGCAGGAGAGCGCTTGGTTTCTCTTCCGCGGTCATATCCCGGCAATCATCGCCTTCCTTATCTATATCGTAGCAGCAACGGCTGAGACCAACCGTGGTCCCTTCGACCTTCCGGAGGCTGAACACGAGCTCGTGGCCGGTTACCACACCGAGTATTCCGGTATCACTTTTGGCTTCTATTATCTCGCCGAATATCTGAATCTCTTCATCGTGTCGGGTATCGCTTCTCTGATGTTCCTCGGTGGCTGGATGCCTCTCCACATTCCCGGATGGGAAGCCTTCAACAATATTATGAACTATATCCCTTCTATCGTATGGTTCCTCGGTAAGGCTTTCTTCATCTCGTTTGTCATCATCTGGTTCAAGTGGACTTTCCCGCGTGTGCGTATCGACCAGCTCCTCGCTTTCGAATGGAAGTATCTTATGCCCCTTTCGCTCGCCAATCTCGTGCTTATGGCAGTGTTCGTGGCTCTCAACTGGCATTTCTAATCATGCCGTCTAATATCTGAAAATTTAAATTCCCAAACTGCTAACCTTAGCATTAAGAAGACAACATCATATCATGAGCGCTAATTATGGTAAAGTGACCCAGGTCATCGGTCCGGTAATCGACGTGTCGTTTGAGGGTGGAAAAGAAAATATTCCCCCAATCTATAATGCTCTCAAAGTAGAGCGTGAGGACGGAGGTGAACTCATCCTCGAAGTTGAACAGCACATCGGTGAGGACACTGTGCGCTGCGTAGCAATGGAATCTACCGACGGCGTGCGCCGCGGTGTTCAAGTTCTCGACCTCGGTCGCCCGATCGCTGTGCCGACAGGTGATCAGGTTAAAGGTCGTCTGCTCAACGTTATCGGTGAGGCTATCGACGAGCTCGCTCCGCTTAACCGCGACAATCTGCGCCCGATCCATCAGCCTGCACCCGCTTTCGACGAACTCGCACTCTCCACTGAGGTGCTGACAACCGGTATTAAGGTCATCGACCTTCTCGAACCCTATTCTAAGGGTGGTAAGATCGGTCTGTTCGGTGGTGCCGGTGTAGGTAAGACTGTGCTCATCATGGAGTTGATCAATAACATCGCTAAGGGCCATGACGGTTTCTCCGTGTTTACAGGTGTCGGTGAACGTACCCGTGAAGGTAACGACCTTCTTCGAGAAATGATCGAATCCGGCGTTATCAACTATGGTAAGAAGTTCGAAGAGGGCATGGAGAAGGGTGAATGGAATGTCGGTGATGTCAATATGACTGATGTCAGCGAATCTAAGGCTACCCTCGTGTTCGGTCAGATGAATGAGCCCCCGGGCGCCCGTCTGCGTGTCGCGCTCTCCGGTCTTACGGTTGCCGAGCAGTTCCGAGATACTGCCGGTGGTGGTAAAGATGTGCTCCTCTTTATCGATAATATCTTCCGTTTCACTCAGGCCGGTTCTGAGGTGTCGGCTCTTCTTGGACGTATGCCTTCTGCAGTAGGTTATCAGCCGACTCTCGCTTCTGAGATGGGTGCGCTTCAGGAACGTATTACTTCTACTAAGAATGGGTCTATTACTTCAGTGCAGGCTATCTACGTGCCGGCTGACGACTTGACCGACCCGGCTCCGGCTACTACCTTCAACTTCCTTGATGCTACCACGGTGTTGAACCGTAAGATTGCCGAGCTTGGTATCTATCCCGCTGTTGACCCGCTTGATTCTACTTCGCGTATCCTTGATCCGAATATCATTGGCGAGGAGCATTATAATGTGGCACAGGAAGTGAAACAGCTTCTTCAGAAATATCAGGATCTTCAGGATATCATCGCCATCCTCGGTGTCGACGAACTTTCAGATGATGATAAGCTGGTAGTAAGTCGCGCGCGTCGCGCCCAGCGTTTCCTCTCTCAGCCTTTCCATGTGGCTGAGCAGTTCACCGGCGTGCCGGGTGTCCTCGTGCCTCTCGCTGAAACTATCCGTGGTTTCAAGATGATTCTCGCAGGTGAAGTTGACGAATATCCTGAACAGGCATTCCTTAATGTCGGCACTATCGACGAAGCGATTGCGAAGGGTAAGAAGATGCTTGCCAACGTATAAACACTATTAATACTGACCGACGATGACACTTGAACTCATCTCTTCCCACGAAATCCTCTTCAAGGGCGAGGCTGAATCCGTCACTCTCCCCGGCGTACTCGGATCTTTTACGGTGCTGAAGAATCATGCCCCGTTGATATCCGTGCTTCAGGCCGGAAGCGTGAAGTATCGTACTCCGGAGGGTGCAGAGAAGAGCGTCGATATCAAAGGTGGACTGGTCGACGTCGATAACAACGTGATCGCAGTCTGCGTCTATTAATCCCTTATTTCGAATGAGACGGTTATTCTTTATATTACCCCTTCTGATCGCGTTCCTTTGTCCGCAGAATATTTTTGCGGCTGAAGGGGAGAGCGGCGAGCAGAATGAGAGCATGGATGTGAAGGAGGTTATCTTTCATCACCTTGGCGACGGCTATGGTTGGGAGGTTCCTTTCAGCCATGTCTATCGTATTCCGCTTCCCGTCATTGTGCGTGCCGAGGATGGCAAATGGTTTTGCTTCTCTTCCGCCAAACTGACTGAGGTCACTGTGACCGAAGATATGGCAACCGGCAAAAAGAAGGAAGAACTGACTCCGGTTATCCATGAAGTGGAGAAGGATGGCAAAACCTATCGTTTCTATCTCGCACATGTCTCCGAGCATAAAAACAAGGTTGTTGAGCTTTTCCCTCTCAACGCTGAAGAGCAGGCAAAGACTAAAGCTGAAGCTGAGGATATCTTCGCTAAAAATGGTGGCGATGAACATCATACTGTTGTCCCCGGCTTTTGTCTCGTCGGCCATGACTACTATAAGGAGTATAAACCCTTTGATATTTCCATCACGAAGAATGTCTTGGCTCTATTTATTGCAGCTATTCTCGTGACATGTATGGTGATGAGTGTCGCTCGCTATTATGCTCGTAAGGGTATGAAAGCTCCCCGTAAAGGAATGGGCTTCATGGAGATGCTTATTGACTTTATATATACCGGTGTCATTAAGAGTTCTCTTGGTTCGAAGGCAAATAAGTTTGCACCCTATCTCCTTACGTGCTTCTTCTTTATCCTGACAATGAACCTTCTCGGACTGATCGTGATTTTCCCCGGAGGTGCCAACCTCACCGGCAACATCGCAATCACTCTCGTGCTGGCTGTGCTGACATTCATAATCACGAATGTGCTTGGCACTAAACATTACTGGAAGGAAATCTTCTGGCCGGATGTGCCTCTGTTCTTGAAATTCCCTCTCCCCATCATGCAGATGATCGAGGTTTTCGGTATTTTTACCAAACCTGCAGCTCTCTGTGTGCGTCTTTTCGCCAATATGATGGGTGGCCATATGATTGTAATTACTCTGACTCTTCTTATCTTCATCTTTGCTGCCTTTGGAGCTGCCGCTCTCGGCGCATCTACTGTAGTCAGTGTGCTCTTTACAATTTTCATGCTTCTTCTCGATGTGTTAGTCAGCTTCATTCAGGCTTATGTATTCACCCTCCTTTCAGCCCTGTTCATCTCGGCTGCCCAGGAAGACGGACACCATGAGCCGAAAGATAAAGATGGTAAGGAGGTGACTCCCGCTGTTGAAGCATAAAATTGATGCTTAACAATTCTTCTCTTTTTCTTCTCTTCTCGCTTAAAATTGCAATAAACAAATAAAAAATAACCTTTAAAAAACTACTCAGCATTATGTTATCAATGATTTTGAACGCAGTCACTCCTCTCGCATCCTTAGGCGCTGCTCTCGGCGCTGGTATCGCAGCTATCGCAGCAGGCATCGGCATCGGTAAGATCGGTGGCTCTGCTATGGAGGCTATCGCACGTCAGCCCGAAGCTGCAGGCGACATCCGTTCGAGCATGATCGTTATCGCCGCTCTTATCGAAGGTGTGGCTCTCTTCGCAGTGATTGTGGCAGCACTCGCACTGTTCATTCAGTAATCGCATTTTTCCATCAAGACCTCAATAGCAGAATATGGAATTATTCACGCCGGATTTTGGCTTAGTATTCTGGATGTTTATCGCGTTCCTTGTCCTCTTCGTCGTTTTGACGATCTGGGGCTGGCCGGTAATCCTCAAGAATATGGACGAAAGAGCCGATACCATCGACAAGGGAGTCGAATATGCGCAGCAGGCCAAGAATCAGCTTGACCATGCGCGTGAGGAGGCTCAGAAGTATATGGAGGAGGCTCAGGCGAAGCAGGCTGAAATGTTGCGTGACGCGGCTAAAATGAAAAACCAGATCATCGAGGAAGCCAAGCAACAGGCTGGCGTTGAAGCTCAGAAGGTCATGGACGCCGCGAAAGTGTCAATCGAACAGTCACGCAAAGAGGCCGAACTTCAGTTCAGAAACGAAGTAAGCAAATTTTCGATCGAAATTGCTGAAAAGATGCTGCGCGGGCAGATGAAAGAGGATGCTGCGCAAGTAAAACTTGTAGATAAACTTTTAGACGAAATTGAGAATAATTAATTAGGGTGGAGGCGGCTTCCGCATGTGGCCGTCTCCCCTGATTGATAATTCTCTCAGAATAACCGACATCAAACATATTCAGATGGACAACGGACTCATTCCCCGTCGATATGCAAAGGCTCTATATAAATTTGCAGCCGAGCATGATAAGACCTCAGTCGTTTACGACGAAATGAAGGAGGTGGTGAAGGCTTTCGAGTCGAACCCTGAACTTCAGAAGACGCTTGCGAACCCTTTCGTCAGCGCAGAAGATAAATCCGCGCTTCTCAAGGCGGCTGCCGGCGACAAGGCGGAGAATGATTATCTGGGCTTCGTCAAACTTCTTCTGGAGATGAAGCGTGAAGAGTTTGCGCGTCTTATTGCGCTTGACTTTATCGATCTTTATCGCGAGGAGAATAAGATATCGCAAGTTAAGATCACGACGGCTGCTCCTCTGCCCGATGCGGAGATGGATAAACTTCGCGCCATGGTGGCGAAGGCTTTCCCCGGTCGCACTCTTGAATTCTCCAATAGTGTCAACTCAGATCTGATTGGAGGATTTGTGATCGATGTCGACGATGCCCGTATGGACGCGTCGATCAGCAATGAAATCGAACAATTACGCTTAAATCTAATAACGAAATAAGAGATGCTTAACCCAAGCGAAATTTCTGATATATTAAAGCAGCAACTCGACAATATCAACTCGAAAGTGAAATTCGAGGAGGTCGGCACTGTGCTCAACGTCGGCGACGGCGTTGCCCACGTTTATGGCCTTGACAATGTGAAGTCGAATGAGCTCGTAGAGTTTGAAAACGGAGCCACAGGCGTTGCGCTCAACCTTGAGGAGAGCAATGTCGGCGTCGTGCTCCTTGACAAAGTAAATTCCGTGACCGAGAATATGTCGGTGCGTCGCACGGGTGAAATTGCATCTATCCCCGTTGGGGAAGGTTTGCTCGGCCGTGTTATCAACATTCTCGGCGAACCTATCGACGGCAAAGGACCCATCTCAGGCGATCGTATCCGTCTCCCGCTTGAGCGTAAAGCTCCGGGCGTTATCTTCCGTCAGCCCGTAAATCAGCCGCTCCAGACCGGTCTGAAGGCTGTCGACTCTATGATTCCTATCGGTCGCGGTCAGCGCGAACTTATCATCGGCGACCGCCAGATCGGTAAGACAGCTATCGCTATCGACACTATTATCAATCAGCGTCAGAACTACCTTGATGGCAAACCTGTATATTGCATCTATGTCGCAATCGGTCAGAAGGCAAGTTCAGTCGCTTCTATCGTCCACACTCTTGAGAAGTATGGTGCGATGGAATATACAGTGGTAGTCGCCGCTACTGCGTCCGACTCTGCTTCGATGCGTTATTTCGCACCTTTCGCAGGCGTAGCAATCGGTGAGTTCTTCCGCGATTCAGGTCGCGATGCTCTTATCGTATATGATGACCTCTCTAAGCAGGCTGTTGCTTATCGTGAGGTGTCACTTATCCTTAAGCGTCCCTCCGGACGTGAGGCTTATCCGGGTGATATCTTCTATCTCCACTCCCGTCTGCTCGAACGCGCTGCGCGCATCGTGACCGACCAGAAGGTAGCTGAACAGATGAACGACCTTCCTGAAGTCATGAAGCCTCTCGTAAAGGGTGGCGGTTCTCTTACTGCGCTCCCCATTATCGAGACTCAGGCCGGTGACGTTTCAGCTTATATTCCGACCAACGTAATTTCGATTACCGATGGTCAGATCTTCCTTGAAACAGCACTCTTCAATCAGGGTATCCGTCCCGCTATCAACGTTGGTATCTCCGTATCGCGTGTAGGCGGTAACGCTCAGATTAAGCCGATGAAGAAAGTTGCAGGTACGCTGAAGATTGCTCAGGCTCAGTTCCGCGAGCTCGAATCATTCACTAAATTTGGTGGTGATATTGACCCCGTGACTGCAAAGGTGATTGATACCGGCCGAAAGAACCAGCAGCTTCTCATCCAGCCTCAGTATGAACCGTGGCCTGTAGAAAATCAGGTTGCCGTCATTTACTGTGGTGTAAACGGTCTGCTTGAGAATGTACCCGTTGACAAAGTTGCTGATTTCGAGCAGCAGTTCCTTCAGCTCGTCAAGGCTAAATATCAGAAAGAGGTGCTCGATACAATCAAGTCGGGTCAGCTTACTGATGATGTAGAGGCCAAGATCCGCGAATGTGCAGCTGAAGTCGCATCACAATACAAGAAATAAATTGAATTTTTCTTCACGATGCTCCGCAGCGGAGCGTCGTGAAGAAAAACTTACCTTATACCCTAACTGACGAAATGGCAACCCTCAGGGAATTAAAAACGAGAATCGGATCAGTAGCATCGAGTGAGAAAATCACGGGTGCTATGAAGATGATTTCCTCGGCTAAAGTCCATAAATTCGAGCGTTCGCTTCGCGAACTTCTCCCTTTTAAAAATCAGATTCAGACGATAATGGGTCATATCCTCTCTGCCGGAGTGGAATTCCATTCTCCTCTGATTGTGGATAGGGGAGAGGTGAAGAAGATCGGTGTGGTGGTCTATGGTTCCGACGATGGACTTTGTGGCGCCTACAACCTTAATATTTTCAAGCAACTCCTTGTCGAGATTAATTCTTTGAAGGAGAAGCATGGGAATGACGTGTCTATAACTCTTTATCCGGTAGGAAAGAAGATTCTGAAAGCATGTCTTAAGATTGAGCAGCCGGGAAAGATTGATGTTAAGACCATTGCGAGCGTCGACTCCAAGATGGATGGGAAAGTCGTAGACACCTTCACTGAAAATCTGCGCGAGGCTTTCTCAGTCGGAGATCTTGATCTCGTTGAAGTCGTCTATATGCGTTATATCTCGATTGCGCGTCAGCGTCTGACTGTAGATCAACTTTTCCCGGTGCGTGCCGACTTGCTTCTTGCGGGTGATTCTACGACTGATGAGAATCAGCTATATATCTTCGAGCCGGATGCCAATGATATCTTTAATGCTGTATTGCCGATGTTCGTCATCAGCACTATGCAGGAGATAACTATCGAGAACCGTGCTTCCGAGCAGGCTGCACGTGTGATGGCTATGCAGAGCGCTAATGACAACGCACATAAGCTGCAGGAACAGCTTCAACTTGAATATAACAAACTTCGTCAGCAATCGATCACGACCGAACTGCTCGATATACTGGGCGGTCAGGTTGAAAGATAATTAGATTATGAGTAGTGTAAAAGAATATTTCCAGGGCTTTGGAAAGGGACTCAAAAGTCTCGTCTCCGGCATGGCAGTGACCGGTAAGGAGCTTGTAACTCCTAAGATCACTGAGCAGTATCCCGAAAATCGTGATACTCTTAAGATTGCCGATCGATTCCGAGCCGAACTTACATTGAAGTATGATGCCGAAGGTCGCCATAAGTGCATTGCCTGCGGTATCTGCCAGATGAATTGCCCCAATGGTACGATCCAACTTACTACGAAGATGGTGGATCTCCCTGACGGCAAGAAGAAGCGTAAACTTGACAAGTACATGTATGATCTCGGTTCATGCACGTTCTGCATGCTCTGTGTGACTACTTGTCCGCAGGATGCGCTTGAGTTTACAAATGATTTCGAGCAGGCGGTATTCACTCGAGACAAACTCGTGAAACAGCTCAACTATCGTCCGGAAGTGCCCGATGCACCCGGAGCTCCCGCTCCCAAGCCGGCGATGGATCCGGAGAAACTCGCCAAGATTAAGGCTGAGGCTCTTGCCAAGGCTGCGAAAATCAAGGCTGAGAAGGAAGCTGCTGCCAAGGCGGGCGCCGGAAATGCTTCCGCTGCTCCCGCTACGGCTGATGTAGCTCCCGCAGCTCCGTCTTCCGCAGCACCGGCTACTGAAAAACCGGCTGACGTGAAGCCTGCAGATGAAAAGCCTGCAGCTCCTGAGAGTGATAACAAGTAAACTGAATTATATAACATCATGGTAGGAAACATAATCCTCTACTTCGTGGTGGCGCTTGCGATGGTGATTTTCTCCGTCATGGCAGTGACAAGTAAAAAGATTCTTCGCTCTGCGACGTATCTTTTGTTTGTGCTTATAGGCGCAGCCATTTTCTATTTCCAACTGGGCTATGAGTTTCTGGGAGCTATCCAGATCGCGGTCTATGCGGGTGGTATAATGGTGTTGTTCGTGTTTGCGATTCTTCTGACTCACAAACCCAACGCTAATGCGGAGCCCGTGACTTCCTATCGCCGTGTAGCCGGAGTCATTGCCTCGGTGGTAGGCTGCGGTCTGCTTCTCTGGGCGATGTTCACTATGCCTATGCTGTCTACAGCTGATGGCGTGCGATCTCTTTCTCAGGCACTCGCCGATGGCCCGGATATCTCAATGAAGATGATCGGTCAGGCTTTCACCGGCACCGATAAGTATCAGTATCTTCTCCCCTTCGAGGCAGTCAGCGTACTTTTGCTTGCCTGCATCATCGGTGGAGTAACTGTAGCCCGCAAACGTTAACCCGATAACCCCACAGATAAATCATTACTGAAATGGATCTCGATATTCTTTGGTATCTTGTGCCGAGCGTCATTATGTTCTGCTGCGGCGTCTATGGGTTTGTCACCCGAAAGAATATGATCGCCATGCTCATCTCTCTTGAGCTGATGCTTAACTCGGCTGATCTGAACTTTGCTATTTTCAACCGCTTCCTTTTCCCCGGTCAGATGGAAGGTATGGTCTTCACTCTCTTTGCAATCGCTATCGCGGCTGCCGAGACTGCTGTGGCTATCGCCATTATCATCAACATTTATCGTGCGATCGGAAGCACTGACATTGTAGAAACTAATAAACTGAAACATTAATATGGGCATCACACTTCCTATCCTGATTCTGGCCCTTCCCTTCTTCATGTTTCTGCTGCTCGGCATCGGAGGCGTGAAGATGAGCCGTAAGGTAGCCGGAATATTAGGCATTCTCGGCATGGGTACGACCATGACGCTTGCCTATATTGTGGCCTTCACTTATTTCTTCAGCGGCGATGCTGCGTTTATTGTCGATGGTGTTCGCCAGCAGTACCAGGTGTTTGATGTGACCTGGCTTGCATTCACTGAAAAACTCGTGGTCAATATCGGCTTCCTTCTTGATCCGATATGTGCGATGATGCTCGTCGTCATCACCACGATCTCTTTCATGGTGCATCTCTATTCCTGGGGCTACATGGAAGGCGAAAGAGGATTCCAGCGCTATTATGCTTTCCTCTCGCTCTTCTCGTTCTCCATGCTCGGGCTTGTTGTTGCGACCAATATTTTCCAGATGTATATCTTCTGGGAGCTCGTGGGCGTATCTTCATTCCTTCTCATCGGCTTCTTCTATCGTCTACCCTCTGCCGTATCGGCTTCCAAGAAAGCGTTCATTGTAACTCGTTTTGCCGATCTTGGTTTCCTTCTCGGTATCCTGACGCTGACTTATTTCACCGATACTTTCAACTTCGTCGACATGACATCCAACCCGATGAAGGTGCTTGCCGAGACAGGCGGTACTACTTTCATGGGTGCAAGCGTTCTGACTTGGGCGATGGTATTGATCTTCACCGGTGGCATGGGTAAATCTGCAATGCTTCCGCTTCACATCTGGCTTCCCGACGCTATGGAAGGTCCGACTCCCGTATCGGCTCTTATCCATGCTGCTACGATGGTTGTAGCCGGTGTGTATCTCGTGGCGCGCATGTTCCCCGTATATTGCGTAGTTGAGGCATCTCTGACATTTGTCACGGTAGTCGGTGCAATCACCGCATTCTACGCTGCGGTTGTTGCATGCACTCAGATTGATATCAAGCGTGTCCTTGCATTCTCTACTATCTCTCAGATTGCATTTATGATGGTATCGCTGGGTGTGGCACGCGACGGCATGCCTATCCATGGCGAGCATTATACAGGCCTTGGTTATATGGCCGGTATGTTCCATCTTTTCACACACGCTATGTTCAAGGCACTTCTCTTCCTTGGCGCCGGCGCGTTGATTCATGCCGTTCACTCCAACGATTACACTAAGATGGGTGGTCTTCGCAAATATATGCCGATCACTCACTGGACCTTCCTTATCGGATGTCTTGCAATTGCCGGTATTCCTCCGTTCTCCGGATTCTTCTCTAAGGATGAGATGCTGGCAGCGATGTACAACAACAACTGGATCTGGGGTGCATGGATGACAATGGTGGCAGGTCTGACCGCTTTCTATATGTTCCGTCTCTATTACCTCATCTTCTGGTGGGAAGAGAATCCCGAGTATCAGCATCACAAACCTCACGATGCACCCTGGCAGATGTCAGTGCCTCTGATTCTGTTGGCGGCCGTATCTTGTGTTGCCGGCTTTATTCCCTTCGGCGAACTCGTTACTTGGAACGGCGTCTCCTATCATATCCATCTTGAGGCTCCGGTTGCCTGCACTTCAATCATCGTGGCAGTAGCAGCGATCGCACTTGCTACGGTGATGTATAGAAAGAAGAACTCACTCCCCACGAAGTTCCGCAATGCGATGCCCGGTCTTTGGACTGCGGCTCACCATCGCTTCTACTGGGATGAGATCTATCTCTTCATCACCCATAAGATTATCTTCGGTCTTATCTGTAAGCCCATCGCATGGTTTGACCGCCACGTCATCGATGCTACGATGGATGGATTCGCAAAGGTCACTCAGAAAGTTTCGTTCGCAATCCGCGGCATGCAGAGCGGCAATGTTCAGGCCTATGTCCTGTGGTACTTCTTCGGAGCACTTGCTCTTGCATTCATCACATGGATCTGCCTTCTCTAACCGACTTCTCAACATCAATAACAACAGCAGTAACAACATACGATTATGTTCGGTAATATATTAATCTGGTTTGTAATCATTCCCGTCCTCATGATGGCCGGGCTTGGTCTCTGCCGCAACAGCAGCATGGCTGCTATCCGCACGGTTATGGTAGTGGGAAGCACTATTCTGCTTGCGCTCGCCATCTGGCTTTGCGTCGATTTCTTAGAACTCCGCGCTGCCGGAAATGATGCCGAAATGCTCTTTACGGGGAGTTGGATGTGGTATGCTCCACTTAATATCCATCTCGCTGTCGGAGTCGACGGTATTTCTGTTCTGATGCTTCTGCTTTCGGCAATCATCGTTTTCGCCGGCACATTTGCATCTTGGAAAATCAATCCCCTCCCGAAAAACTTCTTTCTCTGGTTTGCTCTTCTGAGCACAGGAGTATTCGGCTTCTTCATCTCGATAGACATGTTCACGATGTTCATGTTCTATGAGGTGGCTCTTATCCCGATGTATCTTCTCATCGGCGTCTGGGGCACGGGCCGTAAAGAGTATTCGGCAATGAAGCTTACTCTGATGCTTATGGGCGGTTCGGCATTCCTTATGCTCGGTCTGCTCGGTATCTACTGGCACTCCGCACCCGCCGGCGGCGAACTGACATGGAATATCCTCGAGATTGCCCACAACAATGCAGTTGATCCCACTTGGCAGAATCTTCTTTTCTGCTTCACATTCGTAGGATTCGGTGTTCTCGGTGCGATGTTCCCCTTCCATACATGGAGTCCTGACGGTCATGCCTGCGCACCGACCGCCGTATCCATGCTACACGCCGGTGTGCTTATGAAGCTCGGTGGCTACGGATGCTTCCGAATCGCTATCTACCTTCTTCCTGCTGCGGCAAACGAGCTTGCGTGGATCTTCATTATCCTCACGGGTATCAGCGTGGTCTACGGAGCATTCTCCGCATGTGTTCAGACCGACCTCAAGTATATCAATGCATATTCGTCAGTCAGCCACTGTGGTATGGTGCTTTTCGCGCTCCTCATGCTCAATCAGACCGCAATGACAGGTGCTATCCTTCAGATGCTCTCTCACGGCTTGATGACGGCACTCTTCTTCGCGCTGATCGGTATGATCTACGGACGTACGCATACTCGTGACATTCGTCAGATGGGTGGTCTGATGCAGATTATGCCTTATCTCGGCGTCTGCTACATGATTGCCGGTTTTGCATCGCTCGGACTTCCCGGTCTCTCCGGCTTCGTTGCTGAGATGACGATCTTCTTCGGTGCATGGCAGGACAACGATCTTTTCCATCGCATCTTCGTGATTGCGGCAACTTGCTCAATCGTGATTACAGCGGTATATATTCTTCGCGTTGTGGGCAAACTTCTTCTTGGCAAGGTGCAGGATCAGCATCATCTTCAGCTTACGGATGCTACATGGTTTGAGCGTCTGTCGACTGTCACTCTGATCGTCAGCATTGCCGGAATCGGGTTCTTCCCCAACTGGATCAACGAAACTATCCAGCATAGTTTCGCTCCGATTGTCCACGCCATTCAGAATGCATTCTAATTGCCCCAATAACGAATTAACTAACGATTAACACATGGACTATTCACAATTTGGGGCAATGTTGCCCGAACTGATAATCCTGGGAATCTTCCTGATCGTTTTCCTGGCAGATACCTTCTCGCCGGACAACAGCAGTAAGAAATTCCTGACACCGATGACGACCGTGCTGATGCTTCTGGCTACGGTTGCCATCTGGATAGTGCCCTCATGCGCCGAGTCAGTATTCGGCGGTATGTATGTAGATGACGCAGCCTGCAAGGCGATGAAATGTGTGCTCAACGTAGGTGCATGGATCTGTATGCTTGAGGCAGCCAAATGGGTAGAGAGTGATGAAATGCACTCACGTAAGGGTGAATATTACGAACTTCTTCTCGTAACGCTCTTCGGAATGTATCTTATGATCTCCGCCCGCCACTTCCTGCTCTTCATCATCGGTCTGGAGTCAGCTTCACTTCCGATTGCAGCGATGGTAGCCTTCAACAAGAATAAGTATGAGAGCCATGAGGCGGCAATCAAGTATATTCTGACTGCAGTATTCTCCTCAGCAATTCTGCTTACAGGTCTCAGCTTTGTATATGCCTTCTCCGGAGGCTCGCTCTACTTCTCCGATATAGCAGCTCAGATCGGAGCAGGCGAGATGAGCGGACTGCTTCTCTTCGCTCTGGCATTCGTACTCGCCGGAATCGGTTTCAAACTCTCTCTTGTGCCGATGCACCTTTGGACAGCGGATGTCTATCAGGGAGCTCCGACAAGTGTGACAGCTTACCTCTCAGTAGTGTCGAAGGGTGCGGCTGCGTTCGCTTTCTTCATCATCTTCGTGCAGGTGTTCGGTCAGGTCTACAGCGCAGCCTGGGAGTGGATGCTTTATGCAGTAATCATCGCTACAATTACCGTAGGTAACCTATTCGCAATGCGTCAGAAGAACATGAAGCGATTCATGGCCTTCTCCTCAGTGTCACAGGCCGGCTACATTATGCTTGGAGCGATGGCTGCCAATCAGCTTGGTATGGCTTCAATGATGTTCTACATACTTGTCTATGTAGTCAGCAACCTTGGAGCTTTCGCCGTGATTCAGCTTATCGAAGATCGTACAGGTCTGACAGGAATGGATGACTACAATGGTCTTCACAAGACTAATCCCTACCTTGCAGTAGCTATGACGCTCGCAATGTTCTCGCTTGCAGGTATTCCTCCCTTTGCAGGATTCTTCTCGAAGATACTTATCTTTACATCTGTAACATCATCCAACTCTATGGCTCTCTACATGCTGGTACTTGTAGCGCTGATCAACACGATCATTTCGCTCTACTACTATCTGCTTGTAGTGAAGGCAATGTGGATCTCCGCAGATGAGCCGAAGATTGCCGGAATCAATACCGGAGCATGCGAGAAGGTGGCACTTACAGTTTGTGTACTTGGAATCGTATTCCTTGGTCTTGTAAGTTGTGTTTACCAGTATTTCATCAATAGCGTAGGCACTACGGGTCTTCTGCCACTCAACTAAGATAAGTTGTTTAACTAACTCAGTATAAGAAGACATATAAATAAGGAGCGTCTTTCATAATAACGGAAAGACGCTCCTTGCTTTATTAATGAGCTTTACTTTCCTTTTTCAAAAATGATATAAATATGGTGAATCCTCCTTACTATGCCGCTGACTCCCGCTATGACGGCTCTATGACTTATGAGCGCTGCGGACGCAGTGGTATCCAACTTCCTCGTTTGTCGTTAGGGTTATGGCACAACTTCGGAGATGTCAATACTTTGGCAAATAGTCGAGAGATGCTTCATTTTGCGTTTAACAACGGGATAAACTGTTTCGACCTTGCCAATAATTATGGTCCTTCTTACGGATCAGCCGAAGAGACTTTCGGTGTGATTATGAAGAAGTCATTTCGACCTTATCGGGATGAAATGATTATCACTTCAAAGGCCGGTTATGACATGTGGCCCGGACCTTATGGAATCGGTGGTTCGCGTAAATATCTTATGGCCTCACTTGATCAGAGTCTGAGCCGTATGAATCTTGATTACGTGGACATATTCTACAGTCATTGTTATGACCCGAATACTCCTATGGAAGAGACACTGCAGGCTCTCGTTGACATTGTTCGCCAAGGGAAGGCGCTGTATGTCGGAATCTCGCAGTGGCCATATGAGGCATCGCAATTTGCCTACGACTATCTTGCGGCTCACGATACGCCTTGTCTGATTTATCAGGGACGATACAACATGATAGATCGTCAGAAAGCGCAGGAGGGGATTGTAGAACAAGCGGCTCGCAATGGCGTTGGTTTTACTGCATTTTCTCCACTTGAGCAGGGGATACTTACTTCGCGTTATCTGAATGGTATTCCGGAGGGTTCGCGAGCTTCACTCGGTAAATTCCTTAAGCGGGAACAAATTACTCCGGAATTGGTGGATAAGCTTCATCGGTTGAATGATATAGCAGCAGCCCGGGGACAGTCGTTGACACAGATGTCGCTGGCTTGGTTGCTGAAGGATAATACTGTAACTTCCGTGATTATAGGAAGTAGCAGTGTGGATCAGATTCGGGATAGCTTGGGGTGTCTGTCGAATATTACATTCACTCCCGAGGAACTTCAGGCTATTGATTCGATTCTTTGCTAATGACTTGGAGAGAGGTTAAATAAAGGTGGCGGCAAGATTTTTCTTGTCGCCACCTGATTCGTTAGCTCCGTTGATACTGTCAGCTCTGAGATATTCAGCTCTGAGAAAGTCAGCTCTGATAGATTCAACTCTGATAGTACTTAGAGTTATTTAGATTTTTTTGGTGTCTTGGCTTTTGGAGATTTGGCTTTGGTAGTTTTAGCTTTTGGAGCCTTTTTCATTGGATTTTCATCGATGAGGAGGGGTTCTTCTTTGGCAGATGAAGATTTAGCTTCGGAGGCTTCGGAGGCCGTTGCGTCACCTACTGATTTGAGATTTTGCTTCAGCTGCTTAACTTCCTTATTGAGGGATTCAATCTCTGAGGCCTGATTGCGGATAGTGAGCAGTAGAGAGTTAAGTTCCTCATTACCAATTTCTTCTGGATATTGTTCCTCCACTCTTACTATGAAGTCGGCGAGGACGTTCATATAGTTGGTGAAGGCTGAGAAGGGGGAATCGTATGGAGAGAAGGCCCCTGCTGCGTTCTTGCCGGTAGACATATAATAGAAATGGTCGGAACTCTGGAGGTATTCCCAGTCGAGTTTAAGGCGACGGTCAGTGCAGAGATTAACACGTTCGCCAATAGCATAGAGTTTCCCGAGGGCCTCGCGCTGGAGATCGTTACCGGTCCAGGCAGAAACGTCAGCCTCTTCATTTATATCAGAGATGGGGAAGGGAACGTTGAGAGCGTCAACCGGTTTCAGACGTTTAGCGGCCTGCGAGGGGGTGCTGAATTCAATACCGCGCTGCTTGGCGAAAGAGGGGAGAGCCTTGAGGAAATCGAAGATACCGGTAGACGCGGGAAGGAACGAACCGAACGTATCCATCGCGAGATAGAGATTAATGATCTGCTGTTCTTCGGGAAGCGCAGCAATCCAATCGACGTACTTTTCAGCCGTAAGAGGATATTCCTCCCAATCAGGATTATTGAAGTTGCGTGCGATATCATTGGCCAGTTTGGTATTGGTCAGGAGGAGTTTGAGATCCGGAGCAACGCAAGAACTGTAGACATAATTGGGCGACTTCCAGCCGAGGATATGCTTAGCACCCTCAGTAAGGCAAGTATTGAAACCCATAGCCTTGATGAGAAGAGATATATCATCGTCGTAGATAAGTTCAGTGTTGGCGAATACCTTAGGTTTCTGGCCAAACTCGCGACGGATTAGAGCATCATGCATCTTCACCTCGCGGAGGAACTCCTCGGGATCTTCGAGAGCCGCGAGAGAATGGGAATAAGTGCCGGAAAGGAACTCGACACACTTCGTGTCGGCCAGCTTCTTAAGCAGGTCGATAAACTCCGGTACGTAGAGCTGAAGCTGTTCGATAGCAGTGCCGGAGATAGAGATGGCACACTTAAACTCACCATTGGAAGAATTGATCATTTCCAGGAGAGTCTTGGCCATGGGGATATAAGACTGTTCAGCCAGACGATTGATGATTTCATCATTGGCGAAATCATCATAGTAATAATGGTCGTTGCCGATGTCGAAGAAACGATAACGCTTCAGGCGGAACGGCTGATGGATTTTGAAGTAAAAGCAAACGGACTTCATTTTGTATATTGTGGGTAGAGGGTTATGGTTAAATTAATTAATTTGATTGAGAGGCGATCACATCCTTATAGATGTCGATGACCTTCTTTCCGGCCTTTTCCCAGGTGATACCGTGGATTTCCTCGATGCCGCGGTCACGCAGGGTGGAGTGAAGAGCGGGATTAGTCACGATCGAATGCATGGCATCAGCCATAGCGTCGATATCCCAATAGTCGGTCTTGATGACATTATCGAGAATTTCAGCGCAACCGCTCTGTTTGGATATGATGGAAGGGACTCCCATCTCCATAGCTTCGAGAGGAGAAATGCCGAAAGGTTCGGAGACAGAGGGCATGACGTAGACATCGGAAGCGGCGAGCATCTCATAAACCTGTTTCCCTTTCAGGAAGCCGGTGAAATGGAACTTATCGGCGATACCGCGTTTAGCGACGAGTTTGATCATAGCGTCCATCATATCGCCTGAGCCTGCCATGACGAAGCGCACATTCTTAGTCTTCTGAAGCACCTTAGCGGCAGCCTCGACGAAATATTCCGGACCCTTCTGCATCGTGATACGACCGAGGAAAGTAATAACCTTATCTTTCGAAGCCGGGCGGGGAATAGAGAGCAGATCATCGCTGAGGGGGATAACGGCATTATGGACCGTAGTCACCTTATCGGGGCTGATTCCATATTTATCGATTACGGTGCGTCGTGTAAGTTCAGATACTGTAATGATATGATCAGCCTGTTCCATACCATCCTTTTCGATAGCGAAGACCGTAGGATTCACGTTGCCACGGGAGCGGTCGAAGTCAGTGGCGTGGACATGGATGACGAGCGGTTTACCGGTCACCTGTTTGGCATGAATACCGGCGGGATACGTAAGCCAATCATGAGAATGGATAATATCGAAATCCACGGTACGAGCGATGACGCCGGCGACGATAGAGTAATTATTAATTTCCTCGAGCAGATTATCCGGATAGCGACCGGAAAACTCGATGCAACCGAGATCATTGAGATTGAGATAATTGAAATCAGAATAGATATGATTACGGAGATCGAAATAGAGATCGGGATCCATTACCTTACCGATACGCGATTCGACGTATTCACGGCTCACGTCGCGCCAAGCTACGGGGGTGTTGCAAGCACCGATAATGCGGGCAAAGCCACGTTCCTCGTCGCCCCAGGGTTTAGGAATGACGAAAGTAATATCCATATCGCCATTATTGTGCATACCCTTAGTAAGACCGTAAGAGGCAGTGCCGAGGCCACCGAGAATATGAGGTGGGAATTCCCAACCGAACATTAGAGCCTTCATAAATATCAGTCGTCTTGGGAGGTTTGTAGTTTATTGAGTTCAATCACGTTTTTGATGGTGCGAAGAATCTCGCCGACATTTTTTGCGGTAGAGACGGCGCCACGACCGGTATAAGGGGGATTAGCGTCGTACATTTCCGAGAGCGAGCCGATGCATCCTTCTGTCATTTCATCCTCATATCCGATGAGCATACGTTCGATGAAACCGAGACCACTCAGACCGAACACCTTGATATAAGCATCGGCATAGAAGCCGAACAACCAAGGCCGGGCCGGGCCCTGATGAACAGCGCGCTCACGTTGCTCCGGCGAACCGACATAGACGGGAGTATATGCATAACTCTTCGGGCTGAGAGATCGGATACCCTTCGGAGTGAGGAGCTCGCGGGTAGCGAGATCGAGGACCTTCTTACGCTGTCGGCGATCAAGCGGGGAATATTCCAAGCCGATAGCGATTACCATATTCGGGCGAACCTCCAGATCGGTATAAGCACCATTTACGTAATCATAGAGATAACCGAAATCATTGAGGAAAACGCTTACGAAAGAATCCTTAACCTTATCGGAGAGAGCAGCGAGATCGCTTACATATGCCTGCTTCTCCGGGACGTCGGCATAGATCGACTGAAGGAATTTAAGGGCGTTATACCAAAGGGCGTTAAACTCCACGATATATCCCGAGCGAGGAATAATCGGTTTGCCACCGAGGGAGGCAGACAGCCAAGAGACAGGGCGATCAGTGCCATTAGAAGAGAGAAGACCATTGTCATTTAGCGAAAGATTATTCACACGATTATTACGTATATCCTCTACCAGCTGCTCCACGGCCTCGCCATACTTCTCACGGCAAGCCGAGATACCCCGACTCCGGCGATACTGCTGAATAGCCCAGATGGTCCAGAGCGGAATATCGGGGAGATTGATATCCGTGATGACCTTATCCGTGACACCATCATCAATATAACGTCGGAGGGCAGCGAGGAAAGTATCCATCATAGCTTCAAAATCGGCCAGATGATCGATAGCGAGAGTACACCCGGGGAGGGCTATGAGTTCGTCGCGACCGCGGACATTATACCAAGGATAGCCGGCCATTATATACATACCGCCCGGCTGCTTAAGATAGAACTGCTTTGCGGAATTCTTCAAGCAATTATAGAAAGAGGTACGAGGAGTACGAGAGATAAGTTCAGCCTCATATGTAGATTCGAACGTCTCCGGGTCGGTTGGGAAAGTAGAAGCGGAGAAGATAATCGACTCACCTTTGCGGATAGGCAATTCAAAATAACCGGGAACCCAGAGATCCTCCGTGTAGGGGATACCGCGGTCGCGATCCTTATAATAGATCAGATTTTTATTCCAATGGCCGTCGTTGACCCAGCGCACCTCCTTATTGAACTGCATGAAGAGTTCGGGATAGCCCTCATAAAGACAAGTGGCGATACCATTGTCGACCGGGCGGACAGACTTATTGATGACATCATTTTCCACGCAGAGGTCATTGGCATTGCGGAAAGCCAGGAACGGGCGGAACTGCAAGGTAGTCTCGGAATGGGCCTCAACGAGAGTGTACTTGATGAGGATTCGATTTTCATGAGAAATGAAGACCTTCTCCTTAGTCAGCACCACACCACCGACGCGATAAGTCATAGTGGGGACCGTCTCGCAATTAAATTCGCGGATATACTTATGCCCGTTAGGGGCGAAGACATCCCCGGCATACTGATGGAGTCCGAGATTGAAAGGGGCGCCATGCTGAATGACAGTTTCATCGAGCGACGACAAAAGAATGTGGGCCTTATCGTCCATTTCCGGAATAGGGATAACGAGCAGACCATGCTGTTTGCGGGTGTTACATCCGACAATCGTCGTACAATGATACGCACCCGACTTATTCGTGCGGAGCATTTCCTTAGGAAGGGACTGCTCCAGGTTAATCATGAGATTTTTGTCAAATTTCAGGTAACTCATGTGTAAAGCGGCGTAGCCGTAAGATTAATAAGTTTGTAGCTCTTTTCCGCAAATTTAACAAAAAATTACGGAAATGCAATATAATTCATAGAAAAAATTTTCTCAATCAGAAAACGTTGTTCGGATGTTGGGGATTATCCAGTTCGTTTCGTATCTTTTTGTCAGATTCAGAGGTGGTTGTCTTAGATTTCTGAAAGACATGAGACTTTGGGGCAACCGGAGCTTTATCAGACAGGATATCCTTAATCTGCTGAGGAGAAGGAATAGGAAGATCGATGATTTTAGTAGAGTCAGCCACATTCCAGGCTTTATTATTCCAGTCATCGACGATAGCAATCAGAGAAGGGTAGATATCATTGAAACGGGGAATGAAACCGGAATCGCCCAAAGAATCGATGCGTCGCAGAAGATCTCCGGCTGAAAGCGAAGCCGGGTCAATAGCCGGGGCGTACCCGATGACATCATCCTTGATCTGAACATTATTGATAAGTCCGGCCTCATGGAGAGCATAGGTCACATCGCCGACCAATCTTATAGGGAGATCATAGAGAGTGGAAATATCATTGCGCGAAAGCGGGGAGAGACCATTGTGGAAGCGCTGGAAAATGACGGAAGTCACCACGAAATAGACTTTCCGGCGATAATCATGCGAGATAGTAGAGACATCGCCAAGGAAATTAAAAGCGAAGATATTCTGGAGAGAATAGGTCAGCACGCAACCGAAGAGCATTACGAGCCAAGAGAGCTGCATCCATACGAGGAGCAAAGGGAGAAAAGCAAACGAGCCATATATGGCATTATACTTACTGACATATATCTGTCCATTGACAAACAAGAGTTCGATAATCTGGAATGCAATGGCACAGACAGCGCCCGAGATCATAGCGTATTTGATATTTACCTTAGTGTTTGGGATAAGGAAATAGGCAAGAGAGAAAGCGAGCCAAGCGAGAACGAGGGGAGCCGTCTCAAGGGCGATGTTGACCAAAGGAGAGAGGAAAGCGAGTCGCATATTATTCTGCACGATAGTCGACATAAAAATCGAGACACCCGAAGAACAGACCATCAAGACAGGCACCAGCAGACAGATAGCGATATAATCGGTCACTTTCTGATAGATAGTGCGATCCTTTTTGATATCCCAGATATTATTGAAAGTTTCCTCAACGGTAGAGAGAAGAGAAACGAGAGTCCAAAGCAGCAAAACGATACCGACCCCGACGAAGACCCCATTATTAGCCTCCTTAAGATAAGAATCCACAAACTTCATACCCGTCTCCAGCGCCTTATGCTGAGCCGGGAAATAAGAATAGAGAGAAGACTGAATGATATCTTGAAAACCGAACCCGCGGCTTATGGCAAGCAGCAGAGCCAGAGCCGGGACGAGCGCGATAATGCAGGAATAAGTAAGGGAAGCAGACTTCATCTGCAGGCCGCGATCCAAGAAGGAGCGCACGGAAAGATTAAGCGTCTTTACGAGACGAACTCCCATCGTATTATGAGTGGAACGCCAAACACCGACAGTACAAAAAATGTAGGCTTGCTTAGCTTTAGCTATAAGTTTGGGTATTGCGTTTTTCATAGAAGGTAAAGAATAAGAAGAAAAAGAATAGAAAAAGAGCGGAGGTGTGCTGAGCATGAGCCTCCGCTCTTCAACCGTGTATTATAACTAAAACAAAAATAGGGGAAGGGCAGAGGCGTTATAAGCCGGGTTATGTAGCGCCCGAAACTCGAGTTCACCGTAGAGGGGAACAAACAGAGAAAGGGGAGCTGACGGTCATTTATCTGAGTCCGACGGTTGCCCGCCGACTTTAGCGGCCTACCCCCCGGCAATGGACGAGCCATCCTTAACTGCCGGTATACTTGGCCTTGCAACGCATAGGATGTGCGGCTCTCCGAGTCGCCCCGGAGACCGGTGGGCTCTTACCCCACCTTTTCACCCTTACCCGCGCCTGCTCCTGCGCCTCAACGGCGCTAAGCAAGGAGGGCGGTAATTTTCTGTCACATTATCCCCGGGGTCACCCCCGGCTTTCCGTTAGAAAATATGCTGCTCTGAGTTGCCCGGACTTTCCTCTTCATGCTCCCGGCATGAAGCGACCATCCGCGCCTCTGCCCAAAATGTCATAGTACGAATTAATCAGCGTCAGCCACATCGGCAGCCTTCGATTTCTCGGTGGTATCGGCCGGTCCATCCAAAGCCTTACCAGGCTGATGCGACTCCTGAGCTTCACGTCCGGCAGCCGCGAACCCATTAGCTGCATAGACCACGAGAGAGATACCGGCCACAAGGCCGGCGGCTGCAGAGATCTTATCGGGACCGAGAAGAATGATGACCACCCCGGCGCAAAGAGTCAGCACAGGAATGATAAACCACAACATCAGCGGACGCAGCGGACGGGCAGCACTATAAACGGCTACAATCTGCACGATACCGACAAGCACGAGAATCGCGCCCAAAGTGTAGATAATCGCCTTGATGAAGAAAGCCGGAGAGCAAAGCATCCAGATTCCGAGAGCGAGACCGGCGATACCTGCAATAAGAGTGGCCCAATTAGTCGCGACGGACTGACTCTTAACCAACTTACCTTCGGCGGGTTCAGCCGAATCAGCAGGTTGCCGCTTACGGAAAAGTTCCATAAGGACGAGAATCAGACTCGGGATAGCAATGAGCGCACCGATAGCGATCACTACAGAATTATAAAGTTCGGCACGATCATGATAAATCAGCAACAAGATGCCGATGACGAGAGCCGACACATAAGTTATCACAAAATTTCTGCCTTTCATAAGCGTAAAAATTAGATTAAAGAACTTATTTACTAATTTTAACACTCCGAGAGGGGAAAAGTTGGCAGAAAGGGATTAAAACTTCTCAACATCGCCGAAACGATTGCGGATAAAATTACGGATGACGTCGAGAGTGCCTTCATATCCGAGGAGAGCCGAATCGAGCGAGAGATGATAATTATCCGCGCGGCCCCAACCGTCGCCGGCGAAATAATTGTAGAAATTTTCGCGATTGGAATCGAGACGACGAGCCATATCCATCCCCTTCTCAATAGAAGGGGCATCTCCACGGGCGACGATAGCCTCTGCACGCTTATCGATAGGAGCGTGGAGGAAGACACTGACAAGGCGCGGATGATCGCGCAGGATATAATCAGCCGAACGGCCCACGAAGACGCATCCGCTTTTCTCAGCGAGTTTACGGATGACGCGGCTCTGACGCTCGTAGATACCCTCGCTACTCATAGAATTCTCGTAAGAATCAGCCACACCGAAAGCATTGCTGAAGAGCGACCGAAGCGGAGAGGGGCGCCGCTCATCATAGCGGGCAAAGATATCCGGGGAATAACCGAACTGCCGGGCCGCCTCAGAGAGCACCTCCTTATCGTAATATTCCAAGCCAAAAGCCTCGGCAAGAGCCTTGCCGATACGGCGTCCGCCGCTGCCGAACTGACGGCCTACAACAATGATTAAATCAGTAGAAGACATGTAATCCGAGAAAAATTTTAATCTTTTCCGCCACAAATTTAGTCAAAATCACTGTAATGATAAAATTTTTTACTATTTTTGCGCAAATTACGGTCATTTTAAGGGGGATTGAGGTCAGAAAAACCGAAGCGACTCCCGAGAAACGGCCGGAAATTGCAATAAATAGTTATGAGCGAAAATTCAAAGAATATGCCGGACGTTGCAGACGGACTGGCGATTTATGAAGAGATTGTAAATAACGTAGACTCCAACAAAGGGAATCTCGACCAGTTGATCTTCGATCTTCGGCATGCCGATTCCAACGGACAGTTTCTCTGCAGTACGGCCCGTTTTCTTGCGGCAGTAGACCGTGAGGGGTATGCAGAATATCTGCCACAGCTGATAGAGAGTGCCATCGAAAAGGATCGCGAGCACCGCTACTTAGGGCAATTGCTGAAAGCGATATGGGGCGACGATTATGCCGAGAGAACCGAAGAACTGAAAACAACCGACGATCTCTTTCGTCGCCTTTACAAGCGCGTCTTCGCGACCGGCACATTTGACTGAACCGAGAAGAGAGAAATGAAAAGATTAATTACTATAATCTGTATGGTGCTCGCAATGGGAGTCGCAGGAACATACGCAGCGACCCCGGCCCGATCCAAAGGGAAACGGCGCGCACCGGCAAAGAAAACAATGACAACACAACCCAAAACCACTGCAGCAAAGACCGAAGCTGCCCCCGTCTCCGACAAGGACGCCATCGTAGAGATCATCACCTCGGAAGGCCCGGTGAAAGTTAAACTCTACGGTGATACCCCGCGCCATCGCGACAACTTCCTCAAACTTGCCGAAGAGGGATATTACGACGGGGTATTGTTCCATCGAGTCATCAAAGACTTTATGGTGCAGACCGGCGACCCGAAATCGAAAGATGCGCCACAGGGTGCCCAGCTCGGAGCGGGAGATCCCGGCTATACGATAGAGGCAGAAATCCTCTATCCCAAGCATTATCACAAATACGGTGCGTTAGCGGCTGCGAGGACCGGAGATCAGGTGAATCCCGAGCGCCGTTCATCCGGAAGCCAATTCTATATCGTGACCGGCCAGAAGCAAACAGCCCGCAGCCTTGAGGCTATGGAGCAACGCCTTGCGCAGGATGCCAAGCAATCCTACTGGATGAAACTGCAGAAAGAGAACATCGGCAAGATCCGCGAACTACAGGCAGCCGGCGACCGCGACTCACTCGAGACCTTCCGCCAGCAACTCATCGAGCGACTTGAGGCAGAGGTGAAAGTGCCCGAAATGCCCGCACAGATGAAAGAGGATTACATCAACCTCGGCGGCACACCTCACCTTGATAATCAATACACCGTGTTCGGAGAGGTACTGGAAGGGATGGACGTAGTGGAAAAGATCCAGAACGCACCGACTGATGCCTCCGATCGGCCGAAAGAGGATATCAAAGTAATCACCGTAAAAGTGATTGAGAAATAAGACAGGCTTTAGAGGTCTTTAAAAGATAAAAGTCGCTAAAGCAAAAGTAACTCTTAGAGAGTGATTCTTAAAACAAGGATGCTTAAAAAGAGCTACTTAAGAGCAATAAAAAATACACGAACTAACTTATCGTCGCATATATTATGACTGACTCCGCCAACATGATTCCCACCGAGGAGGCTACACTGCAGGCTTCGGAGGAAAAGAATGTACATTCCCTCACAAAAGAAGAAATTGCAGCCGAACTCCGCCGAATTCTCGAAGAGAAAGATGTCAATGCCCACAAAGAAGTGACGGCACTCAAGCAGGCTCTCTTTGCGCTTCGCCAGCGAGAAATAAATGAAGAGATGAATTCATTTGTAGAAGCCGGCGGCAATCCGACAGAATTTTCAGCCACACCTGATGAGACAGAGGCCGAAGCGAAAGAACTCATTGCCAAATTCCGCGAGATGCGTACAGAATATCTTGAAGCAGAAGAGAAGCGTCTTGAGGCCAATCTTGAAAAGAAGAAAGCGATAGTAGCAGAGATGAAGAGCATCGTAGAAGATGCCGACAACGTGAATCAGCACTTCCCCCGCTTTCAGGAACTTCAGAAAGAATTCCGCGACATCAAAGAGGTGACACCCTCCGGCGAAGCAGAGATATGGAAAGAATTCCAGCAGGTCAGTGAGCAATTTTATGACACACTCAAGATCAACAAAGAGCTTCGCGATCTTGATTTCAAGAAAAACCTTGAAGCAAAGCGCCGCCTGATAGAAGAGACAATCGCATTGCAGCAAGAAGAGGTGATCACAGAGGCATCACGCAAACTGCAGCAGCTTCATGCAGAATGGCGAGAGATCGGTCCGGTAGTGAAAGAACTCCGCGAAAGCATCTGGGAAGAATTTAAAGAGGCGTCCTCCATAATCCATCGCAAGCATCAGGAATTCTTCGACCGTCGTAAAGAGGAAGAGAAGAACAACGAAGATGCCAAAACTGCTATCTGCGAAGAGATCGAGAATATCGACCGGGCGAGCCTGACAACCTTTACGGCATGGGAAGAGATGTCGGAAAAGGTGAAAGAACTCCAGGCAAAATGGCGCACAATAGGCTATGCATCCCGCAAGGTGAACAACGAACTATATGCACGTTACCGCAAAGCCTGCGATGACTTCTTCGAGGCCAAATCGGCATATATCTCCGAGGTGAAAGCCAACCTGCAGAGCAACTACGAAAAGAAAGTAGCGCTCAGCGAAAAGGCCGAGTCACTGAAAGATGCCGAGAATCTGAGTGCAGCCCTTGAAGAGGTGCAGCGCCTTCAAGAGGAATGGAAAAAGATAGGATCTGTGCCCCGCAAACTTAGTGATGCAGTGTGGGAGAGATTTTCCGGAGCATGCCGGGCAATCTACGACCGCAAGCGAAAAGTATCGAATGAGCGTCATAACCTCGAGAATGCCAATCTGAAGGCAAAACGCGAAGTTATCGCAGCGCTCAAAGAGATACCTACAGATATAGACCGTAGAGAAGGACTGCGCCAAGTAAAAGAATTGCAGAACAGATGGAACGAGACCGGCCACGTCCCCTACAAGATGAAAGACCAGCTTTATGCCGACTACCGCGCCGTCTGCGACACACTCTACGGAGCGTTCAACACAGGACGCGAGCAGGAACGCCGCAAGAACTTCAATGCTCAGCTCGATACGATGAAAGGTGACAACCGCAAACTTCGTTCGGAGCGCGACCGCCTGATGCGAGTGCTTGAGGCAAAGCAACAGGAACTCAAGACCTACAACAACAATCTTGGATTCTTCAATATCAAATCGGCGCAAGGCAACTCCATGCTAAAGGATATGGAACGCAAGATGCAGCGGATCGAGAACGACATCAAAGATATTCGTGCGAAAATCGATATGATAGCCGCCGAAGAGAAATAATCGAAATGATAAAAAAGAACTATATCAAAAGATTGGCAGGCATCGCAAAAGCGGGTCTGCCAATTTTTGCAGTCGGACTTACCGGCATAGCGGGGAGCATCGGGAGTTTCCGGGCATCGGCGACAGAGTCAGAACAGGCAGTGGCTATGCAACCCGAGGGGGAAAAACAGGTAGTCATAGAGACACGATATGTGAGCGACACGCTGATGAACGTGCCCGACGTAACGCTGCGCGACAATCCCGGAACATATAAAGTAGGACTTGTACTGAGCGGAGGCGGAGCAAAAGGTATCGCACACATCGGGGTGATCAAAGCCTTAGAGGAGAATGATATCGCGATCGACTGCGTAGCCGGCACATCGATGGGCTCCATTGTAGGGAGTCTTTACGCGTGCGGCTACTCACCCAAGGAGATGATGGAACTGATAAAATCTCCGATCTTCCAGAACTGTGCGACAGGCACAATCGATCCGGATTACACGTACTACTTCTCACAGGCACGTCCGACACCGGCGTGGGCCAATATCAACCTCAGTTTTCGCGACAGCGTCTCCAACAATATAGCCGACCAGATACTACCATCGTCGCTGATCAATCCCTTGCCGATGAATATGGAGTTTCTCAAACTCTTCACGCCATATTCATCGCAGTGCGGGCTTGATTTCGACAGACTGATGGTGCCGTTCCGATGTGTGACGAGCGACGTCTATCATAAACACAAGATCGTGCTCCGCGACGGACTATTGGGTCGAGCCGTGAGAGCATCAATGAGTTTTCCGCTCGTATTTCGTCCGATAGAGATCGACGGAGTACTTGTCTATGACGGCGGGATCTATGATAACTTTCCGGTAGACGTAATGCAAGAAGACTTCGACCCCGACTTTATTATCGGAGTGTCGGTATCCGGACCGGACGGCAAACCCGAGCGAGGCAACATCATGTCGCAGCTTGAGGATATGATCATCCAGAACAACGACTACAGTGTTCCGTCGAAGAACGGCATAAAGATACAATGTCCGGTGCTCAACTTCGGAGTACTCGACTTCGGTCAGGCCGACGTAATCTACGAGATAGGCTATAAGACCGGACTGGCGATGGTAGACTCAATCAAGAAACGCACGCCGGCACGGCGAACGATGGCGGAAGTAACGGCACGACGTGCAAACTTTGCGGCGGCGACCCCCGAGATAGAATTCAACGATGTAGAGGTTACGTCCGGAACACCCTCGCAGAGACGATTCCTACAATTCCTGTTTGATCGCGGATTTCCGAGGAAGCCCTTCGGGATGCAGCAGACACAGGACTCCTACTATCGTGCGATCAGCGGAGGAAAACTCAGCAATCTAATGATAGTGCCGCGTCTTGGGGCAGTAGAGAACGATACGTCGAAAGTGCGTAGCAACAATGTCATTGTACTCGAGCCAGAGATAAAGAATCCCTGGAATATAGGTGTAGGCGGCTGGATTACGACCGACACGCAATCGATGCTCTATCTTGATTTCGGTTATCACACTCTGAGCCACAATTCGCTTGATGTCGACCTCAGCGGCTGGATAGGTCAGAGTTATTATGCGGGATTGCTTAGCGGACGGTTTACTATACACAGCAGATTACCGGCCTACTTCGGCCTTGAGGGCGTAATGAGTCGGCAGAAATTTTATGCGTCGCAATTGAAATTTTACCAGATGAACACTCCTACCTTCGTAGCGGAAGACCGACGATTTGTCAATGCGCAATATTGTCTCGCGACGGGGAGGAAATCGATAGCCAAAGCCTCACTTGGCTATGGATGGCGCGCCGACAAATATTACCCGGATGCAGATGTAGATTACAGCGAGCGCGAGCGAGACGAGATCTCGAGTCGACACGCAGTGGTGAAACTCGCATGGGAATACAATACATTAAGCAATCAACTCTATCCCATGTCGGGACGAGAATTGCGGGTAGGACTGAGCGGGGAATGGCGATTGCCCGAGTATACTCCGGAGGGAGATAAGTCCCGGAGAGTAAAATATCGTCGTCAGTATCGGCCCTCGGTAGAGTTGAAATGGCGCGAATTCTGGAAGGTGCATAAGAATTTCCGTGTGGGAGGATATGGAGAAGGGTTGCTTACGGGCGGACCATTGGTTGGTCCGTATACGTCGGCCCTTGTGATGGCACCATCGTTTGCGCCTACGCCCTCAACGGCAAATTATTTCAATCCGGCGTATAAGGCCGACAATTACGTGGCTGCGGGGGTGATGCCGGTATGGAACCCGATTGATAAACTTCAGCTTCGGGGAGAGTTTTACGGATTTTTGCCTTTGCGAAATATAGGACTCGACACGGCTACGGGATTGGGACGTCATTTCGGATGGGCAGATCATCCGGAATTCATCGGAGAAGTAGCAGCGGTGTATAATTTCTCCTTTGCGTCGCTGTCCGTTTATGGGAATTATCTGAGTTCGCCCGGGGCGAACTGGAATTTTGGAGTTACATTCGGTATGTTTATACTCGCTCCTAAATTGACTCGATAGAGGATTTTGCTTTGATTTTTTCATGTTGAAGTGTATTTTTTTGTTTTGGATTTGGGAATTATTCTGATTCCGATGCAAAGATACAACAGGTTGGAGCGAAAATTATGATTATTTTTGATTTTGTGTAGGCGAACGGTCTTTTTGGGGCCGCGCCTGTTAGGCGCTTCACTGGACTATGCTTTGGGGGGCGCGCCTGTTAGGGGCTTCACTGGACTATGCTTTTGCGGGAGGGGGAGGGCTATTTGGTGGTTTTGGCACCGAGGTCTTTTAGGCGATTGGCTCTGGAGAGGACGGATTGATTGCCTTCGGAGAGGGTGCGTCGGCTTTTGGCTACGGCTTTGGCGGCGCTTTCGAGACGGTCGGTGATTGTGTCGAATTCGGTGAGGAAGGTTGCTATGCGGTCGTAGAGGAGGCCACCGAGACGTGCTATCTCTTCGGCGTTGCGGTTCTGACGATCGATACGGTAGAGTTGGGAGATTAGATTCAGGATCGAGAGGAGATGGGCCGGAGATATTATCACTACGTTACGCTTCATGGCGTAGTCGGTAAGAGCGGCATCGGCTCGTAAGGCCGCTATGTAGGCTGCGTCGTTGGGCATGAACATCAGCGTGTGCTCCATTGCTCCGCGGATGTATTTGTGATATTGGGAGCGACCGAGTTTGTCGACATGACTCTTTACGGACGCGATATGCTCTTTCAGGGCAGCCGATTCCTCCTCCGGGGTCGCTGCATCGCAATAGCGGAGATAGGCCGTCAGGGACGTTTTGGCATCAATGACAACACGGGCATCATCCGGAAGCAGGAAGAGGAGGTCAGGTCGCTGAAGATTACCTTCATCATCAGAAAGGCGACGGCCGTCGACGACAGAAGGTTGGAGAACGTAATGAATATCCTTTACAAAACCGGCGGCATCCAACATTCCGCTCAGAATCGTCTCACCCCACCGACCCTGAAAACGGGTGTTGCCACGCAGAGCGTCAGAGAGGCGACGGGTTTCTTTGCCAATACGATCGTTGGCGCTGACGAGAGAATCAATTTGACGAGAGAGAGCTTCGCGAGAAGAATTCTCCTTAATATAAGAATCATTAACCGCTTTACGGAAATCACCGATATTTTGGCGCAACGGGGCCAGAATTTCATTCAGGCCCTCGCGATTCTCATCGGCAAGGCGTTCGGCCTGACGGTCGAGGGCACGATTGGCGAGATTCTCGAACTCCAGGGCCGACGTGCGCTGCAAATCCTTACCCTGACGCTCGAGACGTTGCTCAAGGTTGAGGATACGAGATTCGTAATCCGCACGAGTGCGGGCGAGAAGCCGCTCGGCGGCTTCCTCATATTGGCGACGCTGCGCTTCGGCCACTTCCTTATATGCTTCGAGTGCGTGATGAAGATTGGCGTTGACGCTCTCCGACGTCTTACCTTTCGAGCGAGAAGAGATCAAGGCCAACACTGCTATGACGGCGAGAGAAATAATGAGGGCGATTGCAAGTATGATAGTAAAATCCATTTCGTTGAGGATGAATCAGATTAAAAAGTTGGTGCAAAATTAGCAAAATTCATCGAAAAATGTTATATTTGCAGAATACAAATAACATACGAAATAAACGATTTGGTTATGAATACGTCATATTTATTTCTTGCCGCAGGCTTCGAAGAGATTGAGGCGCTGACGGCTGTCGACGTTCTTCGACGTGCGGGGATACCGGTGAAAACGGTATCTATTACTGAGTCATTGCAGGTGACAGGTGCTCATGGGATAACAGTAAAAGCGGACGTGCTTTATGATAATACCCTATTTGATGCACCCGAATGGTTGATACTTCCCGGGGGGCTGCCGGGAGCGGATAATCTTTATGACTTCGCACCGCTTCACGGGTTGTTGGAGAATCAGGCGGCCTCGAAGAACGGAAGAATCGCAGCGATCTGTGCGGCCCCGGGGGTAGTGCTCGGTCAGATGGGACTGCTCAAGGGTGTGAAGGCAACCTGCTATCCCGGATTTGAGGAAAAGATGGAAGGAGCCGAGGCTGTAACCGCACCGGTTGTAACGGATGGTAAATTCGTGACGGGAAACGGTCCGGCGAATGCGCTTCGCTGGTCGCTGGAGATAGTGCGTCAGACATTAGGGGAGCAATCAGCTCAGGAAGTAGGGAGCGGGATGCTCTACTATCGCGAAACGCCCGTAGACTATAACTTCGGATAAAAGACCCGCCACCCGAAAAAACAGGACAACAGACTTGGACACATATTATAGAATAGCAAAGGAGGGGGAGGGGCAATATAAGGAAAAGATGAGCCGCTTCCTCGCCTTTGCGCTTCCGATCACATCGGCCGAAGATGCACGTAATAAAATAAAAGAATATCAGAACAGATATTGCGATTCGCGCCATGTCTGCTGGGCGTATATGCTCGGTCCGGAGATGACAGAATATCAGCTCAACGACAACGGTGAGCCATCAGGGACGGCCGGAAAGCCGATACTCGGGCAGATACGGAGTCATGGAGTGACGGATGTGGTAGTGATAGTAGTGAGATATTTCGGAGGGATAAAATTAGGAACGTCCGGTCTGATCACAGCCTACAAAGAAGCAGCCTCAATAGCACTGGAAGATGCGGGGAAGAAAGAGATGCATCAGATGGTAGAGATAGAGGTAGAAGTGCCCTATATATCCGCTGATCTCATAATGCGCATCATCAAAGAGAACGAAGAGATAGAGGTGATAGAACGCGAATTCGGGAACATAATCAGGCTTCGGCTGAGTCTTCGACTTGACCAAAGCGAAGAAATAATAGGAAAGATGCGAGGGGCGGAAGGAGTGATGATTACAAAAAAAACGGGGGAATAGTGGTGAAAATTTGAGATTTATGGGGGAAAATAGCGCGTAATTCAAAAAAAATTACGATATTTGCATTGCGAAATGCGGAAAACCGGGACAGAGGTCTTGGAAAACCGTATTAAACAATTGAGCATTAATAATTTAACTTAAAATCGATAATTTTAAAGCGATGACTAAGGCAGATATTGTAAATGAGATATCTCGCAGCACAAACCTCGACAAGGCTGCAGTGCTTCAGACCGTGGAGAAATTCATGGAAGTAGTTAAAGATTCATTGTCCAACGGGGAGAATGTATATCTTCGTGGATTCGGCTCCTTCATCATCAAGACCCGTAAGGAGAAGACCGCGCGCAACATTTCCAAGAACACCTCCATCATCATTCCGGAACACAACATTCCGGCGTTCAAGCCCTCACGCGTATTCCTTGATCAGGTAAAATAAAACCTGAAAGGGAAGACGGGAAAGAACCGAGAATGCGAGATTGATTTTTGCTCGCAACGAAGGAAATATAAAAATCAATAATCATAGCAGAGGTGGAGGATCCACCTTTGCATAAACATTAACTGTTATGCCCAGCGGAAAGAAAAGAAAAGGCCACAAGATGGCTACCCACAAGCGTAAGAAAAGACTGAGAAAGAATCGTCATAAGAAGAAATAAACTCGGAAAATTTCTGACACGCTGAAAAAGACAGACAGTGCAGGCAATGGGGTAGGGAAAAAGAACAAAAACACCGCATTGAAGCATTGTCTGCCTTTTTTCTAAACATATGAACTTGAATAAGTTTAAATAACTTCAAAGAGAGAAGACGAAGGCTTTAAAAGTTCAGAGTGTATAACCCTACGATCATGAAAAGCGAATTAATAGTAGACGTACAAGAAAAAGAGATCTCGATAGCGCTGCTTGAAGACTCCAGGCTCGTCTCACTTCAGAAAGAGAACCGTAATCAGGCGTATGCCGTAGGCGATCTATATCTGGCGAAAGTGAAGAAACTGATGCCCGGGCTAAATGCGGCGTTTGTAGATGTAGGCTATGAGAAAGACGCTTTTCTTCATTATCTCGATCTCGGCCCGCAGTTTTCGACATATTCCGCATATCTTGAGGAATGTTTCAAAGACCCGCGTCGAGTGCCCAACATATCGAAATTCAAGCGAGAACCCGACATACCGAAGACCGGGACGATCTCCACACTACTACAGCCCGGACGTCAACTACTCGTGCAGATAGCCAAAGAGCCCATCTCATCGAAAGGACCGCGACTGACGACGGAAATCTCCTTTACGGGGCGCTTCATGGTGCTCATACCGTTTTCCGACAAGATATCAATTTCACAAAAGATTAAATCCACCGAAGAGAAGATCCGACTTCGCCAGTTGATCGGCAGTATCAAGCCGAAAGGGTTCGGTGTGATAGTGCGCACCTCGGCCGAAAACAAACGAGTAGCCGAGTTGAATAATGAGATGCGCACATTGCTAAAAGCCTGGGAGGAATCGATAGCGAAGATGCAGCGTTCGACGCCTCCATCGTTGATATATGAGGAAGACAGTAGAGCAGTGGGACTGATACGTGATATATTCAGTCCTACATTTGAGAATATCTACGTAAACGAGGCAGAGACCTTCACACAGATAGAGAACTACGTCAATCTGATAGCTCCTGAAAACAAGGAGATAGTAAAGCTTTATACGAAAGATATACCGATATTCGATCATTTCGGTATCACGCGCCAGGTGAAGAGCAGTTTTGGAAAGACTGTCAGTTTCAAGAGCGGAGCGTATATCATAGTGGAGCATACGGAGGCCTGTCATGTGATAGATGTGAACTCCGGCAACCGCAGTAAAGCGTCGGTAGATCAAGAAAGCAATGCACTGGAGGTAAATCTTCGAGCGGCAGACGAGATAGCGCGCCAATTGCGCTTGCGCGACATGGGCGGTATAATAGTGGTAGACTTCATCGATATGAACAAGCAAGAGCATCGACAGAAGCTCTTCGACCACATGCGAGAGATTATGGCCAACGACCGAGCTCGTCACAATATACTGCCGTTGAGCAAATTCGGGTTGATGCAGATCACACGCCAGCGAGTGCGACCGGCATTGGATATTGTGACTGAGGAGGAATGTCCCTCCTGTTTTGGCAAGGGGCACGTGCAGCCATCGCTGCTTTTTACGGACAAGCTTGAAGAGAAGATAGACTATCTTGTGAATACGCTTGATGTAAAGAAATTCACGATATACGTGCATCCATATGTTGAGGCATATCTAAAGAAGGGAATGTTTTCGATTTATGGCAAGTGGCGACGTCGATTTGGTCGCGGCATGAAATTGCTTGCGGATGAATCGTTGGCATATCTTCAGTATCGGGTGCTGGATAGCGAAAAGAAAGAGATTGATCTTAAGGAAGAGAGCGATACGAATTCGAGCACTTCAAAGAATCATGTTCGCGCCAGCAATCGGGATAATAAAGAATAAAGCGGTATTGGCTTCTTCTTTATAGGGAAGCTAAGATATAGGAAAATGGACTTGGCCTTAAGGGTCGAGTCTGTTTTTTTTGATCTGTGTTTGATTGGGGGAAACGCGGATCCGGCTTGGGGCTTCGCCCCGTGGCCGGAGGTGCGGATTGGTGCGGATTTTTTTATTTTTGAGTGAATAATTTTGATGGATACTATGTCTTTGGTGGTGGTGCGGATGGGAGGTGAGCGTCGCTTCGCTTCGCTGTTGCGGATTTGCGACCCGGAGGATCGAGAGTCTAAAACTTCAACGTTATTCTGAAAATTCCGGGCCTCCCAATCGAAGAGTGTGAGTTGACCCACAACTTCCTACAATATCCCAACGGCAAGAACTGATGGGAGCAGGCGCAGATCACTCTCATTCACTATAGTAAAGAACCAGAGATAGGGTGCCAACAATCCGCACCAGCGAGCGAAGCGAAGCTCACCACCCATCCGCACCCTTAACGCGCCACCCCAAATCCTAAGAATAAAAAAAATCCGCACCAATCCGCAACTCCCCGGCCATCGGGGCAATAGCCCCGATCTGAATCCGCGTTAGAAAAAAATTTAAACCCATCCAAAAAAACATTCTAATACCTACTATGTCTCCCAAACAGACAGCAAGTATCCCAATCATACCCTTAATATATGATCTTAATAAATGTTAAAACTATTAATCAAGGCAAAAATTTTCATCAATAAATTTGGTTATATCAACTTTTTTCACTACCTTTGTAGCAGGAATTGAGGCAATAGTTCAATTCTAAAGTTAATAGATATCTAAATAACTAATCCACAATAAATTAACTTAACTCTAATATTAGCGATTTAAGACTAATGGGTAAACATTCTGTAATTAAATTCGCTCTCCCCGGTCTGCTTTCAGCAGCTGGCCTTCTTGCCTTCGCGGGGGGGGGGGGGATACTGTCCTATCAGTAAATGATCTCCCCGTTAAGATAGGCGACCTTAGCCTCTCCTGGTCGGATTTCGTCGACGCAGTTAAAAATCCGAACCAAAATGTCACACAAGAACAAGTAGCTGAAGCCTATCAGGCTTATAAAGACGCCGGTACGGCAGTCGCGGAGTTAGAGTCCGCATACGAAGAAGCCAAGCGGAACTATGATGATGCTGAGAAGCAACTACAGACTTGGCAAACCTCCCTTACTACGAAGAATTCGGAATTGTCAGCATTGAATGATGTACTGACTACGAAAAAAAATGCCGTTACGACACTCGAAGATAAAATTTCGACGCTGGAATCTACTATCTCGACTAATGAGACGACTTATTATGGTTGGCCTAAAACAGAGCTTTCGAGAACTGCGAAGCCGGAATTGACTGCAGTTCAGGAATATTTGGATAAGTTAGTTTCTCAGGTGGAAAGTAATGGGCTACTATGGTGTTATATTTCTACTAGTTATGGAGATGTTCGGGTTTTGCTTGACGGAACGTTTCCATCGTCAGATTCCGAGACTAAATCTTATACTTATACTTTCTCTGCTCGATCAAGCTCGGTCGTGCTCGGATACAACTATACTACAAAAGGTTATTCGGTTATTCTGTATCATAATTATTTAGACAAAATAGGTTCAACCTCTAACGCCTCTAAATCAAAATATTTATATTTTAGTTCGCCTAATGCATCCGCATTTAAGGATGCAATTGCCCAATACGAGGCTAGCCTGACTAAAGAAGATAACTCTTACAATATCACGTACGAGTATCAAGCAATATATAACGGTTGGTCCGACAGAACAGCTCTCAATAAGAAAATTGAGGACGATAAAAGAACTTTATCTATAACGAATAGTCAGTTGTCTTCGGCTAACTCCGAGAAAACTAGGGCTCAGACCAACTACAACAACAAGAAGAAAGAGGTCGATGCCCTGCAGGCTCAGATTGCCGGCTATACCGAAGTGCCGGATGGAGCTACTGTATCCGAACAGAGCCGTCTGAAGAATCTGATTGACGAGAAGTCGCAAGCCTATGAAAAGGCAAAGTTAGATGAAGGAGTTGCGGCAAAGATTTACATAGAAGCACTCGAGAATCTGAACAACGAATCGCAGGATAATCCCTATCTGAACGTAGAACTAACTGCCGACGTCGTGGCCGATGTGCCTTTAGGCAAGTACAGCGGTAACATCAGAGGCAACGGCCATTCCATCACCGCCGGTCAGGGTGTGGATAAGATCTTCCCCGATTTCAGCGGCACTCTTACCGATGCGGCCGTCAACGGTAACCTTACCGGCTTTAATGCAAAGGTGCATAACGTGGCCTTCTGGGATGGTATCAACGATGGTGGCTACTACGACAAACTCGGCACTAAGACCACCTACCATGATTTCGGTGAATTAGCCTACAACGTCCGCAAGAACTTCGCCGCCGATTTCGAAAACGCCACCCTCATCGGTCTCGACGATTCCACTACGGATAAGAAGGTATATGACCTTACCCTCATCACCGGTCCCGGTTCGGAACAGAACCACAGAGGCTATTATCAGCTTACCGCCGACGGCCGTCTGATCAATGCCGGGAACGAACAGGTGA
>JAAVDX010000025.1 GCA_014801585.1 Bacteroides sp.
AAGAGTTCGGTATTGAACCGGACTCTTTCCTTTTAACCGGGATTTGATTCTTTTATTGTTATAATAATCAATATATTCCTCCAAAGCCTTTATAAAGGCTTCCGGCGATTCAAATTTATCGGCATATAGGAGTTCCGACTTCATGATTCCAAAGAAGTTTTCGGCCATTGCATTGTCCAGACAATTACCTTTTCTTGACATACTCTGGATAATATGACGTTGTTCAAGTCTTTTCCGGTAACCAAGGTGCTGGTATTGCCAGCCCTGATCAGAGTGTAGGATTAACCCTTCAAGATTGTCATATCTGGCAAAAGCCTTATCCAGCATATCGTATATCTGCTCCAAATTAGGCGATTTAGAGATATTATAGGATATGATTTCTCCATTGAACATATCCAGTATAGGAGAAAGATAAAGTTTGGTGTTGCCAATGTTTATCTGGGTTACATCCGTCGCCCATTTCTGATTAGGAGACGACGCTGTAAAATCTCTATTTATAAGATTAGGAGCGATTTTACCAACATGGCCTTTATAAGAACGGTAGCGAACCTTGCGTATCCTGCTCTTAAGACACATGCCTGTCATTAATCGCTGTACTGTTTTATGATTGATTATAAATCCGCGGTTATGCATCTCGGCAGTGATACGTCGGTAGCCATAACGACCTCTATGCTCATGAAAAATAGATTTGATTGTCTCTTTCTCTACAGCATATTTATCCTTAAGCTTAAGACGTTTAATATGATAGTAAAATACTGAACGGGCCATCTTTCTTAACTCAAGCAATAAGTCAAGAGGATATTCAGACCTTAGTTCGTCGATGGCTTCTGCCCATTGAACCGTGCTCGAGCTTCCTGTTCCTCGACTAAGGCCTTCACTTTTTTTAGCAGCGCATTCTCAGCCCTCAGACGCAGATTCTCCGCCTGAAGTTTCTCAAGTTCTGTCTGAGGTTCTTTCTTCTTTGGTCGTGCCATAATTACTTTGGGTGGACGGCCTCGACGTCTGTTCTCAAGGGTTTCTCCCCTTCGCGTCTTTCGTATCCAACTCTTGACTGCCGACAGGCTAAGGTTGTAACGGAGGCATATCTCTTGCAAAGGTAATACTTTTTCGGTATATTCTGACACTATCTTCTGCTTTTCTTGAGATGTATAATGATAGGATGCTGTTCCATGCAAGCCTTCCTCACCATATTTCTGATAACGGAGGTACCATTGTCGCACTTCATTAGCATCTAATCCATATTCTCTACAGATCTTCTTAAATGGTTCCCCATTAATAATACGGAGGATAACATTTAGCCTTTCTTCAATTGTGTGATGTCTATACATAATGCACTCCAAAAGTTTTGTGTCCAACTTTTGGGGTGCAGTTCATAAAAAACAGTCCGGCCCTCCCCCCAAAATAAGCATAGTTCAGTGAAACGCCTAACAGGCGCGGCCCAAAAAATCCCCCCCCCAAAAAAACAGTAAGCCCGTATCAATGGCAGCCACGCCGCCATAGATACGGGCTTAACAATCACAATATCAGCCCCCCGCATACCACAACCCACCAAAAAAAGAAAAAAATTCAAACTTTGTGGAAAATAAACATAATTTTCCCCCGATCCCATATTAACTTTGCACTCGAAATCAAAAAAACCAACTCCAAAATTATGAAAAAATCAAAAATCTCTCCCACAACTCCCATCAATCCCAAACCGACACCTTCAGCCGAAGCGATCCCTCAGAAGGCACAAGCAGCATCAAAACCTTCTCCTCCTTCTGTCCCTCTTTCTGAGCGACTGCAGCACCTAACCATGCGCCATCCATCTTCTTAGCTATTTCAGCCACATCGAAGACTCCGTCGCCATAACTCCCCTCACTAAGATGAAAGTCATTCCCCTCGATCTTCACAGTGGCAAGCCCCTCCAATATCTGTCCCAAGGCCGCATTCTGTTCACCGTTGGTGGAGACTACCGCGCGATATCCACCCGGCGACGCACTGAATTCACGACCCTCTTCCTGAGAGGCCATCGCTATCGTTCCGTCAAGTGGAGATATCATGCTCGACATCCCCATAGGCAACGCACCACCCATCGATTTCCCCAGATCTTGAATCTGCTTCACAAGCTTCTGCGAAACTCCCATCGCCAATACCATATTGGCATTCCCTCCAAGAGCCGCCACTTTCTTCACATCGATCTTCTCTACATCGATCACACACTTGGCCGCTTTGTAATCGGACATCATAGGCATTAGGGTAAGTTCGCATCCCTGCTTGTTGAAATCAAGCGTTCCCGTCAGGAATTTTGGTGAGTCAAATAGCATACTCGATGCCATCCTCACCTGCGCCTGCTGCGAAAATGGCAGCGTGGAGTAAAGTGCATCAAGCGACATCCATATCGTTGCCGCACTGTCGCTCCCCGCCATCTCTGAGGAATACGGGCAGGAGAGAAAACTCTGGGCCTCCGAAAGCTGCATCATCTCAAGCACCTTCGGTCCCGTCAGAGCATCTCCTACCCAGAGCCGGTCGTTGTCGACAATGGCGTAGTCTCCCTTACATTCCACGTTTCCGGTCTTCTCCCATTGTCCCGGCGTCTTCGCGTCGACTACACTGCGGAGTCCCTCTGCGTCTGCAAGCATACACGTCAGATAGGTCTCTCCTTTATAGACGAAGCCCGCAAACGCGCCGGCCTTTACGTTGACGGCCACTTTCTGAAATTCATCCAGTGTTGTCGCGGAGAGTTTCCCTTTGCCGAAAGTGGAGAGCGATCCTTCCGTGCCGAAGGTGATGATGCGTTCATCTTTCACCTTTCCGCCACATTGATCCACGATCTTCGCCAGATCGCCGCTGACTACTACCGCCGCTTCCGACGGCACATTGTTATACAGGGCGTTGAGATCCTCTTTTACGCCGCTCGAACATGATGTGATCACCAGCGTCAGCATTGCTGCTATCATGGCCGGCAATAGTCTTACTGCCGGTCGCATCGGGGATATTGATAACTTTGCCATATTATTCCGATATTTTTTGGGTTAATTTGCGATTTTTAATTTCAATATTTCACAAAATTAAAATAAATTTCTTAACTTCGCAATGAAGTAACACCTCCGAAGGAAAATATATCCTCAGAATCTGTGGGTTTTTCTTCCCGGGAAGTTTCGATTATTTTAATTTTTTGTTGACCTTAAATCAGAAGTACCATCTCTCTGAAACGCAAATTTAATTTTACCAATCGGTTATGAGCATCATTTCTCAGCGCATTGAGCGCTTATCCCCCTCAGCCACTCTCGCAATGTCGCAGAAAAGCGCTGAGCTGAAGGCTAAAGGTGTCGACGTTATCAATATGTCGGTCGGCGAACCGGATTTCAACACGCCGGAGCATATCAAGGAAGCGGCCAAACGGGCTATCGATGAGAATTTCTCGCGCTACACCCCCGTAGCAGGTTATCTCTCGCTCCGTCAGGCTGTCTGCGATAAATTGCTGCGCGAAAACGGCATCTCGTTCTCCCCGGAGCAGATCGTGGTCGGCAATGGCGCGAAGCAGGAACTCTACAACGCGCTGCTCGCTTGCGTCGATCCCGGCGAGGAGGTAATTATCCCTACCCCCGCATGGGTCAGCTATGTCGAAATGGTGAAACTCGCTGAGGGTAAAGTGGTGGAAGTCCCCGCCGGCATCGAGAATGATTTTAAGATCACTCCCGACCAACTTAAGGCTGCCATATCCCCGAAGACTAAGATGCTCATGCTCAATTCCCCTTGCAACCCTACCGGTTCTATCTACACCTATGATGAACTGAAGGGGCTCGCCGAGGTGCTTGAGCAGCATCCCGATATCCTTATCCTCGCTGATGAAATCTATGAGCATATCAATTTCGTCGGTAAGGTACATAGCATTTCGGAATTCCCGGCTCTCCATGATCGCGTCATTATCGTCAATGGTGTCTCCAAAGCATATGCAATGACCGGCTGGCGCATCGGCTATCTCGCTGCTCCGCTAAAGATCGCAAAGGCTGTATCCAAACTCCAGGGCCAGTCTACCTCCGGAGCGTCCTCTATCGCTCAGAAGGCTGCCGAAGCCGCCTACAACGGTTCGCAGAATTGCATCGAGGAAATGCGCAAGGCTTTCGAACGCCGTCGTGATCTTATCGTGGAATTGGCCAAGGAGGTCCCCGGATGGCAGGTCAATCGCCCCGACGGCGCTTTCTATCTCTTCCCGAAGGTCGACAGCTATGTCGGAGCTTTCACTCCCGATGGCCGTCGCCTTGAAAGCGTCAGCGACTACGTGATGTATCTCCTCGAAGAGGCCCATGTGGCATGCGTCGACGGTGAAGCCTTCTGCGCCCCCGGCTACATGCGCCTGAGCTACGCCACTTCCGACGACAACATCCGCGAAGCAATCCGCAGAATCCGGGAAGCCTCCCTCCGCCTAAAAAATATCTGATATCATGTTAAGTTCACTTTTTCTTCTTGCCGCTTCGGCAAGTGCCTCGCCGTTGGTGACTAATGTCGAGCCTCCATGCTGGTGGACCGGTATGCAAAACGATACCCTCCAGATCATGGTGACCGGTAATAATGTCGGCAACGCCTCCGTGAAGACTGATTATCCGGGCGTGACTCTCCTTGAAGATCTCACTCTCGATAATCCCGATTATAAATTCCTGTATTTCAAAATCTCTCCTGAGGCTAAGGCGGGCGATCTCCCTCTCAGTTTTCAGTTGGGTAAGCAGAAGCAGACGGTTAAGTATCCGCTCCTCAGCCGCAAAAAGGCTCCCGAGGATTTTGAGGGTTTCGATGCCTCTGATGTGCTCTATCTCCTCATGCCCGACCGTTTCGCGCAGGGCAAACCCGCTGCTAAGGATCCCTACGCCGGCCTGAAGTATAAGGCGCAGCCCGACCGCAATAATCCCAATGCACGCCACGGCGGAAATATTCAGGGCATCATCGATCATCTCGATTATCTCCACGATCTCGGAGTAACTGCCATATGGGCTTGCCCCGTCCTCGAAAATGATATGCGCGGCGGATCTTACCATGGGTATGCCACTACCAATTATTATCGCATCGACCCTCGCTTCGGCACAAATGAGGAGTGGAATCTCCTCGTCGAAGAGGCGCAGAAACGCGGAATGAAGGTCGTTATGGATATGATCTTCAATCATTCAGGTTCCGATCATCCCTGGATGGAGTCGATGCCCGCTAAGGATTGGTTTAATCATCCCGACGGCGACGTGATGACTAATCATCGCCTTACTACTATCCACGACCCCTACGCCTCCGATATCGATAAGGATGCCTGCATTAATGGTTGGTTCGTAAAGACTATGCCCGACCTCAATCAGCGCAACCCCCATCTGATGAAGTATCTTACTCAGAATAGTATCTGGTGGATCGAATCTTCGGGCATCAATGGTATCCGAATGGATACTTATCCCTATGCCGACATGGATGGGATGGCTTATTGGATCGATGGCGTGATGAAGGAGTATCCAAATTTCAATATCGTCGGCGAATGTTGGTACCCCAATGAGGGCAGTTCCGCTTTCTGGCAGACCGGCTCTCGCGTCAACCCCACCGACACGAAGCTCCCGACTGTCATGGATTTTAAATATGCCACTGAAGGTCGGCAGTTCTTCAACGAGGAGTCTACCCCCTGGACCGGTCTCAATAAGCTCTACGACCATCTCGCTATGGATTTCCTCTTCCCCGATCCGTCGAAGATCCTGACTTTCCTTGATAATCACGACACTGACCGCTGGTTGCTCGAAGAACCCGAAAACCTCGACACGTGGAAGCAGGCTCTGACGTTCCTCCTCACTTCGCGCGGTATCCCGCAGCTCTATTACGGCACAGAATTGCTGATGAATGGTTCGAAGGAGGGCAGCGATGGCTATATCCGACTCGATTTCCCCGGTGGTTTCCCCGGTGATAAGGTCAACGCTTTCGAGGCTTCGGGGCGCACTCCCCTGCAGAATGAAGCTTGGGATTATCTCTCAAGCATCCTCCGCTGGCGCCGCGATGTTGCCAACGATGTAATCGGTAAGGGCTCTCTCAAGCATTTCCTCCCCAACAACCGCGCCTACGTCTATGAGCGCCGTCTGGGCGACAAGAGTGTTATCGTTATGATCAACGGCACCGACGAGACTCTCGAACTCCCCGCCGAGCGCTACGCTGAAATCCTCCCCGCCGGCTCCAAATGGACGGTAGCTCCCACCGGGGAAGCCTACACAATCAGCGACGACATCACCCTCTCCCCCCGTCAGACCCTCATCATCCAGAATTTCTGATCCCGAATATCCAACACAACCCCGGCCGACCTTTCCCATTAGGTCGGCCGGAATAAGCTCCCGGCCACGCGCTAACGCCCCCCCAACCCCAACCCCCGATATGTCAGATAGCAACCACATCACCTCAATGCATATAGACACCATCACTCTGGCCGATATGCTACCCAAAGTTTTCGTCGGTGAGGAGATCCCTCACTCCGAAGTATGGCTCACGGAATGTACTTTCCATCGCGGTAAGCACTATCTCATCGAGGCTCCATCCGGTGGCGGCAAATCTTCGCTTATGGCATATATCTATGGTGCACGACGCGATTTTGAAGGCCGCCTGCTCTTCAACGGCGATTCCGTATCCGGGTTTCCCATCGACCGCTGGCAGCAGCTCCGACGCACCAACATCGCATATCTCCCGCAGGAACTCGACCTCTTCCCCGAACTCTCCTGCATCGAGAATATCCGACTTAAGAATGACCTTACCGGCCATATCCCCGAAAGTCGCATCGATGAATGGCTCGAACGCCTCGGTATTGCCTTCCGACGCGACTATCCGGCCGGTAAAATGTCGATCGGTCAGCAGCAGCGGCTCGCTATCATCCGCGCCCTCTGTATGCCTTTCGATTTCATCCTCCTCGACGAACCGGTCTCTCACCTCGATGCGGCCAATAATCTCATTGCCGCAGAAATCATCTCCGAAGAAGCCGTCCGTCAGGGAGCCGGTGTCATCTCTACCTCCGTCGGCAATCCGCTCCTCCTCCATTCCGCTGTAAATCTCAAACTATGATATCTTCCGGTAAATCCACTTCCGTCATGATCGGCCGCCTTTTGCGACGTAACACGTCGGCTGCTCGTATCGCGGGCTTCATTATTTCTAATCTCGTCGGCCTCGCCATCATGGGCGCCGGTCTTCAGTTCTATCTCGATGCCCGTTCTCTCTGGGAGGAGAAGGATTCTTTCCTGAAGTCCGATTATCTCGCTATCAATAAGATTGTGGGTGCAGACGCTATGTGGGGCAATTCCGACGGCAGTTTCTCTCCTGAAGATATAGCCGATCTTCAGGCTCAACCCTGGGTGGAAAAGGTGGGCACTTTCTCTAAGGCCGATTTCCGGGTCTATGCCTCCGTTGCCCTCGGCGACACTCCCCCCACCGACAGTCAGTCTGACCAACCGAAAGAGAATAACGGCCGCCGTATGTCGACGGCTATGTTCTTTGAAGCGGTCCCCGATGAATTTATCGACCTCGGTTCGACCTCTTTTGAGTGGACCCCGGATTCTCCCGATATCCCTATCATTATCTCGAAAGATTATCTCGCTCTATATAATTTCGGATTCGCCTCTTCCGCCGGCCTCCCGAAACTTTCGGAAAGCCTCGTAAGCGGTATCCCGCTCAATCTGACCCTTAGCTCCGACGATGGCTCGCGCCGTATTCAGGCCTACGGAAGAGTGGCCGGTTATTCCAATCGTTTCAACACGATTCTCGTCCCCGCCTCTTTCCTCGATTACATGAATGAGCAATTAGGCCGTGGAATGGGTAGCGACAGCCGGAAATCGGTAAAGTCTTCGCATAAGGAGTCTGCTGCATCGGATACGCCGGCCCCGTCGCGACTGATCGTCGACGTCAATTCCCCGGGCGATGCAGCTATCGCTCCCTATCTTGAAAGTAAGGGCTGGGAAGTGGCCGGCGATAAGAGTGCCGCTTCTGCCGCTTTTATGCTGCGGATTATAAGCGGTATAATCATAGGAGTCGGTTCGCTCATCACCATTCTGTCGCTGCTCATTCTTGCCCTCAGCATGTCGCTGCTCATGGAGAAAAACCGTCGCAAGCTCCATTCTCTGCTGATGCTCGGTATCCCCGTGAGCGAAGTGGCTCGTCCTTATTGGCAACTGACTGCCCTCTCGGCTGCATCAGCCGCCGTCATCGCTTGGGGAGCTGTAGTCGCTCTGCGCGCCTATTATCTCAAACCTCTCCAGGCTATCGGTGCGGAGGGCGCCGGTCTCTTCTGGACCTCGCTGATGATTCTCCTCCTCACGTTCATCATAATCTTCATCAACTGCCGTGGTGTCACACGCCGCGTTTTGAACGCATGGAGCAAATGATGCTAAAAAACAATGTGAAAAATTCTTTAAAATCTTTTATTTTAGTTATATTTGCATATTCTTTGGTCGGGGCTACGCCTGGATCCAAGCAGACTCACTCTACCGGAAAAACTCAAATTAGATGAATACCATAGAGTTAATTGCGTCTTCACACGCAATTACGCATGCAGTTCGCCCCCGATTCCACTCCATACATCCTCATCTCGGAGTCCCTCCGGGATCTCCTTTGACTTGAAAAAGAGAGAAACAAAATAATATTTTTTAACCCAAGAACTAAATTAATTCCTGCATGAAAAATTACAGTTTTCATCTGAATCGGAAATTCTGGGTGACCATCGCGATGGTTGTCGCTCTTGCATTTCCAGCTTTAGCTCAAAAGATCACCGTGACAGGTACGGTCATTGATGAGTATGGCGATCCGCTGATCGGCGCCACAATCATGCAAAAAGGTACCTCTAACGGCACTGCCGCCGACATGGACGGTAATTTTGAGCTCTCATGCGACCCGCACGCTATCCTCGTGGTAAGTTACGTCGGTTACGATCCTATGGACGTCCACGTCAACGGTCGCACTCACATCAACATCGAGATGAAGGAGAACGCTCAGATGCTCTCCGAAACCGTGGTCATCGGTTATGGCTCGGTGAAAAAGGCTGACGCCACCGGTTCTGTCGCTATCGTCCGCCCGGATGACGTCGACGCCGGTATCTCTACTTCTGCTCAGGACCTCCTCGTTGGCGCAAGCCCGGGTGTCGTTGTTACCACTTCCGGTGGTGACCCGACTGGCAACGCTTCGATCCGTATCCGCGGTGGCTCTTCTCTTTCTGCCTCCAACGACCCGCTCATCGTAATCGACGGTGTCCCCCAGAGCAACCAGAGCAATGCAGGCGGTACTAACGCCCTCACTATGCTCAATCCCCAGAACATCGAGTCGATGACTATCCTTAAGGATGCTTCCGCTACTGCTATCTATGGTTCGCGTGCATCTAATGGTGTCATCATCATTACTACTAAGAAGGGTACAAGCGGTCGCCCGCAGGTGAACTTCGCTGCTAACTTCCACGTCAACACAGCTCGCAAGACGCTCAAGATGATGAACGCTTCTGAGTATGTCACTCTCATCGAGCAGTATGGCAACGACCGCGCGAAGCAGATGCTCTATGCTAACCCCGTCAACCCCGAACTCGGCACTGAGGCCGGCTCCGCTTTCAACCTCTACGACACTAACTGGCAGAAGGAAGTCCTCCGCACTGCTTTCTCTCACGACTATTCTCTGAGTGTCGGCGGTTCCGCTGGTTGGCTCCCCTATCGCGTCAACGCTTCTTATACCAACAATCAGGGTATCATCAAGACCTCTTCGATGGAGCGTACAACCGTTGGTTTCAACCTCACTCCTTCGTTCCTTGAAAATCACCTCTCTGTAAGCCTTAACGCTCAGGGTTCTTATGTCCGCACCGGCAACGCCGCAGGCGTTATGGGCAACGCTGTTGGTCTGGCTCCCGTATATCCCGTATATGCTAAATACAGTATGCTCGACGCCAACATGCCGCAGGCTTACAATGGCTTCTACAATATCCTCCAGACTACCGGTAACCCCGAGGAGAATGCTTCCGAGAACCCCCTCCAGCTCCTCCTCAATCAGGAATCCGTTGGTAAGACTCTTAACTCTACCGGTAACATCCAGATCGATTATTCGCTCCATTGGCTCCCGGAACTCCACTTCAACCTCAACATGGGTTATCAGGTGTCGAAGAATACTTCTCACACTATCACCGACCCGAACTCCATCATGGCTTGGCGCTCTAACTATAAGGACGGTGCAGGTACGAAGTATAATTGGTATGAGCTCCAGCGCAACACCAACCTCTCTTTCTTCATCAACTATAAGAAGCAGTTTGACGCTATCAAGTCTAACCTCGACGTTACTCTCGGTTACGACTGGCAGCGCTTCGACTATCACGGCCGCTCTGAGACTCTTCTCAACACTCTCGGTTATAACCTGAACTACTCCGGCGGCGTCTTCTCCCTCGAAGAGAACCCCGCTACCGCCGACCGTATCGGACACTCTTACGAAAACGCTCCCATGACCCGCTGGGGCAACATCAACCAGCTCGTATCTTTCTTCGGCCGTATCAACTATATCTTCGACGATACTTATCTCCTTACTTTCACTCTTCGTGACGACGGTTCTTCCCGCTTCTCGAAAGATAATCGCTGGGGTCTCTTCCCCGCTCTCGCTCTCGGTTGGAAGATCAATAACATGTCTTTCATGGAGCAGTCTCGCGGTTGGCTCGACGATTTCAAACTCCGTCTCGGCTGGGGTGAAACCGGTCAGCAGGATATCGGCCAGTATTTCGCTTATCTCCCCATCTACACTGAATCTTATCAGCAGGGTTTCCAGTATCTCAACCCCAATGGCAACGGACAGTGGATCAACCCCCTCTATCCCCAGTCTTACAACTCTGACCTGAAGTGGGAGACTACTACCACTTGGAACGTCGGCCTCGACATGGGATTCCTCAACAATCGCATCACTCTCGCTGCTGATTGGTATCTCCGCAAGACTCGCGACCTCCTCTCTTACGTCCCCACTGCTTCTACCAACACTGCCAACTATGGCTGGCGTAACATCGGTTCGATGGAAAACCTCGGTGTCGAAGTCACTGTCGGTGCGAAGCCCGTCGTAACCAACGATTTCGTTTGGAACACAAGCGTCAACGTTTCTTGGAATAAGAATAAGATCACCGAACTTCAGGGTGAGGGCGAAAATTCCCGTATCTCTGCTATCGGTCTCCCCTCCGGTACAGGCGGTAACCTCGGCTGGCATATCGTAGGTCAGCCCGCGTTCACTTTCATGGTTTACGAACAGGTCTACGATCAGAACGGCGACCCCATCGAAAATCAGTATGTCGACCAGAACGCCGACGGCGTGATCACTGAAGATGACCTCATCATGTATCACTCTAAGGATCCGAAGGTGACTTTGACCTGGAACAACAATTTCTCTTATAAGAACTGGGATCTCGGCATCTCTCTGCGTGCCAATATCGGCAACTATGTCTACAACAACCTGAAGTACTCCAACACCCGCGTCTACAACATCTCCGCGGCTCAGTACCAGCTCGGCAACCTCCTCGCAGAGACCCCGCTCTTCTACAACGCAAGCAGCGCTTCCCTCCTCCCCCTCTCCAGCTATTTCGTGGAGAACGCAAGCTTCCTCCGCTGCGACAACATCACTCTGGGATACACTTTCCGCAATCTGCTCCACGACAATCTTACACTCCGTCTCTTCGCAGCTGTGCAGAATCCCTTCGTGATCACTACTTTCTCCGGCATCGATCCTGAGGAATTCGGCGGCGTTCAGAGCGACCCGTATCCGCGCCCCATCACTACCTCTCTCGGTATCGTGGCTACATTCTAACCCTTTTTCATCCGAATCGATTTCAATATGAAAACATTAAATAAGATTTTCTTAAGTCTGGGTATCGCCGGCGCAGCGTTCGGTCTCTCTTCTTGCGTTGGAGACCTCGATCTTGAGCCCCGTGACCCGAGCGAAAACACCGATGTCACCAACGACATCGACGCCGTATTCGCCGACATATATATGAACTTCGCAACTTACGGCGCCAACGGTAATAGCCCCGTCAGCGGTTTCGACGGCGGTATGGCCGCTTTCCAGCGCGCGATGTTCATCGCTGAGGAGCTCCCCACTGATGAGGCTTCTTGGCTCTGGGACCCCGCTGACTATGGCACTCTTAACTATGGTCAGTTCAACCCCGCTCTTGGATGTCTTTATGGTACTTATTCGCGTCTGATGATCAACATCACGCTCTGTAACCAGTTTATCCAGAATGTCAACAGCGGCTACTTCAACCTCGACGCCGAGGGTCAGAAGAACGCTGAGGAGTATAAGCGTCAGGCTAAGGTGCTCTGGGGCGCATGCTATTATTACATGCTCTCTTTCTACGACAAAATCCCCTATGCCGATGAGTCTACTCCCGTCGGTGCCGTACCCGTTCAGCTCTCCCGTCAGGAGGTCTACGACCGCGTCACCGCTACTCTTGAGGATGTCGTAGCTGAATACGGCGATAATCAGACTCCCTATTATGGCTTCGTCGGTCTCGACGCCGCTGAGTCTATCCTCGCTAAAATCTATCTCAACGCTGAGGTCTTCACCGGCACTGCTGCATGGGATAAGTGTTACTCCCACTGTAAGAATGTCATCGACCGCCTCGGTAAGGGTGGCTATTATGGCAATGGCCTCGTTCGTAGCTATAACGCTCTCTTCGGCGCCAACAACGACAAGTACGTGCTCGGCAATGGTGGCTCTGACGTCAATGAGATCATCTGGTCCATCGTTGGCGATGAAGTGCATCTGACCGGTTTCTCCGGCGCTACTTTCCTTCAGGCTGCATGGCTCGGCACAAATGGTGTTGAGGCTACTATGGGTAAGCCGACTATGGATACCAAGTATCAGAACGCTCCCCTCGCCGATCGTATCGTGACCGATGCCGACGGTGTGCAGACTTTCTATGTCTACTATGCTGATCAGGATGACTTCGCTGCCGCTGAGTCTGCCTACAATGAGGTCGCTTCCGATTCTAAGAATAAGTGGAAAACTCAGATCTCTGAAGTGCAGAATAACACTGCTTATTCTTTCGACCCCACTCAGGTTGGCTATATCTCTCAGGACTGGTATAACTCCGGCAACGGCTGGAAGTGTATGGTGGCCCGCAAGTCGTTTGTCCGCAAGTTTGAATGGGACGACGTGCAGATGACTCAGAGCTCCGACCGTCGTGTCGCTCTCTGGCAGACTGCCGCTCACGGTTTCAGCGTGGAGAATATCTCGCTCCTCGGCGACGACTGGGGTAAGAATGGTTATCTCACTCCGAAATATACCAACTGGGCCTACAACGAAGACGGCACTATCAATAAGGAGCAGTCGCCCACTAACATCTCAAGCGCTGCCGGCGATTACGCCGCTATCCGTCTCGCTGAAATCTACCTCACAGCTGCTGAGGCTATCCTCAATGGCGGTGGCGGTACTCAGGCTGAGGCTCTCCAGTATGTCAACTGGATCCGCGAACGCGCTTACGCTGACGCTCCCGGCGATGCTACCCACCACTGGACTTCGCTCTCTATGCAGGACCTCCGCGACGAACGTTGCCGCGAGCTCTATCAGGAGAATGTGCGTCGCTCCGACCTTATCCGTTGGAATCAGTGGTGCACCGGTTACACTTGGGAATGGAAAGGCGGCGTCCAGTCCGGTACTAACCTCCCCGAGTCTTCTAAGCTCTACCCCATCCCCTCGCGTGTGATGTCGGCTTCCAACTTCCAGCAGACTACAGGTTATTAATCTAACTTAAATCTGATTTTTAAAAATGAAAAAATTATCAATCATATTCGCCATGGCAGCTGTGGCTCTCGGTTTCTCCTCCTGCAAGCAGGAAGATAATCCGCAGTATCACGCTCCGACGACTTTCACTATCAATGAGCCGGCTCTGAAGAATCAGGCGTTCCGCACATCTAATGAGATGACCGACGCCGCTACTTTCGATCTCTTCTGCTCTCAGCCCGACTATGGCTATTCCGCCATCTGCAATTATTCCGCGCTCGTTTCTCTCGATCCTGAGGCTCCCCTCGATGAGTGGATCGCTCTCCCCAACCAGAATGAGACTTCCGCTGCTATGTCTATTAAGACTTTCGAACTCGGCGTCGCTGTCAATAAGCTCCTCGATGTGACTGACGCTGAGGATTTCGATGCCCGCAACCTCGGATCGCAGCAGTTTAAGTGCTATTTCAAGGCGGTCTGCGAAATCCCTTCTATCGAAGGCTCTAAGATCATCTCTTCCAATACTGTCTCTTACGATAAGGTGATGATCTCGTATGCTGAGAAGCTCCCGGCTTGGATCTTCATCTGCGGCGATGTCCAGAACATCGATACCGGTGTTGCCAACGGTTTCACCGCTCCCTCAAGCAGCAACTACGATCTCTACAAGAACAACTTCGCCCTCTATGAGCCCGAGAATATGATCGGCGAAAAGCTCTATGTCGGTGTATTCAACCTCACTCCGAAGGATTCCTCTATGGAGAACTTCAATGAAGGCAATCCCGACGCTTGCGCTCAGTTCCGTTTCTTCACCGAACTGCTCGGTTGGGTCAACACCGCTTCCCTCGGTTCTAATGAGGCTGACTTCTACTGCCTCCCGATCACCGATAAGTGGGGCGCCGGCTTCAGCGGCGACGTCGTTCCGCAGGGTCTCGGCAACTGGGGCGTTTTCGTCACTGAACCCTCTCCTGTCACTATCGTAGTCGACCAGATCAACAATAAGATATTCGTCAAGGAAGGCGCTCACGATGTAACTTTCGTAGGACGCGATCCCGAATTCAATTGATGACCATATCGCTGTCCGGAAGCGCTTCGGCGCTATATTATCTCCGCCCTTCGCTTCCGGACCGCTTTCTTAACAACTGATAATCATCTTATGAAAACTATCAAATTCATATCAGCTTTGGCTCTGACTCTCGGACTCGCAGCTTGTGACTCCTATGATCTGCCGAATCCTCCGGGCCAGTCTTACCCCGCACCCGACGGATATTTCGAGAATTCGGGTCTGGTCATGAGCGCTAACTCTGAAACGCTCAACCTCACCGAAGCCAACGCGGCTAATAAATTTGTCACTGTAGCCTCTATCTCGGAACTCGTTAATTTCCCCGAGGACTACACTCTCGCTATCGACATGAAGCTCGGCGAAGGCTCTAAGGCCAAAATCTATTCCACTACTATCGACAACATGGATGTCACTGTCAACCCCGACATCCTCAACGGCGCTGTACAGGATGTGCTCACTAAGCAGCCCGGCACTTACTCTATCCCCGTGGAGTTCATGGCCTACGCTGAACGCGGAACTACCCGCATGGGCCTCGGTGGCGTCGGCGCAACTTATGGCAACGGCAACCTCTCTATCAAGACTTATGACGCTGCTAAGGTCATCGAAGATGCTTATTATCTCGTGCCCGTCGTGAGCGGTAAACCCGCCCTCGCGCAGGCTCTTAAGATGAACAACACTGCCGGCAACTCCGTATCACCCTACGATAACCCCGAGTTCGCTCTCCAGATTGATGTTCCCGAGAATTCTGAATATCTCTTCATGATCGCGCCTCAGTCGGCTGTGACTGCCGGTGACGCTTCTGCTCTCTATGGTGGTAACCCCTCTGCCGATGGCATGTCCGGTAAGCTCGGTACTTCCTACGAAGTCATCAAGATGCCCGTAGCTGGCAGCGTCCTCGTCACTGTCAACATGGAGCAGGATTCCTACACTGTCAACTATGCGTTCGACGTACTCTACGCTGTGTCCGGCTCTACGCGTCCCGCCAACGCTATGGCTCTCTACACTGACAACTACATCAACTACTATGGTGTGACTGCCCTCAACCAGCGCTTCACTATCTACACTGCTGCTGACAAGTCGGGCGTTGCATTTAAGTATGATGAATCTGTTGAGCCCGAAATCAGCGAGAATGGCCTTGAGCAGTCCGGTGCGATCACTGCCGACACTGATGTTGTCGCTCAGATCCCCGTACCCATCAAGGGCAACTGCCTCTACTACGTTGATATCAACCTCGTGCAGCTCACCTACGACGTGAAGGCTCTCCAGACTATGAGTGTCATCGGTGCAGGCAACGATTGGAACCTCGAGACTGCAACTCCGCTCACTCCCTCGAAGGACTTCAAGACATGGACTGCTTCCGACGTTGAGATCGGTGACGAGTTCAAGATCAACTGTAACGGCGCTTGGGACTTCGACTTCGGCGGTGCTCAGGTACAGGATGTCGATGGCCAGTCTGTCTACAACATCAACTTCAAGGGCTCCAACATGCCCGCAAAGGCCGGTAAGTACGACGTGAAGATCGACTTCTCAACAATGCCTTACGTCCTCACCCTCACAAAGAAGTAATCCCCCAATACGTTGATTATAAGAACCTTGAAATTCTCAATCACGTATCAACCCTTTTAAGAAATCAATTCCCTCAAAGTGTTGATTATAAGAACTTTAAAATTCTTAATCTCGTATCAACCATTACAAGGAAGTAATTCTTAATTAATCTGATATGAAAAGGCCCGACTCTCTGTCGGGCCTTTTTATTCATCTTGTTATTTGCAATTATTTTTTAGGTTTTTTGTTAAAAAATTTGTAAATTTAAAAAACATTACCTAATTTTGTCGTCAAGTTCAGGCCGACGAAAGTATCACCTGTCGTCACCTCACCCCGAAGAACTCAATTTGATTCATACATTGACTCATACATTGACTCATAGATTGATTCATACATTTAACTAAATAAATTTTTGTTTAACCAATAAATCTAACTTCAGAATGAAGAAATTTTACGCATTCGCAGCAGCAGCTCTTCTCGCTACTGCAGCTAACGCCCAGAACCTCTACGTAACTGGCGCAGGTGAATTCGCTAACGGCGAATGGAACGCTGAAACTCCCGATGAGTTCTCTTTCGTTAACGGTCAGTACGAAATCGAAATCGCTAACCTTACTCAGCTCAAAATCTCCACTGAATGTGGCGACTGGGACACTTTCAACGCAGGTGTCCTCGGCTGTGAATACGGCAAAGAACCCGGTGTAGCTGTTGCTCTCGAACCCGGCTACGACGCTAACATCGCTTGCCCCTGGAAGGGTGACTACAAGGTAGTCGTTTCCGGCGATATGTCTACTATCACTCTTACTACTACCACTCCTCCTCCCTCCGGCCCCGTTACTATCTACCTCCGTGGCGATATGAACGGCTGGGGTGCTGAAGAAGCTTGGGCTCTCACTCCCGTGACTGAAAACATCTGGAAGTTCGTCTTCGCTGAAGAACAGCAGATCGCTCCCGGCGACGGCTTCAAGATCGCTGACGCTGACTGGAACGAGTATAACGCAGGTGGCGATGGCACTCCCGCTTCCCTCGACCTCGACTACGAAATCTTCAACGGTGGCAACCCCGCTAACATCACTCTCGACGAGACTTGCAACGGTGTGCTCTGGTTCGGTATGAATATCGACGGTCAGAACTGGATGTACCTCTCCAACGATAAGGACGCTACTCCCGATTGGTACGAAGGTGGCGACGATCAGGATGGCGTTGCTGCTGTCGCTGTGGCCAACGAAGCTCCCGTATACTTCAACCTCCAGGGTGTGCGCGTAGCTAACCCCGAAAACGGCATCTACGTGAAGGTCGTTGCAGGCAAAGCTACTAAAGCTGTCATCAAATAAGAATCCCTCCGAGAACTAAAAAATCCTCTACGAGAATCCGCTCCAAGAAGGAAGGATCCTCCACGAGAACTAAGGTCCTCTACGAGAATCTTATCAAAGACATAAACCCACATTTCTCTCCCCTGAGGGGCGACCAATCGGTCGCCCCTCTTTTTTTTAAGCACCCTCACAAATCCTCTTATAATGCCCCCTACACCCTTTTTATCAATCTTTCCCTTAAAAAATCCTTTTTATCTCAAATTTTCTCAAACATTTTGACTAACTTTGTGTAATTATTATATATGGAAAAGCTTGGTCAAAATGATATGCCTTCGTCGAGCAGCGTAATCGATGAGGCTACTAACTCTGAATATAAATATGGTTTCACCTCAGACATCGAGACGGATATCGTCCCGCCCGGACTGACGGAGGAGACCGTTAGACTCATATCCCGACTTAAAGGTGAGCCGGAATGGCTGCTGCAGTTCCGCCTCGATGCCTTCCGATACTGGGAGACCCTGACGCCACCTCATTGGGCACATCTCAACATCCCGGAGATTGACTTTCAGGCAATCTCTTACTATGCCGCTCCAAAAAAGAAAGAGACCAAGAAGAGCCTCGATGAAGTCGATCCCGAACTTATAGATACCTTTAACAAACTCGGTATCTCCCTGCAGGAGCAGAAGCAGCTCGCCGGCGTTGCCGTCGATGCCGTAATGGACTCCGTCAGCGTCAAGACCACCCACCGCGAAAAACTTGCCGAACTCGGAGTGATCTTCTGCTCTTTCTCGGAAGCCGTGAAAGATTATCCCGACCTGGTCAGAAAATATCTCGGCACCGTCGTAAATTATCGCGACAATTATTATGCAGCCCTCAACTCGGCCGTCTTCTCCGATGGCTCGTTCGTATATATTCCGAAAGGTGTCCGCTGCCCGATGGAACTCTCCACTTATTTCCGTATCAATGCCGCAGGTACCGGGCAGTTTGAACGCACTCTCATCGTGGCCGACGATGATGCCTACGTCTCTTACCTCGAAGGCTGCACAGCCCCCATGCGCGACGAAAATCAGCTCCATGCCGCAATCGTTGAAATCATCGTTGAAGAACGCGCCGAAGTAAAGTATTCTACCGTGCAGAACTGGTATGCCGGTGACAAGGACGGTAAAGGTGGCATCTACAATTTCGTCACCAAGCGCGGCCTCTGCCGTGGCCATCGCTCTAAGATTTCATGGACTCAGGTGGAGACCGGTTCGGCCATCACTTGGAAATACCCCTCTTGCATCCTGAAAGGCGATGAATCCGTAGGCGAATTCTACAGCGTCGCCGTCACCAATAATCATCAGGAGGCCGACACGGGCACGAAGATGATTCATATCGGCAAAAATTCACGTTCTACTATCGTCAGCAAGGGCATCTCGGCCGGCAAGTCGCAGAATTCCTATCGCGGTCTCGTCCGTATCGATAAGAATGCCACAGGCTGCCGCAATTTCACTCAGTGTGACTCTCTGCTGATGGGACCCGACTGCGGCGCCCACACTTTCCCTTATATCGACGTGCGCAACCGCGAATCAGTGGCAGAACATGAAGCGACCACCTCCAAAATCAATGAGGAACAGCTCTTCTATTGCCAGCAGCGCGGAATCCCCATGGAGGAAGCCGTAGGCCTCATCGTCAATGGCTACGCCAAGGAGGTCATGAACAAACTCCCCATGGAATTTGCCGTCGAAGCCCAGAAACTCCTCCAGATCACTCTCGAAGGATCCGTAGGATAACATCATTATTCCCCCCGAGGGTTAAACGGATCTGTAGGATAACACCATTACCCACCCGAGGGTTATACAGTTCCGTAGGATAACACCATTATTTCCCCCGAGGGTTAAACATTACTCTATGATTGAAAGAACCGTAATAGTCGACGGCATAGACCCTCAGACCTTCTATGGCGTCAACAACTCAAATATCAACCTCATCCGCAATCTCTTCCCGAAATTGCGAATGGCGGCGCGTGGCAGTGTCATCAAGGTGATCGGTGAAGATTCAGAGACTGCTGAATTCGAGCGCAAGATAAAGGCTATCGAGGCATATGCCGCCAAATACAACAAACTGACGGATGAAGTCATTATCGACATCATCAAAGGTCAGCCTCCTAAAGCCGTCAATTCGGAAGGGGTCATCATCTTCGGTCAGAGCGGCCGTCCGATCGCACCGCGAAATGCCAATCAGGCTAAAATGGTGAAATCTTTCGAGGAGAATGATCTTACATTCGCTCTCGGTCCGGCCGGTACGGGAAAGACCTATATCGCAATCGCACTTGCAGTCGCAGCCTTGAAAAACCGTACCTGCAAGAAAATCATCCTCTCGCGTCCGGCCGTGGAAGCAGGTGAGAAACTCGGATTCCTCCCTGGCGACATGAAGGATAAGATCGATCCCTATCTCCGCCCCCTCTACGACGCTTTGGAAGATATGCTCCCGGCCGTAAAACTTAAGGAGTATATGGAAGCCGACACAATTCAGATCGCTCCGCTCGCCTTCATGCGCGGACGCACCCTCAACGATGCAATCATCATCCTCGACGAAGCCCAGAACACGACGAAACATCAGATGAAGATGTTCCTTACCCGACTCGGCGTCAATGCCAAGATGATTATCACCGGCGACGCTACTCAGATCGATCTGCCGAGAAGTGTGCAGTCGGGCCTGATGCAGGCGCTCCGGATTCTGCGCGGAGTGAAGGGTATCGGAATTATCGAATATGCCAAGAAGGATATCGTGCGTCATCCGCTCGTGCAGCGTATCGTCGACGCCTACGAAGCCCGAGAAGAGAAGGTGGATAAGGAGTTTGAAGAAAAACTCGCTACTTCCACCGAGGACAAACCGAAAGATTGAGATTGTTTAAGAGGACGGTTGTTTAAGAAAAAAGCTGCTTAGAGTCTTTCTTATAAAGACGAGTCATTCAAAAAAATCTGTAAAAAGAAATGATTAAACCAGGAGATACAGTCAGATACCTTAATTCCGTAGGCGGAGGTGTCGTCACCCGCGTCGACGGGAAGATAGCATACGTCGACGATCAGGGATTTGAGACCCCTTGTCAGGTGAAAGAACTCGTAGTAGTGCTTCCGGCAGGCCATCAGAAAAACCCTTCCGGAGCCAAACTGATGTTTGATCAAAGCGCTTTCGACGCCGGAAAGGCAGACGTGCGTCCCGAACCCAAGCTCGCAAAGGATAATACCCCCGAGCCCGCTCCTCTACCTCCTGCTCCGGAGACTGCCCACGGCGACCGCCTCACTCTCTCGCTGGCTTTCGAGCCTTCCGATCTGAAGCATCTCTCGGAATCCAATTTCAATGCCGTCCTCGTCAACGATTCCAACTATACCCTCCAATTCTATCTGGCAGGACGCGCGCCTGAAAATGCTGAATGGAGCATAATATATCAGGGCGACGTGCAACCCAACGAATTGATCGACCTCGCACAATTCTCCCACTCCACTCTTGGAAGAATCGAGCGGGTAGTTTTCCAAGCCATAGCCTTCAAGCAGGGCAAGGGATTTGAGATAAAAGATCCGATAGCTGTGATGAGAAAACTCGATCTGACAAAATTCTTCAAACTCCATTGCTTCCGCCCCGGCCGCTTCTTCGATGAACCCGTACTGGAATTCCCCCTCATCAACTCCGACCGCTTCCAGCGCCAGCAATCCTGAAAACCACAATCCCAATGGCAAAGCCCTCACAAATATTCTGGACCTATCCGGCCGAAGCGGAGTCGGGCAAGACTCTTATCGTCACAGGCCGAGATGACATAGATTCTTTCCGCGAATCCGGCAAATATCCTTTCCGACTCAACGTCTATTGGGATTATACCCCACTCCCCGATGGCATGCCCGGGGAGCAGGACGCTCAATTGATGGAGGAGGCTACCGAGCGCTTCCTCACCGAGACTAAGAAAGACACGGCCGCCGTGCTCACCGGTATCTATACCGGCGACGGGCGGCGTGACTGGGTGTTCTACACGCGTTCGCTACATATCTTCCGTAATATCCTCAATCGCGCGCTCGCCGATCTCCCACAACTTCCGATCGCCATCGAAGCCTGCGAAGACCCTGACTGGGAAGAATACTCCCAAATGCGCGAAGCCACCTATATCCCGCCGGAAGACTGAAAGCAGAGGCAAAAGATCCTACTGGAAAAGAATTAGCATCGCAAAATCAGCCGTCTTATAAGCTTGATAACTGTATCTCAAAATTTAAACAACTAAATAATTTAACTATAAAAATCTTATCATGTTAAAATTCAAACTTCTGACTATCTGCGCCATGATTGCGGCAGCCTTCGGTCTGCAGGCTCAGGTCGTCACCTACGAGCCTGATCCGCTCTACGACAACAGTGAGAATGTCGTGATCTATTTCCACGCCGATCAGGGCAACAAGGGCCTTGCCAATCAGGCCGAATCCGTGAAGATCTATGCCCACACAGGAGTAATCACTTCCAATTCCAAGGATAACTCCGACTGGAAATATGCCACTGACTGGCTCGACAATTCCGCCAAGTATCTTCTGACCTACGTCTCTCCGAATCTCTACAAACTTGAGATCGGCAACATCAAGACTTTCTACAACATTAAGTCAACATCGGAAGTAGTGAAGAGTCTGGTCTTCGTATTCCGTAACTCTACGGGCTCGAAGGAAGGCAAGGGCACGGGCGGCGCTGATATCACAGTCCCCGTCGTTTCAACTGCTCTTCAGCTGGATTTCACCTCCGACGCACCTTCCACTACCATCTCTGCCGAGAATGCTACCGTGAAGTTTGACTTCACTTCAAATCAGGTGGCCGATGAGATGTGGATCGCAGTCAACGGTATCGCCATTGCTGAAGGCACTAATATCAAGGAACTCCACGCCTCCTACACATTCACCGAACCGGGCGCATATAACGTCTACGGCAACGTGAAGATCAACGGCAAGCAGTCGTCGAAAGGTTTCCGTCTGACCTACGTCAACGCTTCCGCTCAGAAAGATTATCCCGGCGGTGTGCCCAAAATGGGCGCTGTACGTGCCGACAACGGTGACGTCCTCTTCTGTCTCGCAGCTCCGCAGAAACTCTCCTGCGAACTCATCGGTTCATGGAATGATTATGCTTCCGACCCCAACCAGAAGATGTACTATCAGGACTACGATGGCCAGCGCTATTTCTGGACCTCCGTCAGCGGTCTCGACAACACTTCGATGTATTTCTACTACTATAATGTAGACGAAGGCACAAAGGTAGGCGATCCTTATGCAAAACTTATTCTCGACCCCTCGAATGATAAATATATTCCCGAAAGCGTCTATCCCAATCTCCCGGCATATCCTTCGGATAAGGTGACAGGCAGCGTGCCTCTGGCAGTATATCAGGAGAATATCAACGACTATAACTGGACCGACGATGACTTCAAACCCGTAGCTAAGAAAGATCTCGTCATCTATGAGCTCCTTTTCCGTGACTTCACCGGCACTGAAGGTAAGGCCAACGGCAACGGCACCGTGAAGCTTGCACTCGAGAAGCTCCCCTATCTGAAGGAACTCGGAGTCAACGCCATCGAGGTGCTTCCGATCAATGAATTCAACGGCAATATCTCCTGGGGCTATAATCCCAACTTCTACTTTGCTCCCGATAAGGCATATGGTACTCCCGATGATTATAAGGAATTCATCAACACATGCCATGAAAACGGTATTGCCGTGATTCTCGATATGGTATTCAACCAGACCGACTGGCTCCACCCCTGGTATCGTATGTATCCCGCCGGATCCAACCCGATGTATAACGCTGACGCCCCCCACGCCTACAGCGTGCTCAACGACGTCAATCAGGGTCATCCTCTGATCCGCCAGCAGTGGAAGGACGTTGTAAAATACTGGATGGAGGAATATCACATCGACGGCTATCGTTTCGACCTCGTAAAGGGTCTCGGCGACAATGATTCCTATGCCAACAGCGGCGACTCGGGCACAAACGCCTACAACGCTTCTCGCGTAGCCAACATGCACGCTATTCAGGAAGCCATGAATGAAGTGAACCCGGATGCTTACTTCATCAATGAGAATCTCGCAGGCGCTAAGGAAGAAAACGAAATGGCTGCGTTCGGCATGCTCAACTGGGCTAATGTGAATACTGAAGGATGCCAGTACGCGATGGGCTTCTCAAGCAATTCCGGCCTGCAGCGCATGTGGGCTGTGAAGGATTCCCGCACAGTCAATTCTACTGTAGCTTACCTTGAGTCTCACGACGAAGAGCGCCTTGCCTACAAGCAGATCACTTTCGGCAATGCCAATATCAAGAATAATCATCAGGCACAGTGTCGTCGTCTCGGTTCGGCCGCTGCCCAGATGATTCTCGTCCCCGGAGCTCACATGATCTGGGAATTCTCGGAAATGGGCAACGCTCAGTCAACGAAGAATGCCGATGGCGGTAATAATACCGACCCGAAGATCGTCAACTGGAATCTCCTTCAGGATCCCGACAACTATGGCCTTTATCGCAACTATTGCGAACTTATCGATATACGTACAGCCAACCCCGATCTCTTCGATGAGGCTGCCTCCTACAGCGCAGCGGTTACGGCCAGCGATTGGGCTAAAGGCCGCACAATCATCTCCACAACTCCGGAGAAGGAGCTTATATGCGCCATCAACCCCGGCATGTCGACCGAACTGACAATCCCCATCGCCTTCTCTTCTACTAAGGAGAGCGATTATAAGATTGCCTCTAAGTCATACGCAACTAATCCGACATTTGACGTAGCAGCCGGCACAGTAACAGTTCCTGCCAACAGTTATGTTGTACTGGTCAACAATAAGGTTTCTGCTGTAGAGGGTATCGAGGCTGCCGACTCTTCACTGGCAGTTGCTACCGGTGCAGGCAGCCTGACAGTGGCAGGTGCTACGGATGGCATCGAGATCTACGGCCTTGACGGCACACTCCGCTACACTTCCGCCTCCGATGCAGCCGACGTAGCTCTCCCCGCCGGACTCTACATCGTGCGCAGCGGCAAGGAATCCCGCAAAGCCATCGTAAGATAAAACTTCTTAGATTACCATAAAATCAGGGTCGAATCCATTCGCAGGATTCGACCCTTTTTTATTCTTGTGTATCTTTAACTTTTCTACACTAATATTTACAGCCATAGCGGCGTTTTCAATATGTCTAAACCAAAGATGGGTATCCTCCCGGAAGGCCTTACCGGCACTCCGCCCTGATGAGGATTATCCAAATCTTCTGGTAGCCTTAAGAGATACCCCCGGTAGGGCGGACAGGCCTGCCGCGATGGCATCCCTGCCCATAGGCGCGTGCCGACAGCAGTGGTGATTTACGCTTCATAGCCTTCAACCGCTGACACCGCTTCGCGCTAACCGGACGGAAAACATGAATTGTCTAAATTTTGGGTTATATACATTAGTAATTTCTATCAGAAGAAGAAATCTATAAGGGCTGAGAATGGAAGCTCGCCCCCAAAGATTTCTTCAAGAGAGCCGGACGTCGCGACGACGCCCGGCTTTTTCTTTGAAAAATCGCAATTTTTTAGTAATTTTGCACTTACTGAACTCAGTGACTGAAATTATAACGCTATTTTGAGAGACTTTCTGGAGATATCACCCCTCGCCGCCGACCACGACGCCACCGACCACGACGAACAGATCGTCGAGGCGGCTTTTCGCGACCTGCTGGATACCTATCTTGCCAGCAATCATCGCAGGAAAGTGGAGATCATCCGGAAGGCTTATCGCTTCGCAAAAAGAGCTCATCAGGGAGCACGTCGCCGCAGCGGCGAGCCCTATATACTACATCCTATCGCGGTGGCCAAGATCGTCGTGGCCGAACTCGGATTGGGGTCGACCTCTATCTGTGCGGCTCTGCTCCACGACGTAGTGGAGGATACGGATTTCACCTACGAGGATATTCTCTCTGCGTTCGGTCCGAAAATTGCCCAGATTGTTGAGGGCCTTACCAAGATTTCAGGTGGCATACTCGGTCGCCGCGCGTCGGAGCAGGCTGAGAATTTCCGTAAGCTTCTCCTGTCAATGTCGACCGACGTCAGAGTGATGCTCATTAAGATGGCCGACCGACTCCACAATATGCGGACCCTCGACGCTCTGCGTCCGGAGAAACAGATGGCAATCGCCGACGAGACTCTCTATGTATATGCTCCTCTTGCCCACCGCCTCGGCCTCTTTAAAATCAAGACCGAGCTTGAAGAACTTGCATTCCGCTATCAGCACCCGGCAATCTATAATGAGATACGGTCGAAAGTCGTGGAGAGTGAGGCCGAGCGTCATAGAATAGTGGAGGAATTTGTAGGCCCGGTCAGAAAAAAGCTCGATGCCGCGGGCTTTAAATATGAGATTAAGGCTCGCGTGAAAAGCGCCTACAGTATCTTCAACAAGATGCAGAAGAAGGGGGTATCGTTTGAGGAAGTATATGATATCTATGCGGTCCGCGTAATCTTTGAGAATGAGGATGACGCTCTCGAGAAACTCCGCTGCTGGGAGATATATACTTTTTTCACAGCCGATCATCCCTGTCATCCCGACCGGCTCCGCGACTGGACCTCCACTCCGAAGGCCAATGGTTATCGCGCATTGCATCTGACTGCTATGGGCCCGGAAGGGCGCTGGATTGAGGTGCAGATCCGATCGCGAAAAATGGACGACATCGCCGAACTCGGATATGCAGCCCACTGGAAATACAAAACCGATGACACATCGGCCGAGAGCGAGCTTGACTCATGGATGAATACGGTGAAAGATATTCTGGCACATCCCGAACCGAATGCTCTCGACTTTTTCGACACCATAAAACTCTCCCTCTACGCCCACGAAATTTACGTCTTCACTCCTTCGGGCGAACTGAAGACTCTTCCGGCGGGCGCCACAGTACTTGATCTGGCTTTTGAAATACATACCCAGCTCGGACTTCACTGCGTAGCGGGGAAAATCAACCATAGACTTCTTCCCCTCAGTCATCCTCTCGAGTCGGGCGATCAGGTTGAGATTATCACCTCCAACACACAGTGGCCTACGAACGACTGGCTGCAATTCTGCAACACTGCTAAGGCTCAGAACCGCATACGCACTTGGCTCAGACGCAATTCCACATCTGACAGCCAAAGTGGAGCCGGAATATCCCCGGGGCGAGGCACATGGATGGTAAGAATTGAAGGGGTCGACCGCCACGCAATGCTACAGGATATCGTCAGCACTACGACGCGCAATTCGAGAGTGCGGATACGCGCTCTTACGATTGACACTCAGAATGCAGCCTTTGAATGTCGGATGACTCTTGACGCAGATTCTTCTCACGCGATGCGACGTCTTTGCCAGGCGCTGCGTAAGATACCTGACGTCACCAAAGCCGTTAAAATTTTCCAGAACGAATCATGAAAAAGATATTTTCAAAACTCAATATTCTGCGCGCGCTGCTTATGATCGCAGCCACGGCAATAGTGCTCGCTCTTGTCCCGAGAGCTGATCATCAGAGCTATACTTACGAACTCAATCAGCCCTGGAAATATCCTCTGCTTACGGCTGATTTTGACACTCCAATCCTGCGCGACTCCACTTCTGCCCGACAGATCAAGGATAGTATCGAAGCGAATTTTATGCCGTTTGCAAAGGTGGTTCCTGATGTCGAAGCCAACAATATCGATCTCTTCAGCCGCCATATTGCCGCAGTTGTCTCCCCTACCGATCGCGCTCTGCTCACAAATCTTCTTAAAGAAGCTTATGACAAAGGGATAGTCTCGGCCGACCTTCATGCCTACATCGTCAATGGCAATAATACTAAATATCGCGAGATGAAGAGTTCGGATAAGGGTGAGCCCGATGTGGCACAGACTTATGAAGGTCTGGAACTGCTGACGCAGAAGACAGCCTTCGACCGCATCGACTCCCTATATGCTCTCGCTACCGATAAGCAGCGCCACCAGCTTCCGTCAGAAGTAGCCAGAGCTCTGAGCGCTGCGATTGTGCCCGACATAGTGCTTGATTCAGTGACCGATCGTAAATTCCGTGATCAGGAATATCTGGCTGCCACGGGGGCAATCGGCGTAATCAAGAAAGGGCAACGAATCGTAGATCGCGGCGAGATCATTACTCCGCAGATATTCACAAATCTGAATACGTATCAGGAGATGCTTAACTCGCGCCAGAACTCCGACACGTCACACACATATTATTATATCGGGCAGGGGCTTTACATACTCCTCTGCTGGACCATGCTCTATATCTTCCTCGCCCTCTACCGCAAACGTTTCTTCAGCAATCTGCGGCAGATGACATTTCTCGTGAGTTTCATTACTGTGTTTGTAGCTATTGCCACTCTCGTACTTGAATATAATCCGACGAGTATCTACGTAATTCCTTTTGCGGCGATTCCGGTAATAGTGATGGTATTCTTCGATTCACGCACTGCGATGTTCGCACTGCTGATATCTGTCACACTAATGGCGTTGATCGCTACTTATCAGTTTCAATTTATCGTCATGGAGCTTGCGGCAGGACTTGCGGCTACCTTCAGCATCAATCATCTCTCCAAACGCAGTCAGTTGCTGCGCACGGCAGGCATTACCCTCATCGTCTATATCCTCACCTACGGCACACTCTGTCTGGCAACCGACGGCAATCTATCGCTCTTCTCTCCGAGGATGCTTCTGATGTTCCTCTGCAATTCAATCATCCTCTCATTCGCTTATATTCTGATTCTTATAATTGAGAAACTATTCGGTTTTACGTCGATGGTGACACTCGTAGAACTCTCCGATATCAACCATCCGCTGCTGCGTCGGCTCGCGGAGGAAGCTCCGGGGACATTTCAGCATGTGATGCAGGTGTCGACTCTGGCAGCTGAGGGTGCGCGTGCCATAGGTGCGAATGTGCAGTTGGTAAGAACCGGCGCGCTCTATCATGATATCGGGAAGATGGAGAGTCCGGTATTCTTCACTGAGAATCAGCACGGGGTCAATCCTCATGCAGGGCTCGATCCGGAGACATCGGCTCGAAAGATTATCTCGCATGTAACGGATGGACTCGTACTCGCCTCAAAGGCAAAACTTCCGCAGGTAATCAAAGACTTCATCGCCGAGCATCATGGAAAAGGGATTACAAAATACTTCTACAATACAGCCGTCAATGAAAGCAACGGCCAACCGGTAGACAGAAGCAAATTCCAATACCCCGGACCTAATCCGCAATCGAAAGAGACCGCCATTCTGATGATGGCCGACTGCGTAGAGGCCGCCTCAAGAAGCCTGAAAGATTATTCGAAAGAGAACATTGACAATCTTATCGATAAGATTATCGATTCGCAGATTGCGGATGGTCTTCTTAAGGAATCACCGCTATCGTTTGCCGATGTGGAGACGATCAAAGATACCTTCAAGAAGCGACTTGCTACAATCTATCATACCCGTATCGCCTATCCCGAAATAAAGAAATGAGCCAGTCGGAACTTTTATTGAGTTTTCGTAAGGATCATTTTACGGCGTCAATAGTTTTTAAATTTTTTAAGAGAATTTTATCAATATCGATTCTCATTCCGGCGTTATTAAGATAGACCCAAAATTACGACCCTTATGATGATATTCCTTATCATATTGAGCTGCCTTATATGGCTGGCGGCATTTTTGCTGCTACCGAAGCGGATTCTGATAGCTCCGGGACTGTCATATTGCGCATTGGTCATTCTTAGTTTCGCAAAAAAGAATGGCTTCCCCATCATGCCACTGAGCAATGGAATGTTGCTTTCATGGCTTGTGATCACGTTTGTCGTGATGATGATAGTATTGCTTCAAAATCCGGCAGTGCGTCAGCAAAGCCGTGGAGTCGGCTATATGACGATAGGAGGCATTGCAGGTATGGCAGTGGGACTGCTCGGCTTCACCTTCTCAACCAACCTCAATCTCCTTTACGCACTGATGATCGCAGGCAGCATAGCGGGAATATTCTTCGGATTTCTCCTCTTTACGAATACTCCTGACGGGCGAGACGTAGCTCTGCCAACAGGGCGATTCTTCAAATATCTTCTCGCCAAGGGTTTCCCGATACTGGTCACAGTAGCACAGTTCGGTATTCCGGCGATAATATTGATAGCCAGGTCGCTCCTTTCTCCGATTTAAAAATCCAATTGAAGATGAAAAGAAATTACTTTCGTGACATATTCGGCGTAGTAGCCTTAATTGGAGCGTTCCTGTTGGCGACTCCGGCAGTGTGGGGGGCGCCGGCAGCCCGTAAGGCTAACGACGCAAGAAAAATAAAGGTAGAAAAACCGGATTTTAAAAAGATAGCTCAAGAGACTCAGAATCCGAAAGGTGAGTATTACTATCCGGAACTCGTGAAGAAATTCATGCGAAATGACACGACCATGACGCATGATGAATATCGGAATCTTTATCTCGGCTATTTATTTCAGGAAGATTACGACCCCTATCGCACTTCCCCATACAATGCTGTGTCGGACTCGCTGCTTTCTATTGTCAATGCACAAAAAGAGCGCCTGACTCACGTATCCGACTCCCTCAATAAGCTTATAAAGGCCAATAAGATTTCAGGCCATGAGGCCGAGAAACAGAAGGCTCACCTCAATACGCAATATAAGCGCACATTACGCGAACTTGCTACCGCCACGGAACTTTCGCTGAAGGATAACCCATTTGACCTGCGCCAGATGTCGGTGCTTGTACACGCATCTCAAGAGATGGGTAATGCGATGAAGGCGAAGATATGGGAGTATCGCCTGGAGCATATTCTTGGGGCGATCAAATCTACAGGTAATGGAGAGACGGAGGCTGATGCTTTCTACGTGATCTATCCGATGCATGAATACAATATGATTCAGCTGCTGGGCTACGAACCGGTGTCGGTAGATTTCCCCTCAGACGGATTCGACTACATCTCTGTGAAACCGGATGCCGATGTAAAACGACGCGGAACACGCTCGGCTAAGGGATTCTATTTCAATGTAGGCCCGATGACGGAGCAATATGAACTCAAACATCCCGAAGGTCAGGAAGTCCCTGACAATTCCTTGCTCCAGAACGTCGAAGACTTCGACGACGAGGAGGAGGAACTTCTTACCAATCCCGACGAACTTCCTGCAGAATAGGGATTGGAGGAGCGCCTATAAGGAGATAAGATCTGCTTGTAAGGTTGAATTTGCGAAACTTGAATAAATAATTAAAAATAAAATATAACGATGGAAAATAAAGAAGTCGTAGGCCCCGGCAAATATGTCAAATACGCCTACAAACTCTATAACGATGCTGATGGAGAACTCCTTTTCGAGGCAAAGGCTGACGCACCTGATGAAATGGTATATGGTGTGAGCCATGAAGTTGTGCCCGGTCTGATAGCAGCCATGAAGGATCTTGCCACAGGTGATAAGTTTGAGGTGGTGCTTCCTCCTCAGGCAGCCTTCGGGGAGCGCTATGATGAAAATGTCGTGACTCTTGAGAAGGAGATTTTCGAGCGCGACGGTAAGCTTGCGGAAGAGGTAAAGGTCGGTGCCGAACTACCGATGATGACGGCAGAAGGTTTCCGCATCCTCGGCAAAGTGCTTGAAATCGACGACAAGAGCATTAAGATGGATTTCAATCATCCTTTTGCCGGTAAGACGGTGAAATATGAGGGTGAGGTGATCGAGGTGCGCGATGCTACCCCCGAAGAACTCCAACCCGCTACGGGTTGCGGTTGCGGCGGTTGCGGTTCGCACAACGATTGCGGCGAATGTTCCGACGGCAATTGCGGTTGCGGCGAAGGCAGCTGTGGCTGTCATTAAAAGCCGGCTAAAATATTCTCAAACGAGGGGATTGTGTCTAAGACACAATCCCCTCGTTTTCATTTATCGATCCTTTTTATCAATCTTTTTTGTCAATTCTTTTTTATTGCTGTCCGATAAAAGTAGAATAGTGCTATTTTTGAGTAAGGCGGTATCTCGACGGTGAAATACCCAGATGTTTCTTGCAGTAGCGGCTGAAATATTCCAAGGATGCGAAATTCATTTCGTCGGCAATCTGCGAGATTGAGAGTTTATTATCCTTGAGGTAGTCAATTATCATTGCCCGTGCCGTACGGTTGATATGATAAGATACGGAACTGCCTGTCTGGCGCTTAATCACTGCATTAAGATATTTCCTGGTGACATTGAGAGCCGAGGCATACTGTGCAGGCTCGCGGTCGTATTTCACTCTGCCGCTCTCAAGCATCCGGAAAAACTGCCGCGAGATTTCCGATGCGCGGTTGGATTCCGGAATGGTCTCGGAAAATTCAGAGTGGATGTCGAAGAAATCGTAGACAAGCGTTCGCAATAGCCCACCTATCATTTCGTCATAGAATTTATGTTCTGTGTCTCCTACTCGCTTTTGCACCGTAAGAATATCCTCCCTGAAAATATCCGACTGTTCTGAAGAGATTGAGATTATCGGA
>JAAVDX010000026.1 GCA_014801585.1 Bacteroides sp.
AGAGATCCTGATTGAGCCATTCGTCGCCGAGCACCGCTTTCACGATTGCATAGTATTGGAGAGCCTCTTCGGAGGTGCGTACGCCTCCGGCGGCCTTGAAACCTACCTTACGGCCGGTCAGCTGATAATATTCCTTGATGCACTGACACATTACCCATGCGGCTTCCAGAGAGGCTCCGGGATAGATTTTGCCGGTCGAGGTCTTGATGAAGTCAGCTTCGGAATACATTGCGAGGATAGATGCGCGTTTGATGTTTTCGGCCGTCTTAAGGCATCCGGTCTCAAGAATAACTTTAAGGCGTGCGTCGCGAGCGGTGTGTTTGAGTTCGATAATTTCGTCGGTAAGGCTCTCGAAATCACCGTCGAGGAACTGGCCGACATTCATAACGATATCAACCTCGTTGGCACCGCCGGCACAAGCCAGCGCTACGTCGGCAACCTTTACGGCCTGGAAAGTCTGGCTTGAGGGGAAACCTCCGGCGACAACGGCGATATCGACCCCGGGGACGTCGAGATGGGTCTTTACGACCTCAGCGAAATTGGAGTAGACGCAGATAGCGGCCACATTTTTAAACTGGGGATAATCGTTGTCGAAATCGTTGACACGTTGAGTGAACCGGGCGACACTGCTGTCGGAATCCTCAGTAGAGAGGGTGGTCAGATCGATTGAGCTGAAGAGCAGTTGCCACACTTCCGGAGAAGCGTATTCATGGGCTTTCTCCACAATTTTTTTCACTTCTGCCGCTACGGCGGCATCATCGCTGAGCACTTTGCTGGCAGCGAGCGCTTCCTGGTATTTGTCCATTATCTGAGTATATAATATTTGTTACTACATTATAACAATCAGAGCCGATAGAAAGAGTATACTCCAACTGCATTATACAAAATTATTTCAAACTTTTGACAATACCAAAAATTTACAATTGTTTTTTCTTTTCCTCCCCAATATTCTATTTTTTTCCAACTCCAAGGCCTCTCACACCTCAAATAAAAAAGTAGAGCCTGCATTGAGTGTAATGCTCTACTTTGATATTGGTTATTTTGGTTAAGTAGCTATATGGGCTTCTTTCGGTAGAGGGGGATATTCTATCGTTCGACGTGGGAAGCCCATGCTAACGCAGGGCTCCATAAATATATGTAATACTATTTTATTAGACCCGCACCAATCAACGCTATCGCGTTGATTGATACGGGCCTAATGTAAAGCCCCGCTACGCGGGGGCATCCCCACAAAGCTTCGCTATATGGGGATAGATACATAAAGTTTCGGGGGCAGCTGCTCAAAGCTTCGCTATGCGGGGATAGACGCATAAAGTTTCGGGGGGCAGCTGCTCAAAGCTTCGCTATGCGGGGATAGATCCATAAAGTTTCGGGGGGGGGGCAGCTGCTCAAAGCTTCGCTATGCGGGGATAGACGCATAAAGTTTCGGGGGGAGGGTTAGTTTTTCTTGTTGCGGCGGGGAGCGAGGCGGTCGGGATTCTGTGCGATGAATTTGGCCCATGAGGAGGGACCTTTGGCTATGGCGGGTTTGCCGGTTTCGTAGAAGTGGGTTAGGGCGGCTGCGAGGGCGTCGGTTGCGTCGAGGAGTGCGGGCATCTTCTCGTCGGGGATGTGGAGGATGTGTTTGAGCATTGTGGCGACCTGCTCTTTGGAGGCGGAGCCTCTGCCGGTGACGGATTGCTTGATGCTGAGAGGTGCGTATTCGGCAATTGGAATGTCGCGGGCGAGGACGGCGGCCATGGCTACTCCCTGGGCTCTGCCGAGTTTTAACATCGATTGGACGTTCTTTCCGAAGAAGGGGGCTTCGATGGCGAGTTCGTCGGGGAGGTATTGATCGACGAGTCCGGTGACACGTTCGAAGATTCGGCGCAGGCGGAGATAGTGGCTGTCGAACTTTGAAAGTTTGATGACACCCATCACCACTAACTCGGGAGTTTTACCGTTGACACCGAGTATGCCGTAGCCCATGACGTTGGTGCCGGGGTCGATTCCCATTATGACGCGCTCATATTTCTGTACTTCAGGGTTCATCTTACGAATTATTCGATTCTCAGAGGGTTGGAGGGAGTGGATTTTAATAATTTTTGGAGAGATAACAGGTGTAATAATCAGAGATCTACGACCTCGAGGATAGTGGCGAACATTAATCCGTGTTCGGGTCCGAATTTAGAGGTAAACTGACCTCCTACGGGCATGAGTGCCGTTTCGGCCCATTTTTTCGCGTCTTCAATGGAGTTGAACTCCACCTGGAAGGCAAAGGAGGCAGCCTGGGCGGCAAATTCGGGATCGCCGGGCACTTCGGTCACGAGAGTGAGTCGGGGGGCCTTTGCGGGCAATGAATCGTTGACTAACGCCGGGAGGGCGTGGCTGCGCATCCAAGTCAGAAAGTTTTCTTTTTCTGACTGTTCTACCATAAAAGTTGTGTTGTAAATATACATATATTTAAAAAGTAATAAGTTGTAAGTAATAAGGAGGTGAGGAGGCAATGCATCCGGAGATTCGGGGCTTGAGGGACTCCTCTTTGCAAATATAATCAATTTATGGATCTTTTCCAAGGGATCGTCGGGATCAAGCACAAAACCCTGTTAAAATTGATTACACAAGTCAATTGCGGATGGCACGGTTGGAGTATGTATAATTTCTCTGAGACTTAAAAAATTTTAATCTCACGCAGAGGTGCAGAGGGCTCGCTGAGGCTTAACAGGCAGTAGGCTGACGCATACAATGACGCAAAGGGCGCTGAGGCGCTACGCTTCGCTCGCGGTCCAATAGTGTCGTCTTCGGGGATTTACAGGGTTCTGAGTGGGAGGAGGGGTAAGGGCATAAAAAAACGGCATGTTTATCACAAACACACCGCCAAAACAAAATTATGAAAAACATTCAACGCTTTTTACTTCGTAGCTTGCGCTACGATCTTTTATCCTATTGTTCTTTCAGTCATGTTGTCCGTGCTCTTCACAGAGGAGGAACTTCTTTAGAGAGCCTCTTGTCGGATTCGAACCAACGACCCCGAGATTACAAATCACGTGCTCTGGCCAACTGAGCTAAAGAGGCAGGCGGGTAAGCTTACTGTATCGCGCCGCTACGACCTGATACCCTTGCTTCGATCAAGATCTGGGGGATTCTCAGGGAGCATGCCGTGCAGGACTCACCCGATGCAAAGTTACGACTTTTTTTGAAACTGACAAAATTTTTCGTCAATTTTTTCAGAAAAAATCATGATTTTTTGTTGCGGGAGCGTTTTTGGCGCTCTTTTCGGGGGGTATTTCGTCCGTGACTGCGATTTTTCTCGCGCAACGGTTTGTTGGGATTGCCTTCATCGGTGATGAGAGCGAAGTCGAGTTGTTTGCGGTCGAGGTCGGCGCGGGCAACCTGCACTTTCACGCGGTCGCCGAGAGTATACTTATTATGATGAGCGCGCCCGATCAGACAGAAATTCTTTTCATCGAGTTCGTAGAAATCATCGTCGAGATCGCGCACCGGGACGAGACCCTCACACATGTTTTCGTCGAGTTCGACATAGAATCCCCATTCAGTCACACCGGAGATTACTCCGGAATAGATCTCCCCCATCTTACCTTGCATGAATTCGACCTGTTTGTAACGGATTGATGCACGTTCGGCATTGGAGGCGAGCTGTTCCATGTCGGAGGAGTGGCGACACTGGTCTTCGAGTTTAAGCTTATCAGCCGATCGACCGCCATCGGCATATTTCGCCAGAAGGCGATGCACCATCATGTCGGGGTAGCGGCGGATGGGAGATGTGAAATGGGTATAGTAGTCGAGGGCGAGACCGTAGTGGCCTACGTTGTCGGTAGTGTAGACGGCCTTTGCCATGGAGCGGATTGCGAGAATCGAAAGCATGTTTTCTTCCCCTTTCCCTTTGACATCTTTCAGTAGACGGTTGAGACCCTTATTGACCTCTTTGGCTCTCCCCTCGGGATTGATCTTATAGCCGAATCGGGCAGCGATGTTGGCAAAATTGGTGATCTTCTCGGGATCGGGATTATCGTGGACACGATAGACAAAATTTTTGGGTTTCTTACCGCCGACAGCCTTACCGATAGACTCCGCTACGGTAAGATTGGCGAGCAACATGAACTCCTCGATGAGTTTGTTGGCATCTTTGGATTCTTTGAAGTAGACGCTGATGGGACGACCGTCCTTATCGATTTCGAATCTTACTTCAGCGCGGTCGAACTCCAGCGCACCGGCATCGTAGCGACGGCGGCGAAGCTGCTTGGCGAGAGAGTCGAGAGTCTGAATCTCGCGTACGAAATCGCCTTCACCTGTCTCGATTACCTGCTGAGCCTCTTCGTAGGTGAAGCGGCGGTCGGATTTAATCACGGTTCGACCGATTCGATAGTTGATGACATTGGCTTTTGAATCGAGTTCGAAGATTGCGGAGAAGGTAAGTTTTTCTTCGTTGGGACGAAGGGAGCAGATACCATTGGACAGCCGCTCAGGGAGCATCGGAATCGTGCGATCGACGAGGTAGACACTCGTAGCTCGTTCGCGGGCTTCTTTATCGATTGTAGAATTGGGGGTGACGTAATGGGTAACATCAGCGATATGCACGCCTACCTCCCAGTTGCCATTGGCAAGCTGGCGGATTGAGAGGGCGTCGTCGAAGTCTTTGGCGTCGCGGGGATCGATGGTGAAGGTCGTCACGTTGCGGAAATCTTCACGCTTGGCGACTTCCGCTTTCGTAATTCCGGCATCTATCTTTTCGGCTGCCTTTTCGACATTCTCGGGATATTTATAGGGGAGACCGAATTCGGCGAGGATGGCGTGCATCTCGGCCGTGTTCTCCCCTTTTTTGCCAAGGATATCTACGATTTCTCCGCGGGGGTTCATTTGGTCGTCGGTCCATTGAGTAATGCGAGCGATGACCTTATCACCGGACTTACCGCCACGGAGCTGCTTGCGGGGAATGACAATATCGGCGGCAAGGAATTTGGAATCAGTGACTACGGAGGCGTAGTTTTTTTCGACGTTAAGCGTACCGATGAATACCTGATCTTTCGTCTCGAGAATCTCAAGCACTTTTGCTTCGGGATCCTTGCCGGGACGAGTGGCAGATACTTCCACACGCACGCGGTCGCCATTGAGGGCGTGCATGGAATTACGTTCGGCCACCATGATCTGTTCGTCGTCGATCATGACGGCGTTCTTACCGTTGGAGCGGCGCACGAAGATACCTTCGCTCTCCACTTTCGGTTTGGATTTAATACGGTATTTACCCAGGCTGACTTCCATGACGAGATCGGCGGCCACAAGGTCGTCGAGCATGTTGATGACATCGTTGCGCTGAGCCGGGGAGGCGGTGTCAATTCCGAACGCCACCTGCTTATAATTGAACGACTGATTTTTGTTAGCCGTAAGAAAATCGAGTACACGCTGCTGGAGTTCTGCTCGCTTGAGACGCAATCCCTGCGTCCGGGGCTTATGCTGTTTTTTATCTTGTTGCTTCATATCTGAATTGAAATTTTGGATTGATGAAGTTGGGATAACTTCAGTCGGGGGTTATTCTTGAGTTATTTTGGGTTATTCACGTATTTTATACTTCTATAACGCTTATATTCAAGCATGGTTCAGGGGTCAGGGCCACTCCTTTTATTGCCCGGAGGGCTGAGGGTGGAAGTGGGAGAATACGATATTTCCCTTTGCCTTTCCAATAACATCTTGAATCTCTGACAGTTCGGCTTCTTTTACACGTTTTAGACTCTTGAAATGCTTCATAAGGAGAGTCTGGCTGGCCGGACCGATGCCTTTTATGGAATCGAGTTCGGAGGCTATCTGTCCTTTTGAGCGGCGGTCGCGATGATGGGTGATACCGAAGCGGTGGGCTTCGTCGCGCAGATGCTGGATGACTCTCAGCGATGGAGACTTCTTATCGATATAGAGCGGGAGAGAATCGCCGGGGAAATAGATTTCCTCGAGTCGCTTGGCGATACCTACGAGAGCCACCTCTCCCCTAATTCCCATCTCGTCGAAAGCCTCTACGGCAGCTGACAGCTGACCTTTGCCACCGTCGACCACTACCAGTTGCGGGAGCGGTTCGCCTTCGGCCATCATGCGGGTGTAGCGCCGATGAAGGACCTCCTTCATTGATGCGAAATCGTCGGGGCCTTCCACGGTCTTGATGTTGAAATGGCGGTAGTCGCGCCGGGCGGGTTTGCCGTCGCGGAATACGACGCAGCTGGCCACAGGATTCGTGCCTTGGATGTTCGAGTTATCGAAACATTCTATGTGGCGCGGGAATGAGCTCAGACGGAAGTCGGACTTCATCTGCTCCATGAGTCGCTGCACACCCTTTTCGGGGTCGAGAGCGGCGATCTGCTTCTCCTTGTCGGCCATATACTGGGCGGCGTTTTTCATGCCTACGTCGAGAATTTTCTTCTTGTCGCCACGCTGAGGAATGACAAAATTGACCCCTTTAAAATCCACATCAGGCATGAAGGGGACAATGACTTCGGAGAACTCCCGATCGAAGCGTTCGCGGATCTCACTTATGGCCATTGAAAGAATCTCCTCCTTACTCTCGGCAAGGCGTCGACGGAACTCCAGATTCATGCTCTGCACTACCGCTCCCCTATGGAGATGCATAAAGCAGACGTAGGCCGAGCCGACATTCTCCACGTAGGCGAACATATCTACATCGCCCTCCTCCGTGCGGGCGATGACGGACTTCGCATTATAGCGCATCACGGCTTCATACTTCTCTTTGACCACCTGTGCTTCCTCGAATTTCCATTCCTCGCTGAGACGATTCATCTCATCTTTGAGATGGCGTTCGAGCACGACGGTCTCTCCGGAAAGTATCTGTCGGACCTGTGACATTATCTTTGCGTAATCCTCCTGATTCATGAGACCGCGGCACATTCCGCCACACTTCTTGATGTGATAATCGAGACAGAGGCGGAACTTATTGCGGGCGATACTTTTTTCTTCGAGATAATGTCGGCAGGAACGGATGGGATAGAGATCACGAATGAGCTGAAGCACAATCTTTGCTGACTGCTGATTCGAGTAAGGGCCGTAGTATTTACCCGCCTCCCCTTTTGTGCGAGTCATAAACACGCGCGGGAAGGGCTCTTTGGTGACGACGATCCATGGATAAGATTTATCATCTTTCAGCAGCACATTGTAGCGCGGCTGATACTCCTTGATCATGGCATTCTCCAGATGGAGGGCATCCTCTTCGGAGGCAACTACGATGAAGCGGATATCGACGATATTTCTGACGAGAAGATTTGTGCGTACAGAGTCGTGGATACGGTTGAAATATGATGACACACGGCGTTTCAATCGTTTTGCTTTTCCGACGTAGATAACCTGGCCGTTGCGATCAATGTGCATATAGACACCGGGGGATTCAGGCAGGCCGAGAATCTTCTTACGCAAGGATTCGCCGGGACGGTTATGGCGGAGATCATCGGGTGTGCGGTCAAGGGCGGTCTCGATTCTGAGACCACCGGATTCGTCGATTTCCCGACCGAAGCCAGCAAGTATTTCTTTCTGATCTATGGTTGCCATAATATTTATTATCTCCCGATGCTACCGGAGAAAGTATAGATTTACGAAAACATGAATTGCGTTAAGGTAAGAACGTCCGGAGATGGCTTGAAATTATAAAACAACCGTTAACTATTATCTACAACCGTTAAAAACCGTATCAAAATTTACATTATTGCGGGGCACCAACTTTGAGTATCCGCTATTGCGTGGGTATCATAATTAAACAGGCCACGTCGAGGACGTGGCCTGTTTAACATCTTTTATACACACCGGTGTACGCCCGGCGTGTTGAGGAATTAATATTTGAGAAGAGCGGTCACTTCGCAGTCTTTCGGGAGATTTTCGCGGCCGTTGAGGGCTGTGAGTTCTACGATGAAGTTGATGTAGATTTTCTTCGGGTTCATCGATTTCACGAGTTGATAGGCGGCATTCATAGTGCCGCCGGTAGCGAGCAGGTCGTCGTGAAGCACAACTACGTCGTCGCTGGTGATTGCGTCGCTATGAAGTTCGATAGTATCGACGCCATACTCCTTAGCGTAGGATGCTTTGATTGTGACGGAGGGTAATTTACCGGGTTTACGAGCCGGGACGAAACCGCATCCAAGCTCGTAAGCGAGGATAGAACCTCCGATGAAACCGCGGCTTTCGATGCCGACGACCTTCGTCACTCCCTTATCGCGATAGAGGTCGGCCATCGCCTTGCTCATCACCTGGAGAGCCTCGCCATTCTTGATCATGGTAGTGAGGTCGCGAAAGATGATTCCCTTCGAGGGGAAATCGGGCACATCACGAATGATAGCCTTCAGATCTATAAGTTCCATTTTGTGTTAGATTTTATGATTTGTTACATTTTCGTATTTTTCTCTTCAAAAACTCCCGATTTCATCGAAGATTATTCTGCGAAACGTTACATTATCGTATTTTTCTCATTGCGGGAGTCGCAGCTAAATCTTTGACTTCGGAGGCAGTAAAGTCGAATTGTTCCACGTGGAACACAATTTTTACCTTCCCAATATCATCATGAGGATGGAAACATCGGCCGGGGAGACTCCGGAGATACGGGAGGCTTCGCCGAGGGTCTGTGGTCGCTGGCGGGAAAGTTTCTGACGCGCTTCGATGCTTAGGGCCTTTACCGAGTCATAATCGAAGTCGGGAGAAAGACGGACACCTTCAAGACGCACCATCTTATCGGCAAGTTCGCGTTCACGTCGGATATACCCTTCATACTTTACGAGTATCTCCACGCTCTCCAAAATTTCATCACGGAGGTCATAGGGCAACTTCCCTACCCTTTTACAGAGACGCGGAGAGATTTCCGTAAGCATCGCAAGCGATAGTTGCGGGCGACGCAGGAGATCGGCCATACGAGTGCCGGCGGTAAGCGATGACGTGGCATGATTTTCCAGCCAGACGTTGATATCCTCAGAGGCCGCCACCTTCTCTTTCTCCAGAAATTCGATAAGGGAGTCGCGGAGCTCGCGCTTACGATTCATGACAGCGTAACGATGTTCGTCGGCAAGGCCTATTTCATATCCGATGGGAGTCAGTCGCATGTCGGCATCATCCTGACGGAGCAGGATCCGATATTCGGCACGGGAGGTAAACATGCGATAGGGTTCGTCGACACCCTTTGTCACGAGATCATCGATCAACACTCCGATATAAGCCTGATCTCTTCGCAGGACGATGGGGGTCTCTCCGCGACATGAACGCGCGGCATTGATTCCGGCCATCAGGCCCTGTGCGGCAGCTTCCTCATATCCGGTAGTGCCGTTGACTTGCCCGGCGAAATAGAGACCGTCGACAAGCCGCGTCTGTAGATCATGAGTCAGCTGAGTCGGGGGGAAATAATCGTATTCAATAGCATATCCGGGGCGATAGAAATGGACATCGCGAAGCGCCGGAATCTTCTGAAGAGCCTCAAGCTGGACCTCCCACGGAAGAGAACTCGAAAAACCGTTGATATAGTATTCATCGGTGGTTTCACCTTCGGGCTCGAGGAATAGCTGATGGTTGTCTTTATCGGCGAAGGTGACGATCTTTGTCTCGATCGACGGGCAGTAGCGTGGTCCGATACTCTTAATCTGACCGTTGTAGAGGGGAGAATCGGCAAGGTTATCATTGAGCACCTGATGCACCTCCGGGGAGGTATGCGTGATATAACATCCGCGAACTTTCAATTCGCGATTGACTTCAGGGAGATAAGAGAATTTATGAGGATCACGACGCGGAGGCAGAGCAGCCTCCGGACCCTCAGCAGGATTCGGGTCTTCTCCATCCTGACGTTCGCAGAGAGAGAAATCGATTGATTTTCCGGAGATGCGGGCCGGGGTACCGGTCTTCATGCGTCCGGTCTCAAAACCGATTGCCGCCAATTGTTCCGTCAGACCTTCGGAAGAGGGTTCTGCAATGCGACCTCCTGCGATCTGTCGCTTTCCGAAATGCATCAGTCCGCCAAGGAATGTGCCGGCAGTCAGAATAACCTTCTTAGCCGTAAACGACATTCCGAGAGCCGTCTGCACGCCACCGATGACGTAGGGCTTATCTCCGCCATCGGAGGGCTTGATGATGAGCCGCGTCACCGTATCCTGGAGCAATTCAAGACCCTGAGTGGAATCGAGAATACGTCGCCATTCATCACTGAAGCGAGTGCGATCAGACTGCACACGAGGCGACCAAACGGCAGGACCTTTCTTGCGATTAAGCATACGAAACTGAATTGCAGTCTTGTCGGCTACGATTCCCATCCAGCCGCCAAGCGCGTCAATCTCTCTGACAATCTGACCTTTGGCTATTCCACCGACAGCCGGATTACACGACATCTGAGCCACTCGGTTGAGATCAGGGGTAATCAGCAACGTTGAGACTCCGAGTCGGGCAGCCGCGACTGCGGCCTCGCAACCGGCGTGGCCGGCACCGACCACTATAACATCATATTCAAACTTCATATTGCAGTTAGCTCTTTTCCGATTAATTACAACGGGAAATTACGCATAAATCATCTCAAGCGCCTTATTTTCAGCGGCTTCCATTTGTTCTCTTTCACCGGGTTCCTTATCATGAAGGCCACAGAGATGGAGGACTCCATGCACGATGACGCGAAGTAGCTCACGATCATATCCGACACCGAGTTTTTCGGCGTTGGAGGCTACGGTCTCGAGAGAGATTAGCATATCACCGGAGATTCGGCGTCCCTCTGTATAGTCGAAGGTGATGATATCCGTGAAGTAATCATGATTGAGGAATTGACGATTGCAGTCGAGGATCACTTCGTCGGAGCAGAAACGATAACAAAGGTCGCCCACACTCTTATTATAGGAGTGAGCCACATCCTTCAGCCAACGGCTGATTCTCTTCTCATCGATATTCGGCATCTCAACCGAATCGGTCTGAAAGATTATCATAGAAGTTGTTTAAACTTATTTACGAACTAAAAAAATTATAATGAAGAGTTAAACTTCATAAGTATCTCTATTTTTCCATTTGAGGGGCAATTCTTTATTTTTATCAGATGCCACCCCATTATTCCTACAGGAATAACTCACAAAGTTAGCAAATTCCATTGAAAATGCCAAATCAGTCTTCGCATCAGCACAAAAACGCATTAAAGGCGCTGAATCTTACATTCGGGAATTTTTCCGAGAGATTCAGCGCCAGTTGTCAATAAGTTGCATATCCATCTAAGTATCAAGACAAAACCCAACTTAACGAGCTATTTTAAAGCCCTGAGAATCGCGCGAAAATCATCATCTGATTAATTACCCGCAGAATTTTCGATTCTCAGAAGCGATTTTTTACTAATAATTCAGGCTATGCCTCTTTCAGTTGTCATTGCAGAGTGCGGGCATAGACGTCAAGAAGATTTTTAGCCATTGAGGAGTTGTCAAAGCGGCGAACGTAGAGTTTCCCCTCCTCTACTCTCTTTTTAATCTCGGAGCCACCATTGAGGATGATTCGTAATTCCTCGATCATCTCATCGACGGAATCGGGATCGACATACCTTCCGGCCGGGCCGCCTGCTTCTTCAAGGCAACTTCCCTTTGCTCCTATGAAAGACACCTCACACTCCATGGCTTCGATGACCGGGATGCCGAATCCTTCATAACGCGATGGAAGCACGGCAACGGAAGCGTTGCGATAGACTCCCGGCAGATCCTGAAAGGGGAGACCTTCCAGCCAGATAATTCTATCGGCAGCAACTCCACTGCGACGGGCTGCCTCGATCACCTCCTTTTTATATCCTTTTCTATCGCGACCTACTGCAACGAGATATACATCCTTATCCAGCCCGGCCAGCGCTGAGGCCGAGAGAGCGAGATTCTTACGCCATTCTATAGTGCCTACCTGCAACAGATAGCGTTCGGGCAAAGAATAGCGTTGCCGGATTTCCTCCAAATCCTTCCGACTGACCGGACGTCGGAATATATCGTCGCAACCCTGATAGACCACATCTATCCTATCTTCGGCCACTCCATAGAACTCCATCGCATCACGCTTCGTACATTCGCTGATCGCTATAACGCGATCGGCATTTCTGCAACTTCGACCGTATTTAAAATCATAAAGAAAGCGATCGGCGGGATTGTAGCAGGAGGGGAGGCGACGGTAGATAACGTCGTGGAGAGTGACGACGGACTTCACCCCACTCTTGCGGATATTGAGCGGGAGTTCATTGCTGAGTCCGTGATAGATTTCGACTTTATCGGGGAGGAGATGATTAGATATGCCAAACGTGCGCCACAGGCTTCCGCTGAAACCGACCGGGCCGGGGAAACGGAACTCTACGTTTTCGCATGCCTTGAGAGCGTCGAGACGTGGATTGCGGCGCATCTCGGGAGTGTAGACAAGCAGGCGATGACTGCCGGCGTCGGCCATGGCGAGCGATTGAAGGACGAGACGCGAATAATTGCCTAATCCGGTAAGATTATTTACGGCCCTTTTGCCGTCGAAGCCTATAATCATGTTATTGATATCTCTTAAAAGTTGCGGCTACAAATTTACCTAAAAAAATTGAGATTTCCGCTCTGTAACCGTCAATTTTTCGAACCGCAGAATGATGCTCCAACTGTCAATAACTTTTTAGAAATAAAAATTTTTTCAAAAAAAATTGCGATTATGGTAAATTCTCGAATGTTTTTCACTAACTTTACATTTGAATTCCCTAAATCCGCACTTACGGAAGTATGGGCTGCCGGGAAAAGTCTCGGAAGAGCCGAAATTTGCTCTTGGTGGCGGGGAATGAAACCCTCTCAATCTCGTCAAAAATGGATACTGTTGACACAAATAATATAACTAATATAACTCTCCCCTATCACACTCCGGCCCTGCTCCCGGAGGTCATCGAGGCTCTCTCGATAAAGCCTGACGGCATATATGCTGACGCTACTTTCGGTGGCGGAGGGCATTCGCGGGCTATTGTGGAACGACTCTCTCCGGAGGGGCATCTCTACGGGTTTGATCAGGATCTTGACGCGGCTGCGAATGTTGTGGCCGACGATCGCTTTACATTCGTGCGCTCCAATTTCCGGTATATGCCCAACTTCATGCGATTTCATGGAGTGGATTCTCTGGACGGAATATTGGCTGATTTAGGAGTGTCGTTTCATCACTTTGATGACGCTTCGCGCGGCTTCACATTCCGTGATGATGCTGCTCCGCTCGATATGCGTATGAACCGACGAGCCGACGCTACGGCAGCGGACCTCCTCAACAATTCTTCCGAGGAGGAATTGGCGTCGATCTTCCGCCTCGGATCTGACCTTAAGAATGTGGGTCGAATCGTGAAAGCTATCTGCACGGCCCGCGCCTCCCGACCAATCGCTACATCGGCTGATCTCCGCTCGGCTATAGGCTCATTGCTAAATCCGAAGAATGAGAAGAAAGATCTGGCTCAGATTTATCAGGCGCTCCGCATAGCCGTCAATCATGAGATTGAGGCTCTGGAGGAGTTTCTGGAGCATTGCCTGACTCTCCTTCGTCCGGGGGGGAGACTGGCTGTCATCACATATCATTCTCTTGAGGACCGACTCGTGAAGAATTTCATGAAGACCGGTAATTTGGAAGGGAAGGTAGAGCAGGATTTCTTCGGGAATTTCAAATCACCTTGGAAGGTCATCACTCGACAACCTATCACTCCCTCTGATGAGGAAATAGAGCGTAATCCACGTTCGCGAAGCGCAAAACTACGTGTCGCCGAAAAACTCTGAATCCTATGAGAACGAAATCTGCGAAGTCAAAATCAACCGAGACGCCCGCTCAGGCTTCTCCGGCAGATTCAGAGAAAGCGAAAGGCTCGCGCGGCAACCAGGCGAAGGTCTGGATGCGCGAAATGAAATATGGCGAGACAGTGCCTGTAGATTTTTTTACGAAAAATGCCTGGATTCTCGTCATATTCCTCGTGGCAATCCTATCTCTCATCGGACTGCGCTACAAGACGAAGACCAAGATGGAAGAGATCAAGACTCTTGAACATAAGCTCGAACTTGCGCGCTCTGCAAAGCTGCAGGAGAAGGCGGAGTATATGTCGCTGATCCGCGAGACGGAGATGCGCCGGCTTGTCAATGAGAAGCATCTCGGGCTTGTCTTTCAGGAGCAACCACCCTATGAAGTAGAGCTTTCGAATCATTAATCTCCGATGAAATTTATTACGTCTCCTTAATCAAGAACTTTCATCAAGGATGGTCAAAAAGAAGAAAAATAATAATAAATCCAATATACTCGCGCGCTATGGCGTGATTACTTTTGCGTTCGTGTTGCTGGCCATATTAATCGTCGGGAAGCTTTTCAGCACGACCGTGATTGAGGCCAACGCATGGAATGAGCGTGCGAAGCGCGATTTCTCACGCGTCGACACTATCTCGCCCGAGCGTGGGAATATCCTTGCCGACAACGGCAATATCCTTGCCTGCAATCTGAAGGCTTATGATATCAAGATTGATCTCCGGCATGCGAAGGTAGCGAAGAAGAAATTTCTGCAGGCTCAGATAGATTCGCTTGCCGATTCGCTTGATCTGTATTATCCACGTCGGGCAGATCTTCATTCGCTGCCTCCAGATACGATGAAGAAATATTCCTGGCGAACCAAGCTCAACGCTGAGTTTGCCAAAGATCCGTCGAAGCGTACACGATCACTCCGAATCGTGAAGAAGGGGTCTTTATACGACTTTGAGACTATCAAGAAATTCCCTTATCTTCGAGATTTTCAGGGGAGCGGCTATCGCCATCCGCTTTATAAGGAGGAACGCAACACCCGAATATACCCCTACGGCCGTATGGCCTATCGAAGCATAGGCCGCGTGAATGAGAACGATAATGGGGAGTTTCATGGTTTTTCCGGACTGGAGTGCGACCTTGATACGCTTCTCTACGGACGTCCGGGTCTGGCTAAGAAAGTGACCCTCACTTCGGGGGTAGGCAACTGGGTGACTCAGCCGGCGCGCCGGGGCTACGACGTTGTCACTACCATCGACATCGACCTTCAGGATATGCTTGAGGAAGAGCTTCAGAAGACTCTTGAAGAGTGTAATGGGGAGTGGGGTACGGCTATCCTTATGGAGGTGGAGACCGGTGAGATTAAGGCTATCGCTAACCTTCAGAATCTGGGAGGCTATTATGGGGAGGCGCTCAATAGGGCAGTACGTGGTTTTGAGCCCGGGTCGGTAATGAAGCCGATCTCGATGATGATAGCTTTTGAGGACGGACTGGTGAAATCGGTGAACGATCCTGTAGACTGCAGTCCATTCCAGAGGACGTCGGACCCTCACGCACCCGGGGTGAAGACGATGAAGCAGGTGATCGAGATGTCGTCGAATACCGGTATCGCCCGCGTGATTTTCCGCGGATATGCGTCGAATCCGGAGCGATTCTACGACAGGCTGGAGCGCATCGGCTTCTTTGAGCCGCTTCATTCCGGCATCGCGGCGGAGCAGATTCCGTCGGTGAGAAGACTTGAGGAGATGCGAGGCAACCGACGGGTCACTATGACTGAGCGTCATCTTGACCTTGCACGTCAGGCCTATGGATATAACACTCTTATTCCGCCTCTCTATACGGTAGCTTATTATAATGCAATCGCTAACAAAGGTGTATTTATCAGGCCTCATCTGATGAAGCGACTGATAGGGAATGGCATGGATTCGCTTATCGATATCAGCCGCCTCACGCGCCGGGTATGCTCTGAGGAGACGGCCGAGAAGGTGAAGCAATGTCTTAAAGAACCCGTATGGGGCGACCACGGGACGGCTCGTATGGTGCGCGACGACCGCGTCATGATCGCCGGTAAGACGGGGACGGCGTTCCCGGTGCCGGATCATGGCGGTACATATGACAAGACGCGCCGACGCTATGCTTTCGCCGGATTCTTCCCTTATGACAATCCTAAATATACGTGCATGACACTTATCCTCGCGGGGAGCGGCACGAGCGCGAACCGCACTTCGGGGCAGGTGGTGAAGAATGTGGCAATCAAGATGTATTCGCGTGGACTCCTCAATAATTCCGCTTCCTACACGGAGCAGAAGAAGGGAGAGGCTCCGATCATCTATGGCTCTCCGAATTCATCCGCAATCGCCAAGACTCTGCGGGCATCTTCCGTAAAAGCAATAAAGACCACTGATCCAAAGCATAATATCTCCGTCAAGGCAATGCCCGATCTTTCGGGTTATGACGCGGCTTCGGCCGTAAGAATCCTGGAGCAGCAGGGGGTCAATGTGCGTCTCAACGGGTCGGGGCGCGTAGTAGCGCAATCGATCGCGCCAGGCTCTCAGCTTAGAGAAGGGTCGACGGTAGTGCTCTCTCTTAGGATATAACTCTCTCCTTCACAACAATGATCAATAACCCATTCATCGATAGACTGTAATGCTTAAACTTTCGAATCTTCTGAGTGCAATCAAACCCCTTGAGATAATCGGCGGGACCGACAAGAATATAGTCGGCCTTAGCAGCGACTCCCGCAATGTGGAGAAGGAGGGAATGTTTGTAGCCGTCCGCGGCGTCACTACCGACGGACATAAATATATACCCGTCGTGGCGAGTGCGCACGTCGGAGCAATCGTATGCGAGACTCTCCCCGCGTCTTTCCAGCAGGGGGTAACTTATATCCGGGTGGAGAACTCGGCTGAGGCTCTGGGCAATCTTGCCTCGGCATGGTTTGGATATCCTTCTACGAAACTTAAACTCGTAGGCGTGACGGGAACCAACGGTAAGACTACAACCGCTACCCTACTCTACGAAATGGCCCGTATGGAGGGCTATAAGGCGGGATTGCTCTCTACGGTCTGCAACTATATCGACTCTGTAGCCGTCGCTTCGACCCATACAACACCTGACCCCATATCGCTTAATTCACTTCTGGCGCGTATGGTGGCGGAAGGGTGCGACTATGCGTTTATGGAGGTATCGTCGCATGCGGCCGCTCAGCATCGTATCGCCGGACTTAAATTTGCGGGCGGAGTATTCTCAAATCTTACCCGCGACCATCTTGATTATCACGGCACGGTGGAGAACTATATGAATGCGAAGAAGTCATTCTTCGACATGCTTCTGCCCGACGCTTTCGCTCTCGTGAATGCCGACGATAAGGCCGGAGCTTATATGCTTCAGAACACCCGGGCCCGGAAATACACTTATTCTCTGCGGCGCGACGCTGATTTCCGGGGACGCATCGTGGAGCAACGCCTTGACGGCACTCTTCTGATGTTGAACGGACGCGAAGTAGAGGTGCAGTTTACGGGTAAATTCAATGCGTATAACCTTACTGCCGTATATGGCGCGGCGATTCTGACCGGATTTAATCCGGAGGAGGTGCTGGTCAATATGAGCCGCCTCGTTCCCGTAGCCGGGCGCTTCCAGACGTTCCGTTCGGATAAGGGAGTTACGGCTATCGTCGATTATGCCCATACGCCCGATGCGCTTGTCAACGTGCTTGACACTATCCGCGAAGTTGTAGGACAGACCGGGGAGGTCATCACAGTCGTAGGCTGCGGCGGCGACCGCGACCATGGCAAACGCCCGATGATGGCTCACGAAGCTGCTATACGTTCGGATAAGCTTTTCCTGACCTCTGACAATCCGCGTACGGAGGCTCCGGAAGCCATTATAGCGCAGATGAAAGAGGGACTGACCCCCGATCAGCTTCGCGCCACGCTCTGCATCACTGACCGCCGCGAGGCTATCCGCGCGGCCATCCAGTCGGCAAAGCCGGGGGCAGTAGTGCTCGTGGCCGGTAAGGGGCATGAACCCTATCAGGAAATCAACGGCGTGCGCCATCACTTCGATGACCGCGAGGAAGTGGCAGCAGCTCTCGGCGAACTTTAATGGGCTGCGTACCCCTCTCTCCTGCTATCTTTCCGATTCTACTCTCTCCTCAGAGATAAATTCCATAAGACCCCTGAAGTCAAGGGAAAGAATCTGACCATACAAAATGTTTTATTCAATATTTCAGAAATATCTTGAATCGACCGATCTGCCCGGGCGGCATCTGATGGATTTCATATCCTTTCGTGCGGGCGTAACGTTTGCCCTGGCTCTGATTATTGCCATGGTGTTCGGGCAGACGGTAATACGCCGACTGCAGCGCATGCAGATCGGCGAGGAGATACGCGATCTCGGCCTTGCGGGCCAGATGGAGAAAAAGGGAACTCCGACAATGGGCGGCATCATTATCATATTTTCCATTCTCGTGCCCTGTCTGCTCTTGGGAAATCTGTCGAATATCTATATGATTCTCATGCTCATCGCAACCGTGTGGATGGGCACTATAGGATTCCTGGATGATTATCGCAAGATTAAATTTCATAATAAGGATGGACTGAAAGGGAAGTATAAGGTAATAGGCCAGGTGGGTCTGGGCCTGATTGTGGGGCTGACGATGTGGTTCTCACCGGATATAGTGATGTCGGAGAATATTCAGACGGAGACGGGATCGGCTCTGGTAACTGAAGTCATTGATGAGTATCCGGAATTGCAGAAAACGCCGCAGACTACGATCCCCTTTGTCAAGAATCATAATTTCAACTATGAATGGCTGACGCAGTGGATGCCGGGCGAGGAAGCGGCTCAGATTGCCGGATGGGTGATATTCGTGCTGATCGTAATCTTCGTAGTGACGGCTGTCAGCAATGGTGCTAACCTTACGGACGGACTGGATGGCCTTTGTGCCGGGACGTCGGCCATCATCGGAGTAGCTCTCCTGATCATGGCCTATTTAGGGGGCAACGTCATCTATTCGGGCTATCTTGACATTATGTATATCCCGGGGAGTGAGGAGCTGGTAGTGTTTGCAGCGGCATTCATCGGGGCGTTGGTAGGCTTCCTATGGTATAACGCCTTCCCGGCTCGCGTATTTATGGGCGACACGGGGTCGCTGATGCTCGGCGGAGTAATCGCTGTTTTCGCTATCCTTATCCGTAAGGAACTGCTCATTCCGCTGCTCTGCCTGATATTCTTCATCGAAGACCTATCGGTGATTCTTCAGGTGGCTTATTTCAAGCAGACCAAGAAGAAATATGGTGAGGGTCATCGAATCTTCAAGATGACTCCTCTGCATCATCATTTCCAGAGAGAGGCTCCGGCAGGAGCCAAGGTGCTGTTGAACTATCCGAAAATCCCGATTCCCGAGTCGAGACTCGTCACGCGGTTCTGGATTGTCGGCATCCTTCTGGCAGCGCTGACCTTTGTCACTCTGAAAATTCGTTAAATATATCTTCGATTCCTCATTCCAATATACATTCATATCAGAAAGTCGCGTTAATCCGTTGAAAGGATTACTATGCTGCCCTTTCTACATGAATCTTTTTACAGATGAATACTGATATCACTAACATAAAAAATCTAATTATCCTCGGAGCGGGGGAGAGCGGCGTAGGCGCAGCTATCCTCGGCATGAAAAAGGGAATGGACGTCTTCCTGTCGGATTTCGGCTCAATCCCTGAGAAACATCTCGCTACTATCCGCGAGCGTAATATCCCCTTCGAGCAGGGAGGACATTCTGAGGAGCGCATACTTCAGGCCGATATGGTCATTAAGAGTCCCGGTATTCCCCCGACGGCTCCGATTGTGAAGAAAATCGTTGAGAAGGGGATTCCGGTAGTGTCGGAAATTGAGTTTGCCGGATATTTCACTGATGCCAAGATGATCTGCATCACAGGCTCTAACGGAAAGACTACCACTACCCTGCTGATACATCATATCCTGCAAAAGGCCGGGCTGGACGTCGGGCTGGCCGGTAATGTCGGGTTCAGTCTGGCGCGTCAGGTAGCTGAGGATCCGCATGAATACTATGTCATTGAACTCTCGAGTTTCCAGCTTGAGAATATGTATGACTTCAAGGCTCACGTAGCCGTGATTCTCAACATTACTCCCGACCATATGGATCGATATGACCATAAGATGGAACTCTATACGGCGGCAAAATTCCGGATTCTGCAGAATCAGACTCCGGAGGATTATTTTATCTATTGGATGGAAGATCCTATCATCGCCGAGCAGGTAAAGCATGTGCAGTCGGAAGCCATGCGTCTCCCCTTCAGCGAACACAGGCATGAAGAGGCGGCTTCATGGCTCGACGATGCAGGCATAATACATTTCGAGACCCCGCGCGACGTATGGGAGATTCCACGCGATCGTCTGTCGCTGACCGGACTGCACAATCTCTATAACTCGATGGCAGCCGGATTGTCGGCTACCGTGCTTGATATCCGTAATGATGTCACTCGGGAGGCTTTGGGCGACTTCGAGGCGGTAGAGCACCGACTGGAGTTTGTCAGAGAGGTAAAGGGGGTCAATTATATCAATGACTCCAAGGCTACAAACGTCAACTCCACATGGTATGCTCTGGAAAGCATGACTCGTCCGACGGTGCTTATTCTGGGGGGTAAAGACAAGGGTAACGATTATTCCGAAATTCTTCCGCTCGTGAAGGATAAGGTGAAGGCCATAGTCTGCATGGGTGTGGATAATTCGAAGCTTCTCGATTTCTTCAAGGGGGAAGTGGCGGAAATCCGCGACACTCATTCTATCGAAGAGGCTGTCGCAGCCTGCGCTGAGATTGCAGAATCGGGCGATACCGTGCTGCTCTCTCCCTGCTGCGCAAGTTTCGACCTCTTCAAGAGCTATGAGCATCGCGGGGAGCTCTTCAAGGAGTGTGTCAAGGCTCTCTGAAGGTTGCCACATCGTGTATGGGATATGGCGTAGGCTCGTCCCTACATTTGTCGCGGACAGGTCTACCCTTTTTAATCTTTTTCTTACTTTGACCTCCTGCTCTATCCTCTTACTCTCTAACCTCATCGTTAAAACTTAAAAATGCGAAAAAGGACAGAATTTTCAGAAATACTCATCAATGAGACTCTTGACGGCGAACCCGTAGGGGAGTCGATAGCGGAGCGTACGGCACGGACAGCGAGCGTTGCCGCAGAAGAACCGGCGACTTCCAATCGCCGGCTCTCTACAAAGGCCTCCGCTAAAGCCGGCAAGCAGCGTCCGCCGGTCGATAAATTCATCTGGGGAATCTATATCGGATTGCTCTTCATCTCTATCATCGAACTATACAGCGCGTCATCGTCGGAAGTGAAAAGCGCCAATATTTTCGCGCCTCTCATCCGCCACTGTATTTTTCTGGGTATAGGATTCGTACTCGTGCTCTGGCTACAGAGACTCCATTACGGATATTTCAGTCGGTTTGCTTCCTTCTTTGCGGCCGTCTCGTTTGTGTTGCTATTGTTGTCGACATTCTTCGGCGCCGATATCAACGGAGCCCAGCGAGCCCTTATTATCGGGGGATTTACGATTCAGCCTCCTGAGATAGTGAAACTGACCGTACTCGTGCTGCTGGCCACTATTCTGGCGCGGAATCAGCGCCCGGGCGGAGTATCGACAAAGGCGATAGTGATAGTGGCTGTCGTCGTGCTTATCTTCGGAGGAGTACTTTGGATCAATGGTCTGACCAATATGATCATTATGATGATCGTCAGCATAGCAATGTTCCTAATCGGCGGAATACAGGGCAAGAAATTGATGGCTGTGGCTGTAGTCTACGGACTGGGGGTCGGCGGAATCGTGATGCTCAAGAATGTAGGCCATTCCTCTTCGGAATATGACAGCGTAGGACAGACCGAACAGACCGAACAGACGATCGGTCGATCCGCAACCCACGAGGGCCGATTAACCCGATTTTGGAAAGGAGTAAGCCCGGATGATCCGATCGACGATTATAACAGGCAGATAATCTTCGCCCGCATGGCTCAGGCCAACGGAGGTTTTATCGGGATGGGACCGGGACATTCGCGTGAGAATGCCCGACTACCCCTCGCCTTTTCGGATTATATTTATTCGATTGTGGTGGAAGATCTGGGATTTGTCGGCGGGGTAGTCGTACTGATTCTATATCTTCTTCTGCTCGGCCGAGCGGGACGCATAGCTTATAAATGCAACAGGGCATTTCCGGCCTTTCTGATCATGGGGTGCGCGGTGCTGATAGTGTCGCAGGCTCTTGTCCACATGGCTATCGTGACGGGAGTCTTTCCGGTGAGCGGTCAGCCTCTCCCCTTCATTTCGAAGGGAGGCACGTCGATAATAGTCATGTCAATGGCTATAGGAATTATGCTCTCTGTAAGCAGGTATGCCGTAGTCTCCCGCGACCGCAAAGCCAATAAGGAGGAAGCAATGAAACTCTCTGAAGACCTTCAGGCCGCCAACTACTCCAGCCATCAGTAGAAGCCGCTACAGATTTATTACTTAATATTTACCACTTTTACTTTAGATTGCAGCATGCAATATAAGATTCTCATCTCCGGCGGAGGTACCGGAGGACATATCTTCCCGGCACTCTCGATTGCCAATGCGCTCAAGAGGCGCCTGAATGTCGATATCCTTTTCGTCGGAGCCGACAACCGTATGGAGATGGAACGCATACCGGCGGCCGGCTATCCAATTAAGGGGCTGCCCGTCGCAGGCTTCAACCGTAAGAATCTGCTGAAGAATATCAGCGTCCTTTTCAAGCTCCGTAAGAGCCTCCGAATGGCTCGTAAGATAGTCGATGATTTTCAACCCGACATCGCTATCGGAGTCGGGGGGTACTGCTCCGGGCCGACGCTTAAGGCGGCACAGCGTCGGGGAGTTCCGACCTTGCTGCAGGAGCAGAATTCCTACGCCGGAGTTACCAATAAGTTGCTTGCCAAGAAGGCAGAGAAGATCTGTGTGGCTTATGAAGGTATGGAACGTTTCTTCCCGGCTGATAAAATAATCCTTACGGGCAATCCGATACGTAAGGATCTTCTCGATCATGCGATGACTCCCGAGCAGGCGCGTAAAAGTTTCGGTCTGAATCCTGACCGCATCACAGTCCTCGTCATCGGGGGTTCGCTGGGAGCTCTGACGATGAATGAAAGCCTTGAGCAGGGTCTGAAACGCCTTAATGAGACCGGAATACAAGTCATATGGCAGACCGGTAAAAACTTTGTGGAGCGTGCCCGGAAAGCGGCTAAGGGGATGAAAGGGGTAGTGGTCACTCCCTTTATTTCGGATATGGCTGCCGCTTATGCGGCAGCGTCGGTGGTAGCGTCGAGAGCAGGGGCCGGCTCAATCTCCGAACTGGAGGTGCTGGGTAAGCCATGTGTACTCGTGCCTTCGCCCAACGTGGCTGAAGACCATCAGACAAAGAACGCCCGCGCACTCTCCGATCGCGGAGCGGCAGTACTCGTCGCTGATGCAGATGCGCGTGAGAAACTCGTAGATACACTTCTACAGCTCTCTTCCGATCCCAAACGACTTGAGGAGATGAAGAAAGCGATCGCAGAAATGGCTCTCCCCTCTGCTGACGAAATCATAGCCGACGAGATCGTTGCCATTCTTAACAGAAAATAATCCTTTTGAACTAAAGTGAAACAGTCTAATCTATATTTCGTTGGAGCCGGAGGAATCGGCATGGCCAACCTTGTAAGATATTTCCTCAGTAAAGGCAATAAAGTAGCCGGCTATGACCGCACTTCCACTCCCCTCACCTCCAGCCTTATCGCTGAAGGCGCTGAAATCGTGTTTGACGATGATCCGGCTCTCATCCCGGAGCAATTCCGCAATCCGGAGAATACGCTTGTCGTCTATACCCCCGCGGTAGGAAACGACAATCGGATCCTGAGTTATTTTCGCGAAGGGGGATTCGAGGTCATCAAGCGGGCCCGGCTCTTAGGACTAATCACTCTCAATTCAAAGGGAATATGCATCGCAGGTTCGCATGGGAAGACTACTACCTGCTCCATGACGGCCAATATCCTTCGCAATACTCCCGAAGGAGTCAATGCTTTCCTCGGCGGAATCCTGCGTAATACGGGCTCGAACCTCGTCATCTCGGAGCGCTCGGAATATTCAGTAATCGAGGCTGATGAATACGACCGCTCTTTTCATCAGCTCTCCCCTTACATCGCTGTCGTCACATCCTGCGATCCCGACCATCTTGACATCTACGGCGATGAGGAGCATTATCTGGAGGCGTTCTCAATCTTCTCGTCGCTTATCCGTGAAGGGGGAGCCCTGATAATGCATACCGGACTGAAAATGAAGCCCGATCTGAAGCCCGGAGTGCGACTCTATACCTATTCCGGTTCATCGGAGGGGGACTGGCATGCCGAAGATATCCGCTATGGCGTCGGTACACTATCCTTCACACTCGTCGGTCCGGAGGGTCTGCGGATTGAGGATATCAGTCTGGGAGTTCCGGTAGAAATCAATATCGACAATGCAGTGGCCGCAGCTGCGGCTTCAATTCTTGCGGGAGCCACGCCGGAGGAGGTAAGACGCGGACTGGGAGAATTCAAGGGTGCGCGACGCCGCTTCGAAATCTATCTTGACGGGAAAGAGGGCGGACCGGTGCTTATCGATGATTATGCGCATAGCCCGAATGAAGTAGCCGCATCCGTGCGCTCTGTGAGAAAACTCTATCCGGGTCGTAAGATCAGCGTCATTTTCCAGCCGCATCTCTACACCCGTACTCGTGATTTCGCCCCTGAATTCGCGCGGGCTCTATCGGAAGCCGACGAAGTGATAATGCCTGAAATTTATCCGGCCAGAGAACTTCCGATACCCGGTGTCGACAGTAATCTCATCCTGAAAGATGTCAAATCAGAAAAAAAATGTCTTTGTGACAGAAAAGATTTGCTTGATTTCATAAAAAATTGTAATTTTGAAGTATTGATGACCTTGGGAGCCGCCGATCTTGATCGGATGCTCCCCGACATCAAACAGATTTTGCTCGAAAAATAAGGCTCCGGCTCTTTTTCACTCCCTGTAGGAAAGGGGATTGGAGAAGAGGTGGGCGTCGTATATATACGGACAATGACATCGCGGGGTTATCTGAAACTGTAAATTTTCGGTTTAACCGATCGCTATCTTACTTTTAAGTAACTCTATGACTCCAGTAGTGAAGAAAATACTCAAATGGTCGATCCTGATTCTGCTGCTATGCTATGTGGCGGGTATCACTGTGTGGTCACGCATGGAGGCCGACCGTCATGTCATAAAGGGAGTCACAATCAGAATCGATGGCAATGGCCTATCGGATACTATTACAGCACGCGGAATCACGGCCTCGCTGATGAAATATCCGGCGAAGATTGTGGGAGCGCCTGCCAATACGATTAATACTCTGGCGATAGAGAAGTTTCTGATGAAGCAGAATAATTTTGAGGATGTAAGATGCTTCGTCTCTTCCAATGGCTATCTCAACGTGGGAATAACTCCGATGATTCCGGAAATCAGAGTCTTCGAGGGGAATCGCTCCTATTACGTGAATAAGGCCGGAAAGCATATCGAGTCAAAAGCAAGTTTCTATGCCGACGTGCCGATAGTCAGCGGAAAATTCAGTAAGACATTCCGTCCGGAAATGATTCTGCCGGTAGTAAGATATGTCAATTCCGATCCTGACCTTAAGAATCTTGTCGGGATGTTTGAGGTCCGCGGGCCAAATGATATCCTGCTGATTCCGAAAGTGGCGGGTCACGTCATCAATTTCGGTGACACTACGCGACTGGATGAGAAACGACGTGCTCTGCTTACCGTCTACGAGAAGATTATCCCCTATAAGGGGTGGGAGGAATATGACACGATATCCGTAAAATTCCGAGGACAGATAGTAGCCACTCGTCGCGATAAGGCTCCGCGTTTCCCCATTGAGGTCTACGAAGAGGAAATCGATCCGGAAGAATCGACTCTCCCGACGGATTCGGTGCGCGATGTGCAACAGCAAGTGGCCGGCAACCCGAATAAGACGCGACCGGAATCACAATCCCATCCTCAACCCAATACCTAAGAAATCTCCAACCCTTCAAACTCATATATGGAACGTTACGTCGCTGCGATTGAAATAAGCAGCTCAAAAATAATCGGTGTCATTGGCCGCGTGCAATCCGAAGGTCGGGTTGATATCGTGGCCGTAGAACAGGAAAAGTGTGTCGAAAGCGTGCGCTACGGAGTCATTCAGAATCTGGAGGAGACCTCTATGCGTCTGGCTCGTATCCTTGAGAAACTTGAGCGCAAACCGGCTATCCATCCGAAGAAAATCCAGAGTGTCTTCATCGGTCTTAATGCCCGCTCGCTCCATAGTATCCCCACTACGGTGCGCCTTCAGCTGCCCGACGATACGGAAATCACTGATGATATCCTTCAGCGCCTGCGCCACGACGCTCTGAACGTCGCAATCGATTCGTCGCTTGAGATTGTTGATGTAGTGCCAAGGAAGTATAAGATCGGTACTCGCGAGACCCCCTCACCCAAAGGGTCGATCGGCAATAGCATTCAGGCTGATTATGATATAATCGTGTGTCGGCCGGAAGTGAAGCGTAATATTCTGCGTGTTGTGCAGAATAAGCTCGGAATCGACATTGACGGATTTGTGGTCACTCCCCTCTCGACCGGACTTCTTATCCTTTCGCCGGAGGAGAAACGCCTCGGGTGTATGCTCGTAGATATAGGGGCGGAGACTACGGCTGTCACCATCTATCGCGACGGCGCTCTCAATTATTTCGCCACTCTCCCTCTGGGTGGCCGAAACATCACCCGAGACATCACCTATCTCTCAATGCTTGAGGAGCGTGCAGAGGAGATTAAAATCACTCTCGGCAATGCTATCCAGCCGGAATCTCCCTCTACGCTTAATCTCAACGGCATTAAATTTGCAGAGGTGAGTAATTATGTAGTGGCGCGGTCGGAAGAAATAGTAGCCAATATCATAGAGCAGATAGCTTATGCCGGCCTTAAAGAGAAGGATCTCCCGGGGGGAATTATCTGCATCGGCGGCGGCTCCAAGCTCAACGGAATGACGGAACTAATATCGCGCCAGCTTGGAGGTATCCCCGTGAAGATGGGGCGTCTCCCCTCTTACGTCCACATGGAGGATGTAAAGGGTCCGAGTTCGGAGATCGTGGAAGTGGCAAGCGTATTGTATGCCGGAGCGACTCTTACCAACGCCCAATGTCTGGAAGAGCCGAAGCAGGATGAGCTCCCGGTAATCGGCACTTCGGGCGATGACGAGCGCGAAGATGAATATATCAATGAACCGGCACGCCCGCGACCCGGAAATACATTGAAGTTCGTCAACAAAATCAAGAATGGATTCTCACGTCTGTTTGCAGGTCCTGAAGATGAAGATGAAACTGATTCACTCGATTAAACCTCTCTGTTAAACCTCACAGCTGAACGAAAATGAACGAAAATTTCAATATAAACGATACTTCCGGTTTTCTGAGCGATTCGAATCAGGATATCATCAAGGTCGTAGGCGTCGGAGGCGGCGGCGGAAATGCCGTCAATTATATGTTCCGCCAGAACATTCCGAACGTCAATTTCGTCGTGTGCAATACCGACGAGCAGGCACTCAGGAAATCACCTGTGCCTCATAAACTCATCCTGGGACCCGAAATCACAAAAGGTCGTGGAGCCGGTAACAAGCCGGAGGTGGGGCGCGAGTGTGCTGAAGCTTCCGCTGATGAAATCAAGCGTCTCTTTGACGACCATACGGAGATGGTGTTCGTCACTGCCGGAATGGGTGGCGGTACGGGCACAGGAGCCGGACCGGTAGTAGCACGTCTGGCAAAAGAGGCCGGAATGCTGACTATCGGCATCGTGACTGTCCCATTCCTTTTCGAGGGCGAGAAGAAGATCCTCAAGGCTCTCGACGGCGCTGCGGAGATGAAGAAGCATGTCGACGCTCTCCTCGTCATCAATAATGAGAATCTTATTGATCTCTATAAGGATCTGAATTTCTTCAATGCCTTCGAGCGCGCGGACGATACTCTCGCCAACGCAGCCCGTTCAATCTCTGAGATTATCTCTGAGGAATGTTATATCAACGTCGATTTTCAAGACGTCAAGACTATCCTCAAGGATTCCGGCACGGCTATTATCTCTACAGCCTACGGCGAGGGGGAACACCGCATCTCGCAGGCAATCCATAACGCTCTCCATTCTCCGCTTCTCAAGACCCACGATATCAATACTTCGAAGCGACTGCTCTTCAAGTTTGTATGTTCGCGCGATGCGGAACATCCGTTGCGTGCGGATGAAATCAATGAAATCCGCCAGTTTACGGCCAATCTTCCTTCGAGCATCGACGTGAAGTGGGGTATCGGTGATAATCCGGAGATGGGCGACACTGTGAAAGTCACCATCTTAGCGTCAGGATTCGATGTCACTCTGCGAGAAAGCGATTCAGTCGGCAGCAAAGGGGAAATCAAATTCCATTCTGAGGTTGATGACGTAAAACGCGAAGAGGAGAAACAGCCCGCTGCTACGAAAGCTCAGATGGAGGAGGTCTATGGCACGGAGAAACTTACGAAGCAGATCCGCGACGCAGCGAAAATCAAATATGCCGTATTGCAACCTTCGCAGTTTGACGATCATGAGGTGATCGCTATGCTTGAACGCACTCCGACCTATAATCGTGACCCGCGTTTCAATGAAGAGCTCAACCGCATCTCACGCGGCGAACCTGCTCATCATGGCGGTGCCACTCATACAGGTGGCGGCGCTGCGCGCTCCGGACAGGCAGATGCCTCATCAGCCAACAAGATATCATTCTAATTCATCCCATACATTACGCCACGCCCGGACACCGGCGCGGCATAACAAATTCTTTATTTTACTTACTCTTTAGTGATGGAAAATATCTATCAGATGGTGGCCAAGACTTTTCAGGGCCTCGAAGAAGTGCTTCGCGACGAACTCATCGCACTCGGAGCACAGAATGTGGAGACCGGTACTCGCATGGTCTCTTTTGACGGCGATCTGGAATTGATGTATAAGGCCAACCTCTGCTGCCGAACCGCTCTCCGAATCCTGAAGCCTATCGCAAAGTTCTCGGCCTCAGATCCCGATGAACTCTATGACTTCGTACGCGATTTCAAATGGGAGGACTACATGACGGCGAAATCTACTTTCTGCGTGGATTCCACAGTCAATGGTCCCGGCTTCCCTCACTCGAAATATGTCACTTATCGCGTGAAAGACGGCATCGCCGACCATTTCCGCGATCTTTGCGGACAGCGACCCTCAATCCGTCTGGAAAAGGCGGACGTGATGCTCAACGTCCATATCGCCGACACCCGCATCACAATCTCGCTCGATTCGAGCGGCGAACCTCTCAATCGACGTGGATATCGCGTTGAGCAGACTGAGGCACCTATCAATGAGGTGCTCGCTGCCGGAATCATTATGCTCACGGGCTGGCATGGTGAAACCGATTTCGCCGACCCGATGTGCGGTTCGGGCACATTCCCTATCGAGGCGGCTCTTATTGCCGGGAATATAAATCCGGGTATTTATCGCGAGAGCTTCGCCTTTGAAAAATGGCCTGATTTCGACAGCGATCTTTTCGAATCTATCTATAACGATGATTCTGCCGAACGCGACATCACGTGCCGTATCCTCTGCGGAGATAAGGATCCGGAAGCTGTGCGCATTGCACGTAAGAATATCAAGGCAGCTCGCCTTGAATCAAATATCGACATTGTATGCCGTCCGATGCAGGAATGGGATGAAAATGAGAATCCCGGTGGTATTCTCGTAAGCAATCCTCCCTATGGCGAACGCCTGCGCCCGGCGGATATGGAGACTCTATACCGTCAGCTCGGAGAGACTTTGAAATTTCATTTCCAGGGCTGGAACGCATGGATTCTCGGCTATAAGGATGAGCATTTCGCCTCTATCGGCCTGAAACCGTCGGCAAAGTATCCGCTTCTCAACGGCTCTTTGGAATGTTCGCTCCGCGAATACGTGCTTTTCGACGGGAAATACAACGATTTCCGTGCTGACGGAGGCACTGTGAAGACTCGCATCAAGGAGGAGACTCCGCGTCATCCCCAGCATCATAAGTCGGAGCGTGAGTGGGAACATGAGACACGCAAATACAAGAAGAATTTTGTACGCACGGACCGCACTGAGCGCACAGAATATTCTGGCTATGACAACGACCGCTCTTTCGCCGACGAAGAAAGCCGACCGCGTTACGACCATAATGCCAGAAATAATCGCGGAGGCTATGATGGTAATGACCGCAAGGGTGGATATGACCGAAAACCCCGCTTCGACCGTGATGACCGCAAGGGCGGATATGACCGTAAGCCCCGCTTCGACCGCGATGATCGCAAGGGCGGATATGACCGTAAGCCTCGCTTCGACCGCAATGACCGCGACGGTTTCAGAGACGGCAATTTCCGCCCGGCAGGGAAGACTTTTACACGCCGCGAAGATAATGGGCCGGCACGCGCTTCCGCTCCCGCACGCACGATCAATGACCGCGGACCGCGTCTATCGCAAGACGCTACGGCTCTCTCCAATCCGGTCTATATGCGTTCGCGCAAGACGCGCCGCGCATCCGAAAATCCGGAGGGAGAGGAGTAATCACTTAGCCAGACTTTAATGAAGGACAATCTTAATATTCTGATTCTCGGCCATGGCGACCGGGAGAAAGCACTCGCCACTGCCCTGCTTCGTTCGCCGAGATGCAAATCTCTCTTCCTGCAGATTCCGGAAGTCAATCAGACGCTTACGGCGGACGTAAATGAGGAAGATTTTGATGACGTCGCGCGTTTCTGCTCCGAACATGACATCGATATACTTATTCCCGGGCCAGAACGCCTGATTCATGCCGGAATCCGCGAGGCTATCATTGATAATCCACTTTCCGAATCTGTGAAGGTAATCGCTCCGGGACGCGAAGGGGCAATGCTCGAAGGGAGTAAGGAATATGCAAAGGAGTTTATGATGGAGGAAGGTATCCCCTCTCCCCGATTCATGCCCGTAGATTCCGAGACGCTCGACGAAGGACTGAGTTTTCTTGACTCACTTCCCGGACCTTACGTGCTGAAAGCCGATGGTCTGGCCGACGGCAAGGGAGTCTTTATCACTTCAGATCTTGACGATGCTAAAGATATTCTCCACCGGATGCTCGAAGGGCTGCTGGGCGAAGCTTCCAAGAAGGTGCTCATTGAAGAGTTTGTAGATGGCGCGGAGGTTACGGTTATGATCGCCACCGATGGCGAAGATTATATCATTTTGCCTCCGGCCCGCGATTATAAACGCCGATTCGACTCCGACCGCGGACCGAACACACGCGGGATGGGCTCGTATTCGCCGGTAGGCTTCGCTGACGCGGAGTTTATGGAAAAGGTGAGGAAACGTATCATCTTTCCCACTTTGCGCGGCCTGAAGAGCCGGGAAATCCCTTATAACGGATTTCTCTATTTCGGACTTATGAATATCGATGGCGAACCGGTGTTGATTGAATATAACGTACGCCTTGGCGATCCGGAGACTCAGTCAGTAATGCCGCGGATTGAAAGCGATTTCATGGAGATAATCGAGGGGATTGCAGATTCTACTGTAGGCCTGAAACGTATACAGGTCTCCCCTACGGCCTCCGTGGCTGTAGTCGGACTGCTTAAGACCGAACTAAGTCGCGAGAATTCAGCGAATCCGTCTGATTCCGGAAAAACTTCCGAAAAGCGTATCACCATGACCGGCACGGCTTCTACTCTGGAAGAGGCAGCTGCTATTGCCTATTCCCACATGGAGAATCTCAGCAAGAGCCTGCCTACAGGCGAGAGCATCGAATATCGCTCTGATATTGCGGCTGATAATGCGTCGCCGGGCTCCTGAAGAGCGTAATATCTTATCGAATCCCGCTCGATTGGATTGAATCCCGCTACCCGATCTGCAAATAATTAACCCGGTTTGATTTTTCCGACTTACGAAGAATGAACAGACGCGTGCTTTACCCCTCAGGAATGTTGGGGCTTATTATAATCTGTCTCGCTCTTGCTGCGACGGGCTATCTTATGCCTGCTCCGACTCCATTGGCAGAGCGGGGATTCGGATTGGTATTTCCGTCGCCCGATCTTTGGAACCTCTTGCCATCGGCCGGCGAGATTCTGAATGTGGCAGGGATAGCTTTATCCTCGGCCATTCTTTATCTCATCAATAAGAATTACAGTCTTATACGTACGGGGCAGCCACTCGGCGCATCTTTTTTTCTTCCGCTCTGCTTCTCGAATCTACCGGTTGGAGGTCACTGGTCGACAATGCCCTTTGTCACTCTCTTCGTTCTCGTCATCTTCGCGACGCTATTCAGCCAGTACCGACCTCGCAACGCAACCCGCGCCATGTTCTTCGCTGCCACTTGTCTCTCTGTAGGGTCAATGTTTGAATATGCCTTTATTCCGTTGGCATTGGCCACTTTTATCGGTGCATTCATAATGGAGGCAATGCGCGCGAAAGAGGTCCTCGCTATGGGCCTCGGACTGATTGCGCCTTATTGGGTAGGCATAGGATTCGGACTGATTAATCCGCTTGATATGCGTATTCCCGTGCCTCACACGATATTTGCGGGGAATCTGTCGCCGGAAGCTTTCGTCACTCTGACCGTCACGGGAGTCATGGCTCTCTGCGCCGCAATTCTTTCGCTCTATAACGGACTGATTCTATATGCGGGGAATACCCGGGTAAGAAGATCAATACTGACTATCAATACATTCGGCATTATAGCCTCCATTGCTATGATTTTCGATGTGGATAATCTTCCGGCCTATCTGGGAGTCTGCTATATATGGGTGGCCAATCAACTGGCTAACCTCTTTACCCTCCGCGATCTGCGACGAGGAGGTCTGCTCTACTGGCTCCTGCAGCTTCTTATCTTCTCAATCTCAATGATATATTTCTTGGCACTCCACGAAGTTTGAAAATACGAAATATTAAAGTGGCTCATAAGATGAAACCTACTCTTGTCATCGATAATGCAATCCCGTTTCTTGACGGACGACTTGACTCGCATTTCAATTGCCGGATATTACCTCCGGCAGAGATAACTTCCGAGGCAGTTAAGGATGCGCGGGGACTGCTCGTCAGAACGCGTACTCGCTGCGATGCAGCTCTGCTCGACAATTCGGCTGTGGAGTTTGTGGCGACAGGCACAATCGGACTCGACCATTTCGATATCCCATATCTTGATTCGCGGAATATCGACTGGCAGAACGCGCCCGGATGTAATGCTCCGGCCGTGGCGCAATACGTCTGGCGTGCGTTGCTCGAATTGGGATTCGATCCGTCAGCACAGACTTTAGGCGTAGTCGGCAAAGGGAATGTAGGTTCAATTGTAGCGGACTGGGGGCGACGGCTGGGAGCAAAAGTTATCGTTTGCGATCCGCCGCGAGCCGAGCAAGGACTGACCGATGAAGAGTATCTACCTCTCGAGCAATTGATAGCGGAAGCGGATGCAGTCACTTTCCACACACCGCTGATCCGCAAACCCGGAAGGACCCCGGCTACCAAATACCCCACATGGCATCTTGCCGACAGCAGAACATTAGGCAAATTACATACGGGTGCTATCGTCGTAAACGCTGCCAGAGGGGGAGTGGTGGATGAAAAAGCACTTGCGGAAGCAAAGAAGGAGAAGAATCTCCGCGTAGCAATCGACACGTGGGAAGGGGAACCCCGTATTAATACAGATTTTCTCGCGATGGCCGATATCGCAACTTTCCATATAGCCGGATACTCACGTCAGGGAAAGGAGCGTGCTACTTATTCCATTCTCGACGGACTGGAACGTCATTTCGGAGTGAGGCTTGATAAATCCGGACTCACAGGACCTTATGTCGCCGGCAGACTTGATATCGCTTCTATTATCAGATCTTACGATATTCAGGCCGACGATGCGGAATTTCGACGCCGTCCCGCTGATTTTGAATCCTTGCGCGATTTCTATCATCTGCGTGAAGAAACCGAGGCAGCCAATATAGACCCTATAGACTGAATGTATAAGAGAATCGCCGAAGCATGAAATATTACGTAGTATGGGCCGGCCACCATCCGGGCGTATATGACACGTGGGAAGACTGTCAAGAACAGATTAAGAATTTTCCCGGGGCCCGATTCAAATCTTTCTCCTCCGCAGCTGCCGCTACGGAGGCCTACCGCATGGGAGTCGCCGAGGAGGATAGCGCGGATCTTACCCGTTTGCTCGATGGTGCCGGAGCGGCCCGCGAAAGCAGGAAAAAGGGGAGAGCAACCTCCGCACCGCACTACATGGATAATCCGGAGGTCAATATCGATGCCTGGGCTGTCGATGCGGCTTGTTCCGGTAATCCCGGCCCGGTGGAATATCGTGGGGTAGAACTGATGTCGGGTCGCGAACTCTTTCGCATCGGTCCGCTTCAGGGAGGCACAAATAATCTCGGAGAGTTTCTCGCTATCGTCCATGCCCTCGCTCTTCAAGACAAAATGGGCATCACCAAGCCTATCTATTCCGATTCCGTCTCCGGAATGGCATGGGTGCGCAATCGGCGAATAAAGACGACTCTGACCGAAAATGCGGTCAATGCTCCTCTGTTTAATCTCCTGCGGCGCGGCATACATTGGCTTAACACCCACTCATGGAAGGCCCCGATCATGAAGTGGGATACTCCACGCTGGGGCGAAATCCCGGCCGATTTCGGACGAAAGGGTTGATAAAAAAACGAAATGCTTAATTTTCTTCTAAATCCGGAAATTGGAGCTTGTGCTTTCGGCGTTGCATCTTTGGAAGTTACACCCCCGGATATAATGGAATCCTATTCCCGCTGGCTGAAGGCGGGGAATATGGCCGGAATGGATTATCTGGCCAATCATCTACCACTACGTCAGAATCCCGAACTATTGTTGCCCGGTGCAAAATCCATAATCTCTATTGCCTTTCCCTATTCACCGACTGAATGGCGTCCTCAGAGCCTCCCTGTCATCGCGTCCTATGCTTATGGAGCCGACTATCACGACGTATTGAGAACGCGGCTTAGAAAAGCCGTAGAACGCTTAGAGAGCGTTTTCGGAGGTGAATATCGCATCTGTATTGATTCTGCACCGATTTTTGAGCGTCTATGGGCCGAAAAATGCGGAATCGGTTCAAGATCCGACAACGGACTTATCGCAATACCCGGCTATGGCACACGGGTATTTCTTTCCGAAATCCTTTCTACGGCAGAACTGCCCGAAGAGAGGGGAGTAAAAAGGGAAATCGTTAAAAGAAACGGGGGAGAGAGACGAGAGAGAGAGAAGTACACCTCATGGGATGGATGTCTGCATTGCGGGAAATGCCGGAAGGCTTGTCCTGCAGGTGCGCTTCAACCGGATTCTACCGTTGACGCCCGCAGATGTCTCAGTTATCTGACGATAGAACATCGAGGAGAATGGACCGTGGAAGGGGAGAGGGCAATGCAGACTCCTGCCGGACGGCATACGCTATTCGGTTGTGATATATGTCAGCAGGTCTGCCCCATGAATGCACCGCATAATACTACGATACCTCCGACTCATATCGAAGAATTTCTTCCGCGTCACGAAATAATGACTTTGACGGCCGAACAAGCAAAGGCTATGACTCAGGAGGAATTCTCACGCATATTTAAAGGATCGGCCATCAAGCGTACCAAACTTGCGGGCTTCCTGCGCAATGCCAATAATCTAAAATAGCAGGTTACACAAATTCTCTCATGGGCCGTAAACAAAAAATCCTCGCATTTCTGCGAAGATTTCTAATAATTCGGTAATGTGGATAATGTGTGTGTTTGAAATCTCTTTTACGAGCTGATTTATTAATCGTCGTAATAGTGTGCACAGGAATTAATATATGCACGCAACCATTTTTCAATAAAGTGCATCATAATCTTCAAATTTTAGCGAAGTCTTCTTCAGCAAAGCATCCCATTATACCCTATGGGATTTAAATGCGCTCTCTGACTGAAGTCTTCAGTGAATAGATATTTATAGTTCCGAGGGAATTTTCAACTCAATGGCGAAGAAATAACGAATGAGAAATATCTCTGCCACACCGCCTCTCCAGGTCGGCTCATCCTCGGGATGTTTGGAATTACAACGCAAAATTAACAAAAAATGTTTTAAAAAACTATGTTTTACAACATATTTTTAATTCTAAATTTAAGATATTATCTATTTATAGCTCTTCTATAATCATATATAATATTAAATATCAATAGATTAAATAAATTTAGAAAAATTTATCATTTTTTCAATTCAGAGGATGGTCGGAACACAAGATCTCACACAAGATATACTCTTACTGACCCGACGGGAAGCTTGCCTATCAATTGGAGCGGTATATGTGTATCCGCCGACAGCCACGCCTCGATATTGTCACTCGATTTTTTACGCCCGTCAGTAGTGAAACTGAAAGATATCTTTATTGCATCGCGATAAGAACCATTGCGGAGCTTAAGTTTCTCCGTGCCGACGTAGCGGATCGTAAGCGACTCAACTTTCGAACCGGAGAAGATATTTGTAGAGATTGTTTTTCTCTGAGCAAGTGCCTTATAATCAAGCGTACGGAGGAAATAGAACACACTCAGCATATCGTAGGCCTCTCCGGAAGCGGAGAGCGTCTTTTGGGTTACATTTTTTTGCCCTTTCTTATCAATCTTAGTCCGAGTCACACCTCCGCTTACCTTCCCTCCGCTTCGAGAATAGTGGATGTCATCTCGCCGGTAGTCACCTCCCTCATGCGAAATCTTTGAATAGGAGAGTGGTAGAAAATTACTTTTGGATACATCGCAAAGCAACGTATCGCGCACCTTAAAAACTCTGTCGGCCCAAGGTTTAGTCTTTGCCGTCAGCATGAGACGATAATTCTGACCTTTTCCGCGAAGTGAGAGAGTTGCATCGGCCGCATCCTTATGTACAAGCCCCCATTTATAACTGACTACGTAATGCAGCGTCTCATCGGCAAATCCGACACCTTGGCTGATCAAAGGGAGCATCAAAAGCAGCAGAAACGTAAATATCTTATTCATTGCAATTCAACTTAAGTTATAAAAAATAGTGGAAGAAACCGAGCCGTTAATAGAAAGCAGATTTCCTCATACCTACTATAAAGACAATCCGCAGATGAAAAAGTTAAAACACAAAGTTTCAGAAGATAAAAAGAATATTGTTGACCCGACTACTGAACAATCGGGGCGATTTCCGCGTATAAAAGAGAAAAATACAGAATCATTATGGATAACACAGATCTCTTTGGCAGAGCCAAACAAGACCTCTATGAGGATATGCAGTCTCGCGGAATAGGAGCCATTCTATGGGATAATTCGACTGCCGGCTTCGATTACATTCCGGAAATCAATCTGGCCGATGACGACGCCGAGATGCCGGACACTTCGCGCATTATGGGTCTTTATGCCTATGACGGCACTCTTTATCTGATTGAAGAGGATAAAGCCCACGTCAACCTTGACGATCTCTATAACCCCGACACGGAAGTAAAACCAAGCGTGGTCACCCTATCTCCTGATAGTGCTGATAAACTTTTAGGCAATCCTTCCGAGAAACAGGGATTCACTACCGATGGATCGCTTGAAGAATGGCTCGCAATCGCCGACTGCTATTATCAGGCTCTTAACGAGGAGAATGAGGAGACCGCTGAGTAATCGGATTCAGGCTAAAAACCTTTAATATAAAAGATATATAGACAAAGGCTCGGACGTCATAGCTGACATCCGAGCCTTATATCATATCCCTACATATCCGGGATGAATCTGATTACAAAAGCGGGGGGGTTAGATAGAGGAAAGGTTATAGCCTGCGAACTCAAGATCTTTCTGGGCACGGGAGCGGAGTGAAGGATCGAGTTTTACGGCCTGACGCAGATTGCTCATGACCATATTCTCATTGTGAGTGCGAGCTCCGAGGATAGCAGTCAGATAGTAAGTAGTAGCGTCGGGGGTGGGGATAGAAGCCAATGTATTGCGGGCTGCATTGTAATCCTTAGCAAGAATCTGGGCAAGAGCCGCATTGTTGGTCTTGGCATCGCCGAAGGCCGTCTGAGCCTTTCCGACTTCGCCCTGAGTAAGATAATATACTCCGAGCGCGTCAGCATTCTCTGCCAGACCGGCAGCCGCACCAAGGTGCTCATTGGCTGAACGATAATCCTTATTTACCATCGAGATAAGACCCTTATTCATCTCGACCTCCTTAGCCTGCGGATTCATGCGTGCTGCACGATCGAAACTTGAAGCGGCGGCTGAATAATTACCGGCTACGTATTGAGTCACACCGATATTGTTGACAGCGCGATAATCGTTAGGATAAAGTTCGGCCGCTTTCTGATAGATGGCCTGCTTGCGAGTGTTGTCATCGGTCAGAGTAGCTACGTAAAGAATCTCATCTACGGAGAGCTTCTGAGGATCAGTATTATAAAGATTGATCAATTCTTCATCCGACTTACCGATGACGTTGATCGTAGCCATCACTCGGGAGTAACGAAGCTGGGGAAGAATCTGGTCGGCAAGTTCGTTGAATACAGCCGAGATATTACGGATTTCACGTTCACGTTCCTCCGGATCCTTATAGAGGGAAAGCACACTGAGGATAAGATCCTTATCCTGGATATTGCTCTTTTCTACGAGACTGCGGAAACCTTCCCAGTCTTCAGGAGTAAAAGAAGAGGTCAGTTCGCCAAACTCTGTAATCTTATCCTTCTTCATCTGCGCCTCTACGTAGTTCTGAGTGTTCTGCTCACGCTTTTCAGCGAGTTGAGTATTGAAAGCGAGGGTGCCCTCAGGAGAAGCGTAAGAATTGATAGTGACACCGGCGATCTCCATATTGGGAGCCTTATTAGCTTCCATTAGTTTTTTATTGAGATCGATATAGTCGGTCTTGGAAGTTTCGGAAGCGCGGACGTTGGCCTGATTCACGAGGAAGTGGATATCGGCGCTGTATTGCTCAGAGATCACACGCTGGAAACCATCCTTAGCCACAGCGGGAGCAACCGTAGCGGGAGAAGCGAGAGTAGAGGTAGCGATTACACCCGATCCGACTTTCACACGGGGCAGAGTATAGACCTTACCATTCTGATCCACAGTAAAGTCAAGATAAAGGTCGGACTTGGCCATCTCGGGCTGATAGGGGAAATCGAAAGGAATATTCACCTGGCCACCCTTGGCATAACTTACGATCTGGCCGTTATCGCGTACGTTCTCGCCCTGGAATACTACGGGAGTTGTAGAGACCTCACCTACACCGGCCCCTTCATTCCACTGAATAACAGGGGTAGCGGATACCTTGGCGTTTTTCACCATAAACTTAGCCGGGAGGTTGGCATATACAGTGCCCGGGACCTCCTGACCGACGGACTCCATCGGAGACGGACGCATAGAGAAATAATCACTCTGGAAATTCCCCAGTTTCTTAGAGCAACCACCGGCTACAACCGCCAGTCCGCCGAGAGAGAGGAACAGAATACTCTTATTCATAAAAAATATAGTTTGTAAAAATTTTAATTCCCGAAGAAGGGTCCCAAAAATCCATAGAGAGGTGAGAAATCCTCCCCCAAAAAAACGTATTTCGACCCTCAAAAAGGTGAAAAAACGATTTTCGATGTAAAATTACGAAAAAAAATCGAGAAAAATTTGCACAAACCAAAAAAACGTATTAACTTTGCACTCGCAAAAGGGAAACAACCCCGCAGCAAACCAACGAATGACTCCGTAGCTCAGTTGGTAGAGCAAATGACTCTTAATCATTGGGTCGTGAGTTCGAGCCTCACCGGGGTCACTGAAAGCTGAAATCGAAAGGTTTCAGCTTTTTTTGTATACCCCGTGCAAATGACTCACATGGTCTTTCTTGGCATTGGGTCGTGAGTTCGAGCCTCACCGGGGGCACTTAACAAAACGGCAGAATGCCGCAGATCGCTGAAACTATCTTAGTTTCAGCGATTTTTGTTATCCCCCTATCCGACAGAATTGTGAATATTTTGAGGTTGCCGGGTGTGCAATTCGTGAACAGGCTCTGCCGTGAACAATTTTGTTCACGATATCCATTCGCCAAACGTAACTTTTTAATTTTCTGCATTTTTCTGTGATTATCCGTTTCCAAAGTGGGACTTTCAAGAGCTTCAGCAGGTTCAAAAATGATTATATTTAAGTAACCGAGTCAACGAAAATGAAAGCCCAAAATCAAAGATATTTGGAAGATAGGAATCTTTTTTGTAATTTTGCTGGCGCAATTGGTTGCTCTGTCGTCCAAGAGTGGAGGCGTTAAGGAGCATCAAAAGGGAATCCGGTGAGAATCCGGGACAGTACCCGCTGCTGTGAGTCCTATACCAAAGTCTATTGCACTATGTCATTGAGACTATTTAGTCTTGAGAAGGCGTGATAGATTGGGATGAGTCAGAAGACCTGCCATTGCCGTAAACATGAATGTGCCTACGGGACTATGGGCAGGTTGTTGATTCTTTAAGCGGATTCAAAGTAATTTCTATACTCGTTTAGAGGTTAATCCATACTCCCGTCTGTGTACATTCTGTTAGTACGCAGACGGGAAATTTTTTTCTGAGTATTAACCTTCAAACTTAAAGTATGAAATATCTATTGCTTTCAATAGCAATACTTAGCTTAATCCCTTTAGAGGCTTTAGCCGATACTCCACTTGACACGCTTTCCAGACAATTGGATGAGGTCGTGGTAACCGCGCGAAAATCTAATGAAGATATTATACCGGCACAGACACTGTCGGGTGAAGAACTGCATAGATTAAACAGCAACAGTGTTGCTGATGCCTTGCGTTATTTTTCGGGTGTGCAAGTAAAAGATTATGGTGGAGTTGGCGGAATCAAAACCGTCAATATTCGGTCTATGGGCACAAACCATACGGGTGTTGTTTATGATGGAGTGGAACTCGGAAATGCACAGAACGGTCAAATAGATTTAGGTCAGTTTTCCCTTGATAATATTGAAGCATTATCACTCTACAATGGTCAAAAAAGCGAAATATTGCAACCGGCCAAAGATTTCGGGTCTGCCGGTAGCATATATATGAGAACCCGGACTCCTGAATTCAATGATGGAGAAAAGTACCATGCAAGAGTCACAGTTCGTACCGGCTCCTTCGATTTATTAAATCCTTCTGCTCTTATTGAACTGAAACTTAGCGAGAGAATTTCTACGTCTTTAAGTGCAGAGTGGATTAATTCAAGCGGTAAATATAAATTCCGTTATCGTAGAGTTAATCCCGCGGGAGAACTTGCATATGATACTACTGCGGTTAGACAGAACGGGGATATAAATGCCACCCGAATTGAGTTGAACACTCATGGCACCTTAAACTCCGGTTCCTGGAATTTCAAAGTTTATAATTATAATTCAGAGCGAGGTGTACCAGGAGCTATTGTTAATAACGTATGGCGAAGAGGGGAACGTATATGGGATACCAACTCCTTTGCACAGGGGCGTTATACAGGATATTTCGGGAAGTTCACAACGCTGAATAATATCAAGTATGCGTTTTATCGAACACACTACGTCAATAATGATGACAAACAAGTAAAGATTGACAATCTGTATAAACAGAAGGAAATTTATTTTTCATCAGCCAATGAGTATACCATAAATGATTTCTGTAGGATCTCGGGAAGTTATGATTTTATGTGGAATAATCTTGATGCTGACGTTTACGGTTTCGTGAAACCTGACCGTATTTCCCAGTACTTATCCGTTGCAACAGCATTGGATTTTAACCGGGTAAAGTTGCAGGCAAGTGCTCTGGGAACATTTATTCACGATAGAATAAAAGGTCAAGAGGCGCCAAAAGATAAACATATATTCACTCCCGCTATCTTTGTTAATGGTTATCCTTTGAGGAATAAAGATTTATCCATCAGGGCATTTTATAAGCAGTCTTTCAGAATGCCGACGTTTAATGATTTGTACTATGCCGACATGGGAAACTCAAAGCTTTCTCCTGAACGCGTCACGCAATATAATCTCGGACTTCTATATGATCATCAGTCATCATCGTTCATCTCATCAGCTCGCGTGAGTGCCGATGTATATTATAATCGTGTCAAAGACAAGATTGTCGCATATCCAAAAGGACAGCAGTTTCGCTGGACTATGCTCAATCTCGGGCTCGTTGATATACGTGGCATTGATCTTACAGGATTGCTGACGATTAACCCGTA
>JAAVDX010000027.1 GCA_014801585.1 Bacteroides sp.
GCAATACCAGCACCTTGGTTACCGGAAAAGACTTGAACAACGTCATATTATCCAGAGTATGTCAAGAAAAGGTAATTGTCTGAACTGCACCCCAAAATCAACTCCCACAAAACCACCCCGGGCCGCCAATCCGCAATAGCGGAGCAAAGCGACGCTCACCTCCCATCCGCACCACTTACCCCGAACCACCCCAAATCCCAAAAAACAAAAAAATCCGCACCAATCCGCAACCCCCGGAACTCGGGGCAAAGCCCCGACCCGGATCCGCGTTCCAAAAAATTCAAACTCATCCAAAATAAACTGCACCCCAAAATCAACTCCCACAAAACCACCCCGGGGCGCCAATCCGCAATAGCGGAGCAAAGCGACGCTCACCTCCCATCCGCACCACTTACCCCGAACCACCCCAAATCCCAAAAAACAAAAAAAATCCGCACCAATCCGCAACCCCCGGAACTCGGGGCAAAGCCCCGACCCGGATCCGCGTTCCAAAAAAATTAAAACTCATCCAAAAACAAACCACATCCCCAAAATACAATCCCCCCAAAAACCAACCCCAACATCCCCATTTCACATTCATTACCAAAAAAAATTTGGCAAAAACCAAAAAATATAGTATATTTGCACATTATTTTGGATTTGAGCAAAAAACGCCTCAAAAAAATCCCCATCAACCAAAGTTGATTCCATTTTCGCAAACTAAGTAAAAACAACAATAAAAACAAACTATGAATCGAAAGTTACTCAAAAGCACACTCCCAATCTGCGGAGCGTTGGTTTGTAGCAGCTTGGCGCTCGCTGATGTCCAGCTCAACAATGGCGCCGGCACAGTTTCTTGGGACGATTTCGCAGCCGTCATCAATGGCACCAAGTCCGTTGAAGGCAACGCTGACGATTTCAAGAAAAACAATCCCAACAATGATGCCGTAGTTGCATTGGCAACAGCCAACGAAAACCTCTCAGCCGCAACTACCGCAGCCAACGAGGCCGACGCAGCCGTTACTGCAGCTCAGACTGCCCTCGACAACGCCAACACCGCTCTCAAACCCCTCACTGACGCAATCACTGCGGCCCAAAACACCCTCGACCAAGCTAATGCTGAACTCGCTCAGTGGAATACCCAACTCAGCGAGTACAACAACGCCGTAACACTCTACTCCGGCCAGGTGACTAACTATGGTCCTCTGCTGGATGACGCAAAGGATGAACTTGCCGCTGCTCAAAAGGACTATGATGCCTGCCTAACCACGGAGACTGTAACCACTGTAGATCCCGATTACGAAGCGCTTGCTAAAGCTGCTACTGATTATCAGACTGCATGGGAAAATTATAGCAGTCCTGCTACAAGTACAAATATAGATATTTGGTATCATATAGAATACGGATACAGAAACAGAAACACTCTGTATATTTCATTCCTGAAGCCTGATGGAAATGAATTAGGATGGGAATGGGATGAAGCCACAAGCGTTGTGGAGTTTGATGATGCCCTCTACCCTGAAGGATATACTCAAACTGGTCTCCCAATAGCTACTTATAAGGTTTATTGGTCCAAATATACAGGTACCTCAGATCATTGCATAAGCGTTACAGAAACTCCGAATCTTTCACGCATAATTCAGCAGGGAGTATCTGTAATCACGGCACTTGCACCCGATTATACCACAACTAAAACTGAGACAATACCCAACGACCCGGGCGATACGCTCAAGAATGCTCTCGATGCTGCTCAGACAAAAGTAGATGATCTTACAGCAGAAAGAAGAACCGCCAATGCCAATCTGTCAACTGCCAACCAGAATGTAGCTGACACTCAGAAAAAGATCGACGCCTACACAAAAACTGTAGGTACCGATGGTATTACCGAGCAGAAGCGTCTCCAGAATGCAGTAGAAAAAGCTAAAAGCGACGCAGCCGACGAAGAAGCAGCTGTAGCTGAGGCTCAGACTGCCTACGACAACGCCGTAGCTGAAGCCTCTGCTAAAGCTGACGCTAAAACTGCCGCTCAGACTAAGGTGACCGAAGCTGAAGCCGGTGTCCAGACCGCTGCTAATAACGCCGCTAAAGCTAACTACAACCGTATCACCCTTACCGGCAACGAGACTGCCTCTACCCCTATCACTGTTGAGAATTTTACCGGCACTATTATCGGTGGTGGCTTCACCATCACCAATACTTCCGGTTCTAATCTCTTCGACGGTTTCGCAGGTCGTCTCAGCAACGCCGCTATCAACGGCCCTTTTGCTAACTTCACTACCGGCGCCTCTTTTAACAATGTAGCTTACTGGCCCGGTAATAATAGCAATGGTGCCTACTATGATCAGGACAACGTAAGAACTTCTTACTCCGATCTCGGCGCTCTCGGCTTCGAAACTCGCGACAACGGTTTCGGCGTTGATTTCGCTGCAAATCAGCTGACAAGCCTTGCCGTAAATAAGGACTCTAAGGTATATAGCTTCACTGTCTATAACTTCACTACCAACAACTCCGACGCAACTCCCAACGTTACTCCCTCTGTCCCCAACTACGCTGTAATCAACAGCAACGGCGATATCGTTACCGCTAAGGGCAATCTCTCTCTCCCCGTCAACACTTTCGCTCAGTCCGCTACCGACGACGTGGAAGGAATGGAACTCACCAACGTTTTCTACGGCTCTGAAAACAACTATGAAGCTGATAACGTTGTAATCACCGACGCTCAGAATTTCTGCAGCCCGGTCGAACTCACTGCTAAGACCCTCAACTACGCTCGCTCTTTCTCCGGTGAGATGACTACCGCTTGTCTCCCCTTCGAAATCTCTAAGGACCTCCACGAGAACATCACCGCTGTCTGCACTTTTGATAAAGCCGGCACGCATGAGGGTCAGGATGTCTTCTGGTTCACTAAGAAGAAAAACAACGAAACTATCGCTGCCAACACTCCCGCTGTCATTATCGCTAAAGGCGCTTTCACGCTTCCCGAAATGAATGACGTTGTAATCGCCAAAACTGATAAAATCATCGTTTCTCGCGAGAGCGACAACGCAGACGACAACTGCGTCGCTTTCGGCAACTTCAAAAGAGTCAACGTCACTGAATTCGCCGGCGAATACGACACTGAGATGGGCAAAATGTACGGCCTTCAGAACGGTACTTTCGTTCCCGCAGGTTCAGGTGCTACATTCCCCGCTTTCCGCATGGTCATCAAATGTGAGCAGCTCCCCTCTACTGGTGCCAAAGCTCCCCGCCACATCCGCATCCTCGATGAAGACGGCCAAGACATCACCGACGTGACTACAGGCATCTACAATGTCTCCTCTTCCGAAATGGACGAATTTGAAGTAATCGGTGGCTACGGCGAAATCATCTTCAACACCGACGCTGACTTCGGCAACGTGCCCGTCTACTCTATGGAAGGCAAGATGGTAAGAATGGCCGACATCCACACCGGCACAACCCGCCTCAACCTCGACAAGGGTATCTACATCGTAATGGGCAAAAAAGTAATGGTAAAATAAAATCCATAAACTGATAAACCCCATAAACTAATAAACCAAAAAGGCGTGCCCCCACCCGGGCACGCTTTTTTTATAAAAGTAACTATTCTACAGAACTTCAGAGGCGGTAGCAGCAATCCGCAACAGCGAAGCGAAGCGACGCTCACCTCCCATCCGCACCACCGGAAATCTTAGTTCTGTGAAGCGCCTAACAGGCGCGGCCAAAAAAATCCGCACCCATCCGCACCCCCCGGAACGGGGCAAAGCCCCGAGACGGATCCGCGTTCCAAAAAAATTAAAGCCCATCCAAACACCAAAGCATTTAACCATAAAATAAACCAAAAAGCGTGCCCGAGGGCACGCTTTTTTTATAAAAAATACGAACATACCCCTGAAACATTTCGTTATATTAAAAAAAATTTGTAACTTTGTACTGATTTTTTGCCGCTAACAACCAAGAAATCTCTCAACCTACACTAAAAAACTAAGTTGAGACTCCTATACTGAAATAAAAACAACAACATAAAATTAGCATATTATGAAGATGAAAATGTACGAAAAGCCCGAACTCGAAGAGCTCGAACTCCTTCTCGAAGGCTCTTTTGTTATCGAAGGCACCGGCGACGAATCCGGCGAAGTAGGTGGCGGTGTTGATCCCGAAAAGCCCGGCACTGGTGATAACTGGGACTAATAATACCCTCCCCAAAATATACGCCGACTATTTTTAGCCGGCGTTTTTTTGTATTTCTACCGCTACGACTAATATCTATTATGGAGCTGTCCCCTTCACCCGACCAACTCTTTGGCAAAGTCGGCTTCTTCGTCCCGAAAATGTCCGGCAATAGCATGCGCCCTCTCATTTGGAGCGGTGCGCATCGCGTAGCCGTCGTCCCTCTCGACAATGCCCCCGTCCTCGGTGACATCCTCATGTTCGCTCAGCACCTCCCCGGTGGCAAGTCAAGAAACGTCATCCATCGCCTCGTGGAAATCCGGGACACCCCCGACGGACCGCTCTACATCACCCGTGGCGACAATTGCCTCCGTTCCGAGACAATCCGTCCCGACGATATTATCGGACGCGTGGCGGAAATCCACCGAATCTCCGGCTTCCGCCCCTGGTTCGCCGTCGGCGCACGAAAGTTTTCCACTTCCGATCCTGCCTGCCGACTCTACTCGCGTTTTTGGATGGCGTCATGGCCCCTCCGCCGATTCTGCTTCCGCGTCCGCGGACGCCTCGCTCGCCTGTTCAGATAATTCCCGATAGCTCAAGTCTATTTAACGGTTGTTAAAGTAATCATAAATTAGATGAAGCAACAATTCTCTATCGCTGAAAATGTTTTCACGGTTTCGGCCCCCGACGACCTCCAAGGATGGAAGAAGCTCGACAATCGCTTCTCCCCGTTTGCCGACTGCTCCGACAATGAACCCGTATTAGAAATAGATATAAAAACCGGTTCTCTCTCCCCGGAGAAGGAGTGGGAATGTATCTACAGCCCCACCTACGATGGAATCGGTGTCATCACCGCGAAAGTCTTTCTCACCCCCGACTCTGACTTCGTCATGGTGTTCAGCCATGTCGGCGAGGAAAAACCGCGCCTTTGGATGATCCTCCCCTCTCAACTCAACCACGCGGAGATCATCACCGATCGCGAAGAGGATTCCAATACTCCCTATTTCATCTCCCACGCCCTCATGATAGCCTTCATGATCGCGACATCCGCCAACGGCACTCTCATGATCCACGCTTCTTCCGTCATCTACGACGGTAAGGCCTATCTCTTCCAGGGTAAAAGCGGCACAGGTAAAAGCACTCACTCCCGTCTCTGGCTCCGCAACATCCCGGGAGCAGAACTCCTCAACGACGATAACCCTCTCATCCGCTTCTCGCCCGATGGCACCGCAATGGCCTACGGTTCTCCTTGGAGCGGTAAGACCGATTGCTACCGCAATATCTCAGCACCCGTCGGTGCTTTCGTCCGCATTATCAGAGACAACGAAAACCGTCTCGTCCCTCTCTCCCCGCTGATGGCCTATGCCTCCCTGACACCCTCAATCTTCTTCATGCCTTTTCTCGATGATAAGCTACGGGAGATCCGCCACAAAGCAATCGAACGCATCGCCCTGACCGTCCCCGTTTGCCAAATGCACTGCCGCCCCGACGCCGACGCCGCCCTGACCTGCATGACATCCCTCACCAAAAATCCCAAAAAGAACAAGTAAAGACAAAAAGAACAAGTAAAGAAAGAAGAATAAGTAAAGACAAGATCATATGAAGATAAAGAAAGGATTCACATTACGAAAAGTAATGACCCAGAATGTAATATTAGCAGAAGGCACCAACGCCGACAGTTTCGGCAAAATCCTGACCCTCAACGATTCCGCCGCAATGTTATGGAACGCCCTAATCGGCAAAGACTTCGAAGCAGACGATGCCGCCCGACTCCTAACCACCACCTACAACATCCCTCCCCAACAAGCCCAAGAAGACGCCCACTACATCATCAACCTAATGACCGAAAAAGGCCTCCTCGACCAATAACCCCCGAAAACAAAGACACCGGTCGCATAGCGGTGGTATACATTAAGCCCGTATCAATGGCTGCCTCAAACTCTGTTTATTTACTAACGTTAATATTCAGCCTCACTACTTTAACAGGCCGATAACTTATGGATATTATAAAGGTCAATCAGCATACATCGACATTCAATTCAATTACACATATCATTAAGGACGACAAGGAAAGTGATATGGAGGTTTGGTTTGCCCGTGAACTCCAACCTCTGTTGGGTTATGCTCGTTGGGAAAATTTCCAAGTAGCAATCAACCGTGCTATTGATTCGTGTATATCTCAGTCAATCAACGTTGATGATCATTTTCGTGAGGTCACGAAAATGATCCCGATTGGCAAGGGTGGGAAGCGTTCGGTGCAAGATTATATGCTTACCCGATTTGCCTGTTATCTTATTGCGCAGAACGGTGACCCCAAGAAGGAAGAGGTCGCATTTGCTCAGGGATATTTCGCAGTGCAGACACGTCGAGCTGAATTGATTGCCGAACATCTGAATTTGATTGCTCGGATTGAGGCTCGCGACAGATTAAGAGCATCTGAGAAACAGTTGTCTCAGAATATCTATGAACGAGGTGTTGACGACAGAGGCTTTGGACGAATCCGCTCAAAAGGAGACACAATCCTATTTGGAGGGTTCACCACCGCGATGATGAAAAAGCGTTTGGGTGTGAAATCCGGAGCGTTGGCAGACCATTTGCCTACACTGACAATCGCCGCTAAAAACCTCGCCACCGAAATGACCAACTACAATGTGGAGCAAAAGAATCTGTATGGAGAAGATTCGATTACTAAGGAACATTGTGGTAACAATCGCAGCGTGCGTGATATGCTCGGTCAGCGTGGAATTAAGCCTGAGGAACTTCCTGCCGCTGAAGATATAAAGAAGGTGGAAAGACGTGTGGCTTCAAATGAAAAGAAAATAGAGCGCACATCCTCTAAACTCCCTAAGAATTTAGACAATGAGCAAGCCTAAAGAAACAAAGTGAGTACGACTTGGCGACTACATGCAGGTTTATGATCGTAAAAATACGTAGGCATTGAGGAATAGCCCCAGGGCCGCAAATCCGCAACAGCGGAGCAAAGCGACGCTCACCTCCCATCCGCACCACTTACGCCGCACCACCCCAAAACCAAAAAAACAAAAAAAATCCGCACCAATCCGCAACTCCCCGGCCATCGGGGCAAAGCCCCGATCCGGATCCGCGTTAGAAA
>JAAVDX010000028.1 GCA_014801585.1 Bacteroides sp.
TCGGGGCACGACAGCGATCCATTGATATTGGATACAACCAATCCCGCTTTCCCGGATTTTCTATCAAATTGGTTTGCATCAATGGATTCCGTGCAGATTAACCGACTCAAAACCGGCTCTGAGCTTCATATATCAGCAGGAAACGGTGTTACGTATGCAACTATCGAAAAGGTTAAACGTAACGTCATGAAATGTGGTATCGAGGGTATGTCAATATCCAATTTTTGAATATTACTATGCCTTACATATCGATTGAGAGCGGCAAGCTGACCGCTGAACAGAAAAAGCAATTGATTGAGCGGCTGACTGCTACAGCTTCCGAAATAACCCATATACCGGAGCAATTCTTTACGGTAACCATAAAGGAACTTCCGGACGAAAACTTCGGTATTGGAGGAAAGTCCATCGACGAGATAAAACGTGAATATAAAGGATGAAGGTAATCGGTATAAACGGAAGTGCCAGAAAAGACAGCAATACGGCTATCATTATAGGCAGAGTTTTCGATGAACTAAAAAAATATGGCATAGAAACGGAATTGATTCAGTTGTCCGACTATGAGATTCAACCGTGCCGAGGTGCTTTGCCTGTAAAGGACGCGGTAATTACGTGTTTGAGAATGATGGATTTGCCGAAATTTTCAGTCATATGACAGAAGCCGATGGTATTATTCTTGGCTCTCCGGTGTATTCTGCCGATGTGTCGGCTAAGATGAAAGCATTTCTGGAGCGTGGGGGTGTTATTGTTGCGACTAATCCCGGTATTCTTCGCCATAAAGTCGGAGCTGCGGTTGCTGCAGTACGTCGTGGCGGGGGAATGACAACCGTAGATACTATGAACCATTTTATGCTCAACAAGGAAATGATTGTCGTAGGCTCTACCTACTGGAATATGGTCTATGGCAAGGATATCGGCGACGTTTTAAATGATGAAGAAGGCATGGCCAATATGAAAAATCTCAGCGAAAATATGGCGTGGCTATTAAATCAACTGAAATCGTATGTGATGTTTGGATTGGATACGATGCAGTAATAATGGCAGGAGTCAAGATAGGCGATGGTGCAATTATTGGTGCCAGAGCCGTAGTCACCAAAGATGTTGAGCCGTATTCAATTGTTGGAGGTGTGCCAGCCAAAGAAATCCGCAAGCGTTTTAAACCGGACATTATTGAGAAATTACAGAATTTGCAATGGTGGAATTGGACCGCTGAAAGAATAAAGGAATCTATTCATAACATTCAATCCGGCAATATTGAAGCTTTATTTCAGTCCTAATATAAAGTTCCTAATTTTGCCAGCAAAAAGAATATGTTGAGCAAAAAGGAAGTACTAGAAATCATATCCTACTGTGAGTTCCACAAAATTAACCATTCGGACCGATTGCAGGAACTTGGAATCAGTCATTGGAATTTTTATAAATCGCGTCGTCATCATCTTAAAGCTGAGAAAGCATGTCCACAAGAAATTACCGGGTCGTTTATCCAACTAAAATCAAGCGGAGAATATGTGCCGTCATCGGTGACGGCGATGGAGCGGAGTATCAATCCCGGCCGTAAGCTTCATACTCAGTCAGAAGCCATGACAATCGAGTGTCAGACAAGCCGTGGCGTATGGTTAGAATCAGTGGAAAGATGAGTGCCGAGTTGCTTGCGGCTCTTGTGAAAAGTCTATAAGCGATGTTCAGTCTCAATGACAGTATGAGCTATTGGCTTTACACCGAGCCAACAGATATGCGCAAGAGTTTCCATACACTCTCAGGTGTAGTACGCGACCGGATGGGTCGCAATCCCCTTGACGGAGATGTATATATATATATTCATCAATCGCACCCGCAACCACATGAAACTGCTTCATTGGGAACCCGGAGGACTGGAGCTTTACTCCAAGATGCTAGGCGCATGCACGTCGCAAGTTCGTTGATGCTCTGAAGGAGAATCAGAAACTCGCCACATAGGCCATAGGGATGATCGATAAACTATATGAGGTGAAACGTAAAGCGGATGAAGCCGGAATGTCAGTGGATCAAAGACGCGAATTGCGTCAGAAGGAGGCTTATCCTGTCATACAACTGATAGAGAGATGGTGTGTGAACACGCACACGGAGGTTCTGGAATCAAGTCTTCTTGGGAAAGCCATTGCATATACCTATTATCTTATGGACCGGTTGGCCGTCTATGTCAACGACGGACACATTAATATCGACAATAACCTCATCGGGAACGCTATCCGACCCTTAGCACTTGGACGCAAGAACTGGCTCTTCTCTGGCAACGATGCCTCGGCTTACCGAGCCGCTATAGTCTACTCACTGATTGCCTCATACCGAGCCGCCGATGTCGATCCCCGACAGTGGCTTGAACACGTTCTTATCGAGATACCCTCTCGAAGAAAGACTGGTCAATCCATGGAAGACCTCCTTCCGAGTGAATATACCAAACGGTATGATATTAAACCTTGGAATCTGCCTGACACTGACTGACCAAAACACCAACAAACATCCCCAAAATGGTGCGAATATGCCCGAACATACCCAACGTTCGAGCTTCTTCGCGCCATTTTGCCAAACTGTGCAATACGGGCTTCCCCGTATGCTTACACATAAGTTATATATACAAATGTAAATCATACTCTAAAGCTATTTGTAAGTTTCGACAAGTTTTTTCATACGTTCATGATACTCCTGATTGCCAAGATTGATAACCACAAGGTTTGAGCGAGTTCGCGTTATTCCGGTATATAGGAGTTCATTGAAAGTTGGATCTCCATCAAAGTGCTTTTGTAGTATCAAAAATACCGTATCACTTTCCCATCCTTTGAAACTATGTATCGAGGATATTTTAATGTTTCCGGTATTCATCCAAAAATTGAATTTTTTGTTGTCGCGGATATATTTGTAGTTGCCGGTGAAAACTGCCTCTCTAAAAACAGTAAAATCCTGTTCATACCTATTCATCACAACAATGAAATCCTGAAGAGACGTTTTATACTCTTTACACTTTGCGTCCAATCTAGTATTGAAGACATCGGGAAAGCGTTGTTACATTTCATAAGCTGAGAGCAATACAGCTATTTGACGTTCAGCGGTATCTGGATTCCTATCTTTATCTCGTTTGATTAGCTCAGTCAAACATTTACGCAGGTTTAATGGGGCTATGTTAGATTTGCTTTTGATACCTTGCAAATACATTTGTTCATAAGTCTCAAACATTGTTGATGTCCTTAGCCCGGTTTTATATCGGTAATAGGTTTCAAACAGTTGCAAAAATCTCATCTCTGCTCCAAGAACGGTAATGTCGTTAATTGCCACATCCTTAACCCGATTCTTGATATTCCCTTCGATAATATTGAAAACCGACTTAATCGGATCTCCTCCTTGAAGGTATATATAATTTAGATATCCTTGTTGAAGGTTTTGTCCAAAGAACAACGAATCTTGCTCGTCTGTCAAAGTTTCGTCAATATCATATTTATCTCCGAAGAAATTACGTTGAAATCCGAGTGCAAGATCTTTTATTTTCATTTCAGACCTGAAACAAGTATCAAGCGTATTCACACCTCTTACGTTTGTCGATACGTCCTTACCTTCCGTCCCTCTATTATAGATATTCTGTTTTACATCACCCAGTAGATAGTATCCACTGCGAGGATATTCTCCACCTTGGAAGAGGAAGCAATCTTTGATTATATCCAACCATACGCGTTTATAATCTTGTATCTCGTCTATAAAGATTACATCGAAGCGTTCTGTATGTTCTTTATGCTCCTCGAACAGTTGGTAATTATCGTAATAACGAGCAAAGAAATGAGCATCAGTTTCATCTTCTTCTCTTCGAAAGTCGACGCCAAGATTGTTTAACTGAGCATTTATGAATTGGTGGTAATTTAGAATGGTAAAAGACGACCAGTCAAAATCCTCATGTACTTTTTGTAATTTATCGTGGATAAAATTCTTAAGGGTAATATTGTACGTGAGTATTAGAATCTTCGGATTACTAATTCCCATCTTAGTCAACTCACGATATGATTGAACAGCTTTTGCCGCAAGCATAGTCGTCTTTCCTGATCCCACCACTCCTTTTACTCTCCATTCTTTGCGTTTTTGCTCATCATATATAAGTTCATCTTGTTTTTTTGAATACATCGGAATCGTGGGATTCTGACGTTTCAGGCGACCATCATAACGGGAAATAAAGACACCTTGATTTTGAGTATGCAAGGGAGGTAGGAGCAGGCGATGGATACTATTGTATAACTCATCTGTAAATAACTGACTTGGATAGCGGGAAACAATATGAAATCTTTCTAATAAGGACATAAAAGCCTTCTTATTCAAATCATCATGTCCGAGCAAAGCAATATATTTGATAAATCTTTTATATCCTTGTTCGCCAGAATAAGGAGTAACAATCTTACTGATAACCTGTTTATGGGTAGCATTATGGAAATATACCCCACTTGCAACTACACTCCACATATTAGGATTCTTGATATTCATTTCAAGAAGATTTTCGATGTGGAGATTATATAGATTCTTTTTATATTGATCAGCTTGATCGATGGGAGATTTAATATAGGCTCGTTCCTCTTTCTCATTTTTAGGATGTGCAAGATGCCAATGCTTTTTCTCATCAAGTTTATACAAATCCAAATCCCAATCTTTTACTTCAATAATTAAAACACCACCTCCTTGACGCATTATAACAACGTCCGGTCTATCTCCATTTAGAAAAGGGTTAAAATATACCTCAAAGGTATCATCAAGCGTTTGGTCAAGAAAACGTAACAAAGCCCATTCACCTTCCGTAGGTTGGACCTGAAATTGTTTTATCTTTTGTATTGAAGGTATAAACTGGGCCATAACTATTCGGATAAAAGACGGTTGTTAAAATCATCACCAACTTCAAAGGCATACACAGACTCCATCCCTCTTCGATCAATATAAATATCCCTCATCCAATCCAATATGTGAGAATGTTGATGTTTAACACTACTGGTGGAAGGAAGAAAACCAATGTTGTGAAGTGTTGATTTCACCTCTCCCATTGCATTTTCTTTAACTCCACGATAATCTATAACACCAAAGCCATGTCCTGAGGTGATTAAATGATAATTTGTCAGGATATTTCTGTCGTGAGTTACATTGCCAAATGTATGGGCAACTATAGATACTTGTGTTTTAGAACCAAGTTTTAATTCATGGATTTCAGAAATAACTTGTTCCATTTTCTCCTTTTTCAATTCTCCATTCTTATTGTATAGAAATATCGTTAGGTGAAATGGAATTGCAAGCCCATTTGGCACTAATGCCTGTATCAAATTATACAAAGATGGCTTACGTCTTTCGAAATTACTGCTTAAAAGATAGTTGTCAATAATTACAGCTGCATTTATTGGAGTAACATCGATCGCCGCCAAAACATCCTTCCATGATGAAATATCTTCATACTCTTCTCCATGTTCTTGAAGCTTTCTTTTTTGGTCGGCAGTCAATAGATTGAAAGGGCGGAAATGAGATGTTCCCATATCATCAATAACTTGCATATCTGTCAGCGATGATGTCAACAAAACGCCCATTTTCTCTCTATAATTCGAGTACGGCTTTGAATCAGGAGGAAGTAACAAGAAAATATCGTCAGCCCGAGGCTCCTTTATATCTTGAAGCACGGTATTAACGCACTTGAGGCTACGGGCTGGTCTCTTTATGAGCTTATTTACAATAGGATTGATTGCTGCTAATTTCAGCAACTCGGAATTGCTATCTATCTCAAGATATATGTCTCCCAATTTCTCAATAGTAGACAATACCGTACTATATGGACGATCTTTCCGAAGTCTGATAACCTCGGAAAGGGTGTCTTTTGTACAAAATATTCTATGCGCAGCCATTGCTATTCATTACTTAAGTCGAATAACCGTATTGCTTCGTTATCGGCTTCATCAAGAAACCCAGCGCCGAAATCTTGTGAAAATTTCCCGGTCTCTTTAAGTCCCATGTTGTATGGATGACTTTTCTCATCCACATAGATAACTGACACATCATCGGCTGGAATTTTCTTTTCAGCTACGCGTACTTGCAACCTACGAATTAAATATTCGCTGTGGGTCTCAATGATAAAGTGGATGTTATACTTTTCACGTGCCTCAGCAAACATATCCACAAGCATAGACTGAAACTTGGGATGCAGGTGAATCTCAGGCTCCTCTATTATTATAGTTTGCTCCGGGAACAAAACCTTGTTGGTATTCATGTCTGTGACATAAACATAGTTCTGCCCATACCACCCTTTAACACGGAAATGTTGGAATGCATGCTGAATACCTGTCTCTATCTCCAATAGAATTGAGAATAACTGTGTAATACCATACCCTTCATCAGCCAATAGGCTTGTACGGTCTCCCTTATGTAATCGAATGGACACACCTAATCCTTCTGGATCCATATCAAGAGTTGCAGAGTCGCAAACACCAAACTCTTTTAGCCACTTATTTATGAACGCATCCGGCTCATATCCCTTTTCATTTTCGTAATCATGAAGATCAACAAAATCACGACGTGCATTGAAATATCGGTTAAGAAGGCCGGCAAAGTCTGATTTTGAATCAAGAGTATATAGACGTTTTACATCTATACGTGATGACCCAACATATGCCAATGAACCACACCAAGATGGTATTATTGCCTTTTGGAGTTGTTCATTAACATGTTTTTTGAAGTCTTCCCAAATGTAGTGGATATTCAGGTGTTTTTTGTCTCCAATCCATTCTTCTCCATTGGTTAATATGATTTTTTCTGAAAAAGATGGATCAGGAGTAAGACCGATATACTCTCCGGTATTGATGAGTGTGGTAAGAAGCCAGGGGAAGTTAATAATACTATTCTGCAGCCGGTCAATCCACTTCTTATCGCCTGCTGCAAATTTGCATAAAATCATCCTCCATACTTCATCATTTATAGAAGCCTCAGAATGTACATGAGACCAGTCTTGTGGTACTTCTGGCGTATCCTCAAAATCAATATTAGATTCATTTGAGAATCGAGAAAGCCAAGCTTTCTGACGCATACTAAAGAAGTCCATGAATGTCTCACAACCGGAGGTGCTGAACACTTCTGCTATTCGATCAATAAGTTTCTCAAGACCATTATTTTTTTCGAGAATCGACGAAAGCATCTTCTTCGTTTCTTCGGCAAAATTAGACTTAGTCAGATGTCCAATTTTATCAAGCATGGGGACATTAAACAGGCTGTCATTATCAATCGCCCATTTCAAAGTTTCGTATGATACATTATGAGTCTTTTCATACTCATTGATGTCAATCCCGGAAAAGATAGAGTTGGTGAGGCTATAATCCGGATTCAAAAGCTTCTTTGTATTTTCCAAATAGTCGTTAAGGAACGGCATTGTATTCAAATAGCAAACGCCTCTCTCAGACTGGAATACGGCCTCATCACCTTTAAGGATAGTTATCTTCTTTAGATAACCACGATTCAGGACGTCTGCCTTATTACTATTGAAGATAAGAATAACCTCCAGCCCATTATCAGAAGTGAACTTATATTCTATCTCGCCCGAACTAGAAGCAGAGTTTACTACCTTGTCAAAGCGACCAAGTAGATTCAATGGATATGAATTGAAATCCATAGTATAATCTCCGAGTGCGAAGACATCCTTATGGATAGATGATGCAGATTTAATTTTCTGCATATAGGTATCCAGAAGTAATATCGATTTTGCGATACTGCTTTTACCAGAGCTGTTGCAACCAGTGAGGATGGTAAAGGGAGCGAGCTTTGCTTCTGCTCCGTCCTCACCGAAAACTCTGAAATTTTTTATTCTATAATTGGTATTCATTTTGTCCTTGTTTTAATTTACGATGCAAAGTTAAATATTAAACGCGAAGTCTATGTTCGTTTATATATCATAAAGTTTACTCATCGATTCAATTCTATTCGTTATAGCATTGACTATTTGCTGAGGAGACAGAACTTTTAATTCCCCACCGTAGGAACATAGCTCACGGATTAGTTCATAATTCTCCATGCACTCAATCGAGAATAAAGTGCCACCGGCTGGAGAAGCATACAAATTTCGAAGATAGTCTTCTTTATCCGATTTGATTCTTATTTGAGAACCGTGCAAAGGCTTGGTATCTACATACGGAGTAGATTTGTCAGAAACCCAGAATATAATCCTGTAGACCTCCGCTCCCTCGTAGTAGCTGACTCCGATTATATCTTCATAACGTTCCAATAAATCATCGGGTGCTGGTAGATATTCATATCCGGGGAGGACATCAATTGATATGAGCCTGTCAAGGGCGAAATTCAACACTCGCCCCGTGTCATCAGCAGATCCGATAAGATACCATCGTCTATTGTATTCTTTAAGCAAATATGGAGATATAACGACCTCCCGTACTTCCGAAGTGTTAAACAGACGATAATGCAAATTCACCACAGCATGAGCCTGAATGGCAGAGAACGCCTCGGCCATAAGAGTTTTGTTCTCAAGCAGGTTTTTAGACATCTGAACAATTGGTCGTTGTTCTACGAGTCCGAGACGTTTGTTTAAATCATCAAGCCAGCCAAAACCATCAAGGCCATCAAATGATCCAATGGTTGAAAGGGCTGTCGTCAGGAGGCCTTTCTCTTCATCGGAAAGTTTTCCCTTGAAGATAGAGAAAGTCGGATCCGAGTATCTGATACATCTCTTCTTATAGATCCTATCGGTAGCTGCCGAATGAGCGTCAACCGTATAACGCTCAAATTCTATCGGAATTGGGAAGTTATATTCCAGATATTCAATATCTTTCTCGACACACCGTTTGCTTACACCGCCATCTTTCCCATACTGAGGCAGTTCCCGTTCAAGATAGTCGGTCATATCCTGAATGGAATATGCATGGTATCGGTCGCCAAGTAACTTGTCAAGCAGCACTATTCTGGTTAAGGCATTCTTATTCGAGGGCATATCAGAAATCTGCTTTACGAGTTTTCAAATTAAAACTACCGACTCGTTTGTTGCCATGCTCATCAATCGCTTCAATAGTGATCCACTCGCGTTTCTTTCCAACGAAGTTCCATATGTTGGAATACTGCAACGGCAGTATAATATTACCACTGGCATCAATAATGCCCCATTTTTTATCCTCATCAATAAAGCTATTGACGCGAATCAATCCTTTTTCAGAAGTATCTACCCATAGATATTTCCCCTTGGGAATAATTACAACGCCATCAATCGTTATAACTTCGTATTGTCCATCCATATGTCGGAGTGTAAGGATTTTTTTGTCATCAGACACTCCAATCCCATTATAATTCGGTTCAAGTATAGAGTTCCCGTCACTATCTATTAATCCCCACTTAGTACCTAGATAGGTACTTGGTCCTTTTGTTTCCATATTGAATCCATAGGTGTAATGCAACCCAACGCGGATAACATCTGATGAGTTATGGCAGGAGTCAAGAATACGGTCGAATTTCGGTTCTACAACCACGTCTCCATTTCTATTCATCAAGCCATAATGCTGATAATAGGAAAATGGTATCAGTAGACGTGTGTCTTTTTCAATGTCGTATTCCGGAAGGTCTACTAAAATACGAACGTTTGAAAATTCTTGTTTACCGAGTTCTTTTATATTCTTTGATTCCATTTGTAGGAGTTGATTGATTTCGATGCAAAGTTAATAAAAATATGCGAACCGTATGTTCGTATTCCGGAGTTTATAGTTCTAAATCTATATATAGTGTCAATCTACATCAATTTAGGCTTTACTCAACTTGAGAGTAGATAAACTAGTAAATTTAATTATCGTTCGCTATATCAGAAAATTAGCCAAAATCGTCTTTGTACTATTGGTCGTCAAACTGCCGGGCGAGGGCGACTATCTCGCGGTTGGTCTTTACTAGCTCGATGGTATGGCGCTCAAGTTTGGCGAGGACGGCCATGGCTTTCTTTTCGGTGAAGTTCTCACGAAGGGTTTTCAACAGTAGGTCGTAGTCAATGGCGATGGTGCGGCAGTGATAAGAAACGACATCTTGTCGATAAAGATGCTGGTGTTCTCGTCTACCACAAACACCTTGAAGGGCTTGCCGAAGACTCGCATCTTGATAAACAATGACATGGAGGCAATGCCGGACTTCTCTTGCATGGTAAGCAGTTGAGCTTGTTGGGTAGCTGTGAAGTTCACAGAGCAGCGGAAGGCTATGGCGTTGGTTTTAGGCGATCTGCCGCCTGAGTTGATTTTTTGTTTCATACTTACGTGGTTTTAGTGGACAATTTGAGAAGTGCGTTCATGCACCGCAGGTTCTTTTGGCGATTACGACTTTGGAGAAATCGCAATCTGCCATAGCAAGGGTTTTGTACTGCAAATCAGGTTTCATGCAGCATAAAACATACCTTGCTATGATCATGTGAGCATCGTCTTTTGATACTGAGGAAAGTACTTTTCTGTGGTATTGGAAATATGGCCGATTAGTACACCATCAGTACACCAGAACGTCGATTTACACACTACATGATTCGGTATGATAACATCTGCACCCCAGGCAATAGTTTTTGGTCGAAAATAAAGTTGGGACATGTTGGGGAAAGATTGGGACATGTTGTGACAGTGCCTGATTTACAGAAACTATTTACATATAACTATCGTTTGAAATTCATAGAGGCTCAAATGGAGCGAGCAACATAGAGATGAGGATACAAGCATAGACTTAGACATTTCTATGTCCATCCCTGTCTGCGTAACTCCATCTCTCTATCTGTCTCTCCGGATATATCTACCTTCTTCTGTCGGGAGGCACATCGGGATGTCGACACATCGGTGGGTATGTGTGTGGTAGCACTCATGATTGCAGGGCGATGTCTGAAGAGATATGGGAACATACCTATCTATTTATCCTCCAGCCCAAGGGCGTCGCGCTATTACGCTTGGAGATGAGTTGACCCGTACACGGCTATCCAGCCGGGCAACGAACAATGGTGAATATCACCGCTCAGTTTATTCACCGACGACTCTCACGTATTTATTATGGACAACATTATGATTGAGCGCACCGTATATGATGCTATGGTAGCAGCTCTTAAAGAATGTCGCCATATGCTTACAACAGCATTGTATCGGCCTTTACACAATAGGCGTCAGGAATGGATTGACAACAATTCGACACAAAACATTCTCAGGCGTTCGCAACGCTCAATGGCTACGCTGCGTGCTGACGGTAAGATCGGATACACACTCATTGAGGGCAAAGTTTACTACCCTGCCGATGAGATTGGCAGAATCCTGAATGACAATTATGAGAAATATGGCTGAGAACATACCCTTGCAGACAAAAGAGGAGCGGAAGAAGATCTTCTCAATAATTGGTGAAATCAATGCCATCGCCAATGAACTTGCCGAAAAATCTCGACTGATGTTTGATGGCGTAAGATTCCTCTCCGACTCTGAACTATCCCACCGTTTGTCAGTCAATAAATCCACACTTGCCAACTACTGGCTGAAAGGCTTGTTCGGTTACTACTCCCTCGAAGGCAAAATCCTCTATGCCGAACACGAAATCGAAGCCTACCTCCGACAGAACTATCACCCGCCGTACAGATAATCGTTTATTAATCGCTCCTGTTGACTTTTAATAGTCTGCCGGAGCGATTTATTTTTATCTTCTAGCCTGAATGTCACACCATATGCTATCGATTAAATCTTGTTCTGCAACTACTAATTGAATATTTAGCATTTGGTGCGTACGTCTGAATAATAGCTTTTATTTTTGATTTTTCTTCTTCGCTTGTCTCTGGTCCGGCAATTACTTCTAAATAATCAAAAGCATCGCTATCAACACTTAAATCAAAATAAAATAGTTCTGTTCTATCTTGACAGATGGGCGGAAAACCATATTTTGTAAAGGAAAAATTGGGTACATCTACAATGATTTGCCCGGATTTTTGTGGCACGGTGTGCATCAACATCAATATAAATCTAGCTTCCTTTTGAAAACTCCATGACTTACATTTCTTATATCCTATCCGTGTTGTAAAGTTCATCGAATAATGTCGTTCATCTGTATTCTTAATATTTATACAATCAGCATAAGCATTGTCTAAGGAATCAACGTAGTCGATCTTAGTCAGAAAATCATAATTTGGAACAGGCGGAAGTATTGCTAATCCTGATGAGGTTGGATTAAAAGTTCCGTGAAAAATATAGTATGGCACATACGACTTCTCTCCAGAGGTATTATGGAATCCGTACGCAAATATTTCAGTACCATCAGGCTGTGTAAACCTTTTATCCCATACTTTCTGTATTATTTCCTCCCTTGATTCAACTCTGGTTGCAGACAAAAAGTTCTGAAAAAGATGGTCTGAGTTAAGGGTAATTCTTACTCCATGTCCTTTGCCTGCATATAATCCCCATTGTGGTATACTTTCATCCTCCTCCAATGTCCAACATGATAACAAAAGATATTTAGCGAAAGGATAGCCATTAATTACAAGTTCAATTTCGTCTGGATCATCTACCATATCTGAACGATTAAATCTTATCGTTCTATTTTTAAGTAAGAATGAGCCGTAGAGTCTCTATCGAGGTATAATGATGTATTCTCATATTCAAACAACTAACGATTTAATGTTAATCTCTCAGGCAGCCGATCGGGATTACTTTCACTCCATCTTCGCGGGTATATGCCATTTCACCACCTGTAAGCACAATCAGCAAATCCGGCTCTCGAAGTCTGATTTGTTTCTCAGTCTTATTCTTTTCAGCAATGAGACGTTTGATTTCAAGAAGATGTTTTGCGCCATCCTCTATCTCTCGGCTACCGAGTTTGCATTCTATAAGCGCATATCTTCCATCATCCAGATGCAAAACGGCGTCAGCTTCAAGTCCGAGACGGTCATGGTAATAAGATAGGCGTCCTCCCAATGCTTGTGAATACGCACGAAGATCACGAAAACATAGACATTCGAATATGAAACCGAATGTGTTCAAATCCAACTCCATACTCTCAGGCGATGCGCCCAATGTAGCTACAGCAATAGAAGGATCAACAAAACAACGCTTTTTTCCTGTGCGGATCACTGTCTTCGAGCGAATTGCCGGAGACCACGCCTCAATATCGTCAATAACGAAAAGTTTCTCTAATGCCCCGACATAATCATCAAACGTCGGCATTGAGGTTCCTTCCATTTCCTCGGACACATCTGCAAGCATAGAGGTTTTCTTAGCAAGGGTACATATATTTCGTGCGTAGGTTCGAAGGATCAGCCGCGCCAATGTTGGATTGCGGCGTGTTTTGTCAACTCTTGAGATATCCTTGCTGCAAATCTCATCGACATAATCCTTTGCGATTAGTAGTTTTGCCTCCACACTCATTTCATCAAGAGAAGCCGGCCACCCTCCACGGCAAGCAGCAAATATAAGTTGCTCAATAGAGAGTTGAGACATCTCCCCGTCAATATCGTACTCCGTTTCATCGAAAAGACGACGCAATGAAATAGAGCCGTTTGATTCAAGCGACTCGAAAAGACTCATCGGATACATTGCCATCTTGGTAATACGTCCCGTTCCGGTATGCATTATTTCGTCATCGTCTATTACCGTTGAACCGGTCAGAATAAACTGACCTTTTTGTCCGCGTTCATCAACGGTATGGCGAACCGCATCCCATATAACGGGAGCAACCTGCCATTCATCGATGAGCCGAGGCGTAGCACCCTTGAGCAGCAACGATGGCTTTGTCCTTGCAGTAGCAAGATAACCTTCCCTTCTGTCAGGATCCTGCATCTTTATGACGCTCGCTGCCCGTCGCTCTGCTGTCGTTGTTTTGCCGCACCACTTTGGTCCGGCAATCTGTACCGCACCGAAAGCTTCGAGTCTCAAGTCCAGAGTCTTGTCAGCAATTCTATTCAAGTATCTTACTTCTTTCATAATCAACTGCAAAGTTATCAAAAATTTTTCATATCTTCAAATATTTTTGTGATTTTGAATCCTTTTACTTTGTGATTTTGAGTAGTTTTACTTTGTTAAATTGAGTTAACATATAGCTATTGTTTGCTTAATTACAGAAAATCACTTTGCAGTCAAACAGAGAACATTGATAGAAGGGATATGCGTGGAAAGCGTTGTAAAGTCTATGCAAAATGCCTCAAAACGCTATAAAATAGCAGTGTAGTATAGGGTGTTTTCTCCCTTTAAACACCCCTAAATAGTTGATATTCAGATACGTCTGATACTCAGATCAATACTGGCGGTACCACCCAAGCAAAAGAAAAATCGCTAATTCACATCAAATTGGCGATTTTTCTTTTAGTCACTATCGTCCATAGTCACTAAAATAGTCACTATCTAAACTCCTATAAATCACATTGAATTGACTTGATTAAATGCTCTTACAAAGTTCCATTTAATCTTCACGACAATTAAATATCGAATAAAAAGTTTCTCTAATAATCGATAGACTTTTATGAAAAAAGGAATTATTTATGCTTGATTCAACAGAATCAGATGGTCCTGCTGAGATTGTAATGGACTATATCTTATCGTATACATTACGGTCTGTAAATAACAATGACACTCCCATCTTCGCCAAATATGCTCGCAGTATTTTGTTTAAACTTCTTGAAATAAACGATTTTGGACAAATAGTTAGTTAGATAACCGACCCCATGCTATCTTGTGGACTTGATTTCTCAGCTTTAAGATGATGACGACGCGACTTGTAGAAATTCCAGGGACTGATGCCAAGTTCTTGCAATCGGTCAGAACGGTTGATCTTGTGGGAATCACTGTAGGATATGATTTCCAATACTTCCTCTTTGCTCAGCATATTCTTTTTTGCGCGCAAAGTTACGAACTCTTCCTTAGCCCTGAAAGACGTGTTTCACCGTATGCTTACCTTTAAGCCAGTTAATTAACCCTTTCGCAGTGCCACCCCGGAACTTCATAGCCGAGACAATCATCGAGCCCGGTGGCAGTTTTGCCACCTCCTGCTTAGCTGCCTCCTTATCATTAACTATTATCGGCTCATATCTCCGTTTACTTAGCAAACTGGACATGAGCCGATAATCTGATTCGGAGGCATCTACAATGAGTACCTTATTCATCGATTTTATGGTAATAATACTGTTATATGCATGTACTATATTGAAGTAGTTTTTTCTAACTTTTGACCTTGATAATTTTTGGTTGTTCTCACCAAGTGTTTGATGACGTGACGAATTGTACTCCATTTCGGGAATATAGCGAATGGTCTTACAGAACTATAACTCAAAAGAATTATAGTAAGTGAGGCAAGACCTACGATGAGCAACCATCCGTAGATCTCTTTCATTGACACGACTAAAGCCTGTATCTGCACCATACCGAATAACTGACTAAGGGGAACGTGGATAATATCGGGATTCGTATTGGTGATATTGACTCCAAATAGTGCCGCATTTTTAGCCACGGTGTGGCGTAACAGTTCACCTATAACAGCCGGTCCGAACGTTGCCCCCATCACAGCACCGGTGAAACCGTTGATGGTAAGAGCCTGCGGGAATACCTGAAACGGCAATCCGCTCTGTACTATCGAAGTCAAGAATACAATCGAGATTATTACCGAAGCGGCTCCACGGAAAAACAGGGGTATAAACAGCATTTCCTTCTCAATACCATAGTCAATGAAGAAGTAGAAATATGCCAGATATACTATTGCGAGAGCAAATCCAATTGCTGTCATTGTTTTGTATCTCCATTTGCGCAGTGCGAAAGTGAAGTAGGTAAACCCACATCCGGCAATTATCCCGGCAAACACATACCAATTGAGGTCAATAAGGTTTGTTTCGTCAAAACCGAGAATAGTGGCGGCATAGCTATGTTCAAACACGTGTTCAGTTGCCAGGAGAGTGAAGAATACAAGATAAATCCCGGTTGCGCGGATTACGTTGCGATTCTTCATTGCCATAAAACTGATATACGGGTGATGAAGGAACGAAGCTCGCCAAAGATTGATAGCGAGGCATACAAGTCCTATTATTGTCGCACCCTTGATTTCCACAGCATCCCACCAATCAAAGTAGTTGCCATAAACGCAGATGAAGGTAAAACACATCATAAACCCGGTCCAAAGGAGTGCTCCGATCCAGTCAATTCCAAGCAGAGGAATGAACATCGGTCCTCTTACAGGCTTTACGAGAATCATTACCATCAGCATCATCAGCGCAAGCAATCCAACCATAATCCACTGCATATATTCCCACTGTGAAAAAAAGGCAGTGTAGATGGTTGCTATACCACTTAGCTGAATCACACTATCAACAATAATATAGACGTAGCAGAAGAATATCGCCATATCTCGTACCGGAGTGAGCCATAGCTGAATGGTGGAGTTACAGGCCAACGTGGCCTGCATACGAAACCACCCTGCAACAAAACATGTGATAACCAGTACGGGAACCGAAGTGGTGTATGCGCAGATTATATTTGCCGCAATAAGTACGATTGCCGATGACAACAACTGAGTACGGGTAGAGAATCTGAACTTTATACGGAACATCACAGCGAAGTTAATAGCCAGGCCAATCAGCGAGGCATAACCTGCCATCAGAATATCCTCCTGCATCAAAGCAGTTGTACCTACCATATCTGAAGCAGCCGCAAGATATACGCCACCTGAAAACTGCACTATCAGTACAAAGAATATGAACAGATAGGGTTTCAGTTTACGTGGTACGTAATTAGGAACATCAGGTATGTCAAACGGTCCCTGTGGAGCGTGCCAATCTGCCATATCAATACTTCACAAAACATTCCACATTCATTCCCGCACGCAATTTAGCCATGTCATCCGGTTTATTATCTGCACTGAACTCGATTCTGACGGGAATGCGCTGTCTCACTTTTACAAAATTACCTGCTGAGTTATCCTGAGGCATTAATGATAACGAAGCACCCGTAGCGGTAGAAATCGATTTTACTGTGCCATTGAATGTAACATTGGGAATAGCATCTACCTTTATCTCTACCTTGCTCCCCGATTCTATGTGGCGGAGTTGAGTTTCTTTATAATTGGCCGCGACCCAAATATCGTTGGAATCCACAATGTCAATGAGTGTCTGACCCGGCTGAACGAGCTGACCTACCTGAATTTCTTTACGTGAGGTGTAACCATCGCAGGGTGCAGTAATTACGGTGTAACTTAGGTTTAACTCTGCGGTTTCGAGAAGAGCCTGAGCCAATTCTATGCCGGCTTCTGATTGTGATATGCGCTGACGGTTTACGTCCACCACTGTTGAAGTTGCCGATCTCTGACGAGACAGCATTTCATAGCGTGCTTTCTTCGCTTCATAATCGGTCTTTGCTCCGTCATATTGCTGACGGGTTACGGCATCCTGAGAAAGGAGTTTTTCATAACGTGCCAAATCTGTGGCAGCCATTTCCATGACTACCTTTGCTTCGGTAATTGAAGCCTCGCTGACAGCGACATTAGCCGAGGCTGATGTAACCGAGCGATTGGCAACATCACGTCCGGCCAGAGCATTCTGATAGTCGGCACGGGCACGGGCGACATTGAGGCGCAGGTCGGCGTCGTCGATTATGACGAGTGTGTCACCCTTCTTTACCGGCTCATATTCGTTGAAACGGATCTCCTTGATATAGCCTTGCACACGGCTGTTCACGGGCACAATCTGCTGCCGTACCTGTGCATTGTCGGTAAACTCAACATTACCGAGATGAACGAATCGTGAAGCGACCCAGATACCGGCGGCAACGATTACTACTAACGTGATTATATAGGAGAGTATTTTTTTACTGCGATGTGTCATATCTTTCCGGATGTAAACAAGAGTTTGTAATAATAGTAGATGATGTTAATGCGAGCATTTACAAGCTGTTGCTCCGCATCAAGTTTTGAGTTTGCCGCATCAAGCAGATCTGTTATCAGTGCCATGTCGGCTGAATAGCGTGTCGAGGTGGTGTTATAGTTACGTTCGGCAAGCTCTACGCTCTTCTGCTGTGTTTTAAGTTCCTCATAGGCTTCGAGATAACGTACATGGTCGGCATTTACTGCAAGTGACAGATTTTCTCGTGCAACCTCAAATTGTTCAATTGCCTGACGGGTAGCGGCCTGACTTTTGGCAAGTGCCTTATTGGTTTTGTAGAGAGATGAAATATTATAGCTGACACCGACACCGACGTACCAGTAGCTTAGATTACGGTTGATTGGTGGGACCTCTACGAGTATCGGTCCGTCAATGTTCCAAGCGGCCTGTAATCCTATTTTAGGGAGACGTTCTGAACGCACGAGAGATTCAGCCTTACGGTTTATATCGACTTCGGAGCGGGCAAGACTAAGCGCCGGGGAGTTTTGCTCAGCTTCCCCCTGCCACCATGCGACACCGTCCTTGGGCAGGGAACGTTCCAAAATCAAAGTGTCGGGTACTATCACTGTATTGTCTGGCAAACCGGCGATAGTTACGAGGTTAGTGTTTAGAATGTCAATCGTATTATTGATTTTTACCAGCTGAAGCTCAAGATTCGAGACGAGTAATTCATATCGGGTAATATCATTCTGCAATGCTGTACCCTGCTCGTATCTTGCTCTCATTTCCTTTAGCACCTTTTGCGCGGCAGCTATATTATTTTCTATGACTATTCTTAAATTATTGCACTTATAGATGTCAAGATAGAAACCTGTGAGCTGGAATCGGATATTGTCACGTTGGAAATCAGTTGCATACCGAGCTGCCGTTGATTTAAGTTCGGCAAGTTCAATGGCATTCGTTACTGCTCCACCTGTATAAACAGGCTGAGTAATATTGACTGCCATACCGTTACCGAAATGTGGAATCGGAGCTTTCTGATAATCACTGAAGTTACGCTTAGTGGTAAATCCGTCACCAATATAACTTAAAGACAGCGAGGCATTGATATCTGGCAAACGTCCTGACCGAGCAACACTAATTTCGCGTTCGGCTTCAATCTGAGCCGAAATTGATGGGCGGAGCTGTGTACTGTTAGCTTCGGCTGTTTGAAATATCTCTTCAAGAGTTATAACTGATTGACCATAAGCACACACTCCACTGCCCGACAAGATTATCGACAATAATCCCGTGAGCAATCGAAGATTGTTCATAATGTGAGTTTTGAAAAAAGTTGTAGATGGAATTTTTCTCAGTGGATATAACCGAGACAGGCTGTGATATTATCAAGCCTTAACCGGAGCAGTGCTTTTCCAGTTTTCAAGATATCCCCAGTCGGTCACTCTCGGGGAGGATGTTACGTTCGTTGCTGATAGAGGGTTCATTTAGAGGCAATTCTTTGTGAATTGCGCTGCAAATTTACAAAAAAAAATTTAAATAGAGAGAATTTCATTGTTATAAATTACCCTTCCTCCATAACCCGGGGGAGCTTCTACGACATTCACCCCCACATAGACGCCATTCACCAATAAAATTAAACTTTTATCATTTTAAAAGTTTTATATTTAGAAGATAATGTAAGAAAATAATATTATTATGAATATCAAGAAATTTTTCGGTTGTATGACCATCGGCTTATGCCTTGCATCATTAAGTACACCCTTAACCGGATGCGCTCGAAATGAAAACAAAGCATCATCGGAAACATCCATTAATACTAATAAGGGGAATAAGCGTGGTGGAGGTCCGCAATTAGGAACTCCCGGAGGTGGTCCGGTTATCGACAAAAGCGATGATACCACTCTTCAGGAAATGATAAAGACCGAGGTCCCCCGGTTTAAAGAATTAGAGTACACCGATGCTCAGACGGGTAAATCAATTAAATATAATCTTTTCACCCCCAAGAATCTTGATTCATCTAAAAAATATCCCCTTGTGCTTTTTATGGCTGATGCCAGCACACCGGGCACTGACGTAACTCGCCCCCTTACCCAAGGGTATGGAGCGTTGGTGTGGGCTACCGATCAATGGCAGGCAGAACACCCGTGCTATGTCCTTGTGCCACAATATTCAGGTGTGGCAGTAAATGACGCTTACGAACACACCGATGAAGTGGATATGGTGGCGCGACTCGTACAGAAAGTCGCTAAAGAATATCAGGTTGATACGAACAGGCTCTATACCACAGGGCAGTCCATGGGTGGTATGATTTCAATGTACTATAATTCTGCTTATCCCGACTTGTTTGCAGCCTCGATTTTCGTGGATTGCCACTGGGACAGTGCAACATTCCCTGAACTCGTAAAACATAAATTTGTGCTTATTACAGCGGGTAAGGCGGGTACTTTCGACGCGCTTGAAAAAGCAGCGGACAATGCAGGAATAAAATATGAATATACTGATTTCAGTGCTAAATTGCCTCAGGCCGAACAA
>JAAVDX010000029.1 GCA_014801585.1 Bacteroides sp.
GTGTTTGGACGTGACTATTTCCGTGAACTTCTTGAGCGAGTACGCTCAATCCGAGCCAGCGAGCGACGGATTTGGCAACAAATAACTGATATTTATGCCGAATGTAGCATTGACTACGACCCCCTTGCTCCAACTACAAAGGAGTTTTATGCAATGGTCCAGAACCGTTTCCATTATGCCATAACCGGACATACCGCCGCTGAAATAATCCATGTCGGAGCTGATCATACTAAACCACACATGGGTCTGACAACATGGAAATATGCACCCGAAGGCCGTATTCTTAAATCGGATGTCTCAGTCGCTAAAAATTACATTTCTGAAAAAGAGATACGCTCGCTTGAACGCACAGTAACATCATACTTTGATTATATCGAGGGGCAAATTGAGCGTGGCAACGTATTCAATATGGAGCAATTTGCCGCGAGTGTAAATAAATTCCTGACATTCAACGATTACAAAATACTACCTAATCGTGGAAATATCTCCGCAGCACAGGCAAAGGCTAAAGCCGAAGCAGAATACGACCTTTTCAATCCAACACAACAAATAGACTCTGATTTCGATAAAGAAATCAGAGGAATGTTAGATAAGTAAGAACAATAATACCATGTTTGACCAAGTAGAGAATAATCGATCACTTGATTCTGATGAGGAAAAAGTCCTTAGAGAAATTCAAAATCAATGCAAACATTTTGCTAATGCATTGGTGAGTGTTGTGTGTAATCGGGCTAAACGCGCTATAAATTCATGGAATTCATTTGCATGTTGTGAAGATGACTATCCTAAGAAGTTTACAAATTATGATATTCTGGCATGCGAGCATCAAACGAAATTTTGGGAGGAAATAAATCCATATTTAGGAGATGCAATTCTTGATGTCTTAAGGTATTGCTATGAGGACTTATCTCAGAAGGATAAATTTTTTATTGAATATAGCGCATGTTATTACCAGAATGGTGCCATTTCGTCAGAAGATATAGAAAAAATTCTAATGTCAGAATTTGTTGATCAGCTCAATAGACATTGGTCAAAATCTAAAAAGATTCAAGATTTTGAATTGAAAAGAACATGGTAAAGATTAGAAAATATAAACTGAAGGAATTACTTGTTATTAAAAAACGGACGAGATCACAAGCATCTTTCGACAGGCTCATATCCCGGGTTACGTAATACAGGGATAATTCTTCCGCGTCCCGCAATGATGGTTTATAAAGAGACATTCCCGGAAGGAGAAGTTGCCGTCATTGAAGTTCAGCCCAGCGAAGATACTCCCGTGCGATACAAAGGTGTTATCTGGATTAGAATTGGAGCAAGAAAAGCAGAGGCAAATACTGAGTAAGAGCGCATCCTGACCGAAAAAAATGGTACCGATAAAACGCCCGGAATTATTGTGAATACTACCGAGTGTGATACCGATAATGGACTTGGCACCAATAGTGACACCAATATTAGAGTAAATGGCACCAATAATAATGAGGCTGGCATCAAGGAAGTGCTGGGAATCAGACCGGTCAATCCATGAAAGATCTCCTTCCTAAAATATATACTGTCCGATAAAAATTTTTAATCGGAAAAATAGTTGAAAAGAACTTGTATGGACCAGAAAAAATGTATTACCTTTGCAGTCGGGAAGTTATGAGTAGGTCTTTGTGCTGTGGTATCATGGGATCTTTGAGCCGAGGCTTATGATGATCCTTGAATGGATGTAGTGGGGGTTATTTTTTCTGTAGAAGTTTTGGTCGCCACGGGCGACCGGATGGTCTCCCGCGGAGCGGGAGCTACACGCACGAGAAAGACCTGGCGGTCTTTCCCGTGTTCGTCGGGACTTCTTTATATTGTATTCTTACGAGATACTTACTTAGTATAAATTAATATTGAACACTTTCTTATAAAATATAAATTAAAGTAACTATAAACGATCTAAAATGATGAAATTTAGAGTATTGGTCGCTTTTGCGATGGGGATGTTGCTGACTCTGCCTGCCGTGGCACAGTTTAGTCAGTATAACAGCTACAACGGTAAGTACTCCAAGTCAGCTAATGGCTGCACTACGGAAGCTAAAATCGATTTCAACGGTATTCCACATAAGGGTTCGTATATCGACGATGAGGGAGCCATGATAGACTACACGAAATATTACGGATATATCAAACTCAACTGTGGCGGCAGTGAAGAAGGTTATGATATCGTCAACGTGATCCCTGCAGGCGATGGTCCGATACTTGTGCTTGCGGGCTTTCAGTTTCCCAGAACTATCACCGTATATCCGAACTTCGATAACGGTACACTACAGATGCATTCCGGCTTTGCCGATGAGTATGATCAATACCTCTCTGAGACTCTAAAGAAAGTTTCGGTCTCCTCAACAGCAAAGACCGGTAGCCGCCCCGCAAGAAAAACCGGTTCCGCCGGGACACGCCGAAAGAGATAACCTCTCCCCTTTCATAACCATTCCTTATTCCTAACATTGTATACGAATAAGTCCGAACGGGTGTTTTTCTGAGTGAGAGACACCCGTTTACTATTTTACGATGCCGGTAATTAGATGTCTGCAATTAAGGGAATGGCGTAGCCGTAAGTCATCTTTATTCATGGAGCGGGGTTAGAAATTTTTACGTGGGATGTAGGTTATGGCGCCTCCGCTGCCGAAAGGATAGTCTGATACGTCGGTATTCAGGTAGGGGGAATCCGTTATTATGTCACCCTCAAATGCGAAACGGGGTCTTCTGAAAACCGTGCCGTCGTCGGCAACTGCACAAAGGGATTTGTCTGTAACCTTGATGACAATTCGTACGATCCCTTTGTATATGCCTAAGATATAGTTGATCTTATCTGCTTTTTCGTGGGAGAGCGCCCAGTATTTACGCGCGCTTTCGTAGTCGCTGATCCTACGGCTTTCTCCGGTTGACTTTGATTGCTTGTAGGTCCTGTTCAGACTGACCAAGAGGAGGCGATCCTTGGGATCAGGCTTTATCTTGGGACAGTCGTATAGGATGTTGATTTCTTCATCTGTCTTAATACCTTCGTCCCATTGATGATGTCCACTGACTATATTTGTGAGTTGGTTTTCTTTGTTGAATGCCGGGTAAGTCAGTAAGTCTATTGCTACAGATTCAACAAGATATGACTCATCTTCGGTCAGGTTATGCCTGATAATGTAATACTTTACTTCCATACCCAGACTCTTTATCTCGCGGATAGTGTTCAACTTCAGACTTTGAGTATCCTCCGCAAGGGCAGCCTGCGCATGTTGATATACACGGTTGGCTATACCTTTCCCTACATAGAATATGCGATTGTCGCGCGGGTCAACGAGGGCATAAACGTAGTATTTAAGGCTTTCTATTACGCTTTGTTTGAAAGATTTTTCCATATTTAAAACATTATAATTAATACCTTACCACAAAAGGAATCCTCAGTCCACGCTACCCAAAAGATTACACAAGCGATTACCCAAACGGGTACACGGCCGAGGGGATTGCTTATCGATGGAGGTGACAGGCTATTTTTCTTCGATGATCTGCGTGCCGTTGACTTTAAGTTTGCGGGCGTCGGTCAGATTCTTTTCGAGGGTAGCTTTGTCGATATCGTGGATCCGTAAGGCGGCCGAAGTGGGAAACCGATTGAAAAATGGATTATCGTGGAGATATAGTTGCACTTCCCGGATTTCGGGATGGTATTTAGTGGCATTATAGTAGGTCAGAATCTTAGGGATAGTGCGTGGGAGCACTTTGATTCCTGTCTTGCCGGATTTGAAATATACGGCGGCTATCACATGCCATGTGCGCTTCGTGCTGACGGCTTGCTGAGCCTCTTCCTGAGAGGCCTTATGGCGGATGGTGAGATGGCGTCCGTAGGAAGTATTAATACTCGCCATGATTGATTTGAAGATATCTCCGTGAGGAGAGGAATCATGCAGTCCGGTCCATAGAATCAGATAGTGAATCATCTCATGGATTATGGTATCTTCTATCACCTCTTCGGGAAGGTCAATACGGGTATTGATACGAAGGGAGAAGTCGGAATATCGGATAAGGCCGTCGGGCAATCGATGTTGCTTGAATACGCACTTACCTAAGAATCCTCCGGCATCAGATAATTCAATAGGTAATTTGGGGAGCCGGCCACCGAACATCAGGCGGTTGAACTCGTCAAACTTTTTCTCAATATAGGATATTGTAGGTTTCATTCTTTGCAGGTTGGGAGTCTTTATACTCTTTATCAATTAACATATTCTTTAACGATAACCTCTGAGTTTGACTCGATTATTCGCGGAGTCGGGAGTCGATCAGGATGGTGACGGGGCCGTCGTTGGTGAGTTCTACCTGCATGTCGGCGCCGAAGATACCCTTCTCTACGGATCTGCCCAAGAGGGCACTGACTTTCCGACAGTAGGATTCGTAAAGCGGGACGGCCAGATCATGACCGGCAGCACGGATATAACTCGGTCGGTTGCCTTTCTTCGTGGAGGCGGTGAGAGTAAATTGACTGATTGCGAGTACTCCCCCCTCAACTTGACCGACCGACATGTTCATCACCCCGGCCTCATCGCTGAAGATGCGCAGACCGACTGTCTTTGACGCCAGCCAGTCGACATCGGCCTCTATATCTCCTTGTTCCACTCCTACCAATATCATCAATCCGCAACCGATCTCTCCTACGACTTCCCCATTGACGCGGACTCTTGCCTCGGTCACTCTTTGTATTACAAGTCTCATAATTATCTGTTTAAAATAAGTTTATATTATCAAGTGCTCTGAGAAATACTTTCTTGTTTTCAAGAGCTCCTTAAAATAATAGTTGTTATGTTTCTTAAATCCGATGCAAAGTTACAACACGAAATAGGGAAAAACATGATTAATTTTGACAAAGTTGAAAGTTTTTACACATAAAAATAGAAAAGCCATTGATAATCAGCAATATATTATCTCTGAAAAATCTCACGCTGGGGCAGAAGGCACGCTGAGGCTTGACCGCACGGGGGAATACGATGACTATTACGCTCTGATGGCAGATTCCGCTGAGTTACGCTTCGCTCGCGTGACGGATCATAGCCGATGGCGGAAGTTGGAGTTGCGGGTATTTGCCGGAGTATTCTCTACGGCATAGCGCAGCGCATCTTCCTCCCCTACCAGCACGCACAGTTCCGTAGCACGACTTACGGCGGTATAAAGCAGGTTGCGATAAAGCATCGGGCGGTGGGCCATCGTGACGGGAATTATAATATTGCGCGCTTCCGACCCCTGAAGTTTATGTACGGTCGTGGCATAAGCCAGAACGAGTTCGCCGAGTTCACTCCGTTGATAGGTAGAACGTCGACCATCGGTAAATTCCACCGTCAGCTCCTGACGTTGAGGATTAACCTCCACAATTCGACCTATCTCACCGTTATATACTTCTCGCTCGCGCGAATTGGCAGTCTGCATCACAGGGTCGCCCAGCCGCATGACAGTCGCACCGCGATGCAATTCAGGACCCTCCGGATTTAACCGCTGCTGAAGGTCGGTATTCAGTCGGCGTGCTCCCAGCAAACCTATCTGCTGAGGCGTCACAACCTGAATATCGGTCGGTTCGAGACCTCTTGATTCGGGCAACTCCTCCGCTACGAGTTGAAGGATTCTGTCGTGGATAGCTTTCTGAGTGGGCTCGGGGATTATAACGAAGTCACTTTCAGGATCGGACATAGGCAACTCACCCCGGTTTATGGCACGCGCACCTGAGGCGATCAGACTACCCTCCGATTGTCGGAAATTCTCATTAAGCCACGCCACCGGAATCTTTCCCGACTCTATCATATCGCGCATCACATCTCCGGCGCCGATTGCCGGCAACTGATCGACATCCCCTACCAGAAGCACCTTAGTGCCCGGTCGAAGAGCCTTAAGGAGATGATTAAAAAGCACTTGCTCCATCATCGACCCCTCATCTATTATCAGCATATCTGTATCTATCTGCCGTCGGCTATAGCCTTCACCCTGTCGGTAACCGAGCAAACGATGGATAGTTGTAGCCGCCTTCCCGGTAAGCGTTGAAAGGCGCTTTGTAGCGCGACCCGTGGGCGCAGCCAGAGTCACGTGTTGTCCGGCCTTCTCCATAGCCTCTATAATTCCACGAACTACTGTGGTCTTTCCCGATCCGGGACCTCCCGTAATGGCCGCAACAGGATTCTCCAAAGCCATCCGTATTGCTTCGCGCTGCTCCGGAGAATACTTATAACCAAAACGTGACCTTTCCGGAATATTCTCATCCGCCACTGTTTGCTTGCCGGATGCAGCCAATTCAGCCAATTTGGCAGCCCCTTCTTTCTCAGCCTTGTAGAACACGGGGAGATACAATCCCCCACGGCTTTCCACCAATCGGCCGGAATCAAGTGCATCCTTGATTCGCGACATGGCATCTTCCGGAGTCACCTCAGCAATACGGGCTGCTTCCGCAGCAGCCTCGTCGGGTCGCGCAAACAGATGACCATCCTCGGCAAAATGCTTAACAGCCGTGACTAACGCACCGACGATCCTCCTCGTATCCTCCTTGGCCACACCCAGTCGGCTACCGATCTTATCAGCCGTAAAGAAAGATAATTGCCACACATCCTCCACCATCTCATAAGGGTCGTGAAGGATCTTATCCTTTGCCCAACCGCGATATTTATTCAGTATGCGTTCGACAAACGTATCTACCAGGCCACAGGAATAGAGGAATGCGACGAGCTGAGGCTCCCATTTAAGAGAGAGCAGGCTCTCACGTGCCTTGGCGACGCGCGATTCTCCTATGCCATCCACCGTAGCCGCTTCATCAGGACGATTGAGCAAAACCTCCACAGCATCCTCACCGAAGCGCTCCACGAGTTTCCGGGCAAAAGCCGGCCCGATACCCTCTACCCAATGACTCGCAAGAAAACGCTCGGCGCCCTCGCGGTCAGTACGAAGAATATTTTCCATAAATATCAGTGTTTAAATAGCCAATCTAAATTAAAAACACTGACAGGAGTATTCGGGTTCGTCGCAGTTCAGAGGCTCAAGAAATCAGAGAGAGTTTTTTTCGAGTTCCCGCACAAAGGATTCGGGGAGCCGTACATTATAAAGATTCAAAGCGTCAGCAAAGAGAGGAGCAATCTCGGCATCGGTAAACCCGGCTATTCCGCATCCTATACGAGTGACGTAGAATGTGGTCTGATCCCATTCGCGAGCCAGACGGATGAATTCATCTACGTAAGGCTTGATTGTCTCCACTCCTCCCTGCATGGTAGGAATGGCGTATGATTGTCCCTGCAAACCGACACCTTGTCCTTCAATAGCTCCGAAAAGACGCTTGGCAGTGCGGGCAGCTCCTCCGGCATGATGACCGGCCAAATTGCTACCGAAGACAAAGATCTCATCCTCTCCGAGCGAGGTAATATTCTCGGGTGTATATACTCTTCCCATGTGTCTATATATTTAAGTTGTTGAAACTTATTTTTGGTCTTAAATATCTATTTTTCCATTTCCGATTCTACAAGTTCGGCGCGCACGATTCGGTTGCCGATCGTGCGGATAAGTAGGCGCGTGCCGTGAGGAAGATCTTCACGGATGTTATGTTTGGCGGGATTAAACCAATAGTTTGTGCCGTTGCAGTCAGTCACTCTCCAGGCAGTCAGTTGCGGCCCACGCCGGGGGGTATTATCGTGGACCGGAGCCTGAGCCGGTTTATGATAGGTCTTCTTTGCTTCTTGAGAGGGGAGGGAATCATATAGATATTCCTCGGCAAGATGCTCTATCTTCCTATAGGCTTCAGTAGGATCAGCCGGTTGCGTTCCTGTCGGGATCAGAGCCTTCAGCCGGCGCCCTTCGCCCGGGAGTTGCCAACCATTGGCGGCATAAAACTTCTCTACCTTTTCAACTTCCCAAGCCGCCTGCTGCCATGCACCGCTTTCAGCCATTACAGAAGCCAGACTGAGGCGGATACGTCCCTTAAAATTCTCCTGCCCTGGAGCGGTAAGCGCTTTGTAGAGCAATGCTATTTTCAGGCGCGGATTCGTATCAGAGGGGAGGATGGCTGCCAGTCGTTGCCAAAGATATGGTTTGGTCGGAGAGATAAGGATAGCGCGAGAGAGATAATCGGCAGCGCGGGTCGTATCACCGGAATGTTGGCAAAGCGCGGCATATTGGGCAAGGAGATTTACGGAGTCGGGATACTGAGTGAGAGCCTTATTGACGATGTTGAGAAAATCATCTGCCGGAGTCAGACCCGGCTGCGAGGTGAGTTCGTCAATATAGCAGGTGATGAGTTTTTCAGTAGTGGAGGGAGTTATATTCCCATTGACCGATTTCCGGCGCCAGTCGCCTTCGCGAAGATTTGCGAATTTCCATAATTCCATGAATCTGATTATGGAGAATGCGGGAATATCCTTATTAGCGGGTTGCTGAGCTGTGGGTCGACGGTAATCGTTGTCAGGAAGATTACGATAGAGGCGGATGGCTTCGAGCAGAATCATTGAATGTAGCTTGTGGGGGCGACGGAGTGTAAGCCCCATATATGTAGCCAACATCCGTTTACGTTGTAAGAAATTGGCATCCCCACTCTGATGGATAGCATAATACGTAATCCATCCAAAGCCATAATGACTCGTGACAGGGAGAGTGCTATTTTCAAAATACGGTAGAATTTGGTTATAGAGTTCGGCAGCTTTCCCGACTTTCGCGAGGTCGACGCCATCCGAAACAAATTTGGCAAGGTCAGCAGAATCAATCATAGCAGAGAAGGGGATTATATACGGGTATCAGTGAATCCGGGTCAGAAAAATCAGCCATATGGCTCGACACTCTTCGGAGATTACCAGCTCATCCGAAAGATTTCTGACCGCAACGCAAAGGTAATCATTTAATTCACACTATGCAAATTAAGAGTATGCTTACTTTTAGGATTAGATTAAGAAAGCGGGAGGCTCTCAACTACCGGAGAGCCTCCCGCTTTATGGGGGTATTAACTTGATGATGAGGATATCATCAAGTAATGTGAGTTACAGAATTACTTGGCGACGGGGACCAGACGGATAGCTGTGCCACCGCCGGGAGCTACGTGCTGACGGAGGCGAGTCTTGGAGTCTACTTTAATCTTGCGGATACGGTAGGCCTGGGGATTAGTCTTCCAGTCGGCATCGGGAGCATCCTCGTAGATTGTAGCTTCGAATTTCTGTCCCTTAGGCAGGAAACTGAAGTCGATCTCTGCCTTGCGAGCCTTGTCGTCGGTGATTGTGCCGACATACCAGTCGTCGGAATTCTTATCCTTACGAGCGACGGTGATATAGCGGTTGGGTTCAGCCTCGAGATACTTGGAGTCAGACCAATCAACGGGAACATCCTTGATAAACTGGAATGCATCGGGGAATCGCTGATAGTTTTCCGGCAGGTCGCATGCCATCTGCATCGGAGAAGGCATCGTAAGATAAAGAGCAAGCTGACGGGCAAGCGTCGTACCGGCCTGCGAATCCTTACCTTCGTTATAATAGCTCATACGGGTCTCGAAAAGGCCGGGAGTGTAATCCATCGGTCCACCTTTCAGACGTGTAAACGGAAGAATTGCAGTGTGCGACGGAGGGTTGCCGCCCATTGATTCAAACTCACCACCGCGGGCAGATTCCTGAGCCAACCAGTTGGGATATGTGCGAGCCAGACCGGTAGGTCGCGGAGCCTCATGGCTATCGACCATAATCTCAAAATCGGCAGCACGCTCGATGACGTGGCGGGCATGATCCACCATCCACTGAGAGGTATGATGCTCCGAACGCGGAATGATCGCACCGACATAACCGGTCTTGACAGCATCATAGTTGTTGTCTTTCATAAATTGGAAAGCACGATCGAGCTGGAGTTCGTAATCAGCGGCATTGGCAGCAGTCTCATGGTGCATGATGAGTTTCACACCCTTCTCCTTTGCATAGTCGCGGAGTGCGTCAACGTCGAAATCAGGATATGCCTTATCGAAAAGGAACTGGCGATTCTTACGATATGAGGCCCAGTCTTCCCAACCTTCATTCCAACCTTCAACGAGCACACCGTCGATACCGTTTTCGGCAGCAAAATCGATATACTTCTTAACGTTCTCCGTATTGGCCGGATGGCGGCCGTTGGGTTTAAGAGTGCTGTAATCAGTGATTCCGGGCTTGGCGAGATAATCATCGGAATAAGCCCAGGTCTTTTCGTTGCCGGTGAACATCTCCCACCATACACCCATAAACTTCATCGGCTTGATCCAGGAGGTATCCTCAATTGCGCAAGGCTCGTTGAGATTATAGATAAGCTGAGAAGCGAGGATATCGCGAGCATCGTCGCTGATGATCATGGTGCGCCATGGAGTAGCGAAAGGCAATTGCAGATATGCACTTACACCGAGGCGGTCGGGGACGAGATGGCTCGACATGTTGTTGTTTTCAACGTCGACGTCGAGCAGCATAGCCGGATATCCGGCAAGAGCAGCCTCATGAATATTGACATAGACGGGATTCTTGCTGTCATTGGTCTTGATCAGCATCGGAGTCTGAATGACGTCGCCGCCTGTGCGCTGAGCTTCAGAATGGCGATGATAAGATCCGAGAGCCTCGGGGAGTTTGGAGAAAGTAGTCTCCGACCAGAGGTATTCGTCGGTATCATAATCGCCGGGGATGCAGAAAAGGGTATGGTCGTCGGTGAAATTAAACTGTGAGAGTTCCTTTTTAACGGTAAGATAATTCGGGCCATCCTGCACCGGGAGTTCATAGCGGAAACCTACGCCATCGTCGAACACCCGGAAACGCAATGTCAGCAGACGTTGCGGATCATCAGCCTTCAGATTGACTGCGAGTTCGCGGAAATGGTCGCGCACATCGGAATATTCACCCCATACGGGCTGCCATGTGCGATCGACAGTCACTGTATCAGTAGAAAGGATCTTGAAGCCATCCTTAAACTCAGTTTCATCCGCTACGATGCCGAGTTGGCTCGGAGCGACAAGAGTCTTACCTTTGTAATCTACGGAATATACGGGAGCTCCCTGAGCATCTACATCGAAATTAAGCACAATGTCGCCTGAGGGAGAAGTTATGGTTGCTGCCCCTGCGGCAAGAGTTGCAAGGAGCATGCCTAAAGAAATCAATGATTTCGCCATATTATGATTTCGCCATATTAAGTTTGAAAATATGAATCCGGCTACGGATACATAGATATCCGCAGCCGGAATGTTGAATAGTATCCTATAATTAACGGATTAATGCATCAGAATAGTATAACCATAAGCCGGAAGAGTCAGGGTGTAAGCTACTGAAACTTCGCCACCTCCGATGAGGTCGGTCATAGTAGAGCCGGCCAAAGTGATCGGAGTCTTAACGGTCTGTTCGTTGGCAGTCGTGTTGACAGCGACCAGAAGGTAATGATCGGGAGTAGCACGCATAAAGCAGACTACGTCAGATGTGGAGAAATCAGTAAGCTGACCGCGACGTACCTCCTCCGACTGCTTGAAGGCATTATTGATAGCCTTATAAGTGGCAGTCAGTTTGTCGGAATAAGTGAAGGACTTATAATCGAAGAAGGAGAGCTTGCCGCTGAGGCCTTCTACATCCATCGAAGAATATACGAGCGGAGTACCGTTGAGCATAGCTGCGCATACATAGGCTGCGGGGAGGGCGTCATAGCTGCCATACATTCGGGCTACATCGTTTTCGGCCGCTACGTCATGGTTGAGGACATAGCGAAGGATTGACTTATCGTTGCCTTCGGGCACCTTTTTAAGAGCGTCGATACCCTCTGTCACGACAGATGCGGGACGGCCGCCTGTGAAAGCTGCAGCGATTGTAGTGGAAGAGTCCCAGTCGTAGATCATGTTGAATCCGTCGGCATAGAACTCGGTCTTAGCAGACTCAGCGAGCATGATGACGTCGGGGTTGAGACCACGGAGAGTATTGATCAGATCAGTCCAATAATCATTGGGGACGCCATCGGCGTAGTCGCAACGATAACCGTCGATACCCGTCTCCTCGATCCAATATTTCATGGCATCGGTCATAGCCTCTCTTACTGCGGGATTGCTGAAGTCGAGCTGAGCTACGTCAGTCCATCCCGAAGGAGAAATGATGTTTCCATTATCGTCGTGGACATACCAGTCGGGATGCTGCTTGACCCAGGGATTATCCCAGGAAGTATGATTGGCCACCCAGTCGAGGATGACTTTCATTCCTTTCGAGTGAGCAGTCTCAACGAGAGTCTTAAGATCGGCGAGAGTGCCGTAGCGCGGATTTACCTTCTTGAAGTCGCGCACACAGTAGGGCGAACCGAAAGCCTTCTCCTCGCCACGCTCAGTGACCGGCATTATCCAGAGGATATCAGTGCCCATGTCAGCGATGCGCGGTAGCTGAGCAGTCAGAGCCTTCAGACAATCATTCTGGCCGAAGAAGGCGGGATTAGCCTGATAAGCAACTTCCTTCGAAACCTCGCGGCCCACTACCGGGGGCTCGGGATTCGCCGGCATATCAATCTCGTAGGAGGTGCAGGCTCCGGCTGCGAGCATAGCAGCCGAAACCATTATTGATGAGAAATTGAATTTCATTGTTTGATGAGATGTCTTGAATATTACTGTTTGACTTCTGCAGCTGTCGGATTAGCTACGATATAGTAATCCTTGTCGAGCGTAAGGGTTACGGCATCATACTGAGTGTCCGCGCCATCGTTGAAGATGAGGTTGGCCACGTTGCCGTTAGCCTGGATGTGGAACACGCTGTAGGAGATACCGTCGACGGTAGCAGTCTCAGAACTTGCCATTCCGGGCCAACCACCGAAAGTCTCGATGTTGTCGCCCCAGGAGTAGATATAGAAGTTGCTCCAGCCGGTGAGGTTCTGCACGTAGATAGTATAGTCATCCATCGGACCGGGATCGGGAGTGGGATCCGGATCGGGAATCACCACGTCGCCCGGCTGGTAAGTCTCGGGATCAATCTCAGTGGCGCCGGATGCAGTCAGTTCGATGTAAACGTCGCGGTCAAGATTGAATACCACAACATCATCGATCTGTTTGCCATTGCCATTGTTGAGAATTACGTGTTCTTCCAGGCTGCCGTCGCAGTTAGCCGCACCGAGATCAAAGTAGGTATAAGTGACACCATTGATAACCTGAGTGCCGGTCGGAGCCATACCGGGCCATCCGCCGTTGAGGTCGTTGACAGTGCCCCACATGTAGAGATAAAGCTCATCCCAACCGGAGCGGTCAGCTACGAAGACAGTATAACCATCGTGATTTACCACTGCATCCGGATCAAACTCAGTGACTCCGTCGGAAGTGAGTTCGAGATAGAAATCCTGATTGAGAGTGACGTTGTAGTCGTTGAGCTGCTTGCCGCCTCCGTTATTATTGAAGATAAGGTTGAGGTTAAGACCCTCATTGGTAGCGCCGGTATCGAAGTAAGAGTAAACCACGCCATCCTTCTCTACCTTACCTGTAGGCTTGATGCCGGGCCATCCGCCGAATGCCTCGGCATCGCCCCACGCATATAATGTCAACTCATCCCAGCCGGTGTTGTCGACCACATAGATTGCATAACCATCGTGGACGATTTCATCCGGGTTCTGAGGTTTGTTGAAATAGTCTGCCCAGCGATAGACCATCACGTTGAGACGCTGTCCTACGGCAGGAGCTTCCGTATGGATCACTTCCTTATTGTCGAGAGAGCGCTCTTCGCCTTGCTGCACATTATAGAATGTATAGCCGTTGGCAAGAGTCTTGCCGTCGATGAAATCATCGGGGTTGAGATAGATACCGAATTTCACGTCGGTATTGGGAGCCTTTTCGAGCTGCCAGCGGGGATCACCGATAGCTTCTTCGCCACCATTGAAATCGCCTATGATATATATTTTATCAGTAGGAGTAGTGCTCTGGGGCACGATAACCTCCAGCAGCTGATAGCCCGGACGGAGTTCGAACTGAGGCAATTCGCTGTCGAAGATTATTTCGTCTTTCGAGCATGCTCCCAGCAAAGTGAGGAGCATGACGCAAAGACATCCGAATATATTGAATTTTCTCATGATTTATTCAGGTTATTAATAGTTAGGATTCTGTACGAGACCGGGGTTAACCATGAGGGCAACCTGCGGGAGGGGGTACCACTCGTAGCGGCGGTCGCGCTTTGCAGGCATCTGGCGGTCGGTCTCGGAAGTGCGACCGAAGAACCACCACTGGCCCTGAGTGAACTTGTCGAAGCGGCGGAGGTCAGTGCGACGGCGACGGCCTTCATTGAGGAATTCAAGACCCCATTCGCTAAGCAGCCAGTCGGCATCGAAGGCAGTGAAACCGGGACCGGGTTTTTCGATCTCCGCGGCGTCGGCACCATTATAATAGCGCTGGCGAACGCTGTTGACAAGATCCTTAGCCTCACCTGCGGAGCCCTTGCGGAGCTTACATTCAGCGAGAGTATAGAACACCTCAGCGAGACGGAACTCAACCTCGCCTGCATCGCGGAAGTCCATGCCGGCAGAAGTGGGATAAATCGGATATTTGACCACACGATAGCCGGTATTAGTCATACCCCAGCGCGGGCTCATGACAACCTCAAGTGTGCGACCGAGATTGGTGAAAGTGCCACACTGGTCGACGTATATAAGAGGTTTATCCTGGAGATCAGCATCGGCAAGGACGTCAGCTCCGGTCGTATAATCCTTCTGGGGACCCATAGCGAACATGCCTTGCCAATTGCCGGCGGCGTCGCATTTGAAAGGCTGCTTACGGATATCCTTATCGTTCATACGATCGTAGGGAGCTCCGAGTTTGTCGCCATAGTCGAAGATAAAGCTCTTCGGGTCGTATGTACCGCAACGGTCAGTACCGGCCATTATATACTGAGTGCCGGAATTATCCTTCGAAGGAACGAGACACGTACAGTTCCAACCGCCCTGGTCACAGTCGAAGCCGAACATTTCGTTGTAGTTGTAGGGAAGGAAGGGAGTATTACGGTTATTATTGGTCAGACGTCCTGCTTCCTCAGCGAAAGCGAATACTACTTCGGGACAAGTATAGTTGCCCACGCTGAAGATATTACGATAGTCGGCAGCAAGGCTATACGTGCCATAATCGCCATTGATAATCTCCTGACAAAGCTTCTCACACTCATCATAGCGGGCAGTGCCGGTGAAGAGTTCAGAGTTAAGGAGAAGACGCATCTTAAGCATACGGTTGACACCCTGATTCATGCGAGTACGCATCTGGCTGGAACCATCTTCTGCGGTAAGGTCATCGCAGCAGCCATCGAGTTCGTCAGCGATAAATTGCCAGATCTTATCACATCCCTTGTTGAAATCAACGTCGGCCGAACCGGGGATATCTCCGCCAACACTGATATTGAGCGGAAGTGCGCCACCCCAGAGTTCAAAATTCTGATAGTAAGCCCAAGCACGCATCGTGCGGACCTCGGCGATATAAGACTTGAGTTCATCTTCAGTCATACCTACAGAAGAAGGGCTGATGCTCTCAAGGTCATTGATAAGAGTGTTACAGAGGCCGATTGTCTCCCAGGCATGTTCCCAAGCCTGACGGATAATAACGGATTCAGAGTTCCAGGTCTGAGTTGAAAGCACAAACTTAGCAGCTTCGTCATAACCCCATGCACCGCCATTCCACGTACGCCAAGCGATCTGGTCGGCAGAAAACTCATTGAGATACCAAAAATACTCCAGGAAGCCGCTGGCAGCACTGGCATAGATAGAGGCGACAGCCCCCTTCACGCTGCTCGGGTCCTGATAATAGACCGACGCATCGATACGGTCGAAGGTCTTTTCATCGAGATCGGTGCAGGAGGAAGCACCGCTTGCAAGCGCGGCTGCCATAAGCAGACCGGTTGCGAATCTATTTAGTTTCATTGATTATTCAGATAAGAAGATTAACGGAATTTCAGAGTCACGCCGAGAGTAAACTGAGTTGCTGTCGGGTAAGACGAAGTGACGTCGACACCGGGAGTGATACCGGTAGACTGTACTGCGGAAGGATCCGTACCGGTATAGCTTGTGAGCGTGAACACGTTCTTGACCGCGAGGTAGACACGAAGCATATCAAGGAGCTTACGATTCTTGATAGGCACGTTATAGCCGAGAGTGATATTCTCAAGCTTGAAGTAGTCGCCGCGTTCAAGGAAGTAAGACGAGATTACACCACCGCCTGACCATACTTCGCGATCCTTCAGATATGTGCTGCGGAGCACGTTGTCGGAACCACTGCCCTTCAGACCCATACCATAGCGACGCATATTGAAGATGTCGAAACCGAATGCGCCGTTGAACATAAGGCTGAGGTCGAAGTTTTTCCATTTCACGGTGTTGGTCCATGTGAGGAAGTGCTTCGGAGCGCCGTCGCCGATGTAGCGCTTATCTTCGGGATTGGCAGCGGCAGCGGGGATCTTCTCGCCGTCCTTGTTATAGACGAGCATATCGTGAGCCTCATTATATCCGGCATATTCATAGCCCCAGAACTGACCGATACGTCCACCCTCTTCGACGCGGAAGAAGTATTCGCTCGTACCTACGCCCGGCTTCTGGTAGAGATCCAGATAGGAAGCCTGATAGATAGAGTTGGAGAGTTTGGTAAGTTTGGTTGTTCCGTAAGAGTAGTTGATACCGGTAGTCCAGGTTACAGGCTTATTTACGACAGCGTCGACAGAAAGAGAAAGTTCCACACCGGTGTTCTTAGTAGTGCCGACATTCACGAGAATTTCGGGATATACGTAAGGAGGCTGAGGAGCTGTGTAGTTGTAGAGGAGGTCCTGTGAGCGACGGTCGAAGTATTCGATCGAACCGTAGATACGGTTGAAGAACATGAAGTCGATGCCATAGTTGAAGCTGGAGAGTTTCTCCCAGCCAAGATCCGGATTGGCGTTGTTGGAGGGGCGATAGCCTGTGATCCAAGCTCCGTCGATAGGATATGTACCGGAGGGAGAATAAGTTGCGAGCGACTTATAAGCGTCGAAGTCGCTACGGCCGGTCACACCGAAAGAGAAACGGGGTTTAAGGCTCTGGACAGTCTGAACATATTCAGAAAGGAAGGGAGCTTTAGCCATTTCCCATGCGATTGATGCGGAGGGGAAAGAACCCCATTTCTTGTCGGCACCGAACTTAGTGGAACCTTCATGACGGATCGAAGCCGAACCGATGATCATGCCTTTCCAAGCATAGTTGACACGTCCGAAGAAACCAACGAGAGAGCTTTCGCTCTTACCGGCATACATGTGGGCCTTACCATCGCCGAGCCAAGAACCGGAACCGATACCGTCCCAGAGGGGCTTGTCGAATGTGAAGTTGTAGTTTTCTTCAAACATCTGCTCCCAGTTGCTGCGCTCCCAAGAGTAACCGCCTACGAACTTGAAGTCGTGGTCGCCACTGTTAAAGCTATAGTTGGCGATCCATTCCAGACGGTTGGTATACCATTTCTGATACTGTATAGAAGCACGGCCGGCATAACCACCCCAGTAAGATTCGCCGGAAGTGGTCGGAGTGTAATAGTTGCTCTTGAGGTCGTTGTAATTATAGGAATAAGAGAGAGTGGTGCTTACGTTGTGCTTTTCGTTGCTCCAGATGTCATACTTCGCATCGACCGAACCGAGAAGGTAAGTGCGTGCGCCCTTTGAAGTATTGACCTTAAGCTGCTGCACGGGGTTTTTGATATCGGTCGGAGAAGTGGGCTGATAATAAGAACCGTCCTCATTAAATACGGGGATAGTCGGGTTCATGCCGAGAGCTGTGTCGAACATGCCGTCGTCGCCCCAAGTTTCGTTGACACGACGGGCGTTGAGAGCGGCAGTGATGCGGAGGTGATGATCGAGGGTATTTGCAGAAACCGCTGCGCGACCACCGAATTCCTCACGCTTGCTTGTGATGTCAAGACCATTTGCACTCTTATAGTTGATAGAAGCAGTGTAGTAGCCACCATTAGCAAGCGAACCGTCGATGCCTACATATTGGTTGGTGTCGTAAGCAACGTCGCGAGTGATGAGATCATACCAGTTGGTGCTTGCACCATAGTCATTGCCTCGGCGAGCAAGACGCCATTCGTAGGGAGAAAGAACCTCGGGCTTATCCTTTGCTACTGAGATTGCACCATAGGAATCGTAAGTGACGATGGGCAGACCCGGTTCGCCGGTACCCTTCTTGGTTGTGATAAGGATCACACCATTCGCACCACGAGTACCGTAGATAGCTGCGGAAGCCGCGTCCTTAAGTACAGACATTGATTCGATGTCCTGGGGAGCAAGGGTGCGGATATCACCGCCGGCCACGCCATCGATTACAATCAGCGGGCCATTGCCGGCGCTAAGTGAAGTTGCACCACGCACCTGAAGGTCGGCGCTACCGTTAGGATTAGCAGCAGCCTGAGAAGATACGTTAAGACCGGCCACCTTACCTGTGAGCATTTCCATCGGGTTGTTCATCGCACCCTTCTGGAAGTCGTCGCGGTTGACCTGTACGATTGAGCTGGAAACCTCCTTACGGCTCAAAGAACCGTATCCGACTACTACCACTTCGTCGAGGAGTTCGCTGTTTTCCGACATCACTACATCGATAGTCGTCTGTCCCTTTACGGGAACTTCCACAGCCTGGAAGCCTACATAACTGAATACCAGCGTAGCGTTGGAGGGAATGTTGCCGAGAGTATATCGGCCTTCGAAGTCAGTTGCCGTGCCTTTGGTCTGGTCACCCTTTACAGAGACGCTGACACCGATCAGTTCGTCGCCTGTAGGATCCTTAACCTGGCCGGAGACCGTCAATGACTGCGCCCATGCCGAGGGGGCAATCACAAGAGCCAACATCATCAGAAGAGAGATGACAGAGACTCTGAAATTCCATGGTTTTCTGTCCATTGATTGTTATTGTTTTAATTGAAAAAAAGATTTCAAGGCAGGATAGGCACGTACGCAATGCGCGCCTTACGGCTGCAAAGTTCACAATCTTTAACCAATTATTCAATACCCTCCAAGAAAAATCAAAAACAATCAAGCAGATAATATGCTATAATTCAATAGTATAATAAATTTACACAGATATTAAAATCAAGACATACAATAGACACTGATAAACTATTTTTCACTCAATTTAACACTATTCCGTCACATTACTACGTATCTTCTACTGCAAATCCAGGGTTGTCAGGCAGAGCATGCGCACGTCATCTTCAAACGTCTCGGGATTCTTCGCACGCTTCTTTACTTTCGACCGATAAGTATAGATTGTCGATATGGAGCATCGAAGGAAGTTGGCTATTTTGGCATTGTCGTCAATTCCAAGACGAATCAGCGAGAAGAGACGAAGCTCGGTATTTAGAATTTCGCCATTCTTGATTGTCACCTCGCAACCGGGCTTTAGAAGAGCATTGAAATTCTCAATAAAGTCAGGATAGATATTAAGAATAGCCTCATCGAAATTTCCATAGAAATTCTTAAGCATCTTATCGGCCATCTCGGATGATTCAAGTTTCTTCATCAGAGCCGGACGCGAACCTTGAGTAGCCAACACACGCAAGGATTTCTGATACTGGAGAAAACTGGAAATTGCCGTAGCACAGTTTTCCATAAACATTCCTGCATAAAGTTCCTTCGTGCGGTTGTAATCATTTAGCTCACTATTGCGCGTAGCGAGATTTTTATTGGCTATACTGAGTTCTTCGGAAAGAGAATGAAGTTCCTTATTCTTTTCAGTGAGCGAAGTATTTGCCATCTTAAGATCATCCGACATCCGGCTCAATTCAGCATTTTTATCTGTCAGAGCCTCGTTGGCACTCTTCAGCTGAGCCGAGAGATTGCTAAGTTCGTCATTAGCCGCACGCACCTTCTCATTCGCCCGTCGCACACTTCGAAACTGCTTGAGAATATAACCTATTGTAATAATCAATATTAACGACAGGGCGCCGGTCACGAGAACCATAATTCGCAATCTGCGGGTCAGACTGTGCTGTCGGGCTGAATAAGCATCATCAATAACCGGAAGCATCTTAGTAGACTGCACATTACGCATCATTCCGGCAAAGAAATTAGCATCGGCGATACTTTTTTTAAGGTAACGGTTGGCCCTATCTACGTCGCCATCCTCAAACATAGCGGTAGCCGCCTCGCGAAACGACATATTCTCCTTCACAGCGGCCTTGACGTCGGAGATAGCACTCAGGGCGAGATAATACTTATATTCATCGGGGTGATCGGAGGTCTTGTAGATATAGGAGAGTGTAGAAGCAAGGATGGAGTATTCACGGCTTCCGAGAGGATATTCCGACAGATGCGACTTAAGCATGGTAATAGCCTTATCGGGATGGCCGTTGCGGGCTGTCTCCGTCATTACGTAGACCATATGGTTGAAAGAGGCGGGGTCGACCACTCTATTGAGCGAATCGGCATAAATCGCCCGTCTATGTTCATACTCTCCGGCCGTCTCATGATTGCTGTTGTATTCGCTGAGATATTGATATAGGGCGCAATACGTGGCATAATAATCTTCTTTCAGCGTCGGTTCCACTTCATTCGGACTTATAGAAGCGAGTACTTTCTGCGCATCCGGAAACATTCCGGCATGCGCCATTATATCAGCTCGCTTTATCAAGAGCCGACGCTCCATCTCCGGATTCATCTTCACTATATCACGGTTGAGATTGAGATTGACGTAATATAGGGCGGAATCTGCATTATAGGCATTGTATTCATCTACCAGACGATTGAGAAGTTCTGTTCGACGATATTCATCATGGCAAGTTGCGAGCTCTTTGCGCAAATTAAGAATCCGGTTGTCTTTTATGAGTTCGTATTCAGCGCTACGGGCTATCTCTGCATCGAGTTCGTCGTAGATTTCCTCAAGCTTCGGACTCTGAGCAGATTCTTCTTTATTGCATCCGCATATACCGACTGAAAGCAGAACAACAAAGAGAATTATTATAAAATGAGTTGATTTCATGATGTTAAGCAACTGCGAAAAATACAGTTCGGATGTAAAATTAAGAATAATTCTGCAAATATCCAAAAAAATGTCACACCCCCCGTCTTCTCGACGAGGGGTGCACTCCATACATTAACTAAATAATTCCTATACTTTTCTTTACATTATCTTTTATCCATGAATCGGATTTCTTTTCTTTTTTCAGAGTCAGAAATGCCCCGGAGAGACACGTCAGACATGAATGTGGCCACGTCTCAGCGCGTTCTTACGAATACTGCCGCATCCAGCGCAGGGAGAGAGAATTTCTCTTTAGCCGAGAATTTCTTCTTTGTTCCGGTCAGCGCATCTACGAACTCACCCTGGGGGAGGTCAGCAACCTTAAACTGCTGAGCTTTATCGCTGAAGTTGAGCATTACGACCACATCATTGTCGTCGAGAGTGCGAGTGTAGGCATAGACAGCATCATCGGCAGTAGTTTTCAGGCTGGTAAGCTTGCCATTCTGAGCACCGGTGCGGAGAGCGGGCTGTGTATGCTTGAGTTTCACGAGAGTCTTGATGAGATCGTTCATCTCCATGTCGGGATTGCTCCAATCGATAGGAGTCTGTTCGGCCACTGAAACGCGACCGCCCGACTTATACTGAATCTCCTGACCATTATAGATAAGCGGCATACCATAGACTGTGAACTGAAGTACAGTCAGTGGTTTCACATATTTACCATATACGATATCTTCACTACCGCCCTGATCCTGAATCACGTCGTGGTTCATTATATAGACCATTCTGGAGCGTCCGTCATAAGGCATCGCGTCGTCGGCAAGAGGTTCTTTACTCTCCCCTTCTGTCAGGCCGCGATGGTTGAGAAGTTCGCAGGCTGCGCGGAGGGCGGCCAGATCGGGATTTTCGCTCCGGGCGAAGCCTTTGAGAGCGTGTTCCTGGAAATCCCAGCAGTAGTTATAGTCGAAATAACCATTGCTTACGAGAGAGGGTTTGGAAGAATCCTCAGCAAGCCATGCGATACGCTTTCCATTCTTGAGCACACGCTCGGAAGTCTTTTTCCAAAGTTCGGGAGACGGACCGGAGGCGTAATCGCAGCGATAACCGTCGATATCGAAATTGTCGACCCAATACTGCATAGCCTTCACCATCTCATCCTGCATGGCCTCACTGTCGCGATCAAGCTCATAGACATCTTTCCATACGCCATTGAAAGGATGTACGAAGTCACCATTCTCCTGCTTAGTGTAGAATTCGGGATGCGACTCAACCCATACGTTATCCATCGCAGTGTGATTGCCTACCCAGTCAAACCATACTTCCATGCCATTGTCGTGGATAGTCTTGATCAGGTCGCGAAGATCTTGTTCCGTGCCGTTGTCGGGGTCGATCTGAGTATAATTCTTGATGGCATAGGGGCTTGAATAAGGACCCCAGCGACCTACATCGCCGAGCTTATATATAGGCATCAGCCAGATGACATCAACTCCGAGATCGCGCAGGCGGGGAATCTGAGCCTCTACTCCCTTGAAGTTGCCTTCGGGTGAGAAATTGCGGACGAATACCTCATATATCACTCTGTTTTCAGGCACTCTCTCCTCGGGGAGATTGAGAGATTCCATCACTTCCACCCCCGACGCCGATATAAAAGCGAGCGGAGTGAAACCTGAAGCCATTGCCGATCCGGCCATCGAAGCCGCAATCGCAAGCGACAATATTTTTGAGCGAAGTTGCATATCGGTATTTGGTAGTTGTGGTAGTTGTCAGTTAAAAATGGTTGTTGTAAAAGTTACGCTTGCAAAGTTATAACAGATTTTCGGGTTTTCATTTACCTTCACAATTAAATCATAACTTTCTCAAACGTAACTTTCTGATTATCTGAGAATATTTCAAAATAATATCAAAACATTCTTCATAATTTCACGAATGTAGATCAATACTTGACTTTAGCAGATTTTCCGGTCGGACCGACCTTTATATAGATGTTGCCACGCTCGGGAGCTTCTACGGGGAGACCTGTAAGCGTAAAATAGCGTGAGGGAACTTCCACCTCTTCGACATCCTCTATTTTATCCACCCCGCTTATTGCGAGATCAGTGGAACTATTATTGGTGATGCGCACATACTTATCGGCATTAGGGGTGAAACTAAATGCGTCAAACTGCGAACCCTGATTATTATTGAAAATGAAATTGTAGGAGACGTTGCAATAAGGGATCGGGAAAGTGAGGAATTCGATGCCGTCGATGATGCGTGTTCCGGTAGATTTCATACCGGGCCATCCACCGAGAATCTCCGGTTCGCCGTTGGCCCAACCGTAGAGATAGACATTACCCCAGCCTGAATTATTCTGCACATAGATTGTAGAGCTCTGAGTAGGTTGTGTCTCACCGGGAGTCGGAGTGGCGCCGGGCGCACTTACCCAAAGCGAATAACCTGTGGCGGGAAGCGAAAAGGTGCCGGGACGAGAGAAATCCACCACCGCGCCGCTGAATACGTCGCGATACGTGCCTTGCGGAAGATTGGAAGTCACCGAGAAGGTCTGGGCGAAACTGCTCATATTCAGCATGACTACTACATTATCGGAGCCATAAGAGCGTTTGTAGGCAAGAACAGCATTGTCGTGGTCAGTAGTAAGATTAGAGTAAGAGCCATTCATCGAGCTTGTACGGAGTGCAGGCTGAGAGTGCTTCACTTCCGCGAGAGTCTTGATAAGAGCGGTCATCTCCTGATCAGGATTATTCCAGTTGATCGAACGCTTTTCGCCCAATGATACCGACCCGCTGGTATATCCTATTTCCTGACCGTTATAGAGAAGCGGCATACCATAGACCGTAAATTCCAGCACAGTCAGCGGGCGAAGATATTTGCCGAAAAGGCGATCCTCCGTGCCCCCCTTATCCTGTACCACGTCATGATTCGAAAGATAGACCATTCTTGAGCGACCGTTATAGGCCGAGCCGGAGTTAAGTTCAGTGCAAGCATTGCGCAGGTTCTGCACATTTCCGTTTCCGGCAAAGTCGAGCAGACGATCATGGAAAGCCCAGGCATAGTTGTAGTCGAAATATCCGCGACTTACGAGTTCCGGACGGGAGTCGTCTTCGGCAAGCCAACCGATTCTCTTACCATTCTTCAATACACGGCTTGTAGCCTTCTGCCAGAACTGTTCCGATGGACCTGAAGCATAGTCGCAACGATAACCATCGATATCGAAATTGCTGACCCAATATTGCATTGCGTCGATCATAGCTTCGTGCATTGCAGCGTTGTTGACGTCAAGCTGATAGACATCGTTCCAGCCATAGGGATGGGTAAACCGATTGCCATAATATTCCGGATGGGAAGTGACCCATACGTTGTCGGTTGAAGTATGATTACCTACCCAGTCGAACCATACCTCCATTCCGGCAGCATGGCATTTACTAATGAGACTGCGCAGATCTGCCTCCGACCCCATATCAGGATTGACAGCCTTATAATCCTTTACAGCGTAAGGACTTGAATATGACCCGATTTTATCCTTATCTCCCAATTTATATATAGGCATAAGCCAGATTACGTCGACTCCGAGATCAGCCAGGCGATCGACCTGACGTTCTACCCCCTTGAATGTGCCCTCAGAAGAGAAATTTCTGACAAAACATTCATATATCACCCTATTCTCCGGGATTCTTACTTCATCAGCCGCTACTGACGAAAATGCAGTCGTAGCCGAGAGAAGCAAAGCGAATGAGAATTTTGAAAAGATGGAATTTTTCATGTTGGTTAAAATATTGAAGTCATACTACATTTAGTACAACTTCAAGTGACAGACTATAATATTTTATATGAAAAAGGAGGGTATGGATTAATACACATACCCTACCTTCTTTCAAACTATGTATCTTATTTAATTGTAGGAATATACATCCATTCAGAAATGGAGATATGGAGATTGTGATCTCTTCTGAAATTAGAGGATCACCTTAGTAGCCTTGCCTGCGCAAACCTTGATGTAGAGACCCTTTTCGGGGTTAGCCACCTTCACACCCTGAAGAGTGAAATAGACGGGAGCCTCAGCGGGAGCAGCAACTACGTCAACTACAACGCTTGCGTCGTTGGGGACAGCGATAGAGTTTACTCCGGTTGCAGTCACTTCGTAAGCCGCGGGAGCATTGGGAGTCCAGAGTTCTTCAGCATCAAACTGCTCTGCATCGCCATTGTTGAAGATAAGATTGTATTCGCTTACTGATTCAACTACGTTGAGCACCTTGTAAGTCTTACCTTCGAGAGTCACTTCCTCAGTGAGAGCCGCACCGGGCCAGCCACCGAAGAGTTCGGGAGCACCGCCGCCATTCCAGCCATACACGTAGAGAGCATCCCAGCCGCTGTTGTCGAGGACATAGAGCTTAGTCATGGGAGTTGCAGTGCCACTGATCTTGAGGTAGCCATCAGCTGAAGTGAGGTAGTAAGTCTTATTCTCTACAGTCGTAGTGAAGCCTTCTACCTGGTCTGTTCCGCCACCCACACCGTTGTTGTAGATGAAGTTGAGAGTAAGACCTGTCACGGAAGCGGGAAGTTCGAACTTCTGGTAAACTACACCCTGATAAGTCTCAGTACCTACAGCAGCGAGGCCGGGCCAGGCACCGATGGGATCCATAGGATTATTATCGGCGCACCATGCATAGAGATAGCTGGAAGCGTAACCGGCAGCGTTGTCAACGAGGACTGTAGCACCGATTTCACCGGTATTGCCGCCACCCTGATTGCCGCTACCAGCCAGACTTAGACCAGCAGCCGATGCAGTAAGATAGTAATCCTTATCTTCTACGACTGTATCGAAACCCTCAACCTGAGAGGTATTCTTATTGAAGATAAAGTAGAGCTGCATGCCTACAGCATTAGCGGGGAGTTCGAACTTCTGATAAGTCACGCCATCGACAGTAGCAGTGCCCTGAGCGGGAGTGCCGGGCCATTCGCCGAGAATGGTGTTGTCGTCGCCCCAAGCATAAAGGTAAGCGGGATCATAGCCGACCTGATTGTCGACATATACTGTTGCAGCGTTTACGGATGCTGCAACCATGGCGCCAGCCGCCAAAAGGAAAAGTTTTTTCATGATTGCTGTAATTATTTTGATTTTTCAGAATTTTCCGACGGCAAAGTTACTAAGAGTTTTCACACGCCAATCAGAGGATAAACCCAATCTAAAAAATCAAAATACTATCAAATTGACAATCAATGAAATTACTATTTTTATTTCTAAAGTTTATCAAAACCAAAAAGGGCTCACAAAGGCACCTTTTACATATAATCATACAATATTCAGAGAATATCTGATGCGCATCTACCCGGCTCAGACATTCATCAGAGCCTGCAGCGAGGCAATACGCTCTGCAAGTATGGCCGACTGCACATCTTCCTTAGGAGCCATGTCTACGACCCGGAAGCCATAGCGTTCCAGACTGCTTATAGCCGGCATCGGATCGAGCGAACGGACCCGAAGAGTGACTCGCAACATCCCATTTTCGGCAGGATGCGAGATAAGATCTACGAGATGAAAACCGGAATCTTCCACGGCATGAGCAAGCGCGGAAGCTGAATACTGCGACGGCTGACATTCCACAGTGACAACCGAACTATCATCTCTCTCGGCAATCAACCGGCCGAATCCCTCCAGAAGCGACACCTCATCGATCACACCTACCTCTTCCCCTTCATGATTTACGCCCAGTAGACGCCCGGGCGCATCCAAAAGGTGAGGAAGCACCTCCAGAAGCGGCATCTCGGAATCGATGGTCTTCATAGGAAGAAGTCGGGATTCCATATTGCGGGTCGATATGATATCTTTTGCTCTCATGGGCGTGATATTTCAATTTTTTTTATTTATTTTGCAGTAGATTTGGCTGAGATGCTATTTTATCACACACTCAAGCCTGATCGCATGTACTCAAATGTCTTTATGGATATATTACCCATAAATGGTATTGAAAGTTCAAAGTTACAAATTTTATGCCAGATTTTGCAAATTTTTCCTGCAAGGTCATAATTTTTAACAACTGATATAAATGACACGCCTCAGCGTAAATATCAATAAGGTTGCCACTCTGCGCAATGCCCGCGGAGAGAATAATCCTGACGTAGTAAAGTTTGCTCTTCATTGTGAGGAAGTTGGCGCGGAGGGAATCACGGTGCATCCCCGACCTGACGAACGCCACATCCGCCGTCAGGACGTACGCGACCTTAAAAAAGCCATCTCCACAGAATTTAATATGGAGGGATATCCTTCCGAAGAATTTCTTACGCTCGTAGAAGAGAATCGTCCGGCACAGGCAACCCTTGTCCCTGACAAACCTGACCAACTGACCTCATCATCCGGCTGGGACGTCATAGCAAATGCCGATCTGCTGCGTCCGATTATCGAGCGTCTTCATAAGGCGGGAGTCAGAGTGTCGCTCTTTATTGCGGCCGATCCGCTCCAGGTGCGTGCGGCAAAGGAGGCGGGTGCAGATCGTGTGGAACTCTATACCAAACCATACGCTGACGGATATGCAGCCGACCGCGAAGCCGCAATACGTCCTTTCGTAGAGGCTTCGGAAGAAGCAAAGAGAATCGGCATCGGAATGAATGCCGGACATGATCTAAGCCTTGAGAACCTTGAGTTCTTCCACTCCCGGATGCCCCATCTTCAGGAAGTCAGCATCGGCCACGCCCTTATCTCAGATGCCCTCTATCTCGGAATTGACGAGACAATCCGCCGGTATCTCGACTGCCTTAAGGAGGATTAATCTAATAGAAGCCCCCTCCGATTGGAGATAAAAGCGTGAATCGACCGTCACTCAATAAACCTTCAAAGCCGATCAGACTCTCAAATATTACTTATTACCCATAACCTCTTACTTATTTTTCGACAGAAAAATGGACTCACTTAGTTTTTGGTCGCTCGTAATCGACGGCGGCTACATCATGATACCTCTCGCAATCCTGCTCCTGCTGACTATCTATATCTTCACGGAGCGGTGTATAGCCATCCAGCGTGCGCTCAACGACGATCCTACCTTTATGAAGCGTATCCGCGATTATGTCCATGAGGCTGATCTTGAAAGCGCAGTGCGACTTTGCAAGAACACGGACACGCCCTATTCGCGCATGATTCTCAAGGGGCTGCAACGTATCGGGCGTCCCACGCAGGATGTCATGACGGCTATCGAGAATTCCGGCAATCTGGAAATTGCCAATCTCGGAAAAGGTCTTCCCTGGCTATCTACGACAGCCGCCGGAGCCCCGATGCTCGGATTCCTCGGTACGGTTGTCGGTATGATTCAGGCTTTCTATACGCTCGCTAAGGCCGGAGCCGCTTCCAACATCACCCTCCTCTCGGGGGGCATCTATCAGGCATTGGTGACTACGGTGGCCGGTCTGGTAGTGGGCATTATCGCTCTTTTCGCCTACAACTATCTCGTAGCGCGTATCAATCGTGTCATGAACCGCATGGAGGCCCGCTCGATCGAGTTTATGGATCTTCTCAACGAACCGGCCTGAACCCCCTCATTCTGACCTTTATCCATGGCACTGAAACGTCAATTCCCAACGCTGGAGACCTTTTCGATGTCGTCGATGACTGACGTCATCTTCCTCCTGCTGATATTCTTTATGGTGACCTCGACGCTGATCTATCCCTCTGCGATCGACGTCAATCTGCCGCAGAGCGGCGAACAGACCTCTATCAAGCCGACTACGGAGGTATATATTGACTCGCTCCGCAATCTTTATCTCGTAGAAGACCGTACGGATTCTCTTGGAGTCAACAATATCCCCCATCAGGTTACGCCCGAGGAACTCCCCGCTCGCCTTGCGGCAATACAACGTATTGATTCGCTGCGGCCGGTGGCGCTATATGCAGATGAGGGCGTGCCTTATGGCTACGTTATCGATGTGCTGGATATGGCGGCCCGCAATAATCTGCGCCTTGTGCTTGCCACTAAGGCCAAAGCCCCGGACGGAGTGGCTGCTCCTGAGGCCTCACCGGAGCCTTCTCCCGCAACTGTGAATAACTAATTATCTCTCAGAACGTATATTTAAGAGATACTTAAATTGAAAGAGCAAAATCTACATAATTCCTCCGGACCATCTACTGATGATAAGCATCGTCGCGACTCTCTGATAGCCGCGGGGGTGACTATTGTCTTCGCATTGCTCCTGTTCTGCTTTCTTTTTTGGGGAGAGATAGGGCTGTCACGTGAAGAAATGGCCGAAGCCTCTACTCCGGAGATATCCGAAGAAGAGCTTTTCCTCGATCCGGAATTACTTGAGACCGATCCGGTAGAACCACGTCTGGAGGATGTCGGCGAACCGGAAACGGATCAGAATACCGAGGCTGCCCCCGAAGCACTCGGTGAACCCGAGAAAGCCGAACCAAAAGAACCGGTAAGAATCCCTGAAGTGAAAGGGAAATCCGAGACTAAGACTCCGCCCAAAGAGAAACTGATATCTCAGACGAAGGAATCGCCCGTAAAGACGCAGGAACCTTCCGGCAAGGAGACAAAAAAGATCTCTGATCCGACCGCCAATGCCTTTTCTCCCAACAATGGAAAGAAGACCGGGCGCGACGGTCAGTCTGGCGCAGGGGGCACATCGACGGGCATCGTCGGGACGGCCAATGGATGGAGCTTTAAGGGTTGCCCCAAACCGAGTGTGCGTCTTGCCAATCGTGTGACTGTTACGGTACGTGTGACTGTCGACGAAAAGGGTTACGTGACGAGTGCCAAAGCTTCCGGTGCGACCCCCGAGATCAATGCAGCCTGTGCGGAAGCAGCCAAGAAGGCCCGTTGGGAACCCTCCGACCCCAACAATCGTCGCAAAGCCTCCGGCTCCATTACTTTCACTATTTCCCCGAAATAACCATAGCGGATTCCCTGAATTATAGAAAGATTCGAGTATACTCGAATCTTTTTTTTACAAAAGTCCGGTATCTCCTAACTATATTCGAAACACATCCTTATCCTTATGGAGTATAAATACACAAAATAATGATTATACCGTAAAATGTAAATCGTCATATTTTCGGCTCTCCGTAAAATTCAAATCACCATATTTTCGGCTCTCCGTAAAATTTAAATCGCCATATTTTCGGCTCTCCGTAAAATTTAAATCGCCATATTTTCGGTTCTCCGTAAAATTTAAATCGCCATATTTTCGGCTCTCCGTAAAATTTAAATCGCCATATTTTCGGCTCTCCGTAAAATTTAAATCGTCATATTTTCGGTTCTCCGTAAAATTTAAATCGTCATATTTTCGGCTCTCCGTAAAATTTAAATCGCCATATTTTCGGCTCTCCGTAAAATTCAAATCACCATATTTTCGGCTCTCCGTAAAATTTAGAATAGCAAAAAAGGGGTGTATCAAAATATTTGGATTTTGATACACCCCTTAATTAATCTATAGTCAATTCTCTTGATTGAAGAATAGCCGCCTTATTTCATGAGATCTCTTCCTCATATCTCTCTAACGACTGAGAAAATAGAAGAAATTATAATAGGCTATTACCTCTTAAGATTGAAGCGAAACGGGAATTTCACTATTGGGAAACTTTCAACGATTCGTCCTTACTAAAATCATTGCTATCTCACCGACGCTTAGTTCCACTTGGAGCCGACTGAGATTCAGCTTTCACCAATCGGAGCGGAAATTTTCTATCATTCGATTCGCAATAGGAGATCCATGCTACGTTACGAGCCAGTCCACCAGTTAATGCTCTTCCTTTATATTGACCCTGTGAAGCTATAGATGTTGTCATTCTTTGACACCATGTAAGGTTAGTTTTTGTAGTTCCGGAATTTATCATTCCGATAGCCGGGAATTTAAATTCGATATAATCCTTTGACCAGAAATCGTCATTATCTGCAACCATATAGACATTAACATCCAAATTTTCCGGCAGAGCCTTAATCTTTACAGAACCATATGCTTTTGTAGGATCGCCATTATCACAATACTCATATTTATATGCAGCATATTGCGCTGTACCTTTAAAGCGAACAGCGTACACAGGCGCATAAGTCCAACAATCAGTATCACCGGAACCGAGTTTAAAACCTCCCGGAGTCTTACAATACCGGTACGTTAAGGTCTTACCTAATATCCATTGGCATATAGAAGAGATCCCTTCAGATTCATCCACATCATTTGTCGGAATTATCGGTGTGCCATCATCATTATTTTTAAATAAGGCATAATCTATTATGCTACAATCTAAATTTAAATTCAAATTCGTCAATTGGCCACTGATACACATAAAGAGATCTATGTTCATATTGGATGAATTCCCGGTATTAATGTTTGTCCCTTGTGGAAGCTCTATATCTTCAACGGCTCTTCGATTTAATGGGCAAATAAGAGCCATTTCTCCAGCTGTCGGCAGTCTATAAGCAACGCCATCGCTACCTATAATCTTATTTAATGTGGGATCGGAGGAAGTAAGACCAGCATTTTTTAACTGGTTATAAGAAAAATATGCTCCGTCAGCAGATGTGGAATAGTCATTAAGATCCAAAGACATTTCGGGGAAAAGTTCTGCTGTCTTCGTAGTAAGATTCAGACTTTTGACATCTGTGCCTGCAAACATATTTACTTTAAGACGAGCATTCATTGCCTGCTGCTGTTCAGAAGGGATATCCAAATCAGAGATTCCAAGATCAGAAGCAACAAATCCATCAGTCTCCTCCCAGTCTGATACATTTACATCAAACTCCAGATTGGTAGCCTTCCTCAGGGTAATGGTATACAGACGATTGACTGATATTTTTAGAGGTGCACCATTTTCGGAGGTAGGATCAATAAACTCAACCGTATGTTCCTTTTTGACAGTCTTACCATCGACGGCCTCTTCATACTCTATCGTTAGGCTTGGAACTTTCTCTGTAGCCTTATCTATTGAAGAGTTTCTATATGAATAAATCTCATGTTTATATGTACCGGCCTTAGTTATATCGGAGTTTCCTACGAGATCCTCCGGATAATAAACGGCGTTGTCATACCATTCCGAATCGTCATTAGTATTCCATACTGATGGAGTCATCATATGAGTCTTTACTGCACGATTATTATATGTAATCTTCGTTACTTTAATATCATCTGCCATATTTATGATATCAAAGCGTGATGCCGGACGAACCATCTCTATAGTACCCAGATCACATTTTGACGTGATACTGACGTTCATTCTTTTACCGGAAGTACTCGAAGTCATTAAGAAATATTCAGCATCGGGAGCCTGCTTACTAACTGCATTCCTTATCTGATTTGCTCTCGCATAATTATCATAGTTTTTGCCAACTCCTTTCTCCAGATTCATAAGCATATCCTTTGTTTCTGAATCGGCATTCGCAACAAAGAATATAAAATATTCACCGTCGCGATCAACATCAATATCATATTCACCTGTAGTTGAAGAAGGGATAGCTTCGATAGTCTTATAGAAGCCTTCCTCGATATCCCAGAGGAGGGCCAGAACGCTTTCGATGTGACGTTCGTTCTCCGTACCCTTAAGATCCTCGGCCGATGCACGTGTGCCGATTGCGTTAGCCGCACCTCCAAGACGGAAGTGGACATTACCTCTTCCCCCTTCGGCAGGATTCTCAACAAACTCCTCCCGTGCGCATGAGCCTAACATGAACAGGCTCAGGAAGAGAACCGATATCAATTTCATTATTTTCATATCTTATCGATTGTTAGATTAATATTGTTCTTAAAGCAGTATTATTCAGCCTGATTGTTGATCTCTTTATCATTAGGAGTGAGATAATCTTCTATATCCACTCCTATCCAGTCCATTACATTCAGAGTAGCCTTCACCTCTCCGGCAACGGGTTCCTTACCGTTTCCAAGTATGATGTTATAAAGATGATTGCGCTCAGCTGCTACATATTCACCATTAGCTTTAGCGAAGTCTACATCAACTGTGCCGTGATAAATCTTATCTCCATTCTCTCCATGGGATACTTCATACTCGATACGTACGATTGCACTCGATTCGGCAGAGTTCTGACGTTCGTAGAGATAGAATGCCTTCTTGATCTCCTCTTTATCCTTACCTTCATTACGGAGGAAATCGGTCGGAAGATCAGTGTGGGCGTTGCGACCTAATACGATACAATCGGCATCATCCACACTCTGGCATAAAGCTTGAGGGAAAAGAGGGCCGCTTACGGGAGCATTAAGCAGGCGTACCGAGGTCACTTTCAGGTTGGGAGTCTCATAGCTGATGTCGATACGTGACACGATACGCGTCAACTCTACCTTGCAAGTGAGATTTTCCGCCATAGTGAATACCTCTTTTTCATCGCATTTGGCAACTCCGGTCATGGCTATTCCATAGTTGGAAAGGGCATCTGCAGAATTCCCTTCATTCAGGACGAGGCTCGCAGGAGTCTGCTGAAAAGAGGAGAAGAGCGAACCGATAGCGGGAGACTCTACAGCATCATTGGCTATGAAGCGATAAGTGAAATCACTTCCGATATTCTCAGATGGCACGATAATTGTGATTGTGTGATTGTTGGATGAGCCTTTATCCAATTCAAATCCATTAAGACCGGCTGCATCCGACTTGAGTACACGTGTGAGTGTCTCTTTCCCATCGGCTACCTTATATTCGTAGATCGAAAGGGTATTAATCCGGAACTCGTCTTCAGTGTGGATCTCATCAGCTCGAGTGTAGCCAACTTTCTCACCGGCAGGCAGACTCAGAGAAAATGTGAGAGTGTTTCCGCCAGTAATCTGATCTGTCGGAACTGCTTCCTCACTGCTGCAGGAACCCGTCAGCAGACCGACCGCCAAGGCGGACGACAGGAATAGGCATTTCTTAATTTTCATGTTGTGTTGTCAGTTTTAAATTGTTTTTACTTTATCTGTCAGCTCCCGATCAGTCGGAATATTCCGGACTATCCTGACCTTTCAGGAGCGAACTGATATTTATAATCTTATTCCCTAAGGGACGAGATTTCTTCAAATAATTGATACGAGTATCCTATAAAATTGGTCTCTGCTCAAAGGTTAGCTGAAGGAGCCACCATCTATCCAATCGTTGACAATACCCTCAATAAGAGGGGTAACGTCAGCTTTTCCGTTACTATATAGCGTCACAGATATAGCATACTCTTGAACATGAACCCCGGAGGGCCACCATCCCCATGCAGTGAATGCACGTTGGAGATCGATATCGGGACTTATCTGTTCACCTTTGTAATATATCCGCAAAGTCGGGATATCCGAGTCCGTGTAACGTAGAGTTACAAAATCGGCATCCAACTCAAAGCCGAGCAGAGGGATAGTCAGTCGGTGGGTGGATGTGCGGTTTGACACCGGCACAACATAACGATCAGCATCAGCCGACAGCGTTGGATCAAGAGAATAGCGCGAGGGAACGCCACTAAGTTCCAATTCATAATCCCCATACCCGGGAGGCATGTTAAACCATTCTACCTTCACACGCAGATGACAATGGATATTGTTCATTTCCGTGACCGGCCAGCCATAATCATCATAGCGACGTCGGAAACCGAGATCGGATATATACCCCTGAGAATCAATCTCAAATTCACTCACCCCCCAGAAGAGTTCATCAGTATTAGAGAGGGCAATGCCCGAATCAGATGAACCAATCCTTAAAGATGAGAGAGAGGAAGGGAGCCATTTGCCATCGTGAAGCGCGGTTGATTCAAGAGTCAGTTGGCTTACATGGCCATCACCGCTTTGAATTAACTCACTCCTATCGCTCTGATTCCCCAAATTCACCATCATATATCTACCCGCAGGTATCGCGAGCGTATGATACTGAATATCGCTACCCGGCTCCATCTCCCGGATGAAATTCCCCTCTGAGTCATAGAGTAGATGACGCATAGAGGAGATATGCTGTGAAAACTCATCGATGAAATGCGGACGATATACGTAGCGCATCCCGTTGCTAAGGTTACAGCAGGCATCCCGCGGATCATCGAGTGAGCACCCGGTGAGGAGAATCATCTGAAATATTATCGCTATCACTCCCACGATCTTCGGTATCACACGACGCAAACGAATTATGTGTCTGCATGCCGATGTGTCGATATGTCGGATCAATAATATCACTTAGCTATGATTTTCTGAGGGAAACAACCTATTATCTCAATCTCCGTGCGTCGCAGCAATGGCCACACACTACGGGCAAGTTGACGCCATTTTTTTCCTTCCTCGAGATTTATAAGAAGCCGCTTACGCTGAGCGATATCAGAATTTTCCCGTATGATTTCGACTATCTTCATGTCTTCCCGCTGATTGGGAGACCGATTGCTCAGAATCCGAATCAGTCCCTCCCAATCCTCTCCTACGCTGTAGACGCAAGTATCAAGACCATAACGTTTGGATAGATACTCAGCGACTAAGGCACTACGCTTCCGGGAAAGGGTTAGATTATGCCCGGCAGTATATTCCGGCGAGGCATAACCCACTACTCTGACACTCTTTATGCCATCTGTAGAGGATATTTCTTGAAGCAAGGAATCAAGCCTAAGAAACTCTACCTGATTATTACCAAAGGAAGTATCAACATGGAATTTATCGACCGGATAGCTTACAATAAACCGTATAGTGTCGAGTCGGACACTATCCATATGTCGCCTCTGAAGGGATGGAATGGAATCTGAGTTGGAGAGGAATATGGAATCGGAAGAATTGGAGATAGAGGGAAGAGAAGATGAAGGTAAAGGTAAAGGAGCAGGTAATGAAATAGGCAGAGGACTATTAGTTGAGGAATCATCCTTCGAGTCTAAAGCGGAATCTAATTTAATATCCTCATCCTCTACATTTTTGGGTATATTCCGATGGTTCGGATGAGAATCAAGACTATATGAGAAAGTGACACCACCTTGTGGAACCACTACGTTACGATGATTACGCTTGAGACGGGCACCACATTTTCCGCAAGGATATTTATTATAGCGTAAGTAGGCCCAAGCCGCACCGGCATTAAGGTCGATCGACCAGCGACTACCAAGAGGGATACGATAGCCCCATGTCCCACCAAGTCCGAGGGCAGAACCCTCATAGCGGTAGGATCTCAAGAAACGTATCCAACTTATACCTCCGGCATTATAGCGACCATAGAAAATATTTCCACTGAATAAATGACCTTTTTCTATAGAACGTAAATGGTAGACGCCCTTAAGATTCAGCAACCAGTGATGAATTTTGGGATTAATGCCCGTAGTGTTATTGTCACGACCGGGGAAGTTGAATGCATTATAACCGAATGATGCGCCGGCACTCCAGTGATCAGAGAAATCGACATTGATTCCGGCGTTAGGAGTCGTAGTAAGCCAATATAGCGCGTTAGTCTGCAAACTGATATCAAGCGCATCCACCTCGGATGCTCCCCAAAGAAGAAGCACCATGAGGGTGAGAATCCGCCGGAAACGACGGATACCTAAGTTGAAGACCGGAAAAAGCCTCGGCGAGGCAGTTGCGAAGAAAATCATACTTTCAAGATGCTGAAAGCGCCGGTCATCGCAACTATCAACCTATTATTCGAAGAATAACCGAAAATGGGAAGAGACTCTAAAAAAAGAGCGCGAGACCTAATCTGTTGCCCATTCCCATGTATTGAGGCCTTCGCATTGCCTATTTAAGTAGGAACGGGCAAACGCAGAAGCCTCACGCGAATATCTGAAGATGCTTCTTGTGCATGCACTCTCGCGCACGCACATTCAACACCATATAAAATTCCCGACAGGCATCTACCTTTTGCCACATTCTTGACTTAAATATTTTGAAAGTTGCGAAGTTTCAATACATCAAGAATGAGCGTCAGATAAACGCTGGTTATTATGTCCGCAACCCGCCAACATTCCCTCTATGGGGCTTCTGCTAACAGATTACGTCTGCAAATTTAGAATTTTTTTTTATTCCGTGCAACAATATATGAAAAAATTTGGTGTATAGGTCAAAATTATTCGGGAAGAGTTGGGATAAACTTATTTCAACCCCTGCTCGGCGTGGTAAAGTTTCGACTATATCCGAAACTTTTCATCGGAATCAGAAAATTGATGGGTATAAGTATCTCTTTAAAATAAGTTGATATTATCAAGATATCTGAGAAACACTTTCTTATTTTTAAGAGTTACTTAAAATAAATAGCGCGCTCCCGAGCCGGGGGCGCGCTATTTATGATGTAGGGTTATTGCTTTCGTATGAGGGATGTCAGGATCTTAGCAGCCGTATTTGGAGAAGTCGGCCTTGAGCATGTCGCCGGTCTCCATGAATGCCTGATGAAGGGCGAAGCATGCGTAGAGATTGTTGGGGGTGTGACCACCATTCTTGGAGGCGAGTTTCACGTAATCCCAAAGAAGTTCGCGATATGCGGGATGCGCACAGTTTTCGATGATTGTCTCTGCACGCTGGCGGGGATCTTTGCCACGGAGGTCAGCCACACCCTGCTCTGTCACGAGAACTTTCACGCTATGTTCGCTATGGTCGACATGGCTGACCATCGGCACGATAGCCGAGATGGCACCATTCTTCTGCACCGACGGACAAGAGAAAATCGAGAGGTAGGCGTTGCGGCAGAAGTCGCCTGAACCGCCGATACCGTTCATCATCTTGGAGCCCATCACGTGAGTAGAGTTGACATTACCGAAGATGTCAGCCTCCAGAGCCGTATTCATCGCGATAAGACCGAGTCGGCGCACGATTTCGGGGCTATTGGAGATTTCTCCGGGACGCATCAGAATCTTGTCGCGGAAGAAGTCGATATTCTCCATGAAGCGAAGCATTGCGTCGTCGGAGAATGTGAGTGCGCATGTGGATGCGAATTTACATTTACCCTCTTCCATGAGAGTCATCACTGCGTCCTGAATCACCTCCGTATACATCTCGAAGCGCGGGATGTCGGGGTTTTCGCCAAGTCCGTAGAGCACGGCATTTGCCACATTGCCCACGCCTGACTGAATCGGGAGGAATTCCTTCGGCATCTTACCGGTCTTCAGCTGCTCGGCGAGGAAACCGCAGACGTTTGCACCGATACGCTCCGTGATTTCATCGGAAGCGGCGAAAGGTTTGATGCTTTCGGAGGCATTAGAGGGTACGATACCGATAATCTTCTTCGGATCGATACGCACTACAGTGCTGCCGATGCGATCAGAGGGTTTATAGATAGGGATCTCACGACGGTGAGGAGGATCCAACGGAATGTAATTGTCGTGGAATCCGCGGAATGATGTCTTGTAGTAGGAACTGTACTCGATGATTACCTTCTTAGCCATCTGAGCAAGAGTCGGGGTCATACCCAGACCTGCACCGAGGATAAACTCGCCGTTGGGCGACATCTCCGTCACTTCAATGATCGCTACGTCGATATCGCCGTAGAAACCATAGCGCAGATCCTGAGATACATGACTCAGATGAGTGTCGAAATAGTGCATTCCGCCACGATTGGCCAGTTTGCGCGCATCGGGATGGCCCTGATAGGGGGTGCGGATTGCAATTGCATCTGCACGCGCCAGTTCGCCGTCAACGTGATCGTTGGTTGATGCGCCCGTGAAGAGATTGATTTTGAAGGGTTCGCCTTTTTCATGGAGCTCTCTCGCACGCTTTGCAAGAGCTACAGTTACAACTTTGGGTGTGCCGGAAGCCGTAAAGCCCGACATGCCCACATTGTCACCATTTTTGATGTAGGAGGCAGCTTCTTCTGCCGTAATAAATGGGATGCTCATTTGTAACGTTTAGATTTTATTGGTATTTTTGCAAAATTAATAGAATTTTTTGATACTTCTAAATGAACGAACCATTTTTTTTACCGAAAAACGATAAAAACTGCACTTCGACCAAGAAAGTGCGCATTGAAACCTACGGTTGCCAGATGAATGTGGCGGATTCGGAGGTTGTAGCGGCCATGATGCAGATGGCGGGATATGATCTTACGGAGACTGATTCCGAGGCGGCTGCCGTATTGCTCAACACTTGTTCGATACGCGACAATGCGGAGCAGAAAATCATCTCGCGTCTGGCCTATTGGAATGCCCTGCGGCGCAAGTCGGGCCGGAATGTCATCATCGGAGTTATCGGCTGCATGGCCGAGCGTCTTAAAGAGCGTCTGATTGAGGATTACGGAGTTGACCTCGTAGCCGGACCCGACGCCTATCTCGACATTCCGAATCTCGTGGCGGCCGCCGAGACAGGCCAAAAGGCTATCAATACCATTCTCTCTACGACGGAGACCTATCGCGACGTCATGCCGAAGAGAATCGGAGGGAATGGCGTAAGCGGCTTTATATCCATCATGCGCGGATGCAATAATTTCTGTTCTTATTGCATCGTGCCCTATACTCGCGGTCGCGAACGTTCCCGCCATCCGGAGAGCATACTTCACGAACTGGCCGATCTGCGCAAACGTGGTTTCAAAGAGGCTACGTTGCTCGGGCAGAATGTCGACAGTTATAAATTTGAAGATCCGCAGACGGGAGAAGTGACTGATTTCCCGGCTCTTCTCAGCCGGGTAGCGGAAGCGGCGCCCGACATGCGTATCCGATTCACGACATCCCACCCGAAGGATATGGATGACGCCACTTTGGAGACAATCGCCCGCTATCCTAATCTGGCGCGTCATATACATCTGCCGGTGCAGAGCGGATCAAATTCCGTATTGAAGTCGATGAATCGTAAATATACCCGCGAATGGTATCTCGATCGCGTAGCCACAATCCGACGTATCCTCCCCGACGCCGGCATCACAACCGATCTCTTCACCGGTTTCCACAACGAATCGGAAGAAGATTTCGCCGAGACACTTTCGCTGATGAAGCTTGTAGGCTTTGACTCCGCTTTCATGTTCAAATATTCCGAACGCCCCGGCACATTTGCCTCCAAGCATCTTCCCGACAACATTCCCGAAGAGGTAAAAATCGAACGTCTTAACCGGATGATTGCCCTCCAGAACGAACTTTCCCAGGAATCGAACAACGCTGACATCGGCAAGGAGTTTGAAGTGCTTGTCGAGGGACGCTCGAAGCGCAATGCCGAGGAACTTTTCGGTCGTACTTCGCAGAATAAGGTGGTAGTCTTCCCGGCAGGGGGACATAAGGCCGGAGATTTCGTAAAGGTAAAGGTAGATTCCGCTACTTCCGCCACACTCCTCGGTCACGAAATCGACTGAGACTAAAGCCTCCAACCCCGGTGTTAACATTATGAGGCGGATTGGAAACTAAGATAAGCATGTAGAGACATCTCCGGGGAGATACTTTCGTCAAGGGACGTGAGCTTTTATGCCCACTCGAACCCTTACCGAAAGTAGCTCCCCGGATTTTTTTATCATAGAAATGAGCAAATGGAGCGCTTGAAGTGTTAATTAATTATAAACTATAAAATTGATTATTAACTCTCGAAGACCAATATACTATGAAAAAGATATTCTCCCGCCTCGCAGCATTCGCAGCCATCACCGGAGCGGCCATGCTGACCTCCTCTTCGGCCAATGCCCAATATGCTCAGATTGCCAATCAGATTCCTGATATAATCTCTCCTGCTCTTTCCGGATCTATGAACTATAAAGGCTTCGTGGAAGCTACAGCCACCTTCGGCATCGGCAACGATCGTGCCAACTTCGTCGGAGTCTCGACTACACAGGGTTTCCAATATGCCTCATGGTTTTTTATGGGTGCCGGTATCGGTGTTGACGTAGCCATGTCGTCGACAGGCGATAATTATAACCTCGGACCGCGTCCTGACCCAGATTATTCTCCCGGTCTGGCACGCACTAAAGCGATGATTCCTCTCTTCACGGATTTCCGATTTAATTTCGGAGGTAATAATGGAGTGTCATTCTTCGCCGATATCAAAGCCGGCGCCACATGGCTAATAGGCAACAGCTACCTTGAGCTCAATAGCGGATCGCTGTCGACACGCACCCAGTTTCTGCTTCGCCCGTCGATCGGCGTAAGAATCCCTACCAACAGTCAAAATCCCAAACAGGCGTTCGACATAGGCGTGACTTATCAGCTTATTACTGCAAATAACTCCTGGGGATACTGGAACAACTCCTATTACGACACAACGATCAACTCTCTCGGTGTCAGCGTAGGATATGAGTGGTAAGACAAAGAAATATCCCGACGGGCTATCGGGATAATGAGCCGAAATATAAAGGTGGCCGGATTGCAAGGCTATCTAAGCCCCCAGAGCAGTTTATTGCGGAGAGTAGAGGCGAATGATTCATCGGAAGGGCGTATTACTTTCGGAGCAAAATCAGCCTTTGTCACCCGGATCTCCGACCCGGCATCCATCAATACAGATACTCCGTCAAGACTAAGACGATACTGGCTTGCACGCGTTGTCGTGCAGGCCTTTATTATTACCCCGCCGCCTACAACACATGGCCGGAATGTAAGAGTATGGGGAGCAATCGGCGAAAGACATATCACGTCGAGCGTAGGGAATATAATCGGACCTCCGACGGATAGAGAATAGCCGGTGCTTCCGGTAGGGGTAGAAATCAGCAATCCGTCGGCAAGATAATCAGCCAAGTAATGCCCGTCGATATCCACTCTGACATTAATCATAGAGGAGGTGTCTTCCTTAAGTATGGCCACTTCGTTGAGGGCATAGGGCAGAGCGGGCGATACCCCTCCGTCGCCCACATCGACCCGCAGAGCCATGCGCTCTTCTACCTTCGCGCGCCCTTCATAGAGTAGATTGACGAGATGCTCCCCTTCTCCGGGGGTGCAACTGGCCAAAAAACCGAGATGACCCGTATTTATACCTAGCACAGGGATACCGAGGCGCCCTATCCAGCGAGCCGTGCGCAGAAATGTCCCATCGCCTCCTATGCTTATAGCCGCTCCCGAATCAGCAGGAGGATATTCTACGATCTCATCCTTTTTTACCTCTACTCCCTTACTTATGAGATACTCCGCAAACTGACATTCTATAGCCACGGCTATCCCTTTCTTTCGCAGCAGACCCAGAAGCCTGCATATGTCTTCCAGATGCAACTCCTGATGGCGATTGCCGGCTATCACTGCTTTTCTTACGGGGATGAGATCTTTCATTTCTGATAAGAGATTATGTTGCAAGCAACTTTCTAAGATATAGTAATTTTCGGATAGATACGGATAAATCCCGGGGAGTAGAATGAGTTAAGCCATCGGGGGAAGCGTCGCAGAGGCCACTCCGCGATAAATCTCATCAAGCCGCGTGATGAATCCGGGCCATGCCAGGATTGCATCATAGCGCTCTCCGGCTGCCTGCCCCATACGTCGGCAGAGTTCTTTATCAGCATATAGAGTCCGCATTGCCTCGGCCAATGCGTCAGCGTCTCCGGGAGCAACTTTCAACGCAGTGAGTCCCGGCCGGAGATATTCCGATTGCGCACCATTGAATGTAGATATCTGTCCGCGACCGGCGGCCATATATTCCATATTGGCCATACCGAAGGCTTCGGGAGTTTCGGAGGGTAACACTCCGAAATGACAGCTCGCAATGAGAGGCATCGGATCTTCCGCAATGCGTATCCAGTCGATGCGATCCATTATTCCGAGCGCCTGACTGCGACGTCGGAGCGCATCGACGAAATCCGGATCGCCCGTGCCTACAATCTTCAGGCGCAGACGTGTATCCTTTAGTTGTCCAAGGGCTTCGATAAGAGTTTCAAGCCCTTTTCCGGGTCGCAGAGTGCCGTGGAACATTGCAGTCACGGCTCCCTTTGCAGGGATATCCTCCCGCCGGGGAATTATATTGCGACTATTGAAAAGCACGTGCAGACGGGCTGTGTCAAAGGGATATCGTCCATGAGGCCATGCCGACAGAAACTCCCTCTTTGCCATAGCCGACACGCATATATGAGCATCCACTCCCCGATAAATCAATCTCCTGAGCCAATTATTCTTGCCCTTCTCGGCCACGTGGCGCGTGACGACTATTCCCACATCGGGTCTCCCGGCCATCCGGCGGGCTGCCATAGCAGTCAGTGCGTCACGATAACGATGGACGTGGACAATCGTCGCTCCCTGCGGAGAATTCTTAAGCAACTTAGATAGCGTAAGCGAGGAGAAAAGGTCGGGATAATCGCGAAGCGGAGCGTGGGCAAGAGCTACGCCCACTTCCCGGAAATGTCGGTCGATAGCCTTGGCATCCCGGGTAAGCGCCAGGACGTCATGACCCTCTGCGGAATAATGACGACATATATCGAGCGCATAGCGTTGCGCTCCCCCCATCGCATTCCCCGACACTATGTGGATTATCTTCACAACCTTATTATTACAGCCCTGCTTGTAGCCGACGCCGGGGATAAGAGCGTTCACTTATCCCCGGAGAGGCTTATAATTTTAGAACGAGTTTTCGGATCCTACCCTCAGTTCTTGGCCGTCAGCATTATCTTGATGTCGACACTGGGTTTTGAGAGATAGGAAGCAATGAGTTTGTCGACAAGGGTGCCGTGATATGTGATAATTCCGCATTGCACACCTTCCGAGGTCATAATCATCCCTTCCAGACCATTCTTGATCACCATCTCGTCTAAGAAATTGACGAGCACATTGCTCAGACCCATAGCAACCGTACGGGGCACGGCGGCCGAAGGATGATTATCCTTAAAATTGAGCACGAAGGCGGAATCCTTCATAATACGGTTGAGTTTATTGGGGAAGGTGAAGGGGCGGGTAGTTTCACCCAGAATCAGCACATCGGCAGTCTTACACTTGTTGTAGAGCACACGCGGATGGATGGCAATCGTAGTCAGGGCCTCTCCGCAGAACTGGCGGGCAGTCTGAAGAGCGGATATATCATTATTGACGAGGGTCACGGTAGCGCCGGCGGCGATTGCCGCTTTGGCTGCGTAGCAGACATCCATTCCCTCTCCGATAATCAGGACCTCACAGGGATTTATCCCCGCTACTCCGGCGAGCAATACGCCTTTGCCTCCGCCGAGATATGAGAGATGCTCCTGAGCATAGAGGATTGCGGCACGTCCGTCGATTTCGTTGATTACGTTGGCAAATACGGGCTCATCATTGTAGGAAGAGTACATATTGTCGAGCACACCGCACGTAATATTACGTTCCAGGAGAGCTTCAATTGTAGCAGCCTTGAAGAGCTCATTGCCCATCATGCAGAGGAGAGCGGTCCCCTTCCTCATTTTCATCACATCCTCTTTCTTCAGAGGGCAGAATGAGAGCACGAGGTCGGCTTTGAGGACAGTGTCGCGATCAGTGATCTCAACGCCGTATTCCGCATAGGCATCGTCGCTGAAACTGATGTCGATTCCGGCATCTGCCTCCATTTTTATCTTAAGTCCGGCCGAAGTGATCAGGCCGCAGGCCTCAGGGGTGAGAAGGAAGCGGGTTTCCTCATCATCAGCATAATTGGCCGGCAAACCGATTGTAAATTTGCCATCGCCTTCAAGTTCAGTGATGACCTTCAGCTCCGGGTCAAGCACGTTGAGATCTTTATAATCCATGCGGAATCTTTTTTTGGGTTCTTATTTTTCACAAATTTACAAAAAAATTGCGAGTAAACAAATTTTAAGTTTAGCAAGTTAAACTTGCTAAACTTAAAATAAGTAATAAGTAGTAAGTAATAAGTAATAAAATTTGCTTCGTAGGTTGCGGCTTGCGTGACTTGAAGAAGTAGTAAGTAATATGTAATAAAATTTGCTTCGTAGGTTGTAGCTTGCGTGACCTGAATTATTTAATTTGGTTTTTAGCTCCCCGACCCACAAGAAATATTAATGAGCATCGAGAAATATTAATGGGCATCGAGCCAATTGGAGGCTACTCCGGAAGAGGCGGTCAGGCTTACGTCGCCCGCGTAGGCTTTTTCCATCAGACGCTCCACGAGTTCCTGCATTACGGGGAGTTCTTCCGGCACTACGTCGAAATTCAGTTCGTCGTGAACCTGCATTATCATCTTCGACTTCAGACCCTTCTCCTTCATTTCCTTGCTGATATCGATCATTGCGCGCTTGATTATATCGGCGGCCGACCCCTGAATAGGTGCATTGACTGCATTGCGTTCGGCATATCCTCTGACTACGGGATTCTTTGAGTTGATATCAGGCAGACGGCGTTTGCGACCCATTCGGGTCTCGACATATCCGTGCTCACGCGCAAATTCTACGGCATCAGCCATGTATTTGCGAATCGTATGAAATTCTTTGAAGTAATTATCTATAAGTTCCTTGGCCTCGCTGCGCGGTATGCCGAGACGTGAGGCCAGACCGAAAGCCGAGATTCCATAAAGTATGCCGAAGTTGGCCGTCTTTGCATGGCGACGCTCATCGGGGGTCACTTCATCCGGGCCTGCTTTATGATATATCTTGGCAGCCGTAATGGCATGTATATCATCCCCCTCCGCAAAGGCTTTGAGCATTGTCTCATCCTTTGCGAAATCGGCTACGAGCCGAAGTTCTATCTGCGAATAATCGGCCGACAGGAAGAGATTTCCTTCAGAGGGTATAAAGGCGCGGCGTATCTCTCGGCCGGCATCCTCTCTGACCGGAATATTCTGCAGATTGGGATTGGAAGAGGATATTCGGCCGGTAGCTGTGACCGTCTGGTTATAATTTGTATGCACTCTTCCGGTAGCGGGATTTATGGCCGCCGGCAGAGCTGTCAGATAGGTGGTAAGCAGTTTCTTCAGCTGTCGATACTCCAGAATCTTACCGACAATCGGATTCTTATGCGCCACACTTTCGAGAATATCTTCCGAAGTGGAGTATTGTCCGGTCTTGGTCTTTTTAGCCTTGTCGCTGAGTTTGAGTTTGTCAAATAGAATCTCACCGACCTTGGCCGGCGAACCGACATTGAATTCCTCTCCTGCAAGCTCATGAATCTCATGCTCGAGTGTATTCAGTTTCTCCTCCATATCCTTTGCCGCGTCGTTGAGAGCAGCCTCGTCGATGCAGACTCCGGTCAGTTCCATATCAGCCAGTACGCCGACCAGCGGAGCCTCAATATCACGGTAGAGCATATCCAGCTTCTCTTCCTCAAGCATCTTCCTGAGGGGCTGACATAATCGGACAATAGCAAGAGCGCGCTGAGCAGCTGCGGGAGCAATTACTTCCGGCTGAACAACCGCCGCCGTTTCCGCCCCCCTGGCTCCGCGCGCTTTACGCTTCGGAGTCAATTCGGGCATCGGATCAAGAGTCTGACCAAGCATGCCGGACGCCAACAGATCTAATCCGTGGCGCATATCGGGCTGAAGAAGATAATGCGCCAACACTACATCATAGAAATTCTGCAGCGGCACGACATCATCATTCCGCATCCTGGCCGCCATGACATAAAGCAGTTTGGAGGCATCCGTTATCTTCAGCGTGTCTTCGCGGGCGAGGAGATCAAGCAAAGCCGCCTGTCCTTCAGCGAAATCAGCGGCAATATACCAGCATCTGCCCGTAGAGGCTATTGCGATTGCAGTGGCTATCCAGCGGCATGTCATATCGTTATCACCATCGCTGACGGCGTAGACACCGATCTCTCCGGCCTCCAGAACAGCCATCTGCATCTCCTCGAGGGCTTTCCCGTCGGCCACGACAGTAAGATTCTCCACGACCGCAGCCACTTCAACAGCGACTGTCGCCTCAGACGCCTCCTCCTCATTATCGAAATCAAACAGCGACCCCACCATTCCGGCCGACGATGATTTATCCTTATGCTTTTCCGCGACCGGAGGGGAAGGAGGGACAACCGCAGACTCAGCAGAGGCTCCGGACTCGGAATCAAGACGACGCTTGACACGATCGGCCAACGTACGGAATTCCAACCCGTCGAAAATTTCAAGCAGGCGTTCGCGATCAGGATTCTGACGGACAAGATCATCCGGAGTGGCCTCGACAGGCACATCAGTACGGATCGTAGCGAGATATTTCGAGAATTTAATCTGTTCGACATTCTCCTCCACTTTCTTTTTCAAGGCTCCCTTCAGAGTAGCAGTGGAGTCGAGCAGATTCTCTACCGACCCATACTCGGAGATGAGTTTCTGCGCAGTCTTCTCCCCCACTCCCGGACATCCGGGAATATTATCGATCTTATCTCCCATCAGGGCGAGCAGATCTATCACCTGCTGAGTATTCTGAATGCCATATCTTTCACATACCTCCTTCTCGCCGCGCAATTCAAAGTCCTGGCCGCGATAGGCCGGTTTGTATTGAAGCACGGAAGGCGACACCAACTGACCGAAATCCTTGTCGGGCGTCATCATATAAGTGGTGAAATTCTCCTTTTCGGCCCGCTTTGCCATCGTCCCGATCACGTCGTCGGCCTCGAAACCCGCCACTTCCAGAATAGGGATATTGTAAGCGCGGATGATATCCTTAATGATAGGGATAGAGAGTTTTATATCCTCCGGAGTAGCCTCACGCTCACCCTTATAATCAGCGTATGCCTCCGAACGGAATGTAGGACCCTGGGGATCGAAGCATACCGCGATATGGGAAGGATTCTCCCGACGCAACACCTCTTCCAGCGTATTTACAAAACCGAAGATAGCCGACGTATTGAATCCCGACCGGGTGATACGCGGCATTTTGATAAGCGCATAATAAGCTCTGAATATCAAAGCATACGCATCGAGAAGAAAGAGTCTTTTATTTTTATCTGACATAAATATCTCAAAATTATCCGACGACCGGAGTCTGCCAAGGCTCCATGAGCGGAATTAATATGATCCGAAGCAGGAGGAATATCATTCGCAATCGGAATCTCTAAAAATGGGTTTCAAACCACAAATATAACGATTTTTTCAGTGGAACGCTAAAATTCGGGATAGTTTCTATTACAATTTGGTCAAAAACCCCCGCCACAACCGCTTTTTTTTGCGTGATTGGGGATTTATTGTTATTTTTGCACTACGATGCATCAGTTTGACGAAATACAATCCCGCCTTGCGCCCGAACTCTCGGAGATGAACGCCATCATCCGGGAGACGCTCGCCACGCCCAATCAGCTAATGAATCAGGTAGTGACGGGCTATCTGCAGACAAAAGGGAAGCAGATAAGGCCTCTGCTCGTAATGCTTGCGGCCAAGTTTTTCGGAGGAGTCACCTCCGACACTCTATATGCAGCAGCTGCTCTGGAAATGCTGCATAATGCCTCGCTTATCCACGACGACGTGGTCGACGAGACGTCGCTCCGGCGCGGCCTCCCTACCGTCAATACTATCTGGGGCAACCACATGGCGGTACTCGTAGGCGATTTCTTCGTCAGCAATGCCTTGGCGGCCGGTATACGTACCGGGCATATCTCCGTGATCTCGGCCCTCTCCGATCTCGGCAAGGAGCTTTCTTTAGGTGAGGTCGACCAGATATGCAACGTCCGCGAGCATCATCTCGATGAGGAGCATTACATCTCCATGATCAGCAAAAAGACGGCCTCCCTTTTCCTCAACTGTGTAAGGATGGGCGCCGAGACTGCCGGAGCCTCCGAGAAGGATTACGCTCCGCTCGTGGAGTTCGCACATCTCCTTGGTCTGGCGTTTCAGATCCGCGACGATATATTTGATTATTATAATGACGAGCGTATCGGCAAACCTACCGGTAATGACCTGCGCGAAGGGAAAGTGACACTCCCCCTGCTCCACGTGCTGCAGATTACGCCCGCCGAAGAAGTCGAATCTTATAAAGCTCTCCTCCGCCGAGGCGATCTCTCTTCCGAAGAGATTGAGTCTCTCGTGAAGTTCGCTGTCGACAACGGAGGCGTCGATTACGCATATTCCTACATGCGCGGTCTGCAGGAGAAAGCGACCCGTCTGCTTGACGAATACCCCGATTCGGAATGGAAACGCAGTTTCCTCGACCTCTTTGAATTCATAATCAACCGCTCAAAATGAGTCTGTTGCCATTCATGAAAGAGGGTCTGATAGAGGCCGGATGCGACGAAGCGGGACGCGGATGTCTCTGCGGCCCGGTAGCTTGCGCGGCCGTGATTCTGCCCCCTGATTTCGATTGTCCGGAACTCAATGATTCCAAGCAACTCTCCGAAAACGCGCGTGATGCCCTGCGACCTATAATTGAGGATGAGGCCCTGGCATGGAGCGTAGTAATGGTAGATGCCGATGAGATCGACCGTATCAATATCCTCCGCGCCTCGATCACCGGAATGCAACGTGCGCTCGACCGCCTGAAATGGCAGCGTATTTTCCCATCGCCCTATCCCAACCGAGGCGAAATCACCGGTGGCGAACGGGCCATCCCGGAGCATATCCTCGTCGACGGCAACCGATTCTCCAATTATAAAGGTATTCCCTACACTACGGTAGTGCATGGCGACGCTACATACGCCTCAATTGCAGCAGCCTCAATTCTGGCCAAGACCTATCGCGATGCCCTGATGCGTCGGCTCGCCGAAGAATATCCCGGCTACGGCTGGGAAAGCAATATGGGCTACCCCACTTCAAAACACCGCAAGGCCATCACCGAACTCGGTCTGACTCCCTATCACCGCCGCTCCTTCAAGCCTTGCCAGCCTACCCTCTTCGACTCCCTTTCCGATCCATTCTAATTCCTCACCACATTGTAGATTTTGCGCCATGAATCTCCCGGAGCGAATTTTCTCATCGCGTAGAATAACACGCCGGCTTACTGTAGGCGCGGCGTTCTTCGCATCTCTAATATCATATCTCATTACTCTCGAACCGGACGCCTCCTATTGGGACTGCCCGGAATATCTCGTCACAGCGGCTCTGCTCGAAGTGGGTCATCCCCCGGGCAATCCCGTCTGGACCCTTACGGCCCGTATCTTCTCTCTCTTCGGAGGCCACGCCCCCCGGGCGATAGCCATAGCGGTCAATGCCTCGAGCGCTATCTTCACGGCTCTTGCCGTAGGCATCCTTGCCTCGGTCATCTTCATTCTCCTCGCCACGCTTTTCAGCCATAGCAAGTCGATACAGATAAGGCGGATTCCGACAAATCTTATCTGCGCCTCAGCCTCATGGGGCGGAGCGATGTGTTTTGGATGGGCGGATTCTCCGTGGTTTTCGGCAGTAGAAGCCGAGGTCTATGCCATGTCGCTGTTCCTCACCGCATTAGTGATCCGACTCATGATAGGATGGGCCAATATGCCGCGCGGCCGACGAAGTCAGCGCCATCTGCTCCTCATCGTATATCTGACGGGCCTCTCCATCGGAGTCCATCAGCTTAATCTTCTGGTCATTCCCGCCCTGAGTCTCATCTGGCTTTTCCGGCGTCGGCGCGGTAAGGTAGGATTCGGACGTATCCTTACGGCTTTGATAGCCGGGTGTGCAGCCGTAGGACTGATTCTGCTCGGAATGATGCCGGGAGTGATCAGAATTGCCGGACAATTCGAACTTTTCTGTGTCAACTCTCTTCATTGGCCTCTACATTCCGGAGTGTGGTTGTTCTGGGCTACGTCGATACTCATCTTCTGGCTCCTCCCTTTCTGTGTTCCGCCGCGGCGCACACGCCTTCAGGTAATAGCCTGGATTCCCGCAATGCTGCTTACGGGATACTCCTCTTATATGATCCTGCTCGTACGCTCTGCCGCCAATCCTCCGATGAATGAGGCCGCCCCCTCCACAATATTCGATCTTCAGAGCTATCTGGCGCGCGATCAGTATGGCAGCACACCTCTATTCTATGGGCGCACTCCCAAGAGTGTGATTCTGCGACAGGAACGTATCAACCCCGACGGATCGGCGGATTATTCCCGCTATGCCATGCGCGACGGCAATCCGCATTATGCCCCTACGGATTCCGGATACGTGCTCTACGAATATTCCCGAATCCCGGTCTATACCCCCGAACTCAACATGTGGCTTCCCCGCCTTACGAGCAATGATCCCTCCGATATACAGGCCTACGCCGACTGGGCCGGCATGACCTCGGCTACGATGAAATCCGTAGAAGTATCGTATGCTCTCGATTCGCTCGGGAATCCCGTAGGCCGCTTGCTCCCCGACGGCTCGCGCTCACGCGAGACCGAATTGCGGCCCACTTATCTGCAGCAGCTTCAGTATCTGTTCGGTTATCAGATCGGCTACATGTATTTCCGATATCTGCTATGGAATTATTCCGGCCGACAGAACGACCGGTTTGCCGTAGGAGAGGTGGAGCATGGCAATTTTATCACGGGCCTCAGCCCGATAGATGATCTTATGCTGGGGCGCCAGGATATGCTGCCTAAGGAGATCGGGAGAGATAATCCGGGGAGAAATGTATATTTCATGATTCCGCTCTTGTTAGGAATCTTGGGAATGGTGATGCTACAGCGTAGCGGCCGACTCGGCAGGAGATCGAATTTTGTGATCGCCATCTTGTTTCTGATGACCGGGCTGGCTATTGTAGTATATCTCAATCAGTCACCCCGCGAACCCCGCGAACGCGATTATTCATTCCTCGGTTCGCTTTGGGCATACGCGATATGGATCGGAGCCGGAATGGCTTTGCTTCTTCGCTCGGCTTTCCGCTATGGCCGGGGAAATAAGAAGCGTAATACGGAATCGGATGGTGAGAAATCAGTCGGCGTGCGGATTTTCAGAGAGTTCCTGATTGGCGGAGCGTTCGTCGTTTCGCTCGGGATGCCGCTATGGATGCTTGCACAGAATTTCGACGATCACGACCGTTCGGGCCGTCATGCCACTTCCGATTTTGCTATTAACTTTCTGGAATCACTCGAACCGAATGCTATCCTTTTCACCAACGGAGATAACTATACCTTCCCTCTTTGGTGGGCTCAGGAGGTGTGGGGAGTGCGTCGCGACGTAACTATCATCAATACCGCCTATCTTGGCACATCATGGTATATCAATCAGCTTCGCGGCACGTCGCGCGGTGCGGAAGGTCTGCGAATGCAGATGCCGGCCGACGAACTGCGCCTTGGAGGCTTTAAGTTTGCCCGCTACGATTCCTCTCCGGAATGCCCCTCCCGGCTTGATTCCCTTTCGGCCGTTGACGCCTCGGAGGCTCTGCGCCTGTTTTACGCTGCTCCGGCAGATGCACGTAGGCTTCCCGCGATGCTTCGTCTGGCAAATCCGGAAGGCGGAGATTCCCTGATATTGCGTTCATCGGCCGTTGCCTCCGGCTCCGGACTGATGTATCTGCGGCAGTTGGCGGCTTTGGATATCTTCGCCTCAAATGCTTCGGCATCCGTCGCTCGCCCCGTATATTGGCAATGTTCTCTCTCTGCATCGGATTTCGCAGGGTTGCGTCCTTTCACCACACGAACCCTTTATACACGCCGACTGGTATATACGGATTCACTGTCTCCGGCCACAAATGAGCGACTTATTCAACTGGATATGGATAAGGCCCTCACCACGAGAGCCGGACACCGCGTCACAACACGTCGCGCGGCTGACGGATCGGGCTATGAAGCGGTGGCGGGCAGATTCCCTTACGTCGACGACACTTTCGGCCAGATGCTGACCGGTCAGCGGCAAAGTCTTCTGCGCTTGGGTGGAAGATTACTGAAAGCGGGCCGACCGGCCGACGCGCTCCGGATAGCCCGACTGACCGATAGCATCTTCCCTTCCCGTCTTCATGAATACCGGATGTATGCCGAGACTGATTCGGCTATCGACGAAGGTCCGGATCTTGCGCGGTTGTATCTGGAGAGTGCCCGTCGGCTCCGCCCGACTTCTCTCTCTTCCGATTCCGACTATCAGCGCGGCATCGCGCTCCTTCGCAGGGAACGCGGGCGATACCTCGAATGGCATCGTTATCGTCGGTCGCTCCCTCAGCGCCTACAGGGTGTGATGACTCCGAAGAACCTCAACAAGACCCGACGTGTCGGCCGACTCGACTCCCTCCTCAAAGTCTATTCCATTGATAAATAAGAAAGAAATGACCCTTTTCCTCATCGGCTATATGGCCAGCGGTAAGACGACTCTCGGTCGGGCATTCGCCCGCGCCACAGGGATGCAGTTTATCGACCTTGACTTTTATATCGAACAACGGTTTCGCAAGAGTATCAGTCAGATTTTTGCGGAAGAGGGTGAAGAGCGCTTTCGTGAGATTGAGCGGGAGATGCTCCATGAGGCGGGGGAATTCTGCGACGCGGTGATATCCTGCGGAGGTGGTACGCCCTGCTTCTTCGACAACATGGATTTCATGAACGAGCGCGGCACGACCGTTTGGCTTCGTGCGAGTGTCGACCGCACTGTCCATCGTCTGCTCGAAGCGAAGACGCGCAGACCGATTGTAGAGCGCATTCCTCGCGAAGAGTTGTCCGACTTCATCGCGACCCACCTCAACGAGCGCATCCCCTACTACTCCAAAGCCCGGATAGAATTCGACTCCAACGAACTCGAATTCCGCCGCCAGATCGACGAGCAGGTCAACCGCCTCCGTAGCCTCCTCGAAACCCTGCAATCCTGACTTTGCTCCCCAATCTCATGGAGAAAGGGGTTACGCCAAGAAACCCCATTTTTTAGCGATTGTCTGCTCAGCGTAATATAGAATCGCCTCGTCATCATCGAGTTTAGCAATCAGCTTGTTAATATTCCACCACGGCAAAACTCCGACAGAGTGTCGGAGTTTTGGAGAAGATTCAACAATTGCACGAGCCGCTTTACTTCTGGCCGTTTCAATAACTGCGACAGCCTGTCGCAGTATTTCGTTATATTCCGACTCGTTATGAGTGGTGATGATTGTTTCCATATCATAAAAATACTAAATATTTCCTGAATATCCGGTTTCTACTTCAATAATTATCTCAGAATACTTCTTCTTTTACTCCGTTGAAGATTGCGTCTATCTAATCGGCGATTTCATCTGATGAGAGTTTGATGTAGTCCATAAAGGTCTTTTGCGTTTTATGGTCGCTGACGTGCATCATTTGGACGATGGTAAACAATTCAATAAAAATGGAGCTGTCGAAAGGCAGCTCCATTCCTTAATCTAAGCCAAGGTTCTAATCTAAGCCAAGTTTCTGACCGATGGATTTGATGTTGGTTTTTATTCGACCATGTAGTTGTTGTCTCCTGTATTTTGGTAATCTGAAATACCGTATTGCAACTGCAACGAGTCCTATCAGGATTGCATAGTCCAACAATCCGAAGATAAGCCTACATGTCCACTTCAGTATCAGATAAAGTGCAAACAGGCCAAGTACAATGCATAGTAGCGAATATTTATTTGAACTCATCATAATGTGCTCCTTTTGGTGTCGGGTCGGAAACTTTAACCGGCTTGTTGTAAACCTTCTCCATTAAGGTCTGAAGATTTCTCGCACCTTCTGCACGTGCTCGCTCTATTGTGCCGTTGTGATAGAGAAGTTTCTTTGAATTCTTCTTTATATTGGCCTTTATGGCGTTTTCTTCCTCATCTGTGAATTTGTCACTCTTGAACATTGACATTGTTCCGATGGCTTTTGTGTCGATTACTTCCCATGAATTATCTTCTGTCGCTTCATATAAGTCAACAATTTCCGGTGAAAGCACAATTTTTACCGTATCACCGTCAGAGTCCATCTGCATATTCTCAAGGTCGAACGACACGCTGCCCATCTGTTTCTGAACGGCAAACATAACCTTGTTGTTGATTGTGTCCAGAATAGGAACTTCGCTGTAGATGTCAATGGCACACAATTGTGCCATAGTCTCGACCTTGCTTATCTGACCCTTGCTTACATCTATGGATTTCTTTGGCGAGGCAAAAGAGAAATATAAGCCGATAGCTACAACTGCAATTGCAACGACCGCAATCAAAATGAGTTTCTTATTCTTTATCATGTCTGTCTGAGTTGGATGAGGATTTGAAATCGATACTTGCGGTATATCCGTTAGCTTCGAAGATAGTCTCGAAGTATTTACGGGCTTTTCTCTTGGCCGCGTCTGTCAGCTGTTGCTTGAACA
>JAAVDX010000030.1 GCA_014801585.1 Bacteroides sp.
GATTCTCGTGGAAATTCGATCGATGGGTAAAGATACTGTTGATAGCAAATAGGAGATTGCCGGCTATCTCACTATTTACTCTTATCGTATATATATCTTTTTGAGGAGAGCGCTCCCAGGGACGTTGCGTACGCTTATTAGTGTGGTAGAAACTGTAACCCATTCTCATTATGAAATGATCTTCATAACTATAGCGGAGCATTGGATTATCGGGCGCAATATTGTTGATGAAATCGTTGGTAGATTCCGGGAGATAGACGTAGTTGATATCGATCGGAGTGAAGGTGTGACGATTGCCGGTAGTGCGTTCGGTCCATTTGTAACTCCAGCCTGCCGTAGAGATAATACGCGTATATTCCGGACGCTGCTGATAATTCATCGAGAGATTCAATTCAGTAGTTGCATTTATTCTACGCTTGAAATTCTCCTTTAGAAATGGAGCTTTAAACTTCGGAAACTGTAATCCAAGATCTGCGGAGTATTCCATATAACGATTGTGCAAGAGTCCTTCGACATTACTGTGAATGGCTTCGTAGGCTCCGCGGACTTTTGCAGTGAAAGACTCTCCGCCACGTCCGATATCTCGGTGTGAGAAAGTCAGTCCGACAGCCACACCTAAATCTCCTTCCGAGTTGGTGCCTTCCAATTCAGCGGTCATTGACATACTCTTGCCGGGCGTCAGCAGAATATAAGCATCGAGATATTCGATTCCATCTTCCTTCTCTCCGACCGGAACAAATCTGACATTTATAAATTTCAGAATCTCCAATCGCGAAAATGCCTTATATGTACGGTCGAGGGCGCGCTCTGAATATTCCTGGCCGGGTTGAATAAAGTTGTTATCATAAATCACACTCGGACGCAGATACTTGTCCTTACCATAGAAGATTGTGAGTCCACGATAATCCACGGAATCCTTATTGCGCAACATGGCCGGAGAGGCAGATGCCTGCGACATATTATAATCAGTGATACACATCACGCGCCTGATCTCAAACTTCTTGGCAGCCTGAAGAGCCTGCTCGTTTCCTCCGGTAGCCATAGGATCAATGATCATTGTAAGGTCAACGTCGTAGGATCCGGCTGTCGTATCTGCCGAGAACTGGATGTATTCTTTTACAAAATTGAAATAACCATGATTGCGCAATCTCCGCACAATTCTGTCGCGTTCCTGATCAAGTATATTTCGGTCGAGAGGGTCACCTTGGCGAATGATAAAACGAGTAGAATCCTTTGAGATAATAGCAGAGATAGCAGAATCGGGAATATGCAAGTCAAGAGTTTTTACGATGTGCGGAGTCCCGGGATTAAGACGATATTCCACATCTATTTTTCGCTTTTCGCTTTTAATAAGCGTATCAACCTCTACTTTTGCCGAAAGATATCCTTTATTTATCAGCGCCGTGCGCAATTGTCGCACGCTGGTATTAGTCAGCGACTGATCGTATACTACCGGTGGTTCACCGAGCTTCTGTACCCATCGATTCCACCATTTCGTAGAGTCCATCCCTGACATATTGTAAATTCCGAGGCGGAGTTTCGCACTCCACAACATCTTATGATTCGGTTGCTGACGCACATAAGCGAGCATATCCTCAGTCTTTATCTGCTCCCCGCCATTGCGCATCAACGAATCGTCAATCACTATCTTCACTTTATCAAGAAGATATTCTCCCTGCGGAACATGGCGCGTAGAGGAACAGGCATAAAGTATTGCTCCAAGCGCAAAACAGATGCCTGAATTAACAGCGGTTCGTAATGAGAGGATTTTCATTGAATAATATGTCTATGGAAAACTTTTTGGGAGACGAGATTTGGATTTCGGAGAGGAGATGAGGATAAGATCAGAGAGTCGGGATAGGTGAGTCTCTCTTATCCAGCCAAAGACGAGAGAAAAGTATCGGTTGTTTATCTTCTTCTCTCCGCAATTGGAAAGCGTAACCGCGCGAATCTTCATTCTCGGCCTTGATAGGAGCGCGAAGAATATCGAGGGTTTTCCCATACTGCCCCTCATGAAGGAATGAAAGTTCAAGACGCCCGACGCGATATTCGTCATGTTCCTGAAGAGAGAAGCGATTCATAAGCAGACTGACATAGCGCACAGTGTTGACATGTCGATACGCATCAAGATCGGAATATTTAAAAGTATATTTCTCGGGCTGCGAATCAGCCACAAGAAATCTACCGGTTGCACTATCCGCTTCTTCCGGAGATACGATCGTAAGGTGTTTACCCTGTCGCTTTATCGGCGGACATTCTCGTCCTCCTATAAACTCTTCCCTTACATTAAGTGAATCAAGACCGGCATTGGCATGAGTAACAGTATCAAGAACCATCCAGATACTACGTGCATATCCTAAGGGATTTCCCGCTTCATCCTCAATGCTGAAAGCGCGCTCGGAAAAGTGACGGTTACAGGATTCTATCCATGTGGAAATCTTATAGTGGCTGTCAACAGTAGGATACTGCTTCATCTCAATTGTAAGTCTCGATAGCACCCATCCTGTATGATTATTAGGCATAAAGGGATTGCCGATCTCAAGATGATTGGCATGCTCAGTAGCGATATCGATGAGTTTTGATGTGAGCAGAGGAAGAGATATTTCACGTTCTGCATTTGTCTCTCCGGCAGAAAGGAAGTATTCACGTGTAAGCACCGGATTGAATTTACTTTCCGCTTCATCATTCTTTTTATCCTCTTCACTGAAGCAATCCCCACGCGAAGTCAGAGCGATGTATTGTCCTTCAGAGGCTGCATAAGCCTTAAAGTCTATAGCATCACGTTTTCGTTGGGCAAGTTGCTCGGGAGTGTCAGCCAATTCAAAATGCATGGGGAAGAAATGTTTTACCCTTATAGCCCTCACAAAGCGTGAAGCACCATCGGCATAACCGCTGCCAATCCGGCTATCTACCGGGAACATAGCGATATCCAATTTCGGAAATGCCTCGACCAGTGGCCGCAATTCATTCTCAAACGCCTGCTCAGCAGCAGCGATCTCTTCCGAGGTTGATTCATCGCGCCATGCCCAACAGTTAAGATCTCCGGCATGGAATATGGTAAGACCTGACTCCATCAATGTGATGGCATAGGAGTTGCCCACATCGGTAGATCCGAATGCTCTGACCGTCATCTTTTCATCGGCGAATGAATCACCGGGCCGAAGCACGCTGACCAAACTTACATCCGGTTTTGGTCCGCGATAAAGGCTCTCATCTCTTAGGAGATAACCGGCATGACGCGCCGTATCCTTGGAAATGATAAAGTGAATATCAGGATGGACATCAACCCAACTGAAAATAACTTTATTGAAATGGTCTTTATGAAAATGACTTACAAAGACGTATAAGGGAATGTCCGCTCTCAGAGTTCTAAGGAACTCCGGAAGCTCACCATCTCTGACGGCCGGATCTTTCCAGAAATCGAAAAGGAGAGCGCAATCCGGGGTTGTAATCAGAAAACAGTCGTGATATATATATGTTACTTCAAACATCGGGTCTTATTTCTATATTAGTACTCTTCCTCTCTGCAAAATCAGAGAGTATCCGGAGATTAAACACCGAATAAGAGGGAAGGGTCTAAAATTATTTCAAAATTAGTAAAATTTCACGAATCGCACACCCCAATATACGATTTTTTTGTTACCTGGAAAGTAGAAAAGGCTCCGCTTTTTGCCAACTCGCGAAAATTTAGTAATTTTGTAAAAATAAACATAGGGATTCTCTATGAGCAATGGGGACTCTCTGAAAATATTATCAAAATGTTTACCGCCTCAGAAAAGAAGCGCGAGAATATCGCGGAATATATACTCTATATGTGGCAGATCGAAAATCTGATCCGCGCATATAATCTCGATATCGATAAAATCGACTCCGAGATAATTTCAAAATATACCAATCTGTCGGAAGAGCAGAAAAAAGATCTTCATGACTGGTATGAATCTCTCATCGACATGATGCGTCGTGAGGGCGTAGAGAAGTCAGGCCATCTTCAGCTTAATAAGAATACGATTATTGCTCTCGACGATCTTCATCGTCAACTTCTCGCCGATCAAAAGTTTGCCAAGTACTCTGCAGAATTCTACAAGACGCTTCCTTATATTGTAGAACTGCGAGCTAAGGCCGGTGAGGAGAAATCCGGTGAGATCGAGACGTGTCTGAATGCTCTCTATGGCATCATGATGCTTCGCATGCAAGGTAAGGAGATTTCAAAAGAGACAATGGAAGCGATTGCTCAGATATCAAAATTCCTTGGTATGCTCGCAGGCTATTATAAGAAAGATTTCAATAACGAACTTTTCGACAACAATAAAGACTAATCTTAAATAAAGACTAATCTTCATGTCAGAAGAACTGAATAAAGAGATAGCGCGTCGACGCACATTTGCTATTATTTCCCACCCGGACGCGGGTAAGACAACTCTGACCGAAAAACTTCTGCTTTTCGGTGGTGCAATCCACGTAGCGGGTGCCGTAAAAAGTAATAAAATCAAGAAGACCGCCACTTCCGACTGGATGGAGATCGAGAAGCAACGCGGCATCTCGGTGGCTACTTCAGTAATGGGGTTCAACTATGGCGATTATAAAATCAATATTCTTGACACACCGGGCCACCAGGACTTTGCGGAAGATACATTCCGCACTCTGACGGCTGTGGACTCAGTAATAATCGTTGTAGACGTGGCCAAAGGTGTGGAGACACAGACGCGCCGACTTATGGAAGTGTGCAGAATGCGCAACACTCCGGTAATAGTCTTTGTCAATAAGCTCGACCGTGAAGGCCGTGACCCGTTTGATATTCTTGACGAGCTGGAATCGGAACTGAAAATCAAGGTGCGTCCATTATCGTGGCCAATCAATATTGGGGCTAAATTCAAGGGTGTCTATAATATCTACGAGCATGGTCTCGACCTCTTTACTCCGTCGAAACAGACAGTCAGCGAACGAGTGGAGATCTCAGACGTAAACTCACCGGAAGTTGACCGACTCGTAGGCGAAGCCGATGCAGAAAAACTGCGTGAGGATCTCGAACTTATCGAGGGTGTCTATCCGGAATTTGATCCGGAAGAGTATCTTCGAGGTGAAGTAGCTCCGGTGTTTTTCGGATCGGCCCTCAACACTTTCGGAGTGAAAGAACTTCTCGACTGTTTTGTCAAGATCGCCCCGTCTCCACGACCGATTAATGCCGAAGAGCGCGAAGTGCGTCCTGAGGAGGAGGGATTCTCCGGTTTCGTATTCAAAATTCATGCGAATATGGACCCTAACCACCGCAGTTGCATCGCATTCGTGAAGATATGCAGCGGAAAATTTGAGCGTAATGTCAATTACCTCCACGTGCGCCATAACAAACAGATGCGTTTTGCTGCTCCTACAGCCTTCATGGCACAGAAAAAGAATATCGTAGACGAGGCCTTTCCGGGCGACATCGTAGGTATTCCGGATACGGGTAATTTCAAAATCGGTGATACTCTCACCTCCGGGGAGAATCTACACTTCAAGGGATTACCGTCGTTCTCGCCTGAGATGTTTAAATACATAGAGAATGCCGACCCGATGAAAGCCAAACAACTCGAAAAAGGTATCAAGCAATTGATGGACGAGGGTGTGGCTCAGCTGTTCACGAATCAGTTTAACGGGCGGAAAATCATCGGCACAGTCGGTCAGCTTCAGTTCGAGGTGATTCAGTATCGCTTGCTCCATGAATATGGTGCTCAGTGCAGATGGGAACCGATCAGTCTTTACAAGGCGTGCTGGATTGAAAGCGACGATCCGGAAGCACTGGCAGCTTTCAAAAAGCGTAAGCATCAGTTTATGGCAATAGATAAAGAAGGACGCGACGTATTCCTCGCTGACTCCAACTACGTACTTCAGATGGCACAATCTGACTTCCCTGCCATTCGGTTCCATTTTTCATCAGAATTCTAAAAGACGTTCACTATCTCCTCCTTTCCATTGGAGGAATTGATTAGATAAAGAAAGACTCCTGTCCGTAATCTCTCGGGCAGGAGTCTTATTATATGGTTATATAGGGTATTATTTCAACGGGTATATTGAGAATTATTTCACAAGGACCTTTCGGACTGATGAGCCATCTTTTGCACGTATCAGATAGAGGCTACCGGATTCAGGAGAAGCGACCTTCATTCCCTGAAGGTTGTAGATCTCAACTTCGGTGCCTTCATTCTTGATAGCTGCGATTTCATCTACACCGGAAATTATATAAGAGGGGAGTGGGGCAGCCGGAGTTGTGTCACGGGTCGGTTCAGCGAAGTAGCCGTTATAATCACCCCATTGACGAGCAAGCCAGGAAGTTTTCTGACGAAGGTGATTCTTCACATATTCTGCTGCACCGTCAAGATTACGGTTGTCTGCGACAGCCTGACCTCCATCAGGAACGGGCTGGTCATGCCAGCGTTCATAATCCGCGCGGGCAGCTGCTTTCAGATGATTGATGTAAGTGTCAATGTCCGCATTGATACCATCAAACTTCTGCGACATATACCATTTCCAAGTCTCTTTGACCTTATCCATAAACTTGGAGTTCAAGCGCAAGGATGCGATCCAAGTGTTGCCGTAGGGACCATAGTTGGAGAAATAATCATCCGTCGGACCCATGAATGCGTTGCCGAAATCCCAAAGGGGAGAGAAATGCCATTTCTGACCTTCACCGTAATCGCGGAAGAGATATGTAGACCCATGATATGACTCAGTATGAGACACGATCTCTTCAACAATGTAATAACGGGCCGCATCGTCCATATCCATGTAGCTCCAGAGAGAGTCGGAGTTATCACCGATCGCATCGTTCATTGCAGTAAACTGTTCGGTAACAAACTGCCGCTGTATATCGGAGTACTCCTCCGGAGTATCGAAGGTGATACGAAGCGTATCTTTAAAACCGCCAGCCTGACCTTTTTCCTCCATCCAGATCTGGTTATCCTCATCATAATTGTCGAGTTCGACAAGATAACCTCCGCTCACGAGAGCCGGATCCGAAACATTATCATCAAGTTCAGTGATGTTGACACGATCAGAATCTACGCGGATAGACTCTGTAAGGAAATACAGACCGCGATAATCTCCGTTGATCACGACTTCTACGGGTTGCTGATCGGGAGTCCAGGGGAGCTCCATGCGACGTCCGAGATTGAAACCGGTGAAGTTTCTTAGATAACCGAAGAAGTCATCGGCATGAGCAAGAATAGCGAAATGCTTACTCTTCGACAGACCGAGCATCGACTGCTTCTTATCGAGTTTGAGTTTAAAAGGTTTCTTCGAGAATCCTTTACGGGTCCAATTGCCACGCGCTTTAATCTGCAGAGGCAGGGGGTCTTCCTTGCTACCGATTGACTTCGCACCCTCTGCTTCCATCCATTCACATCCGTTAAGGTCGAGCCAGTAATCGCCTGAGAAGTAATTCTTATGATCGAGATCCTTGGAGATGATTTCGTTGTTGAGATTGCCATTCTCGTCATACACGTTAATATAGAGTATGGGCAGAGTGCCGGAACCGGGGCCATCAACAACCGGAGGCTGCTGGCCATTGACGGAGAAGGATATTGCAGCTTCGTTTGAGCCCTCCACATATCTGAAGGAGATAGTCAAATCATTCAGGTTGTGACCAATAAAGTTGAATCCGTCAAAGATTCCGATGCGACTTACTGATGAGTTGATCTCTGTGTCATTTCCGTTTGAAGCTCCATAATTGATGGTCCAATCGTCATTAGAGATCTTGAACTCTCCGTCGAGATTATTGACATGGATAGTGTAAACATCATTCTCTCTGGAGAATGGGAGTTCTGTACCATTCCAAGACGAACCCTGGAAACTCCCTCGGAGATAGAAGAGGGGATAACCCTGCGAATCAACACTGCCGGCAAAGGCAGATGCCGAAATCGACAACATGGCCATGAAAGCCATTGAGGTAAAAAATTTCATTTTTCAGGTAAGAAATTGAATTTAGTTAAGTAATTTTAGTTAAGCAATTTATTTTGCCGACGTTTCAGAATTTCTTCTTCGACGTCATATAGATGAAGCTAAATCGATTAACGTCTTATCGAATAAAGCTAAATCAATTAAAGTCAAATCGAGGATATTACAACGATTAAAACTTTTGAGACCATCCTTATTATTTTTCAACGAAATGAAAGCTGAAAAATTTTATAGCTTTCCCCTTATTGCATACCATAGACGTGAAAAAATCGAACGTTTTCGCCACTTCTCCTCTCGACGACGCAAATTTTTTAGTTCTACCAAGAGTGATAACATATCCGGAAAGGCCCGATCATATATATTGCGATGTTTATCGTATATATATGAATAACACTGAGTCATCCGACCGTCCTGATCGGCCGATTTTGAGCGTGACTGCTTCTTTATTCTATATTTGAATAGTGGAGCTGTAATCTGTCGCACCCTAATGTCAGTAGCTTCAACTTGTATGTCAGTCGGACTCACTTCGGCATTAATTTCAGGTGACTCGGGACAATCGCCGGGAGCTAACAGACGGATCCAGAATTCCCAATCCTCATAGCCTATCAACATACGCTCATCAAAACCGCCGATCCGCTCGAAATCTAAGCGTCTGACCATTGCCGAACAGAAGATAGAGTTTGAAAGCAGAAGATCCCTATAACCGTTATAGCATAACTTTGGAGTCGCATGAGCAGCACCGAAAAACTTCCAATCTGAATACGCAACTTTTAATTCCGGATTGCTCTCCAATTCCACGAAACACCTTTTAAGATAATCGGGCGCGATTACATCATCAGCATCAAGGGCTACGATATATGGAGCAGTGGTCATTGAAGCGGCATAGTTTCTCGCAGCGCTCACTCCACGATTCGGAGTATGATAAAATCGGATTCGCTCATCGGAAAGAAAGGGTGCGACAACATGTGCCACATCGTCAGGCGACCCATCATCTACTATGGCCAGTTCCCAATCTGTCAGAGTCTGTCGTTGAAGTGATTCGATCGCCTCCGTAATATAGGCCGATTGACCGTAGGCAGGCATAAGCACGGCAATCTTCGGCATCGGAATATGAGTGCCGTCGGAGAAAGTTTTTACGGGGGTGCTGCTATAAGTCTCCATATATTTTGCAAAATTAATCAAATATCAGTAATTTTGCAATGCAATGAGGTTGAAACAACCTTCTTGCATTGCGGTAAATCCGACTTCACCTTTGAACAGTCATCAACGGCGCTAATATTGGCCTATGATGTATATTATCCCCATATACCCTATCTGATGGATTCTAACTTATTTAATCCCAAGCTCACGGTCATAGTGGCTGTGTACAACAATCCCCGCTGGTTGCGTCTGATACTTGACGCATTGTGTAGCCAGCATCTGCACTCTCTGAAACCGGAGGAGATTGAGATTGTCATAGCCGATGACGGATCATCAGAAGAAAATGTATCCCTGCTGAGGCATTATATGAATGATATTCATCCGGAGAAGAACATCATTCATGCCTGGCATGCTGATGAAGGGTGGCGGAAGAATATGGCCCTTAACAATGCACTCAGAAGCTCGAAGGGTGAATATGTTATATTTGTTGATGGCGACTGCATCCCTCATCCGGAGTTCTTAGAAGATCATTGGCGACTGCGCAAGCCGGGAGTCGTTATGGGCGGACGAAGGATCGAATCCGGGAAAGCCGTGACAGAAATGATAGAAAGCTGGGACGAACTACCGAAGAATTATTTCTCGCTGGTCAGAAAATGTGTGGTAAAAAATATATTAACAGACAAATCAGCATCCCCTTTAGCTCAGATTCGTAGGTCAATCCGATTCCCATTCATATTCGGTAGGCCGATCGGGCTTAAATCTCAAGGGATTTTAGGTGCTAATTTCGGAATCTACCGAAGAGATTTAGAGAGGGTCAACGGATTTGACGAACGGTATCTTGATCCTGGTACGGGCGAAGATTGCGATCTGGATGTCCGTCTGGCTAATGCCGGCATCCGACATCTCAAAGCATCCCATTACGCACTGATGGTACATCGCCATCACAACCGACTGGACTGGAGTTCGGAGCGCAATGCCGAACTCTACCGTCAAGCCCGAGAAAACAAGATTACATATGTGGAAACCGGGTTAAGACATTCAGATTAATGACTCATCACCCCAATTTCTAATCATATCCATCAGTAGATCGGATAAGAGAATAATCAGATACTTGACGTATGACCACATCTTTAATCATATCTACATATAACCGTCCTGACGCACTGGAGGTATGTCTACGCAGTATTGCTGAGTTAAGGCAACTGCCGGACGAAGTGATTATAGGCGACGACGGAAGTCGGGAGGATACTCGGGAAGTAGTGGAACGTCTCAGACCACTGATTCCGACAAAGGTAAAGTATATATGGCAACCTGATGAAGGCTTCCGCCTCGCCATGATCCGCAACCGCTGCGTGGCGGAATCAGAGGGGGAGTATATTATCCAGATCGATGGCGATCTGTACCTACATCCGGACTTCATAACGGACCACTTACGCGAAGCCCGAGAAGGCTATTTTCTTAAAGGAGGGAGAGTTCAGTTAGGCGAAAATCTGACTAAGGAAATCTGTCATTCGCGCCGACCTAAGAGGATCGGCTTCTTAGCATCAGGGATTGAGAGCAAGAGACCCAACACCCTGCGCCTTCCTTTAATTGCGGATTGGCTCGCCCCGCGCTATCGAAAAAATCGCGACAATGTACTCGGTTGCAATATGTCATTCTTCAGGAAAGACTTTATTGCTGTCAACGGATATGATGAATCTTTCGAAGGGTGGGGAGGAGAGGATCTTGATATATCTCTTCGTTTCCGTAACCTCGGACTTGGGAAAAGATACCTTAAATTCTGTGCCATCGGATATCATCTGTGGCATCGTGAGGCCTCAAAAGAGGCGAGCGAGCGCAATCATCGTCTGGCGAGAGAACATGCTTCCGGAGGAGTGGTTAAAGCGCAGAAAGGCGTAGAGCAATATCTTAAAGGTCGGGACGCTACTCTTTAATTTGCTTTCTGACAAGACCTGTTACCGCGAATGTTACGACAGAAACGGCCATTATCAGCCAGAAGAAGGGAGCGTAGGGGGAAGTTGGATCAAGAGATGCCATCTGTTCGAACAGCCAGCCGGCAGCCATACCGGGAATCATCATTCCAAGAGCCATAAAGGCTGTGCAGAAGGCATAGTGGGATGTGCTGCTTTCACCTCTGCTAAAATACATCAGATAGAGCATAAATGAGGTAAATCCGAAACCATAGCCGAATTGTTCAAAACCGATAAGCACTGATATGAGAGTAAGATTTTCCGGTTGAGCCGAAGCCAGATAACAATAGACTCCACAAGGAAGCGTAAGAGCGGCAGCCATCGGGAACAACCATTTGCGTAGTCCTCCCTTAGCTATCAGCACACCTCCCAAAACACCACCGGCAAGAAGAGCAATGACACCTACCGTGCCGTTGACAAAACCTATTTCCGAAGTAGACATTCCCAATCCGCCATCTGCCATGCCATCCTTCATAAAAGGTTGAATCATCTTTATGCACAAAGCCTCCGGAAGACGATACAATAACATAAAGGCAAGGGCTACCAAGATTCCAGGTTTGCTAAAGAATGTCCGGAAGGTCATCAGAAAGTCCGACAGAATATTTGAGGCAGTCACTCCCGGAGTGGGGCGATCCGACTTCGGATGAGGAAGAGCATATATATGGTAGACGAATACCAGAAGGAAGAACACCGACAACAATCCGAAGGTAAGACTCCATGCCCGTGGGATATTTCCGAGAGACGTCTCAAGATATCCTGCGAGCATCACAATTCCTCCCTGACCCAATATACTTGCTATGCGATAGAACGTAGAGCGGACACCGACGTAAGCAGCCTGGCGACGCTCATCGAGTGCGAGCATATAGAAGCCATCAGCAGAAATGTCATGAGTAGCCGATGCAAAAGCCATCACCCAAAATATCGCTAAAGTAGCGGAAAAGAATAAAGAGCCGGGAAGCACGAAAGCCACTCCCGCCATGGTCAGAGCAATCAGCAACTGCATAGCGAGAATCCACCAACGCTTGGTACGCATCAGATCGACAAAGGGACTCCAGAAAGGTTTGATAACCCAGGGGAGATACAACCATCCGGTAAAGAATGCCATATCAGTTTTGGATACGCCAAGATTCGTGTACATCAGTACGGTCAGCGTATTTACAGCGAAGTAGGGAAGTCCTTCCGCAATGTATAGTGTCGGTATCCATGCCCAGGGAGACCGTTTTCCTTTTATAACCTTATCTCTCATTTAAGAACACTTTCACATATTAAGAGAGTTACTGAGATTAAGAGAGCTACTTAGATTAAGATAGCTACTTAGATCGTTTAAATCCGAACACTATCTAAGAATCGCAGTTTCTGAAAAGATTCTTTCGAGGTCAGCAGTAGAAATTCGCTCAAAATCATCTTTTCGCGGCATTACGATCAATCCTGCCATATCAATTGCCCCCGGACTAACCATAAGTTCCGGATAGCAAGAGGGACGGTGGGCCGACCTTGGAACGACTGCCACTCTTAACAGACCATCCTTACCAATCCAGAAATAAGCATTTACCAAAGCTGCATCCTCCTTACCCGAAAGGCGGTCCAAACCCTTGACTTCGGTCATTCTTTTCAGGTTAAGCAATCCCTCGGCATCGGGAGTAATAACGGAATATTCCACCTTGTAAGGCCAGTCATTGGGATTGCCTCCATTTTCAAGATAATTCATAAGAGGGAGCTCAGAAGTCATGACAGCCTGACAATGGAGATGGTCGGGTGCCGAGGCACCGGCTCGAGCGCCATTGTAGAATACAGTCATCCCCGGTAACTTTTCCGCCATAGAGGCCATATCGAGAGGGATTGCATCCTGAGGACGATGATCGATAGCGGCGATCGTGAAATGAAGAGGGAAAATAGGGAAAGGATTGATGAGAAACTCCCAACCCGGAAGAATCTCTTCCGACAACTGTTCCTTAGGGCGATTAGCAGCGCAGAGGAAACAAGGCCGAGTAGAAATAGAAGCCTTATCAATCTTCGCACCGGTCGAGACGATTCTTGCCGGATTGCATTGGAAAGCCCCATTCAAACTTCCAAGTTTAAATTCGCGTCGTTCTGTGAGCCCGAGCCTTTCATAATTTTCGCGTGCCATCGGCCACTCAGCCAACTGATGATCGCGAACCTCCTGAAGAATAGAAATCATCTCAAATAACGTATTTCCAAAAGCATGTTACATACAATCTATTGGATATCAATGAAAATCAATTTGATTATCAAAGAATATCAATAGAGTAATACTTATTACTTATAACCTATTACTTATTACTTTTCGATAGAGTTCTGACGATGTCAGAACTCTATCGAATCGTCTTCTTCATCGGGATGAAACTCCTCATCATGCGGGTGCTCACGGTTGTAACGCACACGTGCCACGAGTTCATTAGTGCGCAGGAAATCCTTATAGGCATTATGCTGATTGACCTTCTCAATAGGGAGAGCAGCATCGGAGTTACCTTCCCAGCGACGGCAATAATAGATACCATCGAAGATACGACCGATTTTATAATTGCGGCTCAGACGAAGACACATTGCGTAATCCTCACCATAACTTACGTTAGGGAAAAGGATCTGACGGGCAACCTCAGTGTAGAACGCGCGGGGCGCGCCGAAACCGTTAACCCGAAGAGCATTGTTGGGCCCATTAACATCAGTCCACTCGCGATGATCGATTAGGCCGGGCGGAATGGGACGCAGGTCAAAATCAGTCATGAAATAACTTCCGATTACGACAGCCGCGCCCGTCTCATAGAATTTATCGACAATAGTGGCGAGAGTATTCTCAGTGGAATAGATATCATCAGAATCCAACTGCACTGCAAAACGACCACAATGTTCCGAGAGCAACGCCTCATTCCAGCATCCGCCGATACCAAGCCCCTCCGAACCATTGAGCAGAATCAATTTAAGTCGGGGGTCATCGATAGCTTGGAGCAGTTCGCGAGTGCCATCAGATGAGGCATTATCAACTACAATTACATTAAAATTGAAATCCGCCTTCTGCGAAAGAGCAGACTTCACGGCATCACCGATAGTCTTCACGCGATTTCTGACAGGAATGACGATTGAGGCCTCCACGCCATTCTCCCAATCAGGAAGTTCGGAAAAATTGAACGTCTCGGGATTTTCAGAGGTGAGACCATCAATTTCGAAGAGATGCTGATAGAGTATTTCCTCCATTTCCGCCTGATAATGGATATTACGAGGATCAACGTAGTCATGTTGTTTCTCACCGCTCTTCCGATAATCCGTGCGCTGCATGGAATAAAGATATTCAGGAAGCATCTGGAAATATCTCCCCTGACTAAGCCGCAGACGGAGAGAATACCAACCGCCGTCGAGCCAATCCGACTCTTCCGACTCGAAATCCTCAGTAGCAGAGAGCACATCGGCGGAATTGAGGAGCACGAGACCTCCGAAGTCAAAATCATCGCGTACGGATCCGGGAGTGTACTGAATCAGCGGATGATCTATAAGCGAACCATCCGCGTTGACTTCCCGATACCAGGCATAGACCATCGACACGTCGGTGTCTTCGCCAACCTGACGCATACGGCGGATGGCATGGGGGAGGAGATGAATCTCGCGGTCGGTCAGACTGACGAGGATATATTGTTCGAGCGGACTGTGAAAGATAGCCTCCCGAAGAGTTTCAATGTTTTTAAAACGATGAATCTGCATTGTAGTTAGAATTAGTGAAGTCGTTCGGAGAGTATCCGGTTCTAAGGTGTGGAAGGTTTAAGAGAGTGTTAGAATTTAAACCAAGTGTCCTCAAAGCCTATACAAGCTCCTTAAAACTTCAATGAGTAAAGAAATCAGAGATGATGCTCTTTCTATCGGCATCATCCTTGAGAGTTTCCAAGGGGATGGAATAGAAGGTGACACTACCTTTGCCAACCTGAGTGCGCACACCGGCAGCAGCACCCGAATCGGTAAATGTAGCAATTACCGTGCCATTTTCGGAAGCGGGGGTCAGCGCATCGGGTTTTTCGACGATATAATGGTCGGAATTGACAGTATTGGAATAACTCATGGATTTGCGGCCACTTCCGAGACTGACATTGATCTTGCCACTTCGAGTGCGTGAAGCCTCGTCATCGATGCTTACTCCGAGTATTCCGGTTGCGAAGTCGCGACTATTCTGATTACCGCGATTGTCAAAGAGGTCAGATACGGCAAACGAACCGCTGGCCAACAGATGACCGCCATTCTTCACAAAAGCCGAGAGTTTCTTCTGCAGCGATAAGGGGATTGCCTCATAGCGAACACCGCTTGTGCCCCGACCTACTGTAGTACGCTTCTGCTTGCCGAGAATAAGGTCAATATATTTGTAGTTCTCAGGATTGATTACACCTGCCTCCACCGCACCGGCCGAACAGCTCACGAAACCATAACCGAGATCAGCGACAGCGTCGCCGTGAACAGCGGGGAAGTCAAAAGTATTACCTGCGACTACGGTACCGATTCCACTGCCGTTGCTACGTCCGAAACCATCTCCGGCTCCACGGCGGAACTCCGTCTGATAACCTGCGAAAGAGGCATCATTGATATAGGGCACACCGAAATCATTCTCAGAGTCAAAACCCGCTCTGCCATTATCGGAGAAGAAACCCGGAGCGGAGACACGATCAAAACCATTGATGATCAATACGGGGTCGGAATTCTTTCCCTCACGCAGTGCAAGCGTCTCCGAGGGGAAAGAGACACCACCCTCATTTGCGGCGATCACACGATAAGAATGGATCAGATCATCGGCCACTTTCAGATCGAAATGAGAAGAAGAAGTTTCGCCAACCTTATGGAAGCCGAGAGTACCCTCAGTGCGTTCGAGGATAATATATTTGTTAGGATTGGCAGTAGGTTCGAGAGAATCCGGAGTAGCGACCCACGACAGGCGATAATGATTAGCCTTAGTTTTCCTGATCGCGAAATTATGAACGGGGAGAGGCTGAATCACAACCTCACGGTCCTTTCTCTCGCTGACGAAACGAGCCATAGCCTTATATATAGCTCTTGACACTACGAAACGGAAATTCGGGTCAAGACCATACTGCATGTCACCGAAATTCTGGTGGGAAAGGATCTCGATCAGAGTAGTTGGGACCTCAGCCACACGCGCTTCCAGATAAGACTTATCCCACATGGAGCGGCGCGTCCAGCGCGGTTCGTAAGTGCGACGAATATCCTGAGTTATCTGGCGCATAAGCATATCAGTCATCATACGCGAGTTGGTGCGGGGAGTACCATCAGCATACGAAGCACCGCCATTGGTGTAATAGATACCGAGAGTACCGACTGTAGAATCATCGGCACGCTTACCGGCATCAGAATGGAGAGCAAAAGAGATATCCACCGGGATATTCAGTCCCTCACGATTGGGGAGCACTCTCGAGCCTCCTGCGAGATAATTGACCCAATGTCCACGGGAGGTATAATCATCCTTATAATCATCGGTGCCATGGAAAGGGGAATAAACCTTTTCAGGGAAACCGGCCCAATGCATCCAATATCGGGCGCCCTCAAGATAACGCGGCATACCGGAAGTAGTAAATACCGGCACACGACCGGGTCGAGTTGACTGCGGCTTACCGTTGGGATCCTCACGCACTACATCGTCGGGAGTGTTAACTGCATCGATATCCTCATCCTCATCATCTTCGTCATCTTCATCGTCTCCTTCATTCTCATCGCTCTCATCGTCAGACTCATCATCGACTTCATCATCTTCATCATCCTCCTCATCATCAAGATTTACGTTAGACTTAGAAGAAGACTCCGAGCTATTATCAGAAGAAGACTTTTCCGGAGTAGAAGGATCATAATAGATATCGGCCCGACTTGAGGATCGAGCTATATTGCCCATACCGCCCCCGATCTTTATGGCATCGGCAGTGACTATGGTAGGTTCGCCACCCTTATCCGTTACGTTAGTCAGAGTCACGACAGGAGTCTTGGCAGAATAGCCCTCCTCGAGCGGGAAAGTGCCGAGATAGATCCAAGTGCCGCCACCCATCTTCTGATTGACGCGGAACTCACGCGAACCACCTGAATAATTCACGGTGTAATGAGCATCCGAAGTGGAATTAGGCAGAGTCTTATAGCTGACATAGACGGCATATTCGCCATCCTCAGGGATATCGGCATACCAAGCCGCAACCGACTGCTGACCGGCGTTGCGCACAGTCTCAGTCTGGCGATATGTGCCATTCTCAAAAGGATTCTCCGTGTCGCGGAAATCCGGGAGATCATAGATAAAGCCATCGAGTTCGCCCGTATGCCACTTCTTGGAGCCATTCTGCTCGACATAGGTAGTCTGCGAGAAAAGCATTCCGCCCTCATTAGTATCATTATCGACGATGACTTCATGGCGACTATAGTCGCGCTCACGCGGAAGCATTACGTAAGCACCTGCATTTTCAAGCATAGGCACGAGGAAGGGGAGCACATATCCCATAGTGTAGGTATCCTCGATAGACTGGAAAAGGAGACCGCGTTGCCACTGCCAGCCGCCGCCACGGAAATAGCGACCGTGGCTATGCCAGAGAGCGACGATATCACCCTCCATACCCTTCTTCGGATGGACAAAAGGATTGACAGCTGTCACAAAAGGGGTGTTTTGACGATACTTCTCAGGAAGTTTGTCGATATGATTTATATAATACGTAAGCGGCCGATTGCCGACGCTCAGAGAGATATTATAAGAACTAATAGAATCGGGGAGTGCCTTCTTCACAGTCCTACTCAGGCCATTGATAAGATCACGGCTGACAGGCATATAAGTAAAATTCTCGTTAAGACTCACACTCACCGACTTGCGAGAATCATTCGGCGACACCTTATTGACGCGCAAACCACCGGGGTTCTGCTCCTTTGGAATCCAATCGATCACAACACGATTGACGGCCAGAGTCAGAGAATCATTCGATGGTTTTTCAGGAGGGGGTGCAGGTGTTGAGGTACGCTTTTTACGAGTATGAGAATAACTCGAACTTCTTGAATTTTTACCCTTGCCGGACTTTTTGGAATTCTTGGAATTCTTGGAATTTTTAGACTTATTCCTATTCTTAGAGCCTTTGGAACTATTTGAGTTCTTGGAGCCCTTAGAGCTTTTAGATTTACTCTTCTTACCAGACTTAGAGGTAGTCTGGGTAGTTTTAGCCTTACTACGTTTCTTGGCTGCATAAGTATCAGTGGTTGCAGCTACGGCAAACACCATAATTGCAGCGATAAGAATGTAAAAATATCTTTTGAATCTCATAAATATGGATTATATAGTTATCAAATTCCGATAATAGTCTCAAAGAGACCATATTCATATCCAATCTACAAAATTACAAAAAATATATATTTACAGAGGGCAGATTAGGATTGGGAATCAATAAAATATGTTAAATTACAGAGGCAATATTCTTTCCAAGAATATTGCCTCTGTAATTTAACATATAAGTAATAAGTAGTAAGTAATAGACGCTGCTTCGGGGGTTGAACTTGCGAAACTTGAGTTATGTCATATCACTTTAAATGCCTCATATTACCTTGAGCTACAACATATTACTTTTTTTTGGGGGGGGGGTAATCCTTTTACTTAGAGCAATCCATCGGACAACGGGGCTTGAGCTGCTTAAAGAAGTCATTGCCCTTGTTGTCGACGAGGATAAAGGCCGGGAAGTCCTCCACCTCGATCTTCCAGATAGCCTCCATGCCGAGTTCGGGATATTCGAGCAGCTCGACATTCTTAATGCTGTTCTGAGCGAGGATAGCGGCCGGTCCACCGATAGAGCCGAGATAGAAACCACCATGTTTCTGACATGCGTCGGTGACCTGCTGCGAGCGATTGCCCTTAGCGATCATGATCATCGAACCGCCGGCAGCCTGGAACTGATCGACATAGCTATCCATACGGCCTGCAGTAGTCGGGCCGAACGAACCGGAAGGCATTCCCTCGGGTTTCTTAGCGGGGCCGGCATAATAGATCGGATGATTCTTGAGATATTCAGGCATGGGTTCGCCGGCATCGAGACGCTCCTTAATCTTAGCGTGAGCGATATCACGACCCACGATGATAGTGCCCTTAAGAGAGAGGCGAGTTGAGACGGGATACTTATCGAGATCGGCAAGCACCTCAGCCATCGGACGGTTGAGATCGATTTCGATGACTTCACCCTCGCCGGCCTTACGATATTCCTCCGGGATAAGTTGGCCGGGGAACTCATCAAGTTTCTCAATCCAGAGGCCATCGCGATTGATCTTAGCCTTCACATTACGGTCGGCCGAGCAGCTGACGCCCATACCGACGGGACAAGAAGCACCGTGGCGGGGGAGACGGACAACGCGGATATCATGAGCGAAATACTTACCACCGAACTGAGCACCGAGACCGAGACACTGAGCAGCCTCAAGGAGTTCCTTTTCAAGTTCGATATCGCGGAAAGCCTGACCATACTCATTGCCATGAGTGGGGAGGGCATCATAATACTTAGTCGAAGCCTTCTTGACGGTAGCGAGATTGATCTCAGCGGAAGTACCTCCGATAACGAAAGCGATGTGATAAGGGGGGCAAGCTGCAGTGCCGAGAGTCTTCATCTTCTCGATGAGGAAAGGCACGAGAGTCTTCTTATTAAGGATAGCCTTAGTCTCCTGATAGAGATAAGTCTTATTTGCCGAGCCACCGCCCTTAGCGATGAAGAGGAACTTATACTCATCGCCTTCCGTAGCGTGGATTTCGATCTGAGCCGGAAGATTGCAACCCGTGTTCACCTCATCATACATAGTAAGAGGGGCGTTCTGGGAATAGCGGAGATTATTTTCGGTATAAGTCTTATAGACGCCGTAAGAGATTTTCTCCTCATCATTACAGCCGGTCCACACCTGCTGGCCCTTATAACCGGCACATATAGAAGTACCCGTATCCTGACAGAAGGGGAGGACACCCTTGCTGGCGACTTCAGCATTGCGCAGCATAGTGAGAGCTACGAACTTATCATTTTCCGAAGCTTCCGGGTCATTGAGAATCTTAGCGACCATCTCATTATGCTCACGACGGAGCATAAACGAGCAATTATGGGAAGCGACATTGGCAATGACGGTGAGGGCTTCCGGATCAACCACGAGCATTTCATGGCCATTCCAGTTTTCAACTTTCACATAATCCTTAGTGATAAGCTGATATTCCGTAGTGTCGGGGCCCAAAGGGAAGGGCTCCTGATAATGGAAGGGTTTATTCGACATGATATTAATAACACACTTAGAGTTAAAATCGATTAAAACGAAACCTCCAACGATAGAGAAGAAAAACTTCGGGAATCGAAAGAAAAGATTCGATACGCGAATTTACAAAAAAACTTTGATAAATCCCACTTATAGAGTGAAAAAATCTGAAATATAGCCATAGCGATGACGTTATAATGTTGATTATTTGCATAATTGGGAGTTTTTTATTAATTTTGCGGTGTCGAAGGAGTATTTAACCGCTCATTCGCAGCAGCAAACGAGCCTATTGAAAGTATAGAAGATATATTTCGCGATAGGCACGGAAACTATCTACAGGAAAATATGACAACGGGATAAGGCTTACCCGCGTCACTGAACTAAAAGATGGCAAAAAAGACACTTAAAAAGGACGTAAAGTCCGCAAAAGACATCGACTTATTGTTTGAGACCAGTTGGGAAGTCTGCAATAAGATCGGTGGTATATATACCGTGCTATCCACGAAAGCACGCGAGCTACAAGAGGTCTATGGAGACCGCTTGATATTCATAGGACCCGACGTATGGTCGGAGCAAAACCCCTCACCCGTATTTATCGAACGCAAGACCCTTCTCAAGAGCGCGTCAACGAAACTTACGCTCCCCGAAGGACTTACTATCCGTGTAGGGCGCTGGGATATTCCCGGCAGTCCGATCGTAGTATTGGTGAAATTCCAACCGATGTTTGCACGTCTCAACGACATCTACGGTGAGATGTGGCAGCGCTTCGGGGTAGACTCACTAAACGCATATGGCGACTACGACGAATCATGTGCGTTTGCAGTGGCATCCGCAATCGTAGCGATGAGCCTTACAGAATATCTGAAAGCCGATCCGACGAAAGTGATAGCGCACTTTGACGAATGGACGACAGGCATGGGGCTACTGTATTTAAAGGCACACATGCCGGAGGCGGCCACAATCTTTACTACACATGCCACAAGCATCGGAAGATCAATCTGCGGCAACGGTAAAAATCTCTATCAATATTTCGAAGGCTATAACGGCGACCAGATGGCCCGCGAGCTGAATATGGTTGCGAAGCACTCACTTGAGAAGACAGCGGCAAAGCAGGCCGACTGCTTTACAACAGTGAGCGACGTCACGGCCCGCGAATGCAGTCAGCTTCTTGACGTGACACCCGAAGTTGTGACTCCCAACGGTTTCGAACCCGACTTCGTGCCGGAAGGACGCAAATACACACTTCGCAGAAACGCCGGACGCGAGCGACTGCTGAAGATAGCATCCCTGATGACCGGGGAGACACTTCCTAAAGACACCTTAATAATAGGAACATCGGGACGCAATGAATATCGCAACAAAGGACTTGACCTCTTCATCGACTCGATGACAGAGCTTGGCGAGAAGCACAATCCCGAAGGGAAGAACGTGCTGGCCCTTGTAATGGTGCCTGCATGGGTGAAAGAGCCCAACGGTGAACTGCTGATGGATCTGGAATACGACGGAACGGACAGACCGGCATGTGACTACCTCACGCATCGCCTCAACAACGAAGACTACGACAACGTATGTTGCCGACTTCGCAACCTCCGTCAGGAAGGGAGAGGGGGCAAAGTGAAACTGTTGTTTGTGCCCTGCTACCTCGACGGCCACGACGGCATCGTCAATATCAGTTATTACGATCTCCTTCCGGCGCTCGACCTGACAGTCTTCCCCTCCTACTACGAACCCTGGGGCTACACACCGCTTGAGAGCGTAGCATTCAGTGTGCCGACCATCACTACCGACAAAGCCGGATTCGGACAATGGGTTGAAAACAACTTCAAGAACTCCATTGCAGACTGCGGAGTCAAGGTGATCGACCGCGAAGACACCAACTATTGGCAGAACGTAGAAGAGATAGCCACGACAGTAGCGAGCTACATGACATCAGATGCGAAAGAGACGAAAGAATCCCGCGCGGCAGCCTGCGCCACATCGCGCAAAGCCGACTGGAAATTCTTCATCGAAGACTACTACAAGGCCTTCGAGATCGCGCTGAAGAACGCCAAACTTCGCGAAAAATAATATCGAACACCAGCATACTTCCGACGACACTTTACTAAAAGACACGATAAATAACAAAAAGTGAACGGGAGTAAAAGCGGGATAGGCACTACGGACAGAACGGGGAAAGAAATCACAACCAAACAAGAAAATCTTAGCTAAATAAATAGATATGAAACTTGAAGTAAGTAATTCCAATCAGCCCACATGGCACAACCTTACGGTGAGCACAGAGCTTCCCAAGCAGCTCAAGCCCCTGGAGGAGATGAGTAAAAACCTCTGGTGGGTATGGAATAGCGAAGGCAAGAGCCTTTTCCGTGACATCGACCATGCCCTCTGGCGCAAAGTGGGAGAGAACCCCGTGATGCTCCTTCAGCAGATCAGCTACGAGCGACTCAAAGAGATCCTCGACGACAAAGCGTTCATGGAGCGTATCAAACTCGTCTACACTTCATTCAAAGACTACATGAAGCAGCCCATGCGCACAGACATTCCCAGCGTGGCATACTTCTCCATGGAATACGGTCTTTGCAACTGTCTTAAGATCTACTCCGGCGGCCTCGGTGTGCTTGCCGGCGACTATATCAAGCAGGCATCCGACAGCCGCGTGAACATGACAGCCGTCGGTTTCCTCTATCGCTACGGCTACTTCTCACAGAGCCTTTCCATCAACGGCCAGCAGGTAGCCAACTACGAAGCTCAGAACTTCGAGCAGCTTCCCATCGACCAGGTGCTTGATGAGAACGGCCAGCCGATGATTCTTGAGGTGCCCTTCCCCGGCCGTATCATCTACTGCCACGTATGGCGCGTAAATGTAGGTCGCATGAAACTCTATCTGCTCGACACAGACTTCGACCGCAACTCAGAGTTCGACCGTCCGATCACCCACAAGCTCTACGGTGGAGACTGGGAAAACCGTATCAAGCAGGAGTATCTGCTCGGTATCGGCGGTGTGATCATGCTTAACAAGCTCGGCATCAAGACCGACCTTTACCACTGCAACGAAGGCCACGCAGCGCTCCTTAACCTTCAGAGACTGGTAGACTACGTACAGGGCGAACACCTTCCCTTCAACGTAGCACTCGAAATGGTACGCGCTACTTCACTCTACACAGTACATACTCCCGTGCCCGCAGGCCACGACTACTTCGAAGAGGGCCTCTTCGGCAAGTATCTCGGAGAATACCCCGCAAAACTCGGTATCTCATGGCAGGATCTCATCAACATGGGCCGCGAGAACCCCAATACCAACGAACGCTTCTCAATGAGCGTATTCGCGCTCAACACCTGTCAGGAAGCCAACGGTGTAAGCTGGCTCCACGGTGAGGTTTCCAAGAAGATGTTCGCAGGCATCTGGAAGGGCTACAGTCCGGAAGAATCACATGTAGGATACGTGACCAACGGCGTCCACATGCCGACCTGGGCAGCTTCCGAATGGAAAGCCTTCTACGAAGAGAAACTCGGTCCGGAAGTATTCGAAGATCAGTCAAACCCCGAAGCATGGAAAGGTATTTTCGAAGTGGGCGACGACGAGATCTGGAACATGCGAATGACGCTCAAGAACAAGTTTATTGACTTCGTGAAGCGCGACTTCAAGGAGAAATGGCTTAAGAATCAGGGCGATCCTTCCGCAGTAGTTAAGATCCTCGATAAGATCAACCCCAACGCGCTCATCATCGGCTTCGCACGTCGATTCGCTACATACAAGCGTGCGCACCTTCTCTTCACCGACCTTGACCGTCTGGCCAAGATCGTCAACAACGAGCAGTATCCCGTGCAGTTCATCTTCTCCGGTAAAGCACACCCGGCAGACGGTGCAGGTCAGGGTCTGATCCAGCGTATCGTAGAGATCTCGAAGATGCCGCAGTTCCAGGGCAAGATCATCTTCCTTGAGGACTACAACATGATCGTTGCGAAGCGTCTTGTGACGGGCGTTGATATCTGGCTGAACACTCCGACTCGTCCTCTGGAGGCATCCGGCACATCGGGTGAGAAGGCAGAGATGAACGGTGTACTGAACTTCTCCGTACTCGACGGCTGGTGGTATGAAGGCTATCGTCTTGACGAGAAGGCAGGCTGGGCACTTACTGACCACATCACATATACAGACAACGCACAGCAGGATCAGCTCGACGCAGCTACAATCTACTCAATGCTTGAGAACGAGATCATCCCGCTCTACTTCAACAAGAACTACAAGGGTTACAGCCCCGAGTGGATCCAGTATATCAAGCGTTCGATCGGTCACATTGCTCCGATCTTCACAATGAAGCGTCAGCTCGACGATTACATCTCACGTTTCTACGAGCCCGAAGCAAAGCGTGCGAAGAAGCTTGCTGCGCATGACTTCGCGAAGGCACGTGAGATCGTAGCATGGAAAGAAGAGGTGGCATCGAAGTGGCATGACGTGCAGGTGCTCTCAGTGAACTATGACGACACAATGGCCAATGCACTTGTGACGGGTTCTGAGTTCGAGGTATCGTGCAAGATCGATACTAAGGGTCTTCGCGATGCAATCGGTGTAGAGCTCGTGTACTATCGCGAGCACGACGGCGAAAGCACATTCGACGGTACTCAGGATCTGAAGATCGTTGCCAAGGAGGGTGACATCTACACTTATTCACTGAAGATGAAGATAAAGGAAGCGGGCATGTTCCGCTATGCTCTCCGCATGTATCCGAAGAATGTGGAACTTCCTCATCGTATGGATTTCGCATACGTTCGTTGGATTTAATCCATTGAACAGATTGAATATAAAGGCTCCGGACCGGATGGTTCGGAGCTTTTTTTGTTGCTCCCGGATTGATGTTGATGGTTTTTGATTTTTTCATAATTGTAATTGTTTTGATGATTTGATTTTGAAATGTTGTGCAAAGTTAATACATGAGGAGAGGAAAATTATGTTTATTTTCCATTTTGTTGAATTTTTTGCTCGGGCGAGGTTGGTAGGAGGACATGTGCTTAGGTCTCGCCCCATTCGGGCTATCTATCCCATAACGCGGAATTACTTCGATTCTTAACAAAAATCTCAGGAATTTTTCGTAACTTTGCAGTCTAATGAGAACTTCATCTGAAAAATGACCGAATCTTAATCATAGAGACATACGGTGAGAGCCGAAGATCTTTTGGAACATCCCGGTAGGCGTTACAGACTTTGGTCGGCCTTCAGATGCTATTTGGATGTTTTGCTTTATTTGATAATCTCAATATCGCCATGAAAGCGACTGACCGACATAAACTAATTGACCGTATCAAGACCATTGAGGGATTGTCTGACGATGAACGCTCAGCACTTCTTGGACTTCTCCGCGAAACCAAAACATACGGGCTTGTATGGGAGGATAAGCCTGAAGATGTTGAAGATCGTCTGCGCGACGAACTACCTGTACTCGTAGAGGATAAATCGCGCGCGGTTGTAGGGGGGGGTAAATAACTGTAATCCAAATACTTATCCTAATCATATTTTAATTGAGGGGGACAACCTCGAAGCACTTGCCACACTCGCTTACACTCACGCTGGTAAAATTGACGTAATATATATAGACCCGCCCTACAACACCGGTAACAAAGATTTCATCTATAACGATTCATACGTAGATAACGAGGACAGCTATCGTCATTCAAAATGGCTGTCGTTTATATCGCGTCGCCTAAAAATCGCCAAGAAGCTTTTATCCGACAGAGGGGTTATCTTTATTTCAATAGATGACAACGAGCACGCACAACTTAAACTCCTTTGCGATGAAATCTTCGGCCAAGAACATGTAGAAACGTATATTTGGGATGTACGTGTAAAAGGAACGATGCCTAAAACGGCAAAAAATACTGTAAGGAAAGAACATGAATACATTATTGCATGTTACAAATCTGAAAAACGGTTACAAAAATACTCTTCTCTAAAATATGCAGATAAAAAATGGACGAATCCTGATAATGATCCAAGAGGTCCTTGGATGTCTTCTAACATTAGTAGAGGTGCAGAGGGAAGCACAGGTGGATTTAAGTCGTTTGTTATTACTAATCCTGCTGGTATCTCTTTTGATAGAGATTGGTCAATAACAAAAGAGGAGTACGAGTCATTATTGGCAGATGGGCGTATTTATTTTTCAGATAATGGTCGTGGTGTACCACGATTAAAGAAATTTCAGTCAGAGCCAGTGTGGTCTATTCAATCATCATTCTTTGCCGATTTGAGTAACTCTCAAGAGGCATCTAGTAAAATAAAGTCTATCTTAGGAGAAAAATTATTTGATTTTCCGAAGCCAATAGCGTTGTTACAACGAATGTTGCAAATAGCAGGTTCTACCAATTCTACTATTCTTGACTTTTTTGCCGGGTCTGGAACGACGCTTCATGCTGTTATGCAGCAGAATGCAGAGGACGGAGGTAAACGTCAGTGTATTCTCTGCACCAACAACGAGAACGGTATCTGCGAGAATGTAACTTACGAACGCAATAAGCGTGTTATCGAGGGGTATACCAAACCGAACGGGGAAGAAGTTGCTGGACTTTCCGACAATAATCTACGCTACTATCGCACGGACTTTGTAGGGCGTAGTCGCTCCACAAAGAATATGCGTCGCTTAGTTCAGCTCTCCACCGATATGCTCTGCATCAAGGAAAACCTTTATGCGGAGAAGAAGACTTTTGCAGGTCTGCCGACCTTCAAAAACATATATCGTTACTTCGAGCAAAGCGACAAGAAAATGCTTATCATTTACGACGAGCGATATGTCGATGAAATCGTCAAAATGATAGAAAAGGTGGAAACCGACTCGAAGATTAAGGTATATGTATTTTCTCCGAGTGAAGACCCGTGGGAGGCAAGTTTCGAGCCGGTGAACGACAAAGTGGAACTTTGTGCGTTGCCACAAGCTATATATAATACTTACAAGCGCATCCTTCCGAAACTGAAACGTAAACCGCTCGAATCGGAGGAAGAAGATGCACTCGCAGTATGTGATGAAAAAGAAATCGGTGGACTGTTTGCAGAGGAAGGAGGCGACGAATGAAAACACTGAAATATCAACAGGACGCAATCAGCGAACTTACCGATAAAACCATTAAGTTACTCAACATTGGAGGCTCGCGTCGAAAGATTGTTTTCGAGGCTCCGACAGGTGCCGGAAAAACAGTTATGACTTGTCAGACGCTTGCCAACATTGTTGACGAGCTTCGCACACGCGGTGACAGTCGCTTCAAGGAGTGCGCCTTTATATGGTTTGCACCGCGTAAACTGCACCTCCAAAGTTATATGAGCCTGAAAGGGGCTTTCGGAGAAACCCGAAAACTAACCCCTGTAATGTTCGATGAGCTCGACCAAAGTGAGGGTATTCAGCCGTGCGAAATCCTATTTGTCAACTGGGAGAGCGTTGTGAAGAAAAATAATGTTATGGTGCGCGATAGCGAGAGTAGCGCGTCACTATATGAAATCACTCGACGCACACAGGAAGAACTTGGATTACCCATTGTAGCAGTGATCGACGAGGAACATATGTTTTGGTCAAACACTGCCGACAAAACAAAGGCGGTGCTCGAGCGCATCAATCCCGCTGTTGAGCTTCGCATCTCGGCTACTCCCAAAACGTCTTTCCCGGACGAGCGAACAAAAGTATATCGTCAGGACGTGATAGCAGCTGAGATGATTAAGAAAGAGGTGGTGCTTAACCCGGAAATCGAAGTGACCGCCTCCGAAGAAGAACGCACACTGAATGAGCGTTTGATAAAAGTTGCTCTTGAAAAGCGCAACCAAATCGCTGAAGCGTATAAAGCCGAGGGGGTCAACATCAATCCGCTTCTTCTGATTCAACTTCCTAACGACAAGAAGGAGTCAATGACTGTGGAAGATGAAAAAGTGGCAGATCAGGTAAAGACCTATCTGAAAAATATGTACGATATTACCGTAGAAAACGGTAAACTTGCGGTTTGGCTCTCTAATGAAAAAGAAAATCTCACAGGTCTTGAACTCCCTGATAATCTTGCACAGGTACTTCTATTCAAAGAGGCTATCGCACTGGGATGGGACTGTCCGCGAGCTGCTGTTCTGCTTATCTTCCGTAAATTGCAAAGCGACCAGTTCACTATTCAGACCGTCGGGCGCATACTCCGTATGCCGGAACAAAAGCATTACCCCAACGAATTGCTGAACGTCGGCTACGTCTATACCGACCTGGCAAAAGATAAGATTGATATTGTAACGGCTGATGCCGGTTACATCTTAAATGATACGCTCACCGCGCATCGTCGCGCCAATCTTTGCAATGTATCTCTGAAATCAGTATATTCTGAGCGACCGAACATTGAACGTAACTATCTCGGCCCCGACTTCCGTAAAATACTTTATGACACTGCAACTGAGTTTTGGAAACTCGAACAGGGAGCCGGTCTGTTCTCCATAGCTGAACTTGCGGCTATGCACGGAGATGAAGACGAATACCAACCACTCCCCGAAACTGACGATTTAACCATAAATGAAAATCGTCGGCGAGTTCAGAACTCAATCCGTCTCGATGTCAGGACCATTAACATCGAAATCCCGAAGGACGTTCACTTTCAAAACGAAGTGCAGACTTTGACGGTGGAACGCGCGAAATTCGCCCGTACCTCAGGCGAGATTGATGGTGTATTTCTTGCATATATCGACGGCAAGGGAGGGCAGTTTGAGCGCAAAGGTCGTACCGATAAAATAGCGGGCTTCCTCACGGAATTAATCGCTGACTTCTTCGGTATTTACGAAACCGATGCAAAGAAAGTGGTGCTCTATCACGAGAACCGCTCAAAGTTTGACCGTCTGCTTGAAACGGCACTTGAAAAATATGCGCGTAAGCGTCAGGTTGCTGCAGCAAAAGCAGCCGCAACGCGAGTATATAAAGAACACGACTGGGAAGTACCGGAACAGCGCGTTTATGATGCCGAAACCAACCAAGTTGCTCCGGCTGAAAATCATGCACTCTTGCCATTCATTCAACTTAACACTGCCTCTAAACCTGAAAAGGAATTTGTCAAATTCCTTGAAGCCAATTCACAATATATTGACTGGTGGTATAAGAATGGAGATAACGGCAAAGCCAACTACGCCATAGAATACCACAAGAGGGAAGGAGGCGAAAAGGCTCTTTTCTATGTTGACTTCGTTATCCGAATGAAGAACGGACATATCTATCTTTTCGACACCAAAAGTGCCGGAAGCGATATATTTGGTGCCGACAAACATAATGCACTCCTTGAATACATTAAAATCAACTCCACTGCAGAGCAGCCGCTTTTTGGTGGTGTGATTTTGCAGGAGGGTTCAAACTGGCTTTACTCTCCGCTTCCTATAGAGAACACCACTGACACGTTAAACTGGGATAGTTTCTATCCGCAACAGGCGTAAGATATGAGTAACAAAGGTATAGACCAAAAATTCGTTCACTACGGCATACGTCGTGACGACCTCTCTATGATTGAGGCTATCTGCGACACTGAGGGTATAGACTTCGACTGGCTGAGTGAGGAGATACTGAAAGCCTATCACGCTAAAAAAGTTGATGTGATAGAGATTGATGACACCGCCACAGAAGATATTATTCGTGCGGCAATTCAGAAAATTAAAAAATAAATTTCCTCGCAATGCTTATTCAAAGAATCAAAGTCAGCAACTACAAGACCTATCTTGACCTCGACCTCGATTTGACAGTTGACGAGGAACGCCCTATTATTCTTATCGGCGGCTCAAATGGCGGTGGTAAAACTACATTGTTTGAGGCCATTAGTGGTGCGCTCTACGGTCTCAAAATCGAGAACCGCGACCACTTTATGGAACTTGTCAATCAGGGGGCAGTCGGGCAGGTCAAGCCCGAAATCTCATTGCAGATCACTTTCAGCGGTAAGGTACTCGGTCAGGAACAGAAATATATCCTCAAACGCACCTATGTTCTCAACCCTGCCGGGAAACCGCTTGAAAGCGTCAGTCTGAACATGAACGGCAATATGTTTGTGTACGGCACAATGACCGCACCCAAAGAGCGCATTAAGAACGAGCAGGAGGTCAACAAGATTATCAAGGCTAATCTTCCACAGGAGTTGAGCCAGTATTTCTTATTTGACGCCATGCAGTCGAGCGAACTTCTCAAAAAGAATGTGTTCGCCCAGACTATCCGCGACAACTTCGAGAATGTTCTTGGTTTCAAGAAATACCTGCAACTCCGCCGTGCAGCCGAGAAGTTACAACAAGAATGGGCGCAACTTCGACTTCAAGCCGAACAGGAAGCAGCTGAGTATAACGAACTCGTCAGCCAAAAGGATAAACTGACTGCCGACCTTAACGCTTGCATTGCCGAACAAGATACTCTCTACAAGTATCTGACCTCAATGGAAACCGAATATCAGAAAGCTAAAGAGGGAGCGCAGCAAAGTGCCGCTCTTAATAAGCGTATTGCTGATATTTCGGCTAAAGTTGATGATATTGTTCGCCGTGCCGCTTCTTATGCTGAGGATATTAAGGGCTTTATGGAAAACATCGAAATCAATGTTTTCTTGCCGAAAATGGCAGCGAACCTCTCAGTGGAGATTAATAATATTCTGCGTATAAAGGAAGAACTCGCCAACTCCACCACAGGTGCATATCCATTGGAAACGCTTCGTGATGTTACTGCAAAGATTATCGACTATCTTAAAGAATTGTCACTTTGCTCGCCTGAGGTTGACGAGGAAAATGTGGTAAAACATGTTGTTGCTATGCAGAACACCACTAATCGGCAAGACCCTTTCGACTATCTCGACAATGCAGAGATAGCCGCTTTGAAATCGCTTGTCAATCGTGGTGCCAATAACCAGTTCGTAGCCCTTTACCGTCAGCGTCAAGACCTCGAAGTGCTTCTCGCAACTATCGAGGAACTGCGTACTGAGAAAAATAATCTCGAACAGACACGTGCCGGAGGCAACGAGTTTATCATCTCCAACTACGAAGAAAGTCAGCGTAAACTTGATAAAGCCAAGATTGCTGAGGGTCAACTTAAACAGGAAATTCAGAAACTCGACAACCGCATACACCGTTACGATGTTCAGATTCAGCAAGAGCCGGATTTGAAATACGACACCCTCGTAAAACTCAAACCGTTCTTCGAGAAAGTAGCGGATAGCCTATTGAAAAAGAAGAAAGCGCAGATTGAAAGCGAGATGCAACAACAACTCAATCGCTTGCTCGTGTCGTATAAAGGACACATCGGGCGCGTAGAGTTGAGCGACAGTATGGAAAACTTCGATATTAAATTATTCCATACCAAAGGAAACCAAATCTCGCTCAATCAGCTTAATGCCGCATCAAAGCAGATTTTTATTCAGGTATTGCTTAAAGTGCTACGTAACCTCGGCGACTATAATCCGCCTGTTATGATCGACACTGTGATGGGTGTGCTCGACAACGAGAGCCGCGAAATGCTCTTTGAGGAATACTTCCCCAATCTTGCCGAGCAAACTATTCTGCTTTGCACCACCTCTGAAGTGCGCCCCGACAGCGACTATAAGAAACTCGAAGCCTTCATATCAAAGACTTTCACGCTTCATCGCGATGTGGAGGAACAGAAAACGACCGTCAGCGACGGCTATTTTGGAATTGAATTAAATCAGTAACGCCATGCCACTACAATTTGGAGATATATACGTTCCCGAAAACTTCAATACGGAATTTGCACCACTCAAAGAGAAGATTGAATCGCTTATCAATCTTTCGCGCAGTGCCGGCAATGAGCGTCGCTATGCAATTCCAAACAATAAACTGATGCGTATTTGTTTGCTCGTGGGTCTATCAACTCTCGGTAAACGTGAGGAAGCCATCGTTGAGTCGATGAAGCTGCAAACCGGCAACCGCTTTGTGCCGAGCTTCTTTACGCATCAGGAGTTATCGCCACTTTACTCGGCTCTCATCAAGCTGCGTTATCACGATAGTTCGCTCGACTTTTCAAACAATCGCGTTCTTTCTCGAATAATCGGTGCAGAAATGTATCGCGGACGCGACCTTCTGCTTACCGATAATAACCTCGAAAACTATCTCTTCTCGCAAGGTGGAGGCAGAGCTGCACTTGCCAAAGATATCCCGGCTCTCAATCTGCTTATAGGCAATTATGGCGATGCAGAAATGGAAGCCACTCTCGACATCAATAGCCGCGCCATTACCAATGCTCAAATCATTATTGCCGGTGCGACAGGTTCAGGTAAGACCAATCTTCTTGCCGTACTTATGCAGCAGATTCGCGCACTTTCCTCCGAAAGTGCTTACCCTGTCAACTTTCTTTTGTTCGACTACAAGGGAGAGTTCAGCGATATACAGAACAATCACTGGCTATCGCTTTTCGACGTTGACCGCTCTTGCATCCTCGACCCGATAGAGCGACCACTGCCGTTCACACCGTTTAAGGACTTCACCGGGCGACCAATCAATGAAATTAATCTCTACTCAACCGAAATGGCTTCGGCTCTCGCTTCGCTTGACCGTCTTTCTCCAAGCTCGAATATGAGCAACCGATTGAGCGAGGCTATTGTGGAATGTTATAAGCGTACCAATGGCGCACCGATAACATTCACTGATATGTTGAAAGAATATCAGTCGCGGATGAAAGACCCGGAAAAAGACGACTCCATTTCTTCAATCCTTAAACAGCTTGACCGAGCCAATATCTTTGACACGGAGGATAAAGCCGACCTCGTGGGCGATAGCTTTATAGTCAAGATGGACGGCTACCCAAAAGACGGCCCGATTGCAAAAGCAATCGTGTACTTCCTTATGTCGAAACTCAACAACATCTATGAACAACTTGACAAGCAAGCCGTCAATGACGATGTAGTGCAAATTCGCCACTTCTCGATTATTGACGAGGCTCATTATATGTTGAGCTTTGACAACCGCCCCCTTCGCAACCTTATTGCGGTAGGACGCAATAAGGGATTGTCTATTATTCTCGCTACGCAGAATATGGCTGACTTCAAAAACAAGGGCTTCGACTTCTACGCAAACGCGCAGTACCCCTTAATTATGAAGCAGCAGACAATCGATGATAAGGTTATAAAAGACTTGTTCGGCGTAAGTGGCACAGAACTCAAAGAGATCCGCACCGCCATTGCCGGACTGCAAAAGGGTGAGCTTATCATCAAAGACCAAATGGCTTTTGCCCTCGGTATGGGACGCAAGTACAAAAAAATCAACGTAACACACTTAATCTAATATGCCAGTAGAAACACTTGTCGCATCAGAAGAAACTAAATGCTTTTTTAAAGAGCTTCCCATGCCGAAAGGCATAAATGGTAACGAAGTCAACGGGAAACTCTTTTTTGAGAACTTTATGAACAGTTCAAAAGGGTTCTCTGATCTCGCTACTCTTACTGAATCTTGCAGACGAATGCAAGATTTGAAGTAATTGCCTATTAACAGTCAGTTATTAATTCACTTGGAGTATGAGACGAGTTATATTGGCATTATTTCTTTTAATTCCTTTCTTTGTTTTTGCAGATGTGCACAATCGTGGTCGATTAGATTACGAGCATCATGAATGGGAATTTATTATTCCATTACTTCTACTCATTGTTGGTGGCGGATTCTTTCTTTTCTATTGGGCAAAGGAATATTGGCAGAAACATAAAGATGACATTCTTGGCTTTTTATCCTTTATGATAATGGTATCTGGAATTGCAAGTGGAGCGTATATTATATACATCACATTCCTTAAAGATGTCTCTGCCAAGCACGACAATAGTAACGTAGCGGAAGTAGAACCGCAGCTTCCGGAAGGCTTTCGACCAGTTGAACCTGGTGAAACCTTTGAGTTTAATACTTCTCAACCGTCAGATCCCTGGGCTGCCTATCCTCCTGTCATTACCGATGGCAGTCAGATGACAAATAAACAAAACGATTTCATGGTGGCAGCTATTTTGAATCCTACATACTCAATTTACGACCTCTATGTTGCGGTGGATATGACCCCACAAAATACTCAGTTTCATACTTTCGAACGATATTGCAGATCTAAGTTTATAAGAGAGCGATACACCCCGTCGGAATTTAGACTGGTCTACAATAAGGTTTCTCGCGCGTGGAATAGATTTGTCTCCGTGCAAAATGTGAATTTTAAATCACCTGAGATAATTCCTTATATGATCGAATATTCTCAATTTGATCCTATGGCTCCGAGAATAGAGGACGCAGAAGATCCTCAATTAATCCGTATGCTAAGAACAAAACCTCTATATACAGATTAATGAAGTTGAAGCACCGCCACCGCGCTTTCGTGAACGGAGCCTAAGGTCTCTGCCGTTCGGCTTCAATCGCTAACTCAAAGCGGCAAAGAGTTGCCGTTGTTACGTTTTGATTATGAGGAACCCTGTCTTGTTCCACGGATAGGTCAAGATCGTACCCGTGGCAACATCAAAGCACCAACAAATATTATTAAAATAGCACAAAGAAGCCCGAACATCCCCCACGTTCGGGCTTCTTCTGTTATTTTGCCACATTGTGCAATACGTGCTTCACTTTATATTTGTAGGGTAAATATAAGATTGGTTCAAAAGGGACTTTTCATCTCAGTATAAAACCGGGGTTGTGTTGTCCTTTGTTGTATTAAGGAGA
>JAAVDX010000031.1 GCA_014801585.1 Bacteroides sp.
AAAAAGAATGAGTCCGAACAATGTGCCGATGCGTTTGCATTAATGTTTCTGATGCCGGCCGACGCTGTGCGCCAGATGATCCCGGAAGATGAATTGAAGCAGGGAAAGGTCTCTCTTGCCACCGTATTGAAACTGGGACAATATTTCGGTGCATCCCATGCTGCTGTTCTCAATCGTCTTTCCGATCTGAATCTTATCCGACGGAATGAACGGGAACAATTATTCGGAATTTCCGTAAAAAGAGCCTGCCGTGAACATGGGTATGACACCTCATTATATGAATCCGGTAATGAAGGGCGCGTAATTGGTGATTTCGGAGAGAAGGCAAGAAAACTGTTTGAAGCCGATAAAATATCAGAGGGCCATTACCTTGAACTTCTTCATAAAATTGGAATAGATGGCAGCGAAGACTAAGATTGTGCTTGATGCGGATGTCATTATCCATTTTATTAAGGGTGGGCAGTTAACTCTGCTTTTGGATATATTTCCTGAGTATGAGTATCTGATACTTGACGTAGTCTATAATGAGGTTACTGTAAACAGAGTTTCAAAAACTCAGATAGACAATACCCTGCAATTTCTGAAGAGTCGAATATCACTTGTGAATTTTGCTCCTTCCGGAGACTCAAGACTGGAATATGCCAGACTGATTTCAACTCTTGGACGCGGAGAGAGTGCGTGCATGGTTTTTTGCAGAGATAATAATGATGTGCTTGGAAGCAGTAATCTGAGAGACATCAAGGAGTATTGTGAGAAGAATCGGATAACCTATCTTACCACGATTGACTTTCTATATTATGCGTATGTGCGTAAGAAAATAACTGAGGAAGAATGTAGGCAGTTTATAGCGGATGTAAATTCTAAAGGCAGTCGCCTGCCGGTAGTGGATATTATGACCTATGTCCCAACATGTCAGATTTAGTATTTTGGTTAATGTAGAATTTTTGTAAAAAATATCTGATTATGCCCCTAAATCGCGCTACACTTATACGAATTTCGACCATAGACAAGTGTCTTCAGAACCATTATCGCCGCTGGACTATCAACGACCTGATAGATGCCTGCACCGATGCTTTGGCAGAGTTTGAGGGCCGAAGTAATCCCGTAAGTCGCCGGACGTTTCAGAACGACCTTGCACTGATGCGTAGCGACCGACTGGGCTATAATGCTCCGATAGTGGTGCGCGAAAACAAATATTATGAGTACGAAGACCCGGATTTCAGTATCACCCATCTTCCGCTGAACGATGAAGGACTCGATGCCCTCAACTCGGCTCTTGACATATTGCGCCAGTTACAAGGATTTCCGCAGTTGGCTTCTTCAATCGACACAATAAGCAAGCTCAACGAGCAGATTTCGCGGCATACGGGCACATCGGTTCCGGCTATGGATATGGAATATGTAGCTGGATATAAGGGAGCAAAATTTATAGGCGACATATATGATGCGGTGCGTAAACAACAGACTATCATCATAGAATATCAGTCGTTCAAGGCTCGGCAGTCCGAGGCATTAGTGGTTTATCCCTATTTATTGAAGGAGTATCGCAACCGATGGTTTCTTATCGGCGAGAAAGCCACTAATCGCGTACCGCAGGTTAATATTTTTGCGCTCGATCGTATTCTGTCTGTCTCTATTGACAAGGAACATTCTTTCAAGAAATGCGTTGACTTTGACCCGGAACACTTCTTCGATGATACAATCGGTGTGACTAAGAGTATACATGATAAGGCGCGGCGTGTAGTAATTAAAATTGATCGCCAACAGGCGCCTTACGTTGAGTCGAAGCCATTTCATAAATCGCAGAAAGTGGAGCAACGTTTCCGCGATGGCTCAATACAGCTTTCTCTAAAGGTTGTCATCAACAACGAACTGGAGCGCCTGATTCTCGGATATGGTGGTCATGCCGAGGTCATCGCTCCTCCGGAGTTCCGAGCCCGAATTGCAGAGAGTGTAAATATAGCAGCTCGTCATTATGAATAGTTCGTTCAAATTTTATGTTGTACCGCAAAACGCTTCACCCTTGGTGTAATTTTGCGCTCATGAAAGAATGTAGTGATAATTTTTTTAGTGCGCAAAATAACTGCGCACCAACATTCTAACTTTGCGTCGAAATATTAAAAACATCAGAATATGAAGACAAATGACGAGTCGCGGATGGGATTGAAGCGCATGTCGGCTGAAAGCCGGTGCACGGTGGCGAAGCCATCAATTCCCTTCGCATTCGAAGGATATGACGTGAAGATTTTCACAGATAATATTGAGGGCACTGCTTTGCGGCAAATCAAGGAATTGCTTTCGATTGACGTATTTTCCGACAAGAAGATACGAATCATGCCCGACGTTCACGCCGGAGCTGGGTGTGTAATAGGTTTCACAGGAGATCTCGGTGACAAGGTCATCCCCAATATCGTGGGCGTTGACATCGGTTGCGGTATGCGCATCCTCAATCTCGGCAAACTCTCCAATATAGACTTTCACGCATTCCACGAGCATATCCGTTGCAATGTGCCTTCTGGTAAGATCGTACGTGAGGATCGTTTCGGTTTCAAGCCTCTTGTCGGTGAGGAAATAGAAATCTACCGTGAGGCAAAGCAACTTGTGACCGAACTTTACTGCTATCGTGAGCTTAAAGACTCGGGACGTATCAATAAGGCTATCGGATCGCTCGATGGCGGCAACCATTTCATCGAACTTGACAAGGACGATGAAGGTAATGTTTACCTTGTGATACATACCGGTTCGCGTAACCTCGGCAAGCAGGTTGCCGACATCTATCAGGCAAAAGCCGTGAAGCACCTTACTGACGGTGCCGATGAGTTTGAGGAAACAATCAAACGTACCATTGAGGAGTACAAGGCAGCCGGTCGTCGGTCAGAATTGCAGAGCGTCATTAAGAAGATGCGCAAGGAACATCAGGTGGCAGAGCCGAATCTTCCTGCCGATCTATGTTATGTCGAAGGAGAAGGGCGAGAGTATTATCTCCATGATATGCGACTCTGCCAGCGGTGGGCTGTGCTCAACCGTAAGCTCATATCCCTATTGCTCATGCGTTTCTTCCCCGATATGGAGGTAAGAGAGGAATTTGAATCCGTCCATAATTACATAAGCGATGAGAGCATCATCCGCAAAGGCTCAATCTCCGCCGCCATGGGTGAGCGTTGCATTATTCCTCTGAATATGCGCGACGGTTCATTGATTTGCACTGGCAAGGGTAATCCGGACTGGAACTTCTCGGCACCTCATGGAGCCGGACGTGTATTGAGCCGTACTCAGGCATACGAAAAAATCACGATGGAAGACTTCGAGGCCTCCATGAAAGGTATATATTCGGAATCGGTCAACGACTTCACCCGCGACGAGTCGCCGATGGTCTACAAACCGGCCGAGGAAATCATTGCCAACATCGGCGACACCGTCACCATCGACACAATCATCCGTCCAATCTTTAATTTCAAGGCATCAAAATGAGTATAAAGTCCATAGCGAACATAATAGGTCATTGACAACAATCCTCAGATTGACGACTTAGACGAAACATGGGTCGAAGTATTGAAAGATTACCTCTATCTCACGAAAAATAAGTAACTTTGCAGTATGGCAGTCGAATTTATTTCAGGCAAAGGCCATTATGATAAGGTCGTCGAGAGAGTGGCTTCTGTGAGGAAGTCGCTTTGGATTGGTACAGCCGACATTAAAGACCTTCACGTCAAAGCCGGTAATTCATCAGAGCCATTCCTTGCTGTCCTTGCCAAACTTCCCAAAAATCCGCACTCATCCGCAACCCCCACAAATGAGAACTGGAAACGAGTACACTATCCCACACTTGCGGTAGACTACGAGAAACTGCATCAGCGTTCTGTCAGCCCGCCCTACTCTCTTCATCGTCCACCTGCCCCGCTTTGCAATCGCACCCAATCGGAATGTTCTTCAAGGGCACTTAATATTTCGGGCTGGAGGCGTTTGGGTAATTTTTGCAGTATCTCTCTATAACTTTCGTTGATAAGACGTCGGATGAAGTCATCGGATAGAGTTCCTGTTAGACTTATCTGGCTCCAGTATTTTTTGTTCCAGTGCCATGCGGGTTCTATTTCGGCATACTTCTCGCGATACTCTATTGCCACACCGGGGTTCATCTTGACGGTGAAATAATCTGTTCTCGTCAGACCTGCACAGGCAAAAATCTTGTTGTGCAATCTGAAAAGCAGATAATCCTCACCGAACGCCATATCCTCGGTGGCAAAGGGTAAAGAGAGGCAATATTCTCGGAATGTTTCTACGTTCATTCTGTCTCCTTATCAAATATATTATTGAATATTTCTGCCAATCGGACACGGTCGGCAATCAGTTCATGGAGTTTATGCTGACGTTCCAGATTATCACTCCACGGCAGCCAGATGCGAATGTAACCCTTCGGGCCATACTTCTTCTTCAGATGACTCAACGTGCGTTCAAAATGTCCGGCTCGATCAAGATCGGGATAGTTAGCCATTCCATATTGGATTGTACGTCGGATTATGGTTTCCGGCTCGATGAAACGGTCGGCGTCAGCCACCACCTTGCCGTAATCACTTCGCGGAGTTGTCTTCCCTGATGCCCTATGATCCTCCACTGCTTCTTTAATAACCGCAATCTGTTCAGGAGTGAAGATTTGGTTAAGAAAGGCATCATTTTCGACAATCATACCGGAGTCGATATGATGGTTTTCCCTCCCATGTTTCAACCCTAAGTCATGGTATGCTGCAGTGCAATAGACCATATCTTTGTCAAGTTCGGGAATATGACGTGCATAGCGCAGACTCTGCCGGATTACCAGACGTGCATGGTCTCGCCGATGAGCCCCGTCAAATGAGTCATATCGGGGGATAATCTCCTTTTCGACATACTCAATCAAGTCTGGCGACACCCCCTCGACCAACGGTATCAGAGCAGCAATATCCGATATGACGAAGGTGGGATGTTGACTTCTCAGTTCCGACTCCTTGCCATTACCATATATGACAGCACAGGTGAGGGTTTCGGCATCGCGCCCCATGGCTATGTCAACTGGAGCATCACCAACGGTAAGAGTTTCGTCGCCACTCCATCCACACCGTTCAAGTATTGTAAGAACCGGCTCAGGCGAGGGTTTGCCATGTGTGACATCTTCACCCCCGATAACTTCCATAAAATAGCCGGTGATACCGAACATATCCAGATACTCTCTGAGCGATTCACCGTTACGGCTGCTCGCTATTGCCAGAAAGAACCCGGCATCACTGAGCCATGCCAATGTTTCCTTGACCCCTTCGAAGCATTTCACATCCAGTGGACGGGAGAGTTCATCGAACTTACATCGATAGGTCATGGCAAACTGTTCTCGAGCAGTCTCATTTCCCGGCCATAACATTGCAGCGACATCCTCCAGACGCACCCCTATGGTTGATCGGTATTCTACGTCTGAACGTTCCTCAATTCCCAGTTCGCGCGACGCAGCGCGCATAGTGGCTACTATCAGCGGAGCGGTATCGACCAGCGTTCCGTCAAAATCGAATATTATATTTCTGACCTTTCCCATATTACAAAGTTAACGTAAAGTTCGATTTGAAAAATCGAGAACATATCCACCACTCATTCCAAGAACCTCTTCAATCAGTTGCTTATCAATGAAGCTAAGATTTGCCATGTTGTTTCTTTTTTAAGTTCGTTTCGATATAAGAATGAATAAGAGATATTTCCTCCGGTATTAAATCGATGGACTCGTCAAATATTATGCCTGTATGATGATGTTTTGCTGTAATTTTTGAGAAAGCATCCATCAATTCATCAGTCTGACAATGAAGTATGGGATAATCATAATACAGGTCTCCGTCTTCTTCAATTTCGACTATATTGTAGTATGGAAGAATCCCAATCATATCTATACCTCCATCATTGCCACAAACACCGGTATGGTCAAGACGTTCCCATTTATAAAGGCGATGCAGTAATTGATACCCCAATTCCTCGAACCGTCTTGGTTCGAGGTCTTCAAAATGGAGTCGATTAGTTGTAACGCTTGGATTAGGCATAGCTTTATATCTTCCCTGAGATTTCGAGTTCAGTGATAGAATGTGCTGTAATGTAGAGATATAATGTCGTAACGATACGTGACGACGCTACAATCTCTTCCTCTGAAGCATCCGGAGTGACATGGCTCTCGTCATTACGCATATTACGCATGGTATCAAGATACCCATACATTCGCTTGTATTTCTCACGCTGCTTATACTTGAGGGTCTTAAGTTCCTCAAATGCAAATATACAATCTGCCAATGCAGGAGTTCTCTGAGGGTCGCGGGTGTTGCGTAGTTCTTCGCCATGAATCAGCCAATAGAGTTTCTTCAGATATGTCTCAAATTTGGTGAGTATGGTGTTGAAATGCCTCCGACGGTCAACGAGGGTCAATTTTTTATCGCCAAACAAGCGGTTGAACGAGTCTATCAGCAAGTCATTTGCTCCGTCAAGACTGGGAAGTGAAGATGCCTGAAGAACTTTTACAAAGACATCTATGACTTCATTGAGCGGACGAAGTCCGGGGAAGTCGGCAAACTCATCGCTGAATGCCATATAGAGCGATTTGCGGAATGCCTCAGGGTCAAATACCAATGGAGCATCGCGGAAATGGTCGTAAAGGGCGGCCGCCATCTGCGACATTATCTGACGGTATTTCTCTCCATTGTCAAAGAGAGATTTGAATGCCTCAGTCTGTTCCTCATAAAGCGTTGTCGCAATATCATCGAACACATTGGGGAAGACCGCCTCCATAAACTGCTGCTTGCCGTTGTTGTTGGCTTTCTTTGACAGTTTCTTTGCCTCCTTGGTTGTGGTAAGCCTGTTGACGATAGCTTCGACAATAACCCTGTCAGCTTCGGAGAAATCTCCTTTATACAGAATGTTTATCTTGTCTATGATATTGCCGAGCAGGTCTCGTTTCGTTTCCGGTTTGCCTCCGCCATTGCCGGATTCACCCTTGACTGACTTATTCCCTTCAAGAGTGATTGCTACAGTCTCCCCCTGCTTGAACTGAGAGTTGACCAGCATTATTTTCTTAGACAAATCAGGTCTTTCATGCGGAGTCTTCGGCAGAAGCTTATAAAGTGTATCTGCGAAGATATAAGCTTTGTATAGCGACTTGTCGAAAGTGCGGGCAATCTGAGCCATATATGAATAGAAGCGGACGAAGTTCTTTACTTTAGCCCTTAGTTCAAATCTCTTTTCTTCATCCAAGCCATCGAAACGGCTCATTATCGGTTTAAAAAATCCCGACAGAGCTGCCAACGCATTCTTCTTGCCTCTATATTTCTTGTAGATTTCGTAGAATGCTTCCTCCTCATTCTCACTCCAGATGTGATACTGCGCTATATCCTTACGGAAACGGTAGACATAGTTGACATCGACCGGTTGTACCAGGTCTGTGGATGTATAGAACGGTTCAAATGCCTTTTTGATTTCTTCTGCAGTGTTTGAAAAGTCGAATACAAACGTATCTTTCTTCAATTTCTGCCATCGGTTGAGTCTCGAAAGGGTCTGAACGGCTTTTACATTCTTCAACCTCTTATCTACAAACATTGTGTGGAGTTTCGGTTCGTCGAAACCTGTCTGATATTTATCGGCCACGATAAGTACATTGTAGAGGTCGCTTGCGAAATACAGGGGCAATCGTTCCTCACTGATTCTTCGCTCAGGAGTGGAATTAAGCTGTGACTCGGTGTAAGTCTCGCCCCCAAATTCAAGTTTGCCTGAAAATGCTACGAGTGGGTTGACATCTGTATATCCTTTACGCTTGCAATAATCCTTCATTGCCATATAGTAGCGCAATGCGTGGGCACGGCTGGCACATACAATCATGGTCTTTGCCTGACCCTCCATGCGCCGGAGTGTCACTTCGCGTATTTTCTCGACCATAATCTCGATTTTCTGATCGATTACGTGCTGATGATTATCATGGAATGCTTTTATCGCCCTTGTGGCCGGGGTCTCTTCGTAATCGGGATTCTCTGCCACATTCTTTGCAATCTCGTAGGCGGTGGCTATCGGAGTGAAATTCAATAAAACGTCTTTGATGAATCCCTCTTCTATAGCCTGCTGCATCGAATAGATATGATACGGCTTATGCTTCATCTGCCCGGGCTTTTCCGGATCGGGATAGGCTATGCCGAAGGTCTGCAATGTCTTGGGTTTGGGTGTGGCTGTAAATGCGTAAAATGAGAGATTGCCGTGCTGACCCTGAGTCAACAGATCTTCCATCAAGGCGTCTTTCTCCTTTTCAAGCTGCTCAACCTCTTTTTCCTCGATTTCTGCAAGTTCTTTAAGAGCCTCGTCTGTATCTGCGAGGGCCGCCTTTGTCTTTTCAGCGTTCTTTCCGCTCTGGCTGCTGTGGGCTTCATCAACAACTATGGCATAACGTTTGCCACTCTGACTACCCACTTTGTCGTAGATGTAAGGGAAGCGATGGAGTGTACATATCACGATTCGTGCATTGCCGTCTCTGATTATATCACCGAGTTTAGATGACGGGTCGCCATCTCGGATTATCTCGACCTGACCGAGCTTGTGGTCAAATCCGAGCACGGTATTCTGTAACTGCTGGTTGAGCACACGACGGTCGGTTATCACAAACACTGTATCGAAAACGTCTTTCTGATTTGCATCGTGCAGAGAGGCAAGTCTGTATGTCAGCCAAGCTATTGAATTACTTTTGCCTGAGCCTGCCGAATGTTGGATAAGATAGTTCTTTCCGGCACCGTTGGCTGCGGTGTCAGCCGTCAGTCGCTCCACAACATCGAGCTGATGAAAGCGTGGAAAGATTATCTTTGTAGATTCCTCTTTAACCTCTTTCTCTTTGCCTGATCTGTTAATAACAATCTTAATCTTTTCCTCTTTCTGAACGGAAATATAACGTTGGAGAATTGAAAGCAACGCATCGCGTTGAAGCACTCGTTCCCAAAAATATCCTGTGACATACTCACCTTCGGCAACCGCCGGGTTGCCTGCTCCTCCTACATTTCCGGCACCATTGCTACCTTGATTGAAGGGGATGAAGAATGTCTTCTCCTTCTGTATCTGAGTAGTCATCGCCACTTCATAGAGATCCACCCCGAAATAAGCAAGTATTCGGTTGTTGAAGTGGAAGATGAACTCATTGGGGTCGCGGTCTTCCATCCATTGCCGCTTGCTGTCTTCTACGCTTTGCCCTGTCAACTGGTTCTTCAATTCCAGAGCGACAACCGGAATGCCGTTAAGCATCAGCACCATGTCGATAGTGTTGCGGTTTTTGGAGGTGTAACCAAACTGTCGGATGACATGAAGACGGTTGGCACGATACTTACGCGTCAGTTCCTCATTCAACTCAGAGGCCGGAGCGAAGTAGGCTATACGGATTTTAACACCGTGGTCGTCAATGCCGTTGCGCAATACATATATCAGACCGTAACGTGATATATCGTCTTGAAGTACCTTGTAGAACTGATCCGCAGCGTTCTCAGCACCATAGATTTTTTGATAACGCGCCCATTCCTTCGGCTGTGTCTCAGCGATAAAATCACGAAGCACCGTCAAATCAATAGCTGCATCTTTATTATATGTCATCTGGAAGCCACGCTTATAGCCACCCTCTTTAAGCAGCCATTGCTCAATGTCTTCCTCAAAATTCTTCTCTTTCAGATTATTGTTGTCCATCAGAATCCACTACTTAGGCTATTGTGATTTTACCGGTGACGGCTTCAAAAATTAGGCTCTGGCGGTATTGTTTAAGAGTTTCTATTTTCTCTTGCTTTACCTTGATGAGTTCGTCAATCTCAGAGCATTTTCCTTGAATATATTCCCCAATCTCCACTTGTTCAGCAAGAGGTGGAACTGGAATATGCAGATTCTTAATCTTATCTACCGAAAGTCCAGGCTGTGCTGCTGCAACTGAATATTGGTTAAGATTCATACTCCTTAATAATTCTCCAAACCAAATCAAATGATATTCTATAAGTGGATGGCAAACTATCGCATGTTCAGAAGCCCAAAATTTACCATATGCATAATTAATATTACCACAAAGTGCTCCTTGTCTGCCTATAAGGACAAATTCTCCATCTTTATTATATCTATCATAAAACCCTCTTAAGCCATTTCCACCATAAACAGGATATCCGGAATTCGTAATTTCTTCTGTTGTTATATTGGAACCACTATATAGGTTTGATAAAAATTTTATTTTAGTCGTTACCCAGTTTTTAGGAATTAGAGGTATTTGGGGAATGTTACTGTCCTTTGTGGGCACATCCGGAGTGATGCCGTGGGTGACAGCTTCGGTGATAATGGCTTGACGATATGACTCAAGGTCGGAAATCATTTGTTGCTCGACATCAATCAGCTCATCTATCTCTCCACACTTCTCATACAAATATGTTGATATTCGCTCCTGCTCTTCTAAAGGAGGAACAGGAAGATGTGATCTTGCAAAATCTGTAAATTGTATATTCTTCCCCTCTCTGATTCCTACTGTCAGAGAGTTCATAAATTCGATGAAACTTACTGATTTAAATAAGACTTTGAAATAATTATGACAAATCGGTATTTGATTATAAAACACTTGATAAGCGGGCGAACAGACTCCTTCATATTCTGAGATTTCAAATCCACCTTGAAAACTACGAAGGCTAATTACATAATCGTTTTTATGAACTGTTCGGAACTGGGTATAATCTGTGTTTATTGCAACCTGCACAACTCCCTCCAGTAATCTTTGAGGATACATTCCGTGGGTCTGGGTAGCCGCTAAATGTTCAAGAACATCATTCCCTTTAGATGTTCTTAAAGAAAACAAATTCTTGGCTTTTTCTACTTTCCAATGCTCAGGAATCTCCCCAATCCACTGGATGCCGCTATCTTTGAGTTTATTCCTTGTCGTCTCCTTCATGTTCAGAAATATCTATAGCTTTTGTATCTTCCACATCATTTGATGGCAGGGTGTAGTCTGACGCCTTTGCCGATGAAATTACTGACTTACCTAATTGAGATTCCAGCTTCTCGCGTGCGGCTTTAGCTACATCTCCGCCCTGACGCGCAATGTGAGCATTGGCATTATATCCCTTTGGAGACTTCTCTTTTGATAATTCAGTAGCAGATGCTTCTGCGAGAGTGTTGAGAGCCAGCTCAATGTTTGTCATATTATCTCTCAGATTCTCTTTCTTAAGACTTTTGTGCTGTTTATAGTCTTTCGTACTTTTCCGCTCCATTGGCGTGTGATTATATCGGTAAGACTCGCAAACTGAACGCCTTCTTCTATACCTCCTCTGCGCCACTCATCAGTCAATGCCTTACGCACTTCTATTGACCGGATTCGCTGGTTAATCCAATTCTCTGAATAGCCCAATCGACGGTAATCGTAAATAGCTTGCTCAATCGAGAGCTCGGGGTCTTGCATCTGGTCAAGACGCTGCTTGGCCACCTCCGCGATCCAAAGTTTGAATGGCTCAGCCTTAGGTGACGGAATTGACTGAATTAGTCGGAATAATCCTTTAGTATCAGTGACATTCTCTTTGTGCATTTTCCCATCAGCACTCTTAAGCGGAAGTAGGGTACAAATTGTACCCCAGTTGGATTTCAACTCACTGTCGCGGGATTTCATCTTTTTGATATATTGCTTTGGGTCAGCACTGTCAGTCAGCACGGATACAACATCAACAACAGAGAAATACCACTCCTCTTTCTCTTCGTCCCAGACCGTACGCACGTTGCGCTCTTCAAATAATTGTATGCTTTGTTTTTTCACGCTAATTAGAGGGTGTTTAGTTTTTGCCTAAGATTTTGGTCATCAATTCCTGTTCGCGTTCACCAAGTGAGCGGAAGTGCTCGAAGATTTCTGCTGCCGGGCGCGGAGCGGTGTAGCGGTAAAACTCTCGAGTAAACGGTATCTCGTAACCGATTTTAGTTTCAGAGTCAACATACCAGAAATCGGGTGCGTAGGGGCGCACGTTGGCTTCAAGGAAATCGTCGGTATCGGTTTTCCACGGTATTATCTCGCTGTCTTTCAGCTCCGAATCGGATGCGAAACTGCTCGACGTATCTGTTGGCTTGACGTAAGCCTCGGGCATCGCGGGATTACGTTTTCCGTAGAAGTTGCGAATCATGGCAACTTTCCCCTGAGCCACTTTTACTTTCTTCGCTTTCAGATGCGTGAAGAACTCAAAATCACTCATCGTTACCGCACTGTCAGCACAAGCATTGGCAATCTCTTTGAGGAGAGCAATATCGGGCGCTTTCATCCCTGCGCCACGCTCTTCATCAAACTTTATGTCGGCAAATTCAAGTCGAAGCGGACGATAAGTGAACACCTTACTATACTTGAAGTCTTCCACATCTTTAATGCGACTCTCCACACGGATCTCGCCATCTTCATATTCCTGATTCGCAAAATCTTTGTAGGCCTTTACTATAAGTTCACGGCACCGGTCGGTAATTTCAACCCGCTTATTGCCTAAACTCTTGCGCCTTTTCTCATAACATTGACTTGCATCGATAAGCTGAACCTTACCTCTGCGTTCCGATGATTTCTCTTTTGACACAATCCAGATATATGTGGCTATTCCGGTGTTGTAGAAAAGGTCGTTGGGTAACTGTATGATTGCGTCGAGCCAGTCGTGTTCCAACAGAAAACCACGGATGTTGCTCTCGCCACCTCCGGCATCGCCCTTGAAGAGTGGCGAACCGTTCTGGATAATTGCCATCCGACCATTCTCTTTCAGCTTCGATATGCCGTTGAGTGTGAAAAGCATCTGCCCGTCGCCAATAGCAGGGAGTCCGGCGGCAAAACGCTCGCCCTCCCCGGTCTCTTTTTCAACCTGACTCTTTGAGGTTTTCCACTCGATGCCAAACGGAGGATTGGAGATTATATAGTCAAACTCATAGCCCCGGAACTGGTCATTGCCGAGAGTGTCTCCCTGACGCATATTGTCGGCGTTGCCACCTTTGATGAGTGTATCGGCTTTGGCAATAGCAAAGGTCTGGTTGTTGAGTTCCTGCCCATGCGAGGTTATATCAGCGTCAGGATCAAGCTCAGTAAGACGTTCAGTGAGGCAACCAAGCATCTGCGACGTACCCATAGCCATATCGTAAATATCTACGCTGACTCCTTCCTCCCTAAGTTTATCCTCATCGCCGGCAACAAGGATATCGGCCATTACATATATTATGTCGCGGGCTGTGAAGTGTGCTCCGGCCTGCTCGTCATAACTCTCTGAGAATTTGCGTACCAGTTCCTCGAAGATATATCCCATATCCACCGACGATATTCTGTCGGCACCGAGATAAGCTTTGTCACTGTTAAATTCCTTTATGATAAGATATAATAGTCCGTTGTCTTCAAGTTTGCTGATCTCTTTGTCAAACTCGAAGCGGCGGATTATATCTATAACATTGTTGGAAAAATGCTGAAGATAATCATCGAAATTGTCGGCTATGTTGTCCGGATCAGCGAGAAGATTCTGGAATGTAAACTTACTCGTGTTAAAGAACTGCTGACCGGCCTCCCTCCTTAAAATACGTTCCTTCAGTGAGTCGTCCATTGAACCTAACTCTTCATTCTTCTTCCAGACCGCTTCCCGTGTCTGGGCAAGTGTATCTTCAAAGCGTTTGATAACACACATTGGCAGAATGACGTTGCCATACTCATGAGGTTTATAAACACCCACAAGTTTATCGGCAATCGCCCAAATCAGGGCTGCTTTCTCTTGACGATTTATAGTAGTGAGCCTTTCGGCTGATTGACTGGTCATGGCCTTATTTGGTATTAACGACTTCCATTTTCAATAAATTGGTAAGTAGCTCTTTAAAATAAGAAATACTTTATTTTTAGGAGATTTTGAGATGGATTTAAATTTTAGGGGAAGGAGTTTAGCGAGCTAATTGAAAATCGGCGAATGCCACTAAAATTAACTCAATATGAGCCAAACGACTGAGATCTAAAATTTAAAGACGCTCAAAAGATTCAAAAAGAAAGTGTTT
>JAAVDX010000032.1 GCA_014801585.1 Bacteroides sp.
GGATGGGATTAGATTTTTTTGAACGCGGATTCGGATCGGGGCTTTGCCCCGATGGCCGGGGAGTCGCGGATTGGTGCGGATTTTTTTTGGATTTGGGATGGTGCGGGTTAGCGCTGCGGATGGGAGTTGAGCGGCGCTTCGCTGGTGCGGATTGCTGCCCCTCATCTGTAGTTCTGTACCATCGTGAGTTGGTTCAGATAAGTAGGTCGTGGTACTATCATATTACTAAAATTTGTAGATTTCTACATTTTTTGGTAATACAAAGTTATAAAGAATTTCTTATACTCACAAATCCTGATGATTAAATCCATATCATTGTAGGTTTGGGGGGGGGAAAATACCCCTCCCAACAATCCATATCATCCACCGGGTCGCAAATCCGCAACAGCGAAGCGAAGCAACGCTCACCTCCCATCCGCACCACCACCAAAGATATAGTATCCATCAAGTGTTGACTCAAAAAAAATCCGCACCAATCCGCGACTCCCCGGCCATCGGGGCGAAGCCCCAAGCCGGATCCGCGTTTTCCCCCCATCAAATACAATCCAAAAACACAGATCAAAAAATAACGACATCCCAGCAACGGATGGGATAAAATTTTTTCGGACGCGGATCCGGTTCGGGGCTTTACCCCGATAGCCAGGGAGCCGCGGATTGGGGCGGATTTTTCTTGATGAGTTCCTGGAGTGAAGGTTATTCTTGTGTATGTTTTGCTTTTTTAGTAATTTTGTATTGCAATGAATAAAGTTAAAAGTATTATAAAGGATTGGGCGCTGATATTTTCGATGCTCGCTGGAATTTTCGGTTTTCTGCTGCTTGATGCGATGCATCTTCCGGCTGACGTGCGCGGGATGCTCCTGGAGTCTACCCATATTCTTCAACCTATTCTGATTTTTACTATGCTGTTTCTGACATTCTGCAAAATCTCTTTTGCTGAATTGCGTCTGACAGGATGGCATTTATGGTTGATCCTTTTTCAGGGCGGACTTTTCTTGGGAATAGCGTTCCTGCTTATGTCAATGCCACAAAGCGGACTGCGCGTAATCCTTGAAGGGGCGATGCTCTGCCTCATCTGCCCTACCGCCACTGCCGGAGCCGTGATCACACGGAAACTCGGAGGTAATGCTGCGTCGATCACGACTTATACCATCATCATCAATCTGCTTACCGCCCTTCTGGTCCCGGCAATGGTGCCGCTTGTGCATCCTGCCGCCGGAGTCGGTTTCGTAGAATCGGGCATCAAGATCATGTCGAAAGTATTCCCCTTGCTCTTGCTGCCACTCATTACGGCACTTATTCTCCGCCGCTTCGCACCGAAAGTGCGCGAACGACTGGCAACTAAATCCGAATGGTCGTTTTACCTATGGATTGTAGCGTTGGCTCTGGCGTTGGCGGTCACTACTCATAGTGTGGTGCGCTCAAACGTAGATCTATGGACTCAGTTAGGACTGGTCGTCGTATCTCTCGTATGCTGCGTAGGACAGTTTGCCTTCGGCCGACGCATGGGACGCAAATACGGTGATGCCGTGACAGCCGGTCAGTCATTAGGACAGAAAAATACCGTACTCGCCATCTGGATGGGCTACTCATTCTTCACCCCTATCACCGCCCTCGTAGGCGGTTTCTACAGCATCTGGCACAACATTATAAATTCCGCCCAGTTGTATCGCCACGATCATCCCCATCATGATCATGCGCTACATCGCGGCAATCCTGAAATTCGGGAAGAAGGGCCTCAGGCCAGATAGCAGTTAAGGCGTCAGCCTTCTCATTGAAATTTTGCTTAAGCCGGTGCAGATTCTCTTCTGTCGGAATTATCGGACGATGCCGATAAGCCCTGTCGAGAGCCTCTCCGGCTTTTAATAATTGCCGATCGGATTCGTCAACAAAAGTTTCGATAAATCGCTCATAGATATATTCCACGGCCTGCTCCGAAGGATGGAGCATATCGGAGGCATAAAATCTGTAGTCGCGCAGATCATCAAGCAGTATCTCGTAGGCCGGGAAGTAAACGGCTTCCGGTTTCATCCCCTCTACCATCTCATCAATGGCCACTCTGAGAGTTGCCTTCGAAAGAGAGTTGCCTGCAAAACCATCCTTGATATGACGCACCGGACTAAGCGTGAAGATCAGGCGCGAATCCGGGTATCGCTCTTTTATCTCATCACTGAGGTCGATCCACTGTCGGCAGATATCTTCCACTGACAATTTTTCACGGTTAAAGGCCACTGAGGGAATTTTATGGCAGTTGCCTACAGTGAACACCTCCGATCCACGGAGATATTCAGGCGATATAAGCCGATAGACCCAAGCCGTACCGAACGTAATTATAAGGTCGGCCCCACTCTCCATTACTTTCCGAAGACTAAGGGCAGCGGCAATGAATTTTCGCTCCACACCTTCGGGAGTAATATCCGAGAATCCCGAATCAAGATACCAGCAATGCCACAAACCTGCATTATGGAGTAGAGAATCTTTGGGTAAAGTAGGTTCTTCACCGGTCAACATAAGCCGGAGAGCCGAGATGATTGATTCCGGATTATACAATGCTCCCGTAAAATTATATGCGGGCCATAGCGCGCGGCGCAACCGCCTGCAGATATTCTCCGAAAAACAGGATCCGGCAAACACGAGCGGTCGACGAGGAGATAGTCGCAACGGCGACGCCTGCGCCTTGCAGACGGTACGAAATTCCATGAATCTACTTAAGTTTCGCAAGATCAACCTGCATCCAAAATTACTACTTACTATCTATAACTTATACTTTTTTAGGCTACACAAGTAAATCTACAGCGCTAAAATTATTACTTAATACTTATTACTTGGCACAACGCGCCTTTTATTTGCGCTTCACCATTCTCACTACGTTCTCGACGTGGTGGGTATGAGGGAACATATCTACGGGCTGTACGTCGGTCACTTCGTAGAGGGAATCCATCATGGCAAGATCGCGTGCCTGAGTGGCAGGGTTGCAACTTACGTAGACGATCACTTCGGGAGCAGCATTGAGGATCGTCTTTACCACATCCTCGTGCATACCGGCTCTCGGAGGGTCGACAATCATTACGTCGGGCCGGCCATGACGGGCGATAAACTCATCAGTAAGGACATCCTTCATATCACCGGCATAAAAGAGGGTATTGTCGATTCCGTTGACTCGGGAATTAAGACGGGCATCCTCTATCGCAACTTCGACGTATTCAATACCGATTACGCGCTCCGCACTACGGGCTACGAAATTGGCGATAGTGCCGGTACCGGTGTAGAGGTCGTAGACGAGAGGTCGCTTCTCACGCGATTCATATTCGGGAGTACCCGGTTCGAGTCCGGCAAACCTGCGGGCAACCTTATAGAGTTCGTAGGCCTGACGGGAATTGGTCTGATAGAAGGATTTGGCATTTACCCGGAAGCGCAAACCCTCCATCTCCTCTTCAATATAGTCGGGACCTTTGAAGGGGATAATTTCCTGATCGGCGAGCGAATCATTGAGTTTGAGGTTTACGGCATATTCAAGCGAGGTTATCTCGGGGAATTCCGCGGCGATAGCCTCCATGACCCGGCGGATCAGTTCGGGTTCGTCAGCGCCGAAAGCCACAACCACCATCTTCTCACCGGTAGAGGCGGTACGGATCATCAGCGTGCGCAGCAGACCTTCATTGTTGCGGATATCATAGAAAGAGAGGCCATTCTTTTCGGCATAGTCATAGATAAAATTACGCAGACGATTGCCGAAATCTTCCTGCAAGAGACATTCCTCGATATGCAGCACCTTATCGAACGCACCCGGGATATGAAAACCGAGACCGTTGTTGCTGTCTTCAAAATCCTTACCGGCCTTTATCTCCTCCCAAGTGCGCCATTTCTTGTTGGAGAAGGTATACTCCATCTTATTTCGGTAGCCCCAGATATCTTTCGAACCGAGAGTAGGATTGATCTCCGGAAGGGCGATCTTACCGATACGGGACAGTGCGTCGCTGACCTGCTGACGCTTCTGGTCGGTCTGGACGTCGTAAGGGATATGCTGCCACTTACAACCGCCGCAGAGACCGAAATGACGGCAACGGGGTTCGCAACGCAGATCGGAAGGTCGGACGAGATTCTCGATATGTGCTTCCGCAAAAGAGTGTTTCTTCTTATCCAATTGCAGATCGGCCACATCACCCGGAGCGGCATAAGGCACGAAGATAACGATCGGGGCCTCATCCTCCGGGCGAAGTTTCACCTTTGCGATAGCCTTGCCTTCGGCGGCCATACCTGATATTTCAACACCCTTCAGCAAGGGCAACGGTTTTTTCTTTCTTCCCATTTCTGACGTAATAATCGAAGTGAAATTCATCCAAATCCAACATTCCGAAAATCACGCGAAGTTAACAAAATTTTCCGACATCCACAAGTGGCGCCGGAAAAGTATCGGGATCAGAAATCTATTAAGATCATGTAACTGCCGTAGGGCAGAAATCGATTGAGATTCAAGGATAGCCATCTAATTAGATCCGGCTATAGTCAGAGGGCAGAAATCTATCGAGATCAGGCTACGCATTTGAGGCCGAGCCATACCATGAGGAGACCGAGAACGACTGTGGGGACAACGTAGCAAATGAATTTCCACCACTGGCCTTTCTGAATCATTGCAAAACTATCGTGGCTGAATGAGGAGAAAGTGGTGAAACCACCGCAGAAACCGGATATGAGGAGCGCACTGACGAGAGAGCTCATCTCATGACGGGCAAAAATGCCTGCAAAAATACCGATGATAAAACATCCGATAACGTTGACGGCAAATGTACCGACAGGGTATTTATCTCCAAAAAGTTTTTTTCCTGCGACACCGGTAAGGTAACGTCCGCATGTACCTGCAAACCCTCCGATACCCGCAATAAGCATATATTCAATAATCATAATTTCAACAGTTTTAAGGGTTAAGCATTCTGAGTTTTTGCAGCGGGTTTACGGATGCATGCAGCGCCGAGAGCCACCATTGCGATACCGAAGACAAGGCTCGTAACCATATAGAATACGAACATACCGCTCTGACCGCCCTGAAGAAGGGAAATCATTTCATCGGAGAAAGAGGAGAATGTGGTAAGGCCACCGCAGAAACCTGTGATCCAAAGAAGATTGGCAGTTTTACTAAGTTTTCCCGTCTTATTCAGGTAGCCGTAAAGCATGCCAATGATGATACAACCTACCATATTAGCCATAAACGTGCCCAAAGGGAAAGACAGGTAACATATTGCATGTCCTAACTTTTCAGAAAGGAAACGGAGACATGTTCCCAAAAAACCGCCGGCACCGGCAATCATTGTGTTTTTAAACATAGCAATAAATTTTAATGATTAAGGACTTTTTTACCATTAATTATACATTTGAAACACTTCCCTTTTAACTTTGGTTCACCGAATTTAGCTTAAGGATTAAAGATATATAGACTAAGGATTAAAGATATATAGATTAAAGATTCGCAAGTTTAACCTACAGAAAAATTATTACTTACTACTTATTACTTGGCGCAACGCGCCTGCTGCTTATTACTTGGTGCAACGCTGTAATCGGTAATTTTGGATTTTATTTGATGGGGGGAACGCGGATCCGGCTTGGGGCTTCGCCCCGATGGCCGAGGGCGCGGATTGGGGCGGATTTTTTTACTTTTGAGTTAACAATTTTGATGGATACTATGGCTTTGGTTGTGGTGCGGATGGGGGGTGAGCGTCGCTTCGCTTCGCTATTGCGGATTTGCGACCCGGTGGATGACGTGGATTGTTGGGAGTAGTATTCTTGGTACTCTGAGGGACAAATAGAAAGAGCTCCCGATTCGAAACTGTCGAATCGGGAGACTCACTATTTTCTATTGTTGGATAACGAATGTATCGCTTTAAATGTATTATTCGTAAGGGTGTTGGAGTTGATTATTTGATTACAACTTTTGTAGCCTTACCGTCGGCGACTTTCACATAGACGCCGGCTGCGGGATTTGCCACACGCACACCCTGGAGGTTATAGTACTCAGCCACACCATTCTCCGCATCGATACCTTCAACACCTGACTGCGACTTGTTGCCTGTGAAATAGAAATTACCGATCAGGAAGTTGGCGAAGTTGGGATGATTGATCGCAAACTGACCGATCTCAGTGCCATAAGCGGGATAACCGAATTCAGTCATGGCTACTTCGATATGGTTCCATTCATTACCCTTCACGAAGACAGTCTTATTGGGAGTATCACCGGTAGCGTTTTTCCATACGGGAGCTACGATGATAGAACCGTTCTCGATGTCGGCAAGGGGCATGAGATCGATGTGAAGAGTATTGCAGAAAGAGCCGAGATTAACATCGAGGTTGAGACCACCCCACTGACCTTCATAGTTGGTGAAAGAGAGGACAGACTCACCGTTGTCGGTCTTAACCGTGCCGAGTTTACCGGCCGAACCCCATGCATCGAATCCGGGGACAGCAGTAGCATTGAGAGAATAGCTGAACACAGCGACTACATCCTCCTCATTACCGATCACGACTACGGGAGCATCAGCGATACCGAGGGTCTTCACAGTCACGGTCTGCGGCTGGCTGACGTTAAGGCCGTCGCTTGCAGTCACGGTGAAGGTGTATTCAGTGCTCATGTCAAGACCATCGATAGTATAAGTCACCTCCTCACCGGATTTACCGTCGAAGATTGCCTTCTTGTCGCCCCATGCGATAGTATAGGTCACCATATCGTTGAGGTCGTCAGTAGCCTTCAGACTGAGAGTAGCGTTACCCTGACCGGCCTCGGCCACGATAGTTTCGAGAACGGGAGCCTTCTCATCGCCTTCCACGTAAGACGCCGTAAAATAGATATTGCTGACGAGGACATCGCACATATCCGCTTCATTGAAACGAAGCGAATAGTTGTTGATATTCTCGATAGAAGCGATATTGAGGTCCATATCGTTCCATTTGCCGGCGGTCAGAGAGAAATAATTGTTAACGCGGTCGCCTGCGCCTTCAAGGCAGATGTTGGCGTTGACATCCTTAGAGGGATATACCTGGAGATGGAGCATACGATATCCGTCTTCAGCAGGTGCAATCTTAGTATTCCAAGCGCCGAGAGTCGACTTATTACCGAAGAATACGCAGCGGGTAGCTGTGAAAGCCATAGCAATTTCACCGTTGGCAAACACGACATCCTCCAGACGAGTAGCACCGCCGTTGTAGCCCAGCATCAGATCAACAGTGCTGTCAAGCTGCTCATCATTGGAAAGGAAGATAGGAGTTTTATAATTACCGGGGACACCGGGAGCTTCAGAAACCACCGCTACGGTGCAGGAGAGTTCCTTATCACCCATCTTGGCCGTGATTGTGGCTTCGTTGCCTTCAGTGATTGTGAGAACACCGTCGACGAGAGTAGCATTATCCGACACTGAGAGAGTCACCTTGCTCGGATCGATAGGTTCGCCGGTCTGATCGGAGAACACCATATTTAGCGCTACGGGCGAATTGAGAGCTACAATCGAGGGAGTAGCTGAGAAAGAAGCGAGTTCAGCCACATAGGGGGCAAAAGCACTCATGGAACGGATCTTCACACCCCATCCATAGTTGGTGGCATCAGTAGGTTGGAATACGAGATAACGACCCTTGCTTCCTTCGGGAAGAATAGCCTTGTTCTCCTGATACTGACCGAGTTTCTCAGCGGAATAAGTGGGTTGGGTATTGAGGATGTCAAGGGTGGGAACGTCATTAGTGAGATACATGACATAAGCGCTTGCTGCGGCACCCTCCCAGGTAGATACGACCTGAGCGACCTCCTGCTCAGCCAGCATATCAACGTAGAAACCCTGAATACCGATTTCCTGATTTTCGGGAGTGTTGAAACCTCCTCCTTCATAGAATAGGAATATGTTCTTAGTGTTGGTCGGGACGGCAACGATGTCATTGAGGGTGGCTGCGTCAAAGGTGCGCTCACCGTCGGTGCCGGTCCAAGTCTTCGGAGCGCCGAGAGTGTAGATAGGCTTCTCGGCGAGCAGGTTTACAGCCTGTGCGAATGCCGATTGAGTCAGCGACATTGCAGCCACCGCAAGCGACATGCATACGAGTTGTTTTTTCATGTGTTAAGCAATTTATGTAAAGTTTGTTGAAATAATATTTCAAAACGTGAAATATGACACAAATTTAACTATTTATTTTTACTTTTACAAGTGCGCACTTGTAAAAGTAAAAATAAATAGTTAAAAAGTAATAAGTATTAAGTAATAAGTAATAGGCGCGATGCGCCAAGTAATAGGTAATAAGTATTAAGTAATAGGTGAGCCGTATAGGTTATGTTATAGAGGATAATATGTTAAAGTGAATAAGAGGTGTGACTCCTCTTGGGAATCACACCTCTTATTTTGTTTTGGGAATATATCGCTATGTTATCTATTGATTACCAGATAATTAACAGCTGATTAGCAGATAATTAGCTGTTAGACTGTATTATCTATTGATTAACAGATGATTAGCTGATATATTGCTGATGGTTAGCGGTTGAGGATTTTCTGACCACCGGCGATGTAGATGCCTGCGGGGAGGGCGTTGAGCTCTTCGATTGTGGCGTTGCGCTTGATGATCATGCCCTGAGCATTGTAGATGTCGAAGTTGGCAGGGAGAACGATGGGCTGTGCCACGCAATCAACACCGGAAGTATCGCCTACAACATAGTCGACCATGATACCTACATAATCGCCGTCGACATTAACCGACTTCATATCGGAGAGGAAGCGATAATTACCATACATTGTCACAGGGATAGAGGGTTTGAAGACAACAGTGTTATCCACGATATTGCCCTGCGGATAGAAGAGATAGTTGGTAGTAGAGCTGCGGAAAGTAGCTGCACCCCACTCCACCTTGATCTCATCGGCATAGGGGAATTTCACTTTGATCTCCTCAATCTTACTTACCTTATCGCCCTTTGCGGGAGTGAACTCCATATCGAACAGATCGCCGTCGATTACTTCGAAATTATAAGTGAAGGAATCGATAAGCTGGAGCTGGCCGTTGATATTAACATTGTAGAGAGCTTTAGCAGTCACAAGCTGATACTGACCGGGAGTAGGACACATGCGGGTAGCCGCACCGAGTTCGTTGATAAGGAATATCTTATTGGCGCTTCCGGCAATAGGATTGCCATTAGCATCCTTGTAGTAAGACGAATTCTTGGCAGCGGCGCGATAGGAAGCCACCATATTACCGAGAGTACCATCCTCATTTATGGCATAGAGTTTATTCTGAGCCATATCGTTGGGGAACGAGAGTTCCTCACCATCGTGAAGAGTCAGTTCGATTACCCCGGGGATATCGAGAACGACTGGAGCCATAGAGATCTCAGGCTTACCCATACCGGTCTTGGGAATTGCATACTGATAGAGAAGATCGGGGCTCAGAGTCTCATTGCCATCGGCATCAATGAGGGTGAATGTTCCGGAGGGTATGCCGAAATTGTAGGTGCTACCCTTAGTGATGGGGTTAGCAAGATGGAAATTGGCGACATTACCTTCGGTAGAAATCTCCACAGCGTAAACGCCGGCATCGTCACCTTCCTCATCCGAACCGCCGAACATATCCACTATTTCAGGATAATGTTCGAGATTCTCGTTGAGGCGGATGCTTGCGGCATTTCCGAAAGTGACGGTAAAGTCATTGAGCGCAGCCATAGTGGTAGACTCGGGGGGATAGATGCTGATAGGATCAACAGTCACCTTCATGTCATAGTTGAGCACCACCTTTTCATTAGGGGTCTGTTCCTCACCGATGAGGAAATAACCTGCAGGGATAGTCACTTCATAGTGGCCTCCGGCATAAGACATGGGATTGTAGTCGGGGAAGAACACGATCTGCCATACCTTATCCATGAAACTATCGAACTTCACCTGAGCGGTATTGGAAGCCGGGACGTTGCTGATTACTTCATCGTCGCGTTTCACAGTGATGAAGAGATCGGCAGAACGGTTGACATTAGTACCGGTGCCGAAATTAATAAGCATACTCTTGAATCCACCGACCTGTGTGCTGAGATTCAAATCGCCCGTGGCAGGGCTGAGAAAAGAAAGCTGAGCAGTGCCTTCATTCTCCCATGCGAGAGCGGGAGAAACGGCCATAGCAGCCATCATCGCGAGAATAACTTGTTTCATAAGCAAAGTTATTAAGTTAAATAAATGATTATTTTTTGCCTGTAGACTTTGAAGTTGTTTAAACTTCTTCATAAAGAAGTTTAAACAACTTCAATTTAGATTACGCCTCGATTACAATGTCGAAGTTATCGAGGAATTGCATAGTCTTCTTGATATAGTCTTCCATAACGACATCCTCCTCAACGAAGGGGACATTCTCACGGAAACTCTTCATGACAGTCTCGATATAAGGGGAAGACTTAAGCGGACGACGGAAGTCGATTCCCTGAGCCGCATTCATGAGTTCGATAGCGGCAATATATTTGAGATTATCGATAATCTTATGGAGCTTGGTAGCCGAGTTTGCACCCATCGACACGAGGTCCTCCTGACCATTGGAGCTGACGATAGAGTCGCAGCTTGCGGGCCAGGCATACATCTTATTCTGGCTCACCATCGAAGCAGCGGCATACTGCGGAATCATGAAGCCCGAGTTAAGACCGGGTTTAGCCACGAGGAATTCCGGCAGACCGCGCAGCCCGAGGATAAGCTGAGCCGTACGACGTTCGGAGATATTGCCGAGTTCGTGGAGAGCGACACCCATATAATCGAAAGCGAGAGCGAGAGGTTCACCATGGAAATTACCGCCGGAAACGACCATATCATCATCGGGGAAGACAGTGGGGTTGTCAGTAACGGAGTTGATTTCGATATGCAGGACATCAGTGACATGATTCATGGCATCCTTAACGGCACCGTGAACCTGCGGGATGCAACGGAAGGAATAAGGATCCTGCACGTGTTCCTTCTCTCTCTTAATAATTTCAGAGCCTTCGAGAAGCGAACGGAACACCTTGCCGGTCTGAATCTGGCCGGGGTGAGGGCGCACCTGCTGAATGCAGTCCCAGAAGGGTTCGATACGGCCGTCGAAAGCTTCGAGCGACATAGCGCCGAAGAGGTCGAAACAATTCACGAGATGCCAGCCATCGATAAGAGCCTTGATACCATTGGCCGACATGAACTGCGTGCCGTTCAACAGAGCCAGACCCTCCTTAGATTTAAGTTTGATAGGATTCCAGCCGAATATATTGAGAGCTTCCTGACCCGAGCGACGCTTACCCTGGAACATCACTTCACCCTCACCGATGAGCGGGAGGAAGAGATTAGCGAGGGGAGCGAGGTCGCCGCTGGCGCCGAGCGAACCGCGGTCGTAGACCACCGGGAGGATATCATTATTATAGAAATCCAGAATACGCTGCACAGTCTCCACCTGCACGCCACTGAAGCCCATTGACAAAGCATGAGCCTTAAGAAGGAGCATGAGTTTTACGACTTCCGGTGCTACGGGAGTACCGACAGAGCAAGAATGGCTCTTAACGAGATTCTCCTGGAGAGTCGTAAGATCCTCCTGCGAGATATGCTTATTGCAGAGCGAACCGAAACCGGTAGTCACGCCATAGATAGGCACAGTATTATTGTCGGTCTTCTTATCGAGGAAGTCGCGGCAATGTTGGATTTTAACGAGAGCATCATCAGAGAGAGTCAGCTTCGTACCATCCTTAAGGATTTTTTCTATAAGATCATAGGTCAGCGGAGAGCTACCTATAGCATAAGTTTCCAAACGCATGATAGATTCTTGATTTAAGATTAGATTTTAGGTTGGTTATCGGCAACGATGCGACCATTATGGATAGTAGTACGGACGCAATTCATCCCGACGTAATAAGGGAGATAGTTGAGATTATCGAATTCGAGAATAGCGATATCGGCCTGCTTCCCTTTTTCGATCGATCCAACTTTATCAGCCATACCTACGGCTGCCGCGCCATTGAGGGTGAGCGCTGTAAGAGTCTCCTCGATCGACATATTCATGTGGATGCAGGCGAGAGCGATAGTCAGCGGGATCGAACCCGAGAAGCAAGAACCGGGATTCAGATCGGTAGCGAGCGCTACTGCGGCACCGGCTTCTATGAATTTTCTTGCGGGTGCGAAAGGTTCCTTCAGAGCAAATGCAGTGAGAGGGAGCAGAGTTGCCACAACCCCTTCCTCAGCCATTCGGCGGATACCCTCATCGCTGACGTGAAGGAGATGGTCGGCGGAGACAGCATTCAGTTCAGCAGCCAGTTCGCCGCCACCGAGCGTGACGATCTCATCGGCATGAAGTTTCAGTTCGTAACCCATCTCACGTGCGGCCAAAAGGAGGCGACGTGAATCTTCGAGTTCAAAGACATTCTTCTCGCAGAAAACGTCGCAAAACTTTGCAAGCCCCTTAAGAGCGGGCAACATATCGGAGATGATATGATCAACATACTCCGCAGTGCGGCCCTTAAATTCCGTAGGGACAGCATGGGCACCCAGGAAAGTAGGGACTACATTCAGCGGGGAGTCAGGACGCTCCTGCAGATCACGGATAGCTTCGAGCTGCATCTTCTCGGTAGGGAGATCCAATCCGTATCCGCTCTTAGCCTCGACAGTAGTCACGCCCATCTCCACCATACGGCCAACGAGCCACGCAGTCTTCTCCGAGATCTCCTCCGGGGAGGCAGAGCGGGTAGCATTGACAGTGGATTGAATACCGCCGCCACGTTCCATAATCGACATATAGGAATCACCCTTCAGTCGCCATGAGAACTCATCGGGGCGAAAGCCACCGAAGATAAGATGGGTATGGCTGTCGACAAAACCGGGCACGGCCAGCCGCCCTCCGGCATCGGTATATTCATACGCGTGGAGAGCGAGCAATTCAGCCGGACAATCTTTTTCCGGTCCGGCATACTCGATCACACCGTCGACGATTACTATAATGGCATCATCGACGAGATGAATCTTCCCCATCGCCTCCCCCTTAAGGGCTGTATGCCCTAAGGGAGTAGCGATCTTCACGTTCTTAATTATTCTATTCTCTTTCATTAAAGTATTTCTTACGTTCAAGAACTACTTATTTCTTTGCAGCTTCGGCTACGATGGATTCTACGAGGGCTTCGTCGGCGATGAAGGGTTCGGTGATCATGAAGCCATTTTCGGCTTGTGTGTCATTCCATTCCTTCACTGTGGAGAGTGCATTCTCATTACGAGCCCAAGAGCGGCGAGCGACGCCACCCATGACATCCCAGAGCATAGCCTTTGTAAGGATTTCATCGACACGATCGCTGCCGTCGCAGACCATTCCGAAACCGCCATTGATCGACTTGCCGATACCTACGCCGCCACCATTGTGGAGAGCAACGAGACTCATGCCGCGTGCGCAATTGCCTGCGAAGCACTGGATAGCCATATCGGCCATAACGTTCGAACCATCCTTGATATTGGAAGTTTCGCGGAAGGGGGAGTCAGTGCCGCTTACGTCGTGATGGTCGCGGCCAAGCATGATGGGTCCGACCTCCCCTTTTCTTACCATATCGTTGAATTTGAGAGCGATTTTCAGTCGGCCCATAGCATCCTGATAGAGGATACGAGCCTGAGTGCCGACAACGAGCGCATTCTTTTCAGCATCGCGAATCCAATTATAGTTATCACGATCCTGTCCGCGACGGTTGGGATCGATACATTCCATAGCCGCCTTGTCGGTCTTTACGAGATCCTCATGCTTGCCGCTGAGACAAACCCAGCGGAAGGGACCATAACCGAAGTCGAAGAGCATGGGGCCCATGATATCCTCAACGTAAGAAGGCCAGATGAAGCCATCCTTTTCATCGATACCATTCTTGGAAATCTCCTTAACGCCGGCATCATAGATAGCCTTCATGAACGAGTTGCCATAATCGAAGAAATACGTGCCTTTAGCCACGAGAGCCTTGATAGCATCATAATGGCGGCGGAGAGTAGCATCAATTTCACTGCGGAACTTCTCCGGATCTTCATGCAGCAGGCGGGTGCGCTCCTCGAAAGTCATACCGGCCGGACAATAACCACCTTCATAGACGGCATGACATGAAGTCTGGTCGCTGAGGAGTTCGATCTTCTTATCGTGTTGGACTGCATATTCGAGCAGATCGACCACGTTGCCATGATAAGCGATAGAGATGGGGCGTTTTTCGGCCATAGCCTCCTCGGCAAGGCGGAAAGCCTCCGGTATAGAATCAGTGACGACCTCAACCCAACCCTGATTCTTACGGGTTTCGATTCGGGAGAGATCCACTTCAGCAATAATAGAAGCGGCTCCGGCGATAAGGGCAGCCTTAGGTTGAGCACCACTCATACCTCCCAGACCGGAAGAGACGAAGAGATGACCGGCGAGATCGCCATCCTGAGGCACACCGAGTTTCATGCGTCCGGCGTTGAGGATAGTATTGAAAGTGCCGTGGACGATACCTTGCGGACCGATATACATCCAGCCGCCGGCGGTCATCTGGCCATAGTTGGCCACACCCATCTGCATGGCCTCGTGCCAATCGTGAAGATTGTCGAACATACCGACCATCATTGCATTGGTGATGATTACGCGGGGTGCATCCGGACGCGAAGGGAAGAGACCGAGAGGGTGACCCGACTCGATGACGAGAGTCTGATTCTCGGTCAGCTCCTCAAGATATTTCTTAATGAGGTTATACTGCAGCCAATTCTGGCAGACCTGACCGGTCTCGCCATAAGTGACGAGTTCGTAGGGATAGAGGGCGATATCGAAACAGAGGTTATTATCGATCATCACCTGAAACGCTTTACCTTCGAGACACTTACCCTTGTATTCATCAATGGGTTTTGCCTTAAGGTCGCCGGCGGGGCGCCAGCGATAAGCATAGATACGGCCGCGGGTGCGCAATTCCTCCATAAACTCCGGAGCTGCTTTAGCGTGGAGTTCCGGGGGAAGATAGCGAAGCGCATTCTTCAGAGCGGTCTTGGTTTTTTCGGGAGTGAGAGTGTATCCGCGATCAGGGGCGCGACGGATACCCTCTTTGAATTCGGGCATTTCAGGCCATTCGGCCGAAAGAAGAATTCTGTTGTTGTCCTTCATGGCTGGAAAATATGATGATATGGTTTAGTTGCGAATTATTAATAATGCCTCTACGGGGCGGTGTAGGAGAGAACGATGCAGATTCTATAATTTAAGTTAGATATAAATGTAAATAAGACTTTTGCGTGTCACCGCAAGGATCGGGGAATTGTCGGGAAACAATCAGCCCCTACCCTACCGCAAAGGTAACAAAAAAATCTCATACCGACAAAAAAAAGAGGAATCCGACAAAATATTTATAAGTTGTCGGATTCCTTATCGGTTGTCACGCTGTCAAAACCCCGGGAGGATTAGAGCAGCGGCTGAAGTTTTGCTTCGAGATCAGCAAGCTTCACGAGACCAACGCTGCGATCCTTAAGTTCGCCATCCTTGAAGAAGAGGACAGTGGGGATATTGCGCACGCGATTCTCGGAAGCGATTTCGTCGTTGTCGTCGATATTGAGTTTACCAACAACAACGTCGGGATACTTTTCAGCAAGTTCTTCTACTACCGGACCGAGTTTGATGCAGGGACCGCACCAAGTAGCCCAGAAATCTACAACTACCGGCTTGCCGGATTCGATGGCCTCACGGGCCGTCTGATCAGTGAATTGTAATGCCATTTCAGATTAGATTTAATTGTTTGGTTCAAAATTAACGAAAAGTTTCCATTCCCGCAAATTTCGCGCCATCGATTTTGGTATGTATGTAATTAACAATTATATCTCCGAAAGGGTTGCACATCATTACATATGTCTGATTATAAACACATTAACAGATAAATCAGAGAGTAGTCAGGGTATTATCGACACCCCACTCCTCAAGAAACATCATAAACTCCTTATCGAGACGATATTTCTTTCGGGAATGGATCGTAAGAAACTGCTTCCTTTCCATATCGAGCAATCGCATATAGAAATCGCCCTTACGGTCGTCGTCGCTCTTCGATTCGAAATTCTTCAGAGCGTTGAGAAACTCCTGATTATTGAAGTGGCGGTCGAGAGTGATGCGGACGGCATTGGCGAGTTTACCCTTCTTGCTTTCAAGCGGAGTGATCTCGTCGAAACTCGTGTCGATATAATTAGGATTGTAGGAACTTGCCCTGCAATTCACCTTAATATATACGGCATCGCCGACTATCAGTTTGGTCTTCGCCATCTCATACGTCCTGCCGAAAAGGCGGATCTGCGCTTTACCGTTGAAATCCTCGAGAGTAAGGATACCGAACGGGCCACGCTTACCCATCTTTTCATCGAGCGCCACGACCATCCCACCGAAAGTGAGCATCGCCCCATCCTCCTGCTTCATTTCAAACTCCTCGCAGCGAGTGTTGCAGCCATAAGTCAATTCCATATAATATGGATCGAGCGGATGAGCCGAAAGATACATCGTCACGAGATTCTTCTCAGCTTCAAGGAGTTTAAGACGATTCCAGGGTTCGAACTCCGGGAACGGAGGCCGGTTAGTCTCGATCGGTTCGAGATCGGCAAAGAGAGAAGACTGTAGAGAATTGGCATCATTCTGCACATTCTGACCATACTTCACAAGTTGATCGGCATAAGTGGAGTCAAAGACGGGCGCGACGAGCATCTCACGCGGAATACCGAAACTATCGAACGCGCCGGCCAGAGCCAGAGCCTCTATCGAGCCACGATTGCAGGCCGAAAGATTTACGCGCTCCACAAAATCGTAGATATCCGTGAACGGACCATTCTCCTTTCGCTCCTTCACGATTGCATTGACGGCCGAATCGCCCACCGACTTGATACCCGAGAGACCGAAACGGATCTCCCCCTTCTTCGTAACACTGAACTTATGGACAGATTCATTGATATCGGGTCCCTTCACAACGATTCCCATGCGCTTACACTCATCCATGATTTTGCTGAGTTTATCAGCCGCCGACAGATTTCGGCTCAGGACGCCGGCCATATACTCAGCCGGATAATGGGCCTTAAGATAAGCCGTCTGATAGGCCACCCAGGAATAGCACGTAGCATGACTCTTATTGAAAGCATACGAGGCAAACTTCTCCCAGTCGGCCCATATCTTCTCAAGCACTTCAGCCTTGTGGCCGTTGGCCTGCCCCTGCTCCATAAACTTCACCTTCAGCTTGGCCATCTTATCGATCTGCTTCTTACCCATCGCCTTACGGAGCATATCGGACTCGCCACGGGTGAAATTGGCAAGCAGACGCGACAGGAGCATGACCTGTTCCTGATAGACGGTGATACCATAGGTCTCCTCCAGATACTGCTTCATGATGGGGATATCGTAAGCTATCGGTTCGCGGCCATGCTTACGCGCAATAAACGAAGGTATGTAATCCATCGGGCCCGGGCGATACAAGGCATTCATCGCGATAAGATCCTCAAACTTCGAGGGTTGCAGTTCTCGCAGCGACTTCTGCATTCCCGGCGACTCAAACTGGAAAGTCGAGGTGGTCCGGCCGTCGCAATAGAGTTTGAAAGTCAGTTCGTCATCAAGAGGAATCTTCTCAATATCGACGTCGATGCCGCGAGCATCCTTGATATTTGCGATTGCCTCCTTAATAATAGAGAGGGTCTTCAGCCCGAGGAAGTCCATCTTGATCATACCGGTCTCCTCGATTACACTGCCTTCATACTGAGTCACGATAAGTTCCTCATCGCCGTCGGAAGCAGTAGATACGGGTACCCAATCCGTAATATCATCACGGCCGATAATCACACCGCAGGCATGAATACCCTTACCGCGGACATTGCCCTCCAGCTGGCCGGCATACTTCATAACCTCACTAATGCGCGGGTCGGGACTATTGACGGCCCCCGCAAACTCCTTAGAATACTTCGTAAGGTTAGCGAAATTAATCTTCGGAGACTTACCATTGACCTCGGGGAGACGATCGACCACCAATTTAGCCAATTTATTCGACTCCTGCGGAGTCATATCCATCACGCGCGCCACATCCTTGATTGCGGACTTAGTGGCCATAGTCTGATAGGTGATGATATGCGCCACCTTTTCCGCACCATATTTCTCCGTCACATACTTCAATACCTCATATCGGCCGTCATCGTCGAAATCGACATCGATATCAGGGAGCGAGATACGGTCGGGGTTAAGGAATCTCTCAAAAAGCAGATCGTACTTGATCGGGTCGATCTGAGTGATGCCGAGGCAATATGCAGCGGCCGAACCGGCAGCCGAACCACGACCGGGACCGATACTCACACCGAGTTTGCGCCGACCGGTATTGATGAAATCCTGCACGATGAGGAAATAGCCCGGGAAGCCCATCGTCTTCATGATGTAAAGTTCGAAACGCAGTCGGTCCTGCACGTCATCCGGGAGAGGATCGCCGTAACGCTCCTTCGCCCCCTCCATCGTAAGTTTCTCAAGATAGTCGGCTTCAAACTTTATCCGATAGAGTTTATCGTAGCCACCGAGCCGGGCGATTTTCTTGTCGCCCTCCTCTCGGGAGAGCACGACGTTGCCATTCTCATCCTGTGTAAACTCATCGTAAAGTTCCGCTTCAGTGATTCGGCTGCGATACTCCTCCTCCGTGCCGAAATCGGCCGGAATCTCGAAGTTAGGCATGATCGGGGCATGGTCGATGCTATAGAACTCCACCTTCTTAAGGATCTCATCCGTATTGGAGATCGCTTCCGGGATATCAGCGAAGATCGCCTTCATCTCGGCAGTAGTCTTAAGCCATTCCTGTTTCGTATAGTGCATTCGCGGTTCGGTAAACTTCTTACCGGTAGAGATACAGATCAGTCGGTCGTGGGCTTCGGCATCATCTTCATTGACGAAGTGGACGTCATTGGTGGCTACAAGACCTATACCCTTCTCGCGTGCAATCCTTACGAGTTCGAGATTTACCTTCTTCTGCTCTTCATAGACCTCGGTGTTGGCGTTCTCCTTGAAGGTCTGATGGCGTTGGAGTTCGAGATAGTAATCATCTCCGAAAACCGACTTATACCAATCAACCCTCTCCTCGGCACCCTTGATATCCCCCTGCATAATCAGCTGAGGAACTTCACCGCCGAGACAAGCCGAACATATTATTAGGCCCTCGGCATGTTCTTTAAGTTCGTGGCGATCAGTGCGTGGATTGTAGTAATAGCCATCAGTCCAAGCCTTACTGACGAGTTTGATAAGATTGTGGTAGCCTTTCAGATTCTTGGCGAGGACGATGAGGTGGTCGCCGGAGCGGTCGGCCTTTGTCGACTTCTTCTGCAGGCGGTCGGCGGCGACGTACATTTCGCAACCGAGAATCGGTTTGAACTTCTCATCGTCGGCCTTACCGGAGTTCTTCTTGTTGACATAATTGAAGAACTCCTTGATTCCGAACATATTGCCATGGTCGGTGAGGGCAATACCCGGCATACCGTCGGCGATTGCCTTATCGACGAGATCCGAGATAGCGGCTTTACCGTCGAGGAGGCTATATTGTGAGTGAACGTGAAGATGAACCATCGTTGAGTTGAAGTTGAGGATTTGTTGTCTATTTTAGAGAGTGTTTGAAATTAAATTTGGATAGATTCTGAAATCATTTAAATTCAAACATCTCATAACCCCGGTACTCGGCCGTACATTTTGAAGGTGCGGGTATAGTATGGGGTTGTAACGTCGGAGATGCAGACACCTTTAGAGGAGGATGAATGGATGAATCTGACGTTGTCGATCATGATACCGACGTGGGAAATCCGGTCGGGGTCGCTGCCTGTGGCAAAGAATACGAGGTCGCCGGGTTTGACGGCGCTCTTTTTGATATGTTTGCAGAACTCTGCCTGTTTGGCAGAATTGCGGGGTAGTTTGATACCCGTGGCGTCGAGATAGACGCTCAGTACCATTCCGCTGCAATCGGCACCGACACCTTTTTCGTAGCCGGCGTATTGATAGGGGGTTCCGAGCCAGTCGTGACATTCGCGAAGGATGCGACGACGGGAATCTGAGAGGTTTTCGTCGTTGATATTAACCTCGAAGGTCGGACCGGAGGTGCCGTGGTCGGGGAATTTTATTCGGCTCGATTTGCAACCGCCGGCGATGAGGAGGGGGAGCAACAGCAGGATTGCGCCCCATCGGGAAAGGAAGCGGGAGATACGGGCCACGGGATATGAAGAGTTGGTCAAAATTGAAGAGTAGTTGTTGTGGGAGTTGAGTCCCTATATACCTATATATAAGAGGACAGATATCGCATTAAGGACAGATGTCGCATTGATATAACGCTACGCGAAGTTATATATTTTTGGTTGATTATTGAATTGAATCATGGATGGTCAAATAGTGTGTAATGCAACTGTGATTTTCTGTGCAAATAAAAAATATTTGATTTTCAACGGTTTATACATAGAAGTGATTATGATTGCAAATAAAACTACGCATAGAACGGAACGTAAGTTGAGAATTTTTTTGACACACTTTCTTCGTCGACCGGCTTAATAAGTTTATCTTCCACAGCATCCGCGAGTATTCTTGATGCAACGTAAGACTGATTTTTATTAAGTCCGAATCGTTCGCGTATTGACTGGTTATTAATAGCAACATTATCCTCAAACATGAGGCAAGCATGTTGGTAACAAGCCATAATTTTTTCGCGCTTCGTCATTTCAGATAAAGACTTCTGAGGAAAAAGAGTTACCTTCGTATAATCGTCAAGCATTTGGAACTTTACAGGCGGCAAAAACATCTTCTCAACAGCTTCAATCGCACGATCGACACCACTACCTCTGCGCTCACAAATATTGAGAAGAAGCATTGACTGAGCAAGTCTTTCGTTACGAGAGCGAGGGGGCAAGTCAAGAAGTCGATTTATATTATTGAGCGGTGCACCAGGATTCGTAATAACAAGTCGGTTGCTAAAAATCTCAATAGTGATAGGAGAACCATCAATCGCGAAATCCTGATGTATAAGAGCATTGGCAACAAACTCACGAATAGCCACTCTCGGATAAGTTGGCTTGATATTTCGAGAAACATCAATCACCTCATTACCGGTATTCATCATAATATAATCAATCAAGCCTTCAAACCCTACGGCATAGCCAAGCCCTCCGCGTTGTTCGTGTTGAAGTTGGCGATTGTTAGGTCCGGCATATTTACGCACCACCACTTCACGTCCGCTTAAGGAGGGGAAACTTGAAAGAGAGCGTGCGAAAAGAATAGCACCCAAATTAGTTATAGTCCACGATCCATTCTTCTCATAGCAATACCCCATATTAGAAAGTTTGGCAAGAATGGTATCTGTGGATTTAGGAACACTCTTATCTAAGATTTGGTATAAGGCTTGATAATCCAAAAGAGATAAGACCTGTTCTTGCGAAAGATTATCAAGAGCAGTATTTTCTTCAAAAGATATACCCATAGACTTGGCAATCAACATTTGTACTTGTTTAGCCGACATTTTCAAAGTCTGACCACCCGAACGATAATATGAAGCATAAATATCCTTGCCGCGAAGGTGCACGGGTTTCCCTTGTTCCTCCGGGATAAAGATAAATAGCAGATTCTCTCCATTATATTCCTGTACCGTGTGTTCTATCTGAATATGGTTGGACAGATTGTTATGAGCAATGTTTCCAAGTTTTTTCACTATATCTTCAATCTGCTCTTTCCCTAAAGAAAACAAAGAGCCGTCATCGTTCACACCATATACAAGTATTCCGCCGTACAAATGGTTGGCAAATGCAGATATATGTTGAGCGAGTCTGTCAGATTTATCAGACAAACCGCTTTTCCAGTCAATTTCGTTAAGCTCAGAAGGAACTGGTTCTAAGCTATCTTTAAGGAGTGCTAATGCACGTTCTTTCCAATCCATTTTTATAGTTCGGCAACAATGCCGTAAAGGTTAAGATATTTCCGACTCGCGGTGCATTATGTCACTATGGCATGTGGATGCAATATTCATTTCAAAAAAGGTATTGATATAATGCTACGCGAAGTTATATATTTTTGGTTGATTTTGCAAGTACGGGAGGTTGGAAATTGGGAGGTGGGGATTGTTAAATTTTTCATAATTTTTGTTTTGGTTTTTGATTTGTGCTGCAAAGTTAATATTAGTTGGCGGGAAAATGATGATTATTTTCCATTATGTTGATTTTTTTATTGCCGGCTTAAAACTTGCTCATCAAAAAAGGGGCTTTCGCAGGGTATATTTGTGGATCTTTGGCTCGGGGGATTTTTTTGGCCGCGCCTGTTAGGCGCTTCACTGAACTATGCTTTTCTTGGGGGAGGGCCGGGCTGATTTTTGGGGATTCGGTTTAAATTTTTCTGATGCGGATGCGGATCGGGGCAAGCCCCCATTGCAGGGGGCACGGATTGGGGATAATTTTTTTTGCTTTTTGTGTCACATTCGGGTATGGTTTTGCGTCTATTTATTGGGGAATGGTAGGATCGGGGGGATGTTTAACTTTTGAGGCTGATTGTGGAAGAGAAGGATTTTCGTAGATGGGTTATGCCGATGCAGCGGTTGATGTATGGGTTGGCGCTCCGATTGGGTCTTTGCCCGGAGGATGCGGCTGATGCCGTGCAGGAGACTCTGTTGCGACTTTGGCGTAACCGACTTGGGCTGCCGGATCAGCAGGAAGCTCTGAGGGCTTATTGCCTGACGGCGCTTCGGAATGAGTGCGTTTCTAAAAAGAGGCGTATCTTTCCTATGACTTCTGCGGATGAGTTGGCCGAAATTTCTGACAATCTTTCTTTTGAGGATGCCGAACAATCGGATTCCGTCCGACATATCCAACGGTTGATCGAGACTCTCCCCTCCTCTCAACAAAGGGTCTTAATCCTTAGCAGTATGTATCATCTTGATACGGCTGAAATCGCTAAGGCAACCGGATTAAGTCCGGGGAATGTGCGCCAACTCCTATCGCGTGGCAGGAAACGACTCCGCGATCTGCTTAACAGGATAGACTGACCTCTACTCAATAAGATAATTGAATTTTGATCATTAGTTATGAATTATAATATGCCATATAAAAGTAAGACGGAACTGACGGAGATCCGACGGTTGCTTCGGAATTGGATGGAGGGTCTGATCTCTTCGGAAGATGAGGCTTACCTTTATACTCTGTTGGAAGAATGCGGGGATACGCTTCAACTTCCGGAAGATATGCGTCGGGATGCTGAGCTATTTCTTTCCATGACCTCACTCGGGAGAGAAACTTTTGAGGATGTCCTGACAGAAGATTTTTTGGCGGAAGAGGATAACCTGTTTCCGGAAATTCCTGAAGAGTATGCCAATCGGATAAATGCGGCTTTAGAAGAGGAAATTGCACGAACGGGTGCATCGGACCGGATCAGGAGATTACGGGCCGTCAATATATTCCGTTTGGGGGCAGCCTGCGCTATAATAATTGCCCTGACTATTGGAATATTTCATATTGCTTACGACAACCCGAAAGAGGAGGCATCCAAATATTCGGCTGCCATGGCGAGGGATTCTAAAGCAGAGGCAGACAATCATCCTACTGAGGAGAATCCTCCTTACGAGAAAATACAGATTGCCGAGGATGCACCGAGGCCCGAGAATAATTCCACAACCGGACAAAAGACTCCGGTGAGAACTTTAGTCGCGAAGAGAATGGCAGCAGCTACGACCCACCATTGCAGCGGTCATCGGGAAGATACTGCTTCAAACCGGACGACGGAAGAAGAGATGAAACTTCAAGCCGACGGATATCAGATTGTGACAGACGAGGGGGAGGCGGAAGCGATTATGGCAACCCTGATTATGCGAATGCAAAACAATCTTGAACCGGAGATGATGAGACTATCTGAAATCAACTCAAGATATCAGATTGAGGAGACCAACCTATGACGAATAATCAAACGAAAACTATGATAAATAGACTAAAAAACAACTTACGAGAGCATCTGCTTGCAACTCTGCTGACTATCGTGGCGGTCGCAGGAAGTTTCCTACAGGTCCGGGCGGAAGATATACTCAGCGAACTTGCCGGTACGCCGGGGGTCAACAGCAAGTATCTTTCCGGCAGGATAGCCGACAAGGCAATGAAACATCTTGACAATACCGACCTGACGGATTTCATTCTCAGTGACGGATTTACGTCGCTCTATTCTTATGAATGTTATTTCATTGACGCGACGAATAGAGCGAGGAACATACTAAATGAATATTTAAAGAAGCATCCCGAGCTTGAGCTGATAATCAAAAAGATAGATAGTTTTGGGGAATATTGCGTATATCAGAAATACAACAAGGCCGGAGAGGTCACTCAGATGATTATTTGGAACAGCAGGATGAGGGAATACGCGGATATTGTGGTTATTGACTGGAAGGATGGACGGAAGACAAAATCGGATAATTAGCTTCCATGGTTGATGTCATTGTGAATACAATCAAATTTAATATATCGTAATTATGAAAAAAATCGTGTATCTGTCTTTGATCGGCAGTCTGACTTTGGCCGGCAGTCTGGCTTTGGCCGGGTGCTCTTCGGCTATTGATGCCAAGAAAGTCTCTGTCGAATCTTATAGGAGCGGGGAGAAGTTTACCTCCAAGACGGCTTCCAAGACTTATGCCTTGAAGTCGAAGGTGAGTGCTGTCACCAATACTACGTTTGCCGACGTAGAATATGTACGGGGTACGGCAAACGAGCTGATAGTGACAGGACCGGAAACGGAAATCGAAAATATCCTTGTCAGGACTTCCGGCAACGGGGTGATGATATCCTGCATCAAGAATTATCCCAACGGGACTCCGAAAATCAAGATCAAAGTTACGACCCCAGCCCTTGAAGACTTCACACTTACCGGACCGGGGAACTTTACAGCCAAATCCGTGCAGTCGCCGTTGCACTTCCGGATGCGACTGACGGGAGCCGGGAAGGCGCAGATCGCGTCTATTCAGTCGCCATCGGTAGAACTCCTGTTATCGGGCGCAGGCGGATTGGAGGTGGCCGATATCGAAGGTTCGTCGACCAACATCACCCTTACGGGTGCAGGCGATGTGGAGGTAGCCTCAATCAAGACATCTGTGGCCATCCTACGGCTGCCGGGCGCCGGAGATATCGAGATTGACCATCTGAGCGCACCTTCCACCGAGATACTCCTCAGCGGCGCCGGAGATATTGAGATCGATAAGATTGAGACAAGCACTCTTACGGCCAACTCCACAGGAGCCGGGAATATCCGGATATCCGGAGAAGCGGCCGACATGAGGCTGATCTCAACGGGGGCCGGAAACATCGATGCTACCGGGATGAAATCAGGGAGTACGTCGAAACTTCAGCGAGGAGTCGGCGTAATAAAAGACTGAGAATTTTTTGCAGGGGGGGTGGAGATAAAAAATAGGCTGTGTCGATGACACAGCCTATTTACCTTTTATAAGAACAAAAATTCTTGCTATTTTGAACGGATCAGTTCTTGATCTTTAACTTATTCCAATCGCCGTCTTCAGGATAGATCTTGTAGTAGTCCATCCTGTCGCCTAATCTGAAGTAGGAGAAAATGTCGGTAGAATAGGAGTTAAGGACGGGGGTGAAATTGTTGCAGAGCCATGCAAGGACCTGATCGGATTCCTTACCGGTCATTACTATTGCAAACTTGAACGACGGAGTCACCCATGAAATCTGCGTCTTCTCGAAGTAGAATTCCACGCTCACAGAATTGCCGAAAGGTTTGTATTCCTTCACATAATATGTGCGACCATCATTGGGATAGACGCTTTCGCCGGAGAAGGTACAATTATATCCTGCCATCAGCTTATCGACATCCGACTCATTCGCATTGAAAGTCAATGCTGCCAATGAGGGGAAAAGATCAGTCAGCGAACCCGCAGTGACGGTGACCATGATAAGAGTGCTATTGTTATATATGCGGGTAGTGCCTGCTTTCAGAGCCACGATCTGACCGCTGTAATATCTTGCGACATTGGAATCATCGGAACTAAACGAACCGGAAGCATCAGGCACGAGATCGCTGATGTTGCGGATTTGTCCGGATAACAGTGTCACTTCAGCCTGAGGAGTTACTGTCACAGGAATGGACCGGAGCAAAGTTCCGTTGATATAGCAGTTGATAACGGTTGACCCCGGAGCTACGGCATTAAAAAGATCTTTTTCCTGGGAAGAATACCAATCCTGCTTGACGATAGAGGTATCCTCGATCTTCCATGTAAGCTTTGAGATGACGGGACGGGCCTCATGCTCGCTATCATCAAACACGCTGAACGACTCACCATATTTGACATCGATCTTTTCAGGGAACGGGAGGTCGAGAGTGACAGTCACGGGGATTGAACGGACAAGTTCCTCATCGGCATTGTAGATATCAATCGTGGTAGAACCTACGCCTACAGCTTCGAAAACCTGATCATAACGATCGTAGGAGACTATCTTCGTATCGTTGATATTATATGTCATGTTGCCGACTGCGGAGGGGATGACCATCATGTCATCGTCGCCCTTGAATCGGAAGACATCGAACGTCTCACCAAACTCCACGTCGATCTTAGCCGGGATATCATAGTATTTTTCGAGGAGATGATCCTCGTCGCTCGAACAGCTCGCCACCGACATAGCTGCAGCGACGGTCATTACGGCGTAAGCGCTGTTGCGCAATATATTTTTAAGGAATTTCATTTTATTCTCTATTTCTATTAGAATGTTAAACCGAGATTAACGAACACGCTGTTGCGCTTGGCACCCATGATATCGCAAGTCTGCTTCACGATCTTGTGGTCGTCGCCGAAACCGAAGGCGGGAGAATAACCTGCCTCGAGAGCGAGACGGAGAGGATAGCCGATGTTGAAGCTGAAGCGCACGCCGATAGGAACGCGGATTGAAGAACCGAGGATAGACTTAGAATTGGAATCATCGGTGTCAAAAGTTGTATTATCGAACATCATTCCGGCTTCATACTGGATGAGGAAGAAAGGCATCACGTCGAAGAAACCCACGAACGTCTTGCTCAATCCATAGCCGATACCGAAGTTGGCAAACATAGGAGCCTTATATTCGTGGCCGGCCTTGTCGCCCGCTACTACAGTGAAGTTATCGTCGGGATGATCCGTCATGCTGAAACCGAGATCCATCAGCATGTGATGAATGATACCTGCACGTGTGAACCCGGTCTTCATATCCATCAATACCTGACCGCCCCATACGTGAGGAGTGTAGGTAGCCATCAGACCCCAGCGGAAGTGGCTGTCAGGAGTGCGCACCACGATATCTCCGTTCTTACGATTGCCGCGTGTGCCGGCCTCGAAGTTGATCTGAGCCTCATGATCCCACACGCCGCAGACACGGGCACGGCTGATTCTCTTAGAATAGAGATTCCCCTTCTTATCGGCACGCTGGCTGTAGATGCTGACGAGGTCGCCCTTATGGATACCCTTGTCTTCACCGATTGAGATGCGAGCGGGATGACGACGGGTAAGCACACCACGAACGGCAAGACCGGGAACATGCTTCGCGATATCTTTCTCAGCCGTGTCCGGTCCAAGGCATTTATTTGCATATAGGAATTTAACCGGGAAGTTGAGCTGGTCGTATTTGTCAGTGCCAAGATTCATAACGATATCAAAAGCTTCATCCTTATCGACCATCACCTGGAAAATGGCATAGCCATAGACACAGGTCTTTTTGCCATTCTTATCCGTCGTGCAAGCGACGTCGGTCAGTACGATATAGTTCTGACGAAGGATGGGTTCGTAGTCGTCGGCGATAAGGGTCTCCATTCCGTCGGCACCCTCACCACGAAGATGGTCGGCAGCGAACTCGATATCGTTCTGATTGGCATTCCAGAGGGCAAGTTTCTTGAGATATGAGTCGTCATGACCGTGGCCTGTGAGAGCGTCAATGAACTTCTTACCGATTCCGGCCTGAGTCATTTCCTCTGCAAGGCGCTCACACTCGGCCTTCGTCGGAGGAACACCGTGGATAGAGAAGGGGACATTGAAAGAAGTGATACCATTCACTTTAGATTCAAAGCCGACATTCTTTAAGAAATCGGGATCACCGGCAACGTTGACGACCCAGCTCTTGGAATCGTAGAACGGTTTGTCCGCTCTCGCCGGGATTGCCATCGCGAGGAGCATGAGCAGACACGCGATATTGAAAATTCTTTTCATGATGTTGTGTGTATGTATTTGGGTTGTTGTAAAAATTCTAAGAGGGATATGCAGGAATTATTGAGCAATTATGCAGATTCAATATTCGTAAGGACATAAAAATATCAAGAGGGTATAATCTTCGATAAGAGGCTTATACCCTCTTGATATAATTCCACCTATTTGATATCTGTTATAATTGCACGGCTATAATTGTACCCGGGGCGGTTTACCACCAATGGATGTGATATACGGGACGCTTTGCCTGAGCCACGGCCACTTTCGTTGCACCGTTGATATATGCCATACGTTCGGCATGGGCGTTGGCGTCGCGTCGCTCATCGGCTGCACGCGCGGCGTCGTCGACCTTCTGCAGACGCGTAGACATCTCCTTCATCAGAGCATCTGCCTGACTGCGCATCTTCGGGCTCGCATTGCTCATTCCGGCAAGAATAGCCTGTGCTTTGGCCGCTCCGCTTTCGTCGGGACTTGCGCTCCATGCAGCGCGTGCTTTCGCAATCACGTCGCCATTGTTGGCATCGCTCTCTTTACCCACGAGTTCGATCACCATATTCTGAGCCTGCGCATATTGAGGGCATACGGGAGGGATACGCAAGAGGACTCCATAAGCATCGGCATAATTGCCGGCAGCCGCGAAGGCCTCAGCCTTACGGATCAGAGCGGGGCCCTGCTGCTCATAATACTGAGCGATTCTTACGCGGCCCTCATCGATAGCCGCCGTAAGCTGAGGATCATTGATGTCGATTCGCTTAAAAGCCGCAGCATAGGCGTCGTCGAGAGAGGAGCCTACTCCGCGAAGATTCATATTGCAGGTAGAGAATTGTATCCCCTCTTCGCCATTACCGATGTAGAGAGTGAGCGAGAGATCGACGGCAGTGCGTGGAGGTACGGTGGCCGTAGTCTCCTTATTGAGTTCAATCGCATGGCCTGTGATGATGAACGGGCTCTGAAGACCGCTGCTTGATCCTACGCCATACTTAGTCACGATACGGTTGAGCTTATCGAGCAGAATCTTATCGGCCTTGGGGGTTGAGGCGTCGTGTTCGACGTAGGGAGTGAGGATCACCTGCGACGTGAGAGCCGAGTCAGCTTTAGCTACTCCCGCTCCGAGGATGACAGACAGGAGAAGGCTGAGAAATAACTTTTTCATATCTATAAGATTGAGGGGATCAGTTGCCGCCGATTACTACGTAGGTGTAACCCTGACCGACGGGGACGGTAGTCATATTCATGCCCATCTTGCGGAGCTCGCGTTCGAGCGGACGGATGAACGACTCCATTGTCTGAGCCTTTACCTTACCTGATTTCGAACCGAAACCACCTGCTGCTACGGCTGCGAACAGGGGGAAACGCACCTGGTCGAATACGAGAGATTCGCGGCTTTTCTGCTTACGGTTGACATTGCCGTCGACAGCGTGTTCGGAGATCCAATACTCGATGTAGTCGGCAAGTTCACCACTTTCGCCGTCGACCTCAACATCGTTTTCAAAATGTAGCGGGCAATCGTCGGCAATCTTGAAAGTGATTGAACCTTCACGGCCATTCTTTTCGATATCGGAGAAAGCGAGGTCGATTTTCTGGCAGAAATTGTCGATGAAACCGCCTACGACCTCCTTCACGAGGATGGGAGTCGGTGCGGAAGAAGCGCTTGACGTGCCGATATCTCCATGGAGAATCTTATTGGAAGCCGCATCGATAGTCTGCGCCTTGAATTCGATAAACTGGCGGACTCCGCCCTGCTTGTTGAGACCGAGTTCGACGATAAAGTCGCAGCCGACGTTGCGGGTTACGAGGTCGCGGTCGCTTTCCTGCACCATGCCGTCATTCTTCGAAGTGACAGCCATGTTGTAGGCACCTTCGGTATGGATCTGCTTGAGTTCCTGCTTGAGAGAGAACATCGGATAACCCATTTCAGCGAGGTAATCGCCCATTACGGCGATTGCGCCATCCATATCGGAGTCGGCAAGCGCCTTCTCATAGTCGGGAGTGTCAGTGCCCGGGAGGACGTAGCCCTTACCGCGACACCAATCGTCGGAAGGAAACACCATCAGCTTCGGCTTCTTGGCGTCGGCTGCATAGACAGATGCTGAGGCTGCGAGAAGGAGCATCAGTGAGAGAAAGATCTTTTTCATTATGTCAATATTGATTTCTGAGTTAGGTTAGTTTTAGAGAGTGATTTAGCCGGCATGAGGGTCAGTTGCGGAAATGACCGCCGAGACCTTTGATCACACCGTTTTCTTCGAGCCAGTGGCGGAGAGCGGGATAGTCGACCACGAGATTGATGCCTACGCGGCGACCGCCGGGGCAAGCCATGTTGTTCTCACCGCTAGGATATGCGGAGTTGACCTCTCTCACATACTGAAGGAACGTGCCCTGCTTGAAAAACTCCTGAAAGAGACCCTCATGTTCGCGATACTGATCACCGGTCACGAGCGGACGGAGATTGGAGACGCCCATGCCGTGGGTCTTTTCGTCAAAACCGATTCCGGAGAAAAGGGCGGCAGTGACAGCATCCATCTTGGCCTGCTCGATAGCCTTATCGGCACTTTTGGCTACGGCCCATGCCTTAACGAGCTGAGTATGATTCTTACCCTGACCTGTAGTATAGACTTCACAGACGTGATCGCCGTAGGTCCATTTATACTTTTTGGCGGAAGCCGGCATAACACAGAGTAAGGCCACAATTGCAAAAATTACGGTTGCAAAACGTTTCATTTTCAATTAATTGATTTAGAGTTAGTTCGACAGTTTTATCAATCATGCAAAGAATCAGGGGCATGAAAAAAACGGGGAAAGGACTGAGAGAGAGGAGAAAGAATGATTTATAGAAGAATCCATTTCCGACGGCAAAAATAGTAAAATTTTTTCAATTTTCTGCCATCCAAATTGGTTCATTTTAATCCCTTACGATAACACGTACACCTTCGACGGGCAGGAATCAGGGAAAAATAGTAAAAACGGAGGGAATTATTGTAAGGTTGGAGAATTTTTGCTACTTTTGTAGATTGTATGATAAGGCTAACCCTACATATTAATATGCCACTTAACAGGCTGCGGCGCTTTACCGGAGTTTTGATGGCTGCGGGACTACTGCTGACACCGGCTTGCTCGGGGCGCGAACGGGAAGATTCAGCCCCACCGAGGGATTCTATGCCGGAGGATGCCATTGTGATGGTAGGAGATTCGGTTCTCACCCGCAGAGAAGTGGAGATACGGATTCCGGCCGGGACTGCTCCGGAGGATTCGGTAGCGCTTTATCATTCGATCGTCGACGGTTGGATGGAGAAGATGCTCCTGACGGAGATCGCTTCAGAGAATGTAGAGGATATGGAGGAGATCAACCGTCTCGTGGAGGATTATCGGAAGAAACTGATAATTGCCAACTACAGGCAGAAACTGCGCGAGTCGCGTCGCGACGGGATTGCACAGAAGGCTGTAGATGATTATTACAATGCACATTCCGACGAGATGCTTCTGGAAGCACCCGTCGTGAAGGGGCTCTACGTAAAACTGCCGGCTGACGCACAACGACTGCCGGATGTGCGCCGCTGGATGATGACCGCCACTCCGGATGCTATCGACAATCTTGAAAAATACGGATTGGCAGATGCCATAGAATACTCCTTCTTCCCCGACCGCTGGACGGACTGGTATCTGATATCCCGGCAGATTCCCTATAGATTCGGCAATGCCGATGAGTTCGTGGGCAGTCGCCGGAATTTTGAGACTACTTATCGCGGATTCACGTATCTGCTTCATATTTCCGAGTGGCTTCCGACGGGTGAAAAGATGCCGAAAGAGGTGGCTGATCCGAAAATCCGCGAACTGCTTACTACTGAGCAAGGCGACCGATATGAACACGAACTTATCGGCCGAATCTATCAGCAGGCTATTAAAGACGGAAAACTTAGGCTAATCAATTACACGGCTTTGCCGGATAATTGATTAGCCAAGTAATAAGTAATAAATAGTAAGTAATAAGTTAATAGGGAATTGGATTTTGGGAAAGTAATAAGTAATAAAAAGTAAATGGTAATTGGGAATTGGATTTTGGGGGGATTTGACTAAACTTGATAAATAACTCTTTACTCTTGACAATACGTTTTATTTAATGAAACTCAACAGATTATTGACAGTATCCGGCGCTTCAGCGCTCATTGGACTATCGCTGCTTGCTTCGCCGAGGAAGAATGTGGTGGATGAGGTGGCTTGGATTGTTGGCGATGAGGCCATTTTCCGTAGCGACGTGGAGGAACTGTATACTCAGATGCGTTCGGAGGGGACGCAGATAGAAGGAGACCCTTATTGCGTGCTTCCGGAGCAGATGGCGGTGGAGAAGCTGTATCTGCATCAGGCTAAACTCGACACAATCGAGCCGCCCGAGTCGCAGGTGCAGTCGCAAGTGGACCGCCGACTGAATTTCTTCATCACGAATCTCGGTTCGAAGGAGAAGGTGGAGCAGTATTTCCGTAAACCTCTCCCCCAGCTCCGGGAACAGCTCGTAGAGCTTATGCGGAATAATTTCATCGTGGAGCAGGTGAAATCAAATCTTACCAAGGATATCAAGGCTACTCCGCGCGACGTGCGCCGCTATTACGAATCGTTGCCGGAAGACAGCATCCCTTACGTGCCGATGCAGGTAGAGGCCCAGATCATCACTCTCAATCCGAGTGTGCAGCGTCAGGAGGTAGAGGATATTAAGGCGCGGCTTCGCGATTATGCCGATCGCGTGAATCGTGGTGACGCCGATTTCGCTACGCTCGCAATTATGTATAGTGAGGATGGCTCGGCGATGCAGGGAGGAGAATTAGGATTCCACGGTAAAGCGGATTTCGTGCCGGAATTCTCCAATGTGGCCTTCAACCTCAACGACCCCAAGAAGGTGTCGCGCATCGTGGAGACCGAATTCGGATTTCATATCATCCAGCTCATTGAGAAGCGCGGCGAGCAGGTGAATGTGCGCCATATCCTGCTGCGTCCGAAGGTGTCGCAGGAGGATCTGAATAATGCTGTAGTGCGTCTTGACTCACTCGGCAATGAGATCAAAAACGGTAAATTTACATTTGAGGAGGCTGCCCGCTACGTATCGCAGGATAAGGATTCGAGAAACAATAAGGGCATCATGATGAACATGCAGACCGGCTCGACCCGCTTTGAGATGCAGGATCTTCCGCCGGAAGTGGCCACTCAGATCGAGAAGATGCAGCCCGGAGATATCTCCGCACCTTTTATCATGAAAGATCAGCAGCGCAACCGCGACGTGGCTGCAATCGTAAAACTGACTCAGCGCATTGACGGCCACAAGGCTTCTATGCAGGAAGATTACAACCGGCTGAAGAATATGTATGAGGCGCACGCTTCAGAGCAGATTCTCCGCGACTGGGTAGAGAAGAAAATCAAAGAGACCCACGTGCGCATCGAAGACGGTTGGCTTCCCTGCGAATTTAAGTATCAGGGCTGGATAAAATAAAGCTGTAGAAAATAGATGAGCATGTTGCGTCATGATCCCCGCAGGGTGGCGGCAGGATTGCTGATGATTATCCTTCTTGCGATGGCAGGAATTGTGCGCGAGGCATCGGCTCAGTCGAAAGCCTCTCAGCCTGCCAAGCCTAAAGATGAGTATCATCGTCCGGAACCGAAGAAGCCCCTCACTCCGCAGATACCCTCGACTCCGCGACAGAACCCGAACAAGGTGTTTCTGGAACGTGCGGATTCGATGATAAAGATACCGGTAGATTTCCGCGACCGGCAGATCGTCACGGGTAATGTGCAGTTTCGACAGATGGGGATGTGGATGTACTGCGATTCAGCCTATTACTATCCGGAGGAGAACTCTCTGGATGCGTTCGGACATGTACGCATGGAGCAGGGAGACACGCTTTTCGTATTCGCGGACAAACTGTTTTACGACGGCACCACGCGTTTCGCTCAGCTTCGCAACGGGCCGAGCCGACAGAAGGTGGAACTCCGCGACCGCAACGCGACGCTGACCACCGACAGTCTTGACTACAGTCTGATTCAGGAGCGGGGCTGGTATATGAAAGGGGGCGTGCTTAAGAATGAGGGGAACACCTTGACGTCGATTCGCGGCTATTATTCTCCGGCTACGAAAGAGGCGGAATTTTATGAAGACGTCGTGCTGACGGGGGATGATTTCCATCTTTATTCAGACACGCTTTACTATAACACGGCATCACGAATCGCTCAGATCGTGAGTCCGACACGCATCGTAACTTCCGAGGATGAGATTCTGACGTCGGATGGCAATTATAATACTCAGACCGGTATCGCCGAACTCCTTTCGAGGTCGACGATTCTGCATACGGATTCGCTGAATCGCACGACTACTCTGGAGGGGGATTCGATTGTGCATGATCCGGTGAGGCATATCAGCGAGGCGTTCAGATTCCGCGACCGACTGAAGCGCGGCCGACCGATGGTCATCACCGACACGGCGCGTAAGGCTATCCTCATCGGAGGCTACGGCTATTATAATGATCTTACACGCGAAGCTTTGGCTACGGAGTATCCTCTGATGATGGAGTATTCCCGAGGAGATACTCTCTTCTTGAGAGCCGACACGATTCTGACCCGACTTCTCCCCTATCCGCCGAAGAAAGATAGCATAGCGGAGGATTCACTTGCATCCGGCCCGGACTCAATCGGAAAGGTTATCGCGCAGATCCCTCAGCACTCGCAGAGCTCGCGTAACACTCAGAACGATCAAAACACCCGGCCTTCGCAGACTCAGCAGGATTCGACGTGGCATTTTGCGATGGCGTATCCGAGGGCCCGATTCTTCCGCACGGATGTGCAGGGAGTGGCCGATACGATTGTCTTTACGGAGCTGGATTCGATAATCCGGATGAAGAGGTTGCCTGTGGCCTGGAATGAGGAGCGGCAGGTGAGCGGAGATTCAATCATTATCCATCTTAATGACTCTACGGCCGATTGGGCGCGTATCCCGGGACATGCCCGGATGATGGAACACGTGGAGGAGGATTATTATGATCAGCTTCATTCGGATATGATGCGGATGTGGTTTGAGGACGGGGCTTTGAAACGCCTGGAGGCGGAAGGGAGCGTGGAATCCATCATGCTTCCGGAGGAGTCGGATTCTACCTATAACCGGCTGGTATACGCCGAGAGTTCGTATCTGACGATCGATATGGACGGGAATAATCTGAAGCGGCTGAAGATGTGGCCGGAGGTCACAGGGAATGTCACTCCGCTCTTCCTCGTGAAGAAGAGTCAGAAACTTCTTCCGGGAGCCCGCTGGCTGGATGCCATCCGACCCCGTCGGGAATGGTATGGTGGCAGAGTTCGCTGGGCCGATGACCTGGGCGAATTACCTCCGGAACTTGAAAATTATTTTAATTCTTCAAGTTCGGATGGTAATTCGCCAAGTAATAAGTAATGGCTTCGCAAGTAATAAGTAATAAGGATTAAGTAATAAGTCTAGGGGAATAAGTATTTAGTATGTATTTAGTATGAGCGACGTTATCCGACTTCTTCCTGATTCCGTGGCTAATCAGATTGCTGCGGGGGAAGTGATCCAGCGTCCGGCTTCCGTAATTAAGGAACTCGTGGAGAATGCCGTCGACGCGGGAGCTACTGATATACGCATTTATCTTAAGGATGCCGGCAGGACTCTGATTCAGGTGGTCGACAACGGTTGCGGAATGTCGACCGTAGATGCGCGTATGGCTTTCGAACGCCATGCCACTTCGAAGATTACGCGGGCGGATGATCTTTTTCGTCTGCATACGATGGGCTTCCGGGGAGAGGCCCTACCTTCGATATGCGCTATCTCGCAGGTAGAGGTAAAGACCCGTACGGAGGATTCGGAGATGGGCACGCAGTTGGTCATCAACGGTTCGAAGGTGGAGAGTCAGACACCTTGCATATGCGATAAGGGGACTTCGATAAGTGTGCGCAATATTTTCTTCAACGTCCCGGCGCGACGGAAATTTCTGAAGAGCGACAATGTGGAATTGTCGAACGTGATGCGCGAATTCGAGCGACTGGCACTCGTCAATAATAATATCCGGCTTTCAATTGATACGGGCAACCGGAAGCTTGATCTTCGGTCGGCTTCGCTTCATCAGCGTATCCATGATATCTGGAAGAATAATCTGAAGATGGAGCTGCTGCCGGTGGAGGTAGACACGCAGTTGGTGAAGATTCACGGTTATGTCTCGCGCCCGGAATATGCGCGGCGGCGGAATGCCCTGCAGTTTCTGATAGTCAACGGGCGCAACATGCGTCATCCTTATTTTCATAAGGCTATCATGAGTTGTTTTGAGGGACTGATATCCTCTGACACGCAACCTTGCTATTTTCTTAAATTTGAGGTGGATCCTTCGACAATCGACGTCAATATCCATCCGACTAAGAATGAGATAAAATTTGAATATGAGGCTGAGATATGGCCTCTTATCGTAGCCGGGGTTAAGGCTTCGCTGGGGAAGAATGCGGCCGTCCCTTCGATAGATTTCACTGCGGATGCTCTTCCGGCGGCTCCACAGCTTGCCGATCAGCTCCCGACTCGGCCTACTATGGAACTACCTCCGGATTACAATCCTTTCGATTCATATCGGGAGACGGAGGGCTTTGATGTGAACACGTCGCGCGGCCCGGCATCGCCGAGGGGAGGCTTTTCCGGCGGGGGCGGATACTCCCCTTCCCATACTTCGGGAAGAGGGCCGGAGAGAAGCAACCTTCGCAATTGGGAGCAGTTGTATTCGCAGTTTGTAGGAGACCGGCGCGCGCTGGCCGAAGCTGAGAAAGATGACTTTCCGGCTGAGCTGACGGCTTCGTTGCCCGGGATGGAGCAGGAAGGGAATGTCGGGAATCTCTGTATGCAGTTTGCTCTGAAATACATTATCACTTCCACTCGGGAGGGGATTGTGATAATCGATCAGCATCGCGCTCATCTGAAGATTCTTTTCGAACGCATAATGGCCAAGGTGTCGGCGGGAACGGGGGTGTCGCAGAGGGTTATGTTTGCCGATACGATCAATCTGGAGCCTACACTTCAGTCGGCTCTTTCAGAGGTTGAGCCGGAACTGCGCCGAATCGGTTTTGAGCTTGAATATGATGAGGGTGAGCAATGGAAGATAACTGCTGTGCCTGCAGATCTGCGCGGCGACGCCCGGGATATCATTTTGCGTATTCTCGACAGTGTGAGTGAAGATTCCGCTAATTACGGCAGCGATCAGCGCCCCGTGGAGAGTATGCTTGAGAGGGTGGCTCTGCTTATGGCCCGCGGGGAGGCAATCACTCGTGGTCGCCGACTGACGAATGAGGAGATGGAGACGCTTATAAGCGAACTTTTCGCCCTCCCCGACCCTGCATATACCCCGGCCGGGAATAAAATCTATACTACTCTTGATGAGCAGGCCATTTTCCGGCTGCTCAACTAAAACTCCCCTCACTTCATTCTTGTAAGTCGGAGTATAATCCGATGACATCCTATTTTAATATTTTAATATCATAACCCCGCTTCTATAGAAAAGCTTTAGAAGCGGGGTTATGATATTTGGATGAACAGAGTTGAGTTGCACATTGTTATAATATTGCAACAGAGATAAAAATTTATTAATAAATCTTATAAAATTTAATGCTATGTTACGCAGTAAAATTCTAGCGGGGATTACCCGCTATTGGTGGCTTCCGCTGGTGACGGGGCTACTTTGTGTAGGATTAGGACTTTGGGCCATTTTCAGTCCGTCAACTTCACTTCCCATTATGGCGATGGCTTTTGCTATCGGATTGCTTGTGCTCGGAGCTTTTGATGCTGTTTGGGGTATCTCGACGGCCAAGCACAACCCGGGCTGGGGATGGGATATATGTTTTGCAATTATCGATATCGTAGCTGGAATCTGGATGCTTACCCTCTCTCCGGCTCAGATGACTCTGGCTTTCCTTTATATCATCGGAATCTGGCTGATATTTGCGGCTTTTAACGGTATGGGGCAGATTTTTTCGGTCTCTATGTTTAATCCGGTGGCTTCGATATTGGCAGGGATTCTGCTTGTGTTTACTCTTTTCCTCGGATTCTGGCTTATCTTTAATCCGATCGGCCTAAGCGTGACGGCTTGGATTTGGCTGGGTATCGGGCTGGTATGCTATGGGGCTTATCGTATAGCTGTGGCTTGCCGTATCAAGCAGCTCCATAACAGGCTTAATTAATCTTTGCAAATATGCCGGATGACGGTAATTTATAGTAAAAAGGAGGATATGTCACAGTGACATATCCTCCTTTTTTGTTGTAGGGATCTTTGGTCAAAGGGGCTTTGCAAAGCCTTATTGCCGACGGGAGTTTATTTTACGGAGTTGAGAACCTTACGGTTGATTTCTACGGGATATTTCTTGCGTAGGGCTGCGATCCATTCCTCTTCGAGGGCCTCCTGATAGTCGCCCGTCACCTGTCCTTTTACGTCGTCGACCTCTTCCGGGGCGTTGAGAATACGACCGTCGAGGATGAAGCAAGTGGTATAATTAGAATTGGAGGGTGTCGGGTCGCCTTCGCCAAACATGAGAGCGTCGACGAGCGCGTTCTGACCTTTTGCCATAAGGATACGGTCGACAGTGGCCTCTCCTTTATATTCTTTCTTCAGACGGCTTACAGCCTCTGCCTTCGGGAGCTCTGCGTAGCGGGCGGCTATGGCCTGAGCTATAGAGTCGTTCTTTGCCTGAACGAGGACGCCTTTTGCTCGCGGTTCGATCCATTTGTAATCGTCGCGATGGGTTTGGAAGAATTGATCAAGCCCCTCTTTGTCTTGTCCGGCACGGTTCCAGACGTTCTTCACGCTGGTCTCGTAAAGCAGCGAACCGTTGCGATACTCATGGAGGAGATTGCGATATTCGGGCTGGTTGGCTTCGAGCCAGTCCTCTTCAGTCTCTATAAGGTTGCGATAGAGATATGCGTCGAGAGCTTCGTTGATATATTGGAGGGCGAGAGACTTATCGGGCTGGATAGCATCGCGCAGACCGGATTTGAAGTCTTTTACGCTATAGGGCTTCTTCTGAATGGTAAGGAGAGTTTCGGAGTCGATAGCCGCCGGGGCGTAGAATGCGGAGTCAAGACCGTTCTGCCCGATGTAAGACTTGATAGCCTCGGTAGCCTTCTTGTTGAAGACTGCCTTGTGCTTCTTCGAAAGACGCTCGATCTGATTGTCGCGAACGAGGGCGTAACGATCATCCTGAGGATTCTGGATGCGGTTGAGCTCGGTAGGCTTCATCTCAGCCAGAGAGGGAGCACCCTTCTGGTCGTACTTGTAAATAAGATGCCAGCCAAACTGAGTCTGGAAGGGTTCGCTGAGGCTCTGATTGGGGAGCGTGAAAGCTACTTCCTCAAATTCGGGCACCATCTGTCCGGCTCCAAACCAGGGAAGCATGCCGCCTTGTCGCGCCGATCCGGGGTCGTTGCTGAAATCGCGGGCCAATTGCTCAAACTTGGAGGGGTCGGCCTTTGCCACGGCATAGATGCTGTCGATACGTGCCTTGTTGGCAGCCATTGTCTCGGGATTGCCATCCTGGGGATTCATCAGGAGAATATGGGCCACTCTGACCTGTCCCATCGCAGGACGGCGATCGGTCACTTTGATTATATGATAGCCCATACGGGTCTCTGTGATGTCGGAGACTTCTCCGGGCTGCATCGAGAATGCTACTTTCTCGAAAGAATAGGGATAGCGTCCGGCTACCATGTAGCCCAGATCGCCACCGCGCTGCGAAGTGCCGCGGTCTTCGGAATATTGCTTTGCGAGCTCGGCGAAGTCGGCTCCGCCCTTAATCTCCCGTAGAAGAGAGTCGAGTCGGGCTTTGCTCATGACATCTTCTTCGGGCTTGCCATGCTTGAAGATCATGATGTGACTGGCCTTCACCTCTTCTCGCGCACGATCGCAGGCTTCCTGCACAAGACGATTCAGAAAGACTGAGTCGGCAAGATAGGGAGCAGCCAGATCATGACGATACTGGGCCATTTCCTGACGGAAGGAGGCTGTAGTGTCAACGCCTGAATCAATCGCGTCGGCTACTTTCAGACGATAGTTGACAAACATCTCTACATATTCATCCAATGGCTGGGGCGCCACCTGCTGCTGAGAATTCTTGTGGTAAAGATATTCAAATTCCGATTTGGGCACGTCAACTCCGTTGACTTTCATAATCACCGGATCTTTGGCAGCCCATGCCAAGGCACAAAAGCCAAGTCCTGCTCCGAGCAGAATTTTTGTTTTCATCGAGTTAAGGATCTCTTAAAGATAAGTATTTTTTATTCTAATTATCTAACGCAGGGGGGATGAAAAAATTATATCCGCCCTGGCGGGAGCGGATATAATTGGTGAAAATCTTGAGAAATAGGCTTATCAGCTGCTCCATGAGGAGAGGAATTTTATTCGCATCAGGCGGATTTCCTCTTCTGTATATTCGTCGCCGAGTTCTTGAATCGCACCTTCCAGATCGTCTTCTTCGCTGCTTCGGAAGAAGTCGAGAATCTCATCCTGGCAGTCGGGTTCAAGAATTTCATCAATGTAATAGTCGATATTGATCTTCGTGCCCTCCTCGGCAATTGCTTCGAGTTCGCAGAGCAATTCCTCGAATTCGAGCCCTTTGCCGTCGGCGAGTTCTTCGAGATCAATCTTGCGGTCGACACCCTGAATGAGGTAGATTTTGGTCTTGTTGCGGTCGGCGACCACCCTGACTTTTATATCCTCGGGGCGAACTATCTCGTTCTCTTCGACGTATCTGGCGATGACGTCGGCAAATTCCAGTCCGAACTTCTTGGCTTTTCCGGCTCCGACTCCGGAGAGATTGGAGAGTTCTTCAATCGTGACGGGATATGTGGTAGCCATGGATTCCAATACCGGATCCTGCACCACTACATAGGGGGGCACTCCGATTCTGCGGGCAATCGTCTTGCGCACGCCTCTGAGAATGGCGAGGAGCACATCGTCGGAGGCCGAAGAGGCGTTATGCGGGCGCATGGGGTCGTAATACCCGTCGTCGAAATCTGAGGACTCCACAATCTTAAACGACCCGTTGGGAATCTTGAGGAAGGCATCTCCGAGGGTTGTAACACGCAGGAAACTGTAGTTGTCCATGTCGTGGCTGATATAGCCGGCGATTACGGCCTGCTGAAGCAGGGCATTGACGAATTTATCTTCAAGGTCGGCGAAAATGCCGTAGTTCTCATGCTTTTCATGTCCGGGCACCCGCAAATCCTCACGCAGATTGCCTCCAAGGAATCCGATAATGTAATCGCCCTTGAATTGCTCTCCCATCTCTTTGACGGCCTTGAGGAGAATGGTGAGTTCGCGGCCGGCTTCGATTTTCGTCTTCGGATTGCGACAGTTGTCGCATTGTCCGCAGTTGTCTGCTTCATAGCCTTCTCCGAAATAATTCATCAGAATCTTTCGACGGCATACGGATGATTCGGCATAATGAGCGGTCTCGGCGAGCAGCTGTCGTGCAATTTCCTGCTCTGAAGGGGTCTTGCCCTGCATGAGTTTTTCGAGTTTCTGAAGGTCTTTGTGGGAATAGAAAGCGATGCAGACTCCCTCTCCCCCATCTCGACCTCCGCGGCCGGTCTCCTGATAATAACCTTCGAGACTTTTTGGGATATCGTAGTGGATGACGTAGCGCACGTCGGGTTTGTCGATTCCCATTCCGAAGGCAATCGTAGCCACGATTACATCGACCTCCTCCATAAGGAAGTCGTCTTGATGGGCGGCGCGAGTGGCGGGGTCCATTCCGGCATGGTAAGGGTGAGCCTTGATGCCGTTGAGGCGCAGGATCTCCGCTACGTCTTCCACCTTCTTTCTCGACAGGCAGTAGACGATGCCTGACTTTCCGGGGTGGCTCTTGATATATCGGATCACCTCTTTGTCGACATCTTTTGTCTTCGGGCGTACTTCGTAATATAGGTTGGGACGGTTGAAGCTTGATTTGAACACCTTGGCATCCATCATGCCGAGATTTTTCTGAATGTCGTGCTGCACTTTGGGGGTGGCGGTAGCAGTGAGGGCGATGATGGGCCGGCGGCAGACTTTATCCACGATCGCGCGTATACGGCGGTATTCTGGGCGGAAATCGTGGCCCCATTCGGAGATGCAATGCGCTTCATCAATAGCGTAGAAACTGATATTGATGCTTTTCAGAAATGCTATGTTGGAGGCTTTTGTGAGGGATTCGGGAGCTACGTAGAGAAGCTTGGTCTTCCCTTCTGTCACGTCGGCCTTTACTTGCTCTGCTGCGGCCTTTCCGAGAGATGAATTCAGGAAATGGGCAATGCTGTTATCTTCGCTGTAACCTCGAATGGCGTCTACCTGATTCTTCATCAGGGCGATAAGCGGGGAGATTACTATGGCAGTGCCTTCCGACATCAGAGCCGGGAGCTGGTAGCACAGCGATTTGCCTCCGCCCGTAGGCATGAGCACGAAGAGATCTTCTCCGTCGAGGAGCGAAGATATAATCTGCTGTTGATTGCCTTTGAAGTTATCGAATCCGAAATGCTCCTTGAGAGCCGCGCGGATTGCAGCGTCGTCTGCCATGATATTGGTGTTTGAGTTAACTTGTGATATTCAAAGTTAATCATTTTTTTTGAGATTTCATAATTTTGACAACGAAAAATTTGCTATTCTGTCGGATTTTCTTATAAAATATTCGTTTGTCTTTTTTCCTCCCATACTACTCTGAAATCGCGACAAATGTAGGGACGTGCCTTTGGGCACGTGCTTATGCGGACCGAGTCGGCCCTAAAACATTTGCACGTACCGAAGGCACGTCCCTACATTTGCGGATATATCCATATCGCTACGTTTGCGGAAACATTTCCCTCCGCTTGCGATAATGCGTCCTGGCGTCAGTCGGCGAGTTTCACTTTGTCGAAGTTGGCCTGAGAGAGCTTTTCGTTGACGTAGTCGGCGTCGACCGTGAAGGTCTTTACCTTCATTGAGGGAACGTCGTACATTGCATCGACCATCACTGTCTCTACGATGGAACGCAGTCCGCGCGCACCGAGTTTGTACTCTATGGCCTTGTCGACGATCGCTTCCAGAGCATCCTGAGTGAATTCCAGATCTACGCCGTCGATTTTGAAGAGCTTCTTGTATTGGCGCACAAGGGCATTCTTCGGTTCGGTAAGGATCTTGAGGAGTGCGTCGCGGTCGAGAGGATTGAGAGCCGTGAGCACCGGGAGTCGACCGATAATCTCGGGGATGAGACCGAAGCTCTTCAGGTCTTGCGGGAGGACGTAGCGCATGAGGTTGCCTCGCTGCTGCTTCTTCATTGCTTCGTCTTTTCCATATCCAACGCTGTGGGTGTTGAGTCGGGATGCGATCTTGCGTTCGATACCGTCAAACGCACCGCCGCAGATGAAGAGGATGTTCTTCGTGTCGACTGCTATGAGTTTCTGTTCAGGGTGTTTGCGTCCGCCGTTGGGGGGAACGAGTACTGTAGAACCTTCGAGGAGTTTTAGCAGACCCTGCTGCACACCTTCGCCGGAGACGTCGCGGGTGATGGAGGGGTTGTCGCTTTTGCGGGCTATCTTGTCGATCTCGTCGATAAATACGATGCCTTTTTCGGCGCGCTCCACGTCGTAATCGCAGTTCTGGAGCAGGCGTGTAAGCAATGATTCGATATCCTCACCTACGTAGCCGGCCTCTGTCAGTACGGTAGCGTCGACTACGGCGAACGGCACGTCGAGCAATCTAGCGATTGATTTGGCAAGGAGTGTCTTGCCTGTGCCTGTCGGGCCTACCATGATGATATTCGACTTCTCGATCTCCACCTCATCGGCATCCTGCGCGGCGATAGCTTTTTTAAGCGTAGCCTTTGGGGCGTTTTTATCCTTTGCAGCTTCCTGCGCTATACGTTTGTAATGGTTGTAGACTGCTACTGAGAGATATTTCTTCGCCTCTTCCTGTCCGATTACGTACTGGTCGAGATAAGCTTTAATCTCATGCGGGGTCGGGATGTCGGCCTGATCATGTTTTTCGGGAGCCTGCTCTTTGGGGAGCTTTTTGAGAGCCTCGTCGCGTGCGCGGTCGATATATGCGATACAATCCGTGCAGAGCGTCAGTCCGTCGAATACCTCCACGATTGGGGCGGCCTTGGAATCCGTCGCACCACACATCATGCATCGGGCCGTAACTTTCTTTGCCATTTATTTTATCTGCTTTATTAATCAAAAGAGCGACCCTTCAGGGAGTGAAGGGCCGGTCTTTTTGAGATGATTCGATTTAACTTATTTCTTGCGGTTGTTGACAAGAATCTTGTCGATCATGCCGTATTCCTTGGCTTCGGATGCAATCATCCAGTAGTCGCGGTCGGAGTCGGCCGCTACTTTGTCGAAGGGCATGCCGCTATGGTCGGAGATGATGCGATAGAGTTCATCCTTGAGTTTGAGAATCTCGCGGGCAGTGATCTCGATATCGGATGCCTGACCTTGGATTCCGCCGAGAGGCTGATGAATCATCACGCGGGAGTGAGGGAGGGCGAAACGCTTACCCTTTTCGCCGGCTACGAGAAGCACGGCGGCCATCGATGCGGCCATACCTGTGCAGATAGTGGATACGTCGGAGTTGACGTACTGCATAGTGTCGTAGATGCCGAGACCTGCATATACACTTCCGCCGGGGGAATTGATATAGAGGGAGATATCCTTATCGGGATCTACGGAGTCGAGATAGAGCATCTGAGCCTGGATGATGTTTGCGCTCTGGTCGGTGACCTGAGTGCCGAGGAAGATGATGCGGTCCATCATCAGGCGTGAGAAGACGTCCATCTGAGTGACGTTGAGCTGGCGCTCTTCGAGGATATAGGGGTTGAGATAGTCGGCCTGCGGCATGGAAACGGCACCGGCCGAAGCATCTACATATTTCACATACGAATCAAGCGTGTTGGAATTTACGCCAAGATGATTCACGGCAAAATTTCTGAAATCGTTCTGCATAATTCTGATTTTGAGTTTTTATTATTTTCATTAGTTTATCCCTCAATTATCAGATATTTATATAATCTTTGAGAGATATGTATAATCCCGAGCGATGCTCGGAACGGCGTCGCCCGGGATTATACTCTAATTGACGTTTTTCTTTTGCTTTCGATGAATTGCAGTCGAGTGGAATTACTCTGCTGCTTCAGCCGACTCTTCAGCTGCGGGAGCGAAGAGAGCCTGGAATTCGGCTACGCTGACTTTCTTGTCGTCGAGGCTGACGTTGTCGCGCACAGCGGTAAACACCTTGAATTCCATTGCCTGATCGGCCATGCGACGGGCAGTCTTCTCATCCTTGAGCATCTCCTGAGAATATTTCTCAAGCAGATCGTCGGGCACGTTGGCCATGCCATACTGAGCAAACTGCTGGATGACTGCCTGCTTTGCGAGGTTGACGAGATCTTCCTGCTCCACCTTGATATCAAACTGCTTTGCGATAGCGGAAGCGATGAGATCCCATTCGAGCTGGCCACGCATACCTGCGAATGCTTCGTCAACGTTCTCGGCCGTGAGCTGCTCGTTGGCCTGTACGAGATAGTCCTTAAGGATCTCTTCGGGGAGTTCGAGCTGACCTACAGCTTTCACGATGCCGTCCTTAGCGTCGATTGTGAAGCGATAGAAGGAATCGTTCTTGAGAGCGTTGGCCATCATATCTTTGAGGGCTGCACGATATTCTTCTTCGTTGTGAACTTTATCCTTGCCGAAGAGCTGATCGAAGTATTCCTGATCGAGAGCTGCGGGTTCTACTACGATGATATCCTTGATCTCAAGGCTGAAGTCGCCCTGGTGGTCCTTAGTCTGATCCTTTTCAATGTTGAGCATTGAAGAGAGTTCGGTCTCATTACCGTTGCAGGTCTTGTAGGGGTTGAAGACTACGGTCTCACCTACTTTCTTGCCTTCGAAGAGAGCTGTCTGCTCTTTATCTTTGAAGTAAGAGGGAGCTACGATACCGTTTTCCACAACGATACCACCCTCTTTGGGCTGACCGTTTTCGTCGAGTTCGGTAATTACGCCCTTCACGAGTGCGTTGGGCTCGACAGTCTCACCGCTTACCTGCTTGCCGAAGCGCTGACGGAACTGCTTGCTCTCGTTGTCGATCATCTCATCGGTCACTTCGATTTCATAGAAGGGGACGTGGAGATCCTTGTTGACGTGAGTGTCGATTTCGGGAGCTACACCGACTTTGAATTTGAAGGTGAAGTCCTTGTCGGCCATGCTGAAGTCGTCGTTCTTGACGGGCACGGGATTACCGAGCACGGCGAGATTTTCCTGACGGATATAGTTGTAGACGGCTTCGCCTACCTCTTTATTGATTACGTCATACTTGACGGCTTCGCCATACTTCTTGCGAAGAAGACCCATGGGAGTGTGGCCCGGACGGAAACCGGGTTCGGGACGATGCTTGGAGATTTCCTTAAGTTGTTTCTCTACCTTGTCGGCATAGTCTTTCTCCTCGAGAGTCACGGTGATTTCACCGTTGACGTTGTCAAGTTTGTTATACGTTACGTTCATTTTTCTTTTTATGATTATTTTTGATAATTAGCATGCAAATATCGTGCCAATTTTTCAAAATTTACCTCAAATCTTTCTTAAAATTCCCGGTAAATTTTTCTGATCGGCCCGATCTTCGGATCATCTCCGGCCAAAACCGACAATCCGAATTGCAAAGTTAATAATTTTTTTTCAGATTCCTATAGATTATGGTATATTACCTATATATTATAGGTGGATCATACGCTGAAGAAGGTCTCGAAGACGCGTGCCGTGTCGAGATGGTCGCTGACACCTGCTGTCTCGCATGCGGAGTGCATGGCCCAGATGGCGCATCCCATGTCGACTCCGGCCAGATCAAGCTGGGAAGTGAGGATATTGCCGAGGGTCGATCCGCCTGCCACGTCGGCATGATTCACGAAATACTGACATTTTACTCCGGCCCTTTCGCAGAGTCCGCGGAAGATAGCGTCGCCGCGCGAGTCGGTCATATATTTGCAGTTGGCATTGATCTTCACGACGGGGCCGCCTCCGATGACGGGATGATTCGTCGGGTCGTATTTTTCGTTGTAGTTGGGATGCCAGGCATGTGCGTCGTCGGCTGAAATCATAAAACTGTCGGCTATGGCACGGAGGAAGTTTTCGGAGTTTTCTTCGCCATGCAGGGCGTTGGTGATTCGCAGCAGGATGTTGCGCAGCGTGGGGGCGGCGGCTCCCTGGCGAGTGCCGCTGCCGGTCTCTTCATTATCGAATACTGCCATTACGCGGGTAGCCGCGGTCGGGGTCTCGGCCTGCGCGAGGAGCGCCTGCAGGGAGGTGAAGGCCATTGAGAGGTCGTCGATACGCCCTGACATGAGATATTCGTTGTGGGCGCCGGCAAGTCGGGCATTATCTACGGGATAAAGCACAGCCTCCATACCGAGAATATCCTCCGGAGCTACTCCGGCTGCGTCGGCGAGCATACATTTCACTACTCCGCCCATCTTCTTGAATTCCGCATACTCCTCTTTAGTGTATTGGCCAATGACGGGTTTCATATCTTTCTGCACGGATAGCGGATTACCATCGTTGACTCCGCGATTGAAATGGATTGCAAGGTGAGGAATAAGGGCTATGGGGTCTTCAAGGTCGACTATAACGCTTTCTGGGTGCATCACGTCTTCGGAGCGAAGCATCAGGCGGGCGGCTATCGAAAGAGGACGGTCAAACCATGTGTACATGATTCCGCCACCGTACTTCTCAACATTGAGACTGACCGTGCCGCCGTCGCCGTAAATTTCGGGGTTGGGCTTGAGTTTGAATCCCGGGCTGTCGCTATGGGATGAGATGATATGGAATCCGGCATCCCCGGGGAGCGCTTCGCCTGCGACGAATGCGAAGAGAGCCGTGTCGTTCTGTACTACGTAATATTTTCCGCCGGGTTGAATATCCCAGGGTTCGGTAAGGGATAGCGGCTGAAAACCGTATTCTTCCAGTTCGTTGACCATTACGTTGACTGCAAGAAAATTGCATCGGCTTTCGTCGAGCCAGCCCATGAGCTGGGCTGTGCGGATCATATCGGTGGCTTCACGCAGTGTGATTGCATCTTCGGGTGACTGACCCTCGGGAGCGGTAGTATGTTGTTGTTCCATTGGTTGAATCGGGATTGTGGTATATATCAGGTTTGGTGTATATTGGGTTTATATATTTTTAAGCCGGACTGAGCCTTGCGACTTATGAGACAGATATGTCGAAGCCGACGGAGGGATTACGCCTTATAATATATGTTGTTGAGCGCGCGCAGCACGTTACAGAGCGTCTGACTCCAATAGGCCACAAAGTTTTCGTGACATTCGCGATAGGCTCCTTCAAGTTCGTCACCGTCGGTCTCTTTTACCACGGATATGAAATTATAGAGTGGCTGGAAGATGTCGGCCAGACATTCTGCCACGGATGCTGCTATCGGAGTGTCACTGTATTTCATATCCTCTTCGAAGGTCTCGAGAAATACGTCGTCGGGGCCGAGCAAACCTTCAATATGCCGACGCACACTTTCGTAGTAGTCTTCATCGACGTAGTTGGCATAATACGTTGAGGCCCCTTCCTCTTCGAGCGATACATAGCCGTCGAGATCAAGATCCTCATCGTCAAAACCGTCAGCTGCATCCTCTTCCCCTTCGGGAGTGAGATTATCGGAATCGTCGTTGTCGGCCACCTCGTCATCCAGAGGTTGGGAAAATTCCAGATAAAGGCGCGGAAGCAACTGTAATACCTCTTTGATGAAATCCCGTTCATCAGATTCGGCGGCATTCTCCACCGTGACACAATAGCGGGCTGCGATGGCTGTCGCTCCTAAGAGTCTGTGACGCTTTTCTTCTTTTTCCATATCGTTATTCCTTTTCAATTGTTATAACGCTTTTAGTCGGCATAAAGGTCGGGATGAGATCCGATATATCTTATTACGGCTGCGGGGACGGGGAGATTCATCGTCAATGTGAGGTCATTTCTCCTGCCTTGGGCAATCATTCGTCTGACCTGAGTGGAAGAATATGGAAATTCTTCAACTCCTTTCAGAAGGCTGACTCCCTGGGGGAGCGGATCGGGAATAGCCGAATCGGGACGGGGATAGACTATCAAACCGAAGTCTTTCAGTATCACTTCGGGCGATTTCCAACGCTGGAGGTTAGCAAGGTTATCCCCTCCCCCGATCCATACGAATCTGACGTCGGGATAAATCTGTGAAAGTCGCTTCAGGGTGTCTACCGTATAGGACGGCCGCGGCAGCGAAAATTCAAAATCGCTCACCTTTATCCGCTCCTTTTCATCGTCTGTGAGCGAATCTACGGCGAGTCGGACCATTTCGAGACGTGCCGATTCGGGAGCGTGAAGCGCACCACGTTTCAGCGGATTCTCAGGCGACACCATCAGCCACACCTCATCGAGCCCGCACTCACGCAAAGCTCCGCGGGCAACCGCCAGATGCCCTTCATGGATAGGATCAAAACTCCCGCCAAAGATTCCGATCTTACGCATTTCCCGTATTAGCTGAATTTCCTGCATATCCCGAAGCGCCCTGCTAAGAACAGTCAAATAAAGTCATCATTAATGTCTTTACCCCAACTACTTATTCAAGTTGCGCAAGTTCAAGTCTCGAAGCAGATCTTATTACTTATTACTTATTACTTATTACTTCAGACTTGATAAAGGCCTTTATCAAGTCTGCGACTTTCTCGGCGGCGGCATCGATATCGTCGTTTACCACCTGCTCATCATAGCTGTCGGCGAATCCGAGTTCATATTCAGCCTTACCGAGACGGCGGGCTATCGTCTCGTCAGAATCCGTAGCCCGACCTCTGAGCCGACGTTCCAGTTCCTCAAGACTCGGAGGAAGAATGAAGATCGACAGAGCAGAATCACCGAAACAGCGCTTTACGTTGAGTCCTCCCTTCACGTCAATATCCATGATAAGATTCCGACCTTCTGACGTGACACGCTCTACTTCGCTCTTAAGAGTACCGTAGCAAGTGCCGGGATATACCTCTTCCCATTCTACAAACTCTCCGGCCTCAACCCGGTCGGAGAATTCCTGAGAAGTGAGGAAGTAATATTCCTTGCCGTGCTGCTCTTCGCCGCGCGGCGCACGGCTCGTAGCTGAGATCGAAAAACCGAGACGTAGTTCCGGTCGGTCGATGAGGCGCCGGATAATGGTGGATTTGCCTGTGCCGGAGGGGGCGGAAAGTATGATTATCTTACCTTTCATCTTGCGGAGGATTTACAAAACGTTAAGCACCTGTTCTTTAATCTGTTCCAGTTCATCTTTCATGCCGACTACGATCTTCTGCATGTCGGCATTATTGCTTTTCGAACCGAGAGTATTGATTTCCCGGCCCATCTCCTGGGCGATGAAACCGAGTTTCTTACCCTGACCGGCTTCAGGACGTGGCGAGTCGGCCGCTCCGAGAGTGGCAAGGAAATAGTCGAGATGCGAACGCAGACGCAGCTTCTCTTCGCTGACGTCGAGTTTTTCTATATAAAATATGAGTTCCTGTTCGAGGCGTCCCTTATCGTAGTCGACTCCGCGCAAGGAAGCCAATTGCTCCTCCAGACGTTGACGAATTTTCTCGACGCGACTTTTCTCAAACGGTTCTACCTTCTCAAGCAAAGCGCGGATATTTGCAATCTTCTCGCAGAAGAATTTGTAGAGCTTGGCACCCTCAGTGATGCGGAAATCTGTCAGAGCCTCAAGCGCTATGCGCAGAGCTTCAAGAAAGGCAGCTTTATCGGTGTCGGCTGCTTCTTCAGTCTTCGACTGCCACACTTCCGGCAGACGTAACAGGGAGGCATACCAATCGGAGGGTTCGGGCAGCCCAAGTTCCTCCTTCATGCGGGAAATCTGAGCCTTATAGTTGGCGAGAGTCGGAAGATTCAGAGAGAGAGTCTCGGAAGCGGCCGTATGCTCAACCTGCACAGCCATTTCGACCTTTCCGCGTTCAAGCACTTTCGAAGCGACGTTGCGAGCCTCAATCTCCATCTCGCGGAAATAAGACGGCACGCGCATAAACAGATCCAACTGTTTGGAATTTAAAGATTTCACCTCAATGGTGATTTTCTTACTCGCAGATTCGGCGCTCCCGCGTCCGAATCCTGTCATCGACAATATCATGGATTTATTGCTAAATAGTTTCGGGTTGTGCTGATGAAGCCGGAGCATATAACGTGTCATATAAGCAATCGGCCTCATCCTGACTAATCACCCAACAACCAATCCTAACTAATGCAAAATTAATAAAAATCTCCATAATTTCCAAGAACTCAAATTGTACTTGCCCAAAACTGCTCTCAACATCCACCCCTATCCCATATATTTCACACGCCTATACCATATGTCTGAATCAGATGAAGTTTTCGAACTCCCACGCCGAGAGATGCCTTACTCCGTCGCGCATCTGGAAAGTGTCTTCGTCCATCGTGACGAGAATTTTTTCTCCTTCTCCCTTGATGCCTTTGAATGCACCGTATTCTCTTTCTGCAGTCGGATGGTCTTCCACACTGTATGCTACCTGCACATATAGGATTCGTCTCCCCATAGTAGCGACAAAGTCAACTTCTGCATTGTGCAGCACACCGGTATTTACTTGATACCCTTTTCTTAACAATATCAAGTAAACTATTCCCTCCAGAGTATACCCCCTGCCATAGGCTGCCGTTGGAAACAGATAATTATGATAAGCTTGATCGTTGGGATAGATCTTGAAATTACCTCCAAGCAGTTCTTTTCCTGAAATATTATAGCGTACCGATTTATGCAATAAAAACGCTTCCTGAAGGTATTCTATATATGATGCGATCGTGTCGTAACTTGCTTTGCTGCCGCGTCCTTTCATATATTTGACAATACCTGTGACCGACACCATGCTGGATGCGTTATTGACAAGATATGAAAATATACGCTCAAGCAAGGCGACATCTTTTATGGCGTATCTCCTTACAATGTCTTTAAGCATTATTGAATCCCTGAGACCTTCCACATATCGTTGCTTTACGTCGAAATCAGGCAGATTGATGAGTTCCGGCAGTCCACCGTCTTTAAGGTATTTCAGAAAAGATGTTCTGTTTTTTTCTTCATTCATGACTCCGATATATTCTGAAAACGAGAACGGATACACCGTCATGTCGACGTATCTGCCTGACAGCAAGGTTGCCAGTTCTCCCGACAGTAGACGGGAGTTGGATCCTGATAAGAAGACTTCGGTTTCGAAAATATAATCCTGGGATAAGGAATTTACAGTCTTTTCCCATCCGTCGATGTCCTGTACTTCATCTATGAAGATATGCACTCGGCCATTGACCGCAATCTTTTTGCGATACGTCTCAATTAATTTATTTAGATCATTGTGCGTCTGTAGAAAATCAAAAGCGGATAGTTCCCTGTTGATGAATAGTATATTACGTCTCTCTACCCCCATGTCGATCAATTGCATGGCCAATTGCCGCATGATATAGCTTTTGCCTGAACGCCGTTGCCCCGTAAGGATTTTCACCAGCCTGTTACCGGTAAATTTGATAAGTTTTTCTGTATATTCTTTCCGTGGATAACCTATCGGGAGTATTTTCCCGTCCCAAATATTATAGGGTGCTATTTTATTGAGAATTTCGTCCATATTCAATTTTTTTACAAATATAATAAAAAAATTCGTCCAAAGACGAATTTTTCGACATAATAAGTGATTTTTTCGAGCATGGACGAAAATTATAGTATAATGTTTGAAATTTTCGAGTACAGTCGAAAATTCCGGTGGTTTGCTTATCAAGCCTAACTAAAAATACCCTAAAATAGGTCCTGATTTCTTTCGATCAGCAAAAAAATTGCAACTTTGTGGAAATTAAACATGATTTTTACTTTGTACCGTTGTATCTTTGCATCGGATTTAGAATGTTTCATTAATTTTAGTATCTTTACTCCCCCGAATAAGCATGCCGCTGTTAGAGATGCTTTCGTAATAGAGGAGAAACATCAGGATTTTTGATTTCTTCAAATCCATTTCTATATTACATTCTCCACAGAGAAAAAGAAGAATCATCTGAATGGATGAATGGCGTATAGATAAATATAATCAATGTAGTAACTTATAGATAACAAATCGTAAATATATGGGATTTTTTGGAAAATGGAACTACGCAGGATTTTATCGTCGGGCCTTATGACAATGGGCGATCTGAATGCCGGAGGCGGCAGCGGCGGATTAAATCCGGCCGGAGCTATACCCGGGATAAATATGATTATTCTTGTAAAGGCTATCTGAAAAGCTATATGCGAAATTAGCTTAGTTAGCAATTTTTTTCTCTTTTTACAATCTGTTTTCTCACATTTTTTGTTACTTTTGTAGACTCAAACGTGCCCTCGGTGCGTTCAGCTCTCTCCCTCCCCTCTGATCAGGAACAAATTAACCCAATATATTAGATTATAATATGGAAAACGAAGCATTGCTGAAAGAATGTGTCGAGCGCGCTCAGAAGTGGCTCGGCCCTCAGTATGATGAAGAGACCCGCAAGGAAGTGCAGGCTCTTCTCGACAATGAAGACAAGAGCGGTCTGATCGACGCTTTCTACAAGGATCTTGAATTCGGCACAGGCGGCCTGCGCGGTATTATGGGCGCCGGCACCAACCGCATGAATATCTATACAGTAGGCGCTGCGACTCAGGGCCTGGCCAATTACCTGAAGGACTGCTTCAAAGATCTGCCTCAGATTTCCGTAGCCGTAGGCCATGACGTGCGCAACAATTCCCGCAAGTTTGCCGAAATGGTGGCTGATATCTTCTCCGCCAACGGTATCAAGGTCTACCTCTTCGATGGTTGCCGCCCCACTCCGGAAGTTTCTTTCGCCATCCGCCATCTCGGCTGCCAGAGCGGCGTCAACATCACTGCTTCCCACAACCCGAAGGAGTACAATGGCTATAAGGCATACTGGAGCGACGGCGCTCAGATGATCGCACCCCATGACGTGGAGACTATCGCCTACGTCAACGCAATCACTTCCGTCGACCAGATCAAATTCACTCCCAATAAGGATCTTATTCAGATCATCGGTAAGGATGTCGACGAACCGTATCTGGAGGCTATCCATGGTCTGTCGCTCTCGCCTGAGATCGATGCCAAGCACGCTGACATGAAGATTGTCTACACCCCGATCCACGGCACAGGTTCTACACTGATGTATGATTCTCTCGCTCGCTGGGGATTCAAGAATATCATCCATGTGCCCGAGCAGGACGTGCAGGATGGCAATTTCTCTACCGTAGTATCCCCCAACCCGGAGAATGCGGAAGCGATGTCGATGGGTATTGCAAAAGCCAAGGAGACAGGTGCAAGCCTCGTGCTCGCTTCCGACCCTGACGCTGACCGAATCGGCCTCGTGGTGCGCGACAAGAACGGCAACTATCAGCTCGTCAACGGCAACCAGATCGTAATGATCTTCCTCTATTACCTCATCACCCGCAACGTTGAGCTTGGCAAGATCACCGGTAAGGAATACTGCGTGAAGACCATCGTGACTACAGAGACTATCAAGCGCATCGCTGATGCCAACAACGTAACCTGCTACGATTGCTTCACAGGGTTCAAATGGATTGCCGACGTAATGCGCAATCTTGAAGGCGAAGCCCGATATCTCGGCGGCGGCGAAGAGAGCTACGGCTTCCTCGCTGAGACTTTCTGTCGCGATAAGGACTCTGTATCGGCTATCTCGCTGATGTGTGAGATCGCTGCATGGGCAGCAGAACGCGGTCAGGACCTCTACGAAATGCTTATCGATATCTATGCTCAGTACGGATTCTCCCGTGAGCGTGGCGTAAGCGTAGTGCGTCCGGGCAAGACAGGTGCGGATGAAATCGTGGCTATGATGAAGAACTTCCGCGAGAATCCTCCGAAGGAGCTGGCAGGGTCGCCGGTAGTCGTAATCAAAGACTATGCCGATCTTAACTGCCGCGACCTAAAGACAGGGGATGTAGAGAAGATGAACTTCCCTACTACTTCCAACGTACTTCAGTTCTTCACAGAGGCCGGTGACAAGGTATCAATCCGTCCTTCCGGCACCGAACCGAAGATCAAATTCTACATCGAGGTGCGCGAAGACATGCCTTCTAAGGAGGCTTACGAAGAGACCGTAGCCAAGGCTGACGCTCACATCGATCAGGTACTCGCTGACCTCGGAGTAAAGTAAAACCAATCTTCCAACTGACTATTAGCCGGTTATAGTATCCGGCAACTCACACAAGACAGATATCCCCCGGCGACTCCGCATAACGACGACCGCCGGGGGATATTACTACCCGTCAGGCAATAGAAGAACATCTCCCCAAAAACTCCCAACCAACCCCTCATGGCTAAAACTACCTGGAAAGCCGGCACTATGGTATATCCGGCTCCGGCTGCGATCGTCACTTGTGGCGACTCACCCGAAAACTGGAATATGCTGACCGTAGCCTGGACCGGCACCATCTGCACTAACCCTGCGATGCTCTATATCAGCGTCCGTCCCGAGCGTCATTCCTATCCCCTGCTGGTCAGCAATATGGAATTCACCCTTAATCTCACCACCGATTCCATGGCACGTGCTACGGATTGGGTCGGAGTGCGCTCAGGCCGTGACTACGACAAATGGAAAGAGACCGGACTGACTCCCCTGCAAGGAGAAATGGTGAAATCTCCCACAATCGAGGAATCTCCTCTCTCGATCGAATGTCGGATCAAAGAGATTCTGCATCTCGGAAGTCACGACATGATGATAGCCGACGTGCTCTGCATCCGCGCCGACGACCGATACATCAATCCCACGACCGGAGCCCTCTCCCTGAAAGACGCAGGTCTTATGGCCTACGCCCACGGAGGCTACTACCAACTCGGCAACCTCATCGGCACATTCGGTTTCTCTGTCCGCAAAAAACCGAAATAGATTCCCACAGATTCTACCTGCAAGCGCCGGACTTTCTAAAAAATAACTGCCGCTCTCTCTTGCGAATTTAAGAAACTCTGATTAACTTTGCCATTTGAATGAAATTCGGAAGTCGGCGCCAGGATGCTTCTGTCTCCACTCCGACAACTCCATAATGTTTTTTTGAATTCATCTCGAATGAACCTTAAAAATCTCAAAAACAACAACAAGCTTTCCTCTCAGAATAAGATAGTGAAATGGCTCTGGATCTCTTTTTTGGGATTCGGATTTATCATTGCACTGCTGCTGCTCCTTATTTATAATGGCGTAATCGGATACATGCCTCCTATTGAGGAACTTGAAGATCCCCATGATAAACTGGCATCGGTAGTCTACGCTTCTGACGGCACGACTGAACTCGGGCGATACTTTGCCGGAGCCGGCAATCGCGTCTACAACGATTATGACGCCGTATCACCTCACGTGATCGACGCTCTTATCGCTACGGAGGATGCTCGCTACATGCAACACTCGGGAGTCGACTTCATGGCTCTCGGCCGAACAATGGTGAAGACCCTCCTGCTTCGCGACAAGTCATCGGGCGGAGGTTCGACAATCACCCAGCAGCTCGCCAAGCAGCTGTATTCCCGCCCGTCGAACAATATGTTCAAGCGCGCGCTCCAGAAACCTATAGAATGGATGATTGCTATCAAGCTTGAAAGATTCTATACGAAAGATGAGATTATCAACATGTATCTCAACCGTTTTGACTTTCTCAACAACGCAGTCGGCATCAAGACTGCCGCCAACGTATATTTCGGCAAAGAGCCCGATCAGCTCACACTGACCGAAGCCGCAATGCTCGTAGGCATGCTGAAGAATCCGGCCTATTACAACCCCCTGCGCCATCCGGAGCGCACCCTCAACCGACGCAACACCGTCATTGACCAAATGGTAAAAGCCGGTTATCTGACGTCGTCGGAAGCAGCCGTCTATAAGGCTCAGCCGCTTGACCTTGACTATCACAAGGTTGACCATCGCGAAGGTGGCGCTCCCTATCTGCGCGAAGAGATCCGCCGTATGATGACGGCAAAGAAGCCCGAGCGTCCCAATAGCGCCAGCTACTCATCTCAGCTCGCATATAATATAGCCTACGGCAATTATACCACCGATTCTACCCTTTGGGAAGATAATCCTCTCTACGGCTGGATTCTCAAGAATCCCAAACCGGATGGCTCCTACTATGACCTTTACACAGACGGCCTTCGCATCTACTCCACTATCGACGTGACAATGCAGCAATATGCCGAAGAAGCCGTATGGCAACACCTTGGAGGCACCCTGCAGCCTGCATTCGATGCAGAACATCGGGGTCGGGCTACGGGACCCTACACAGTCGGCACCGACCTTTCGGCCGACGGCGCCCGAAAACTTATCCGCCAGGCTATGAAGCAGACCGACCGCTGGCGCAAGATGGCAGCCGCCGGAAAGTCAGAGGCCGAGATTGAAAGCTCTTTCCGAGAGAAGTATCAGATGGATATCTTCGCATACGTCCGCGATGCCAAGGGAAAAATCGTACCGGGCACAAAGACAGTGACGATGTCGCCCTACGACTCTCTGCTCTACATGAAATCAATCCTGCGCACCGGCATGATGTCGATGGATCCTACTACGGGCTACGTCAAAGCCTACGTCGGAGGACCGGATTTCACCTACTTCCAATATGACATGGTATCGCGCGGTAAGCGACAAGTAGGTTCGACGGCCAAGCCTTTCCTTTATGCGATGGCCTTCGAGCAGGATTATGACCCCTGCGATCTTTTCAGTAATACGCAACCTAACTTCGGAGGTTGGATGCCGAGAAGTTCAAGCGGAGGACGCGCCGGACAGATGGTAGATCTGCGATGGGCCCTGACCACATCCAACAACTGGATATCGGCCCGCCTGATCAACGAACTGAAAGTGCCCAACTTCGTCAACAAGCTTCGCATGTATGGCATATCCGGATATCTGATTCCCAACCATACGCTGTCGCTCGGCTCGTTTGACGCCTCGGTGCGTGAGATGGTAGGCGGATATTCCACGTTTGCCAACAAAGGCATCCGCGTCGACCCGGTATTCGTCACCCGCATTGAAGACAATCAGGGCAACGTAATCTACTCCCCCACAGCCCATCGAACCGAAGCCCTTTCCGAGCTGGGATCGTACCGCATCACGGACGTACTCTTCGACGTTGTCGATAAAGGTACGGGTCGCGGTCTGCGCGGATCCTACGGAATCACTGCACAGATGGGAGGCAAGACAGGTACGACCAACTCCAACTCCGATGCATGGTTTATGGGCTTCACCCCAGATCTCGTCACGGGAGTATGGGTAGGCGGTGAAGAGCGAAACATCCGTTTCTCCAATGGAGCTATCGGTCAGGGTGCACGCGCGGCTCTCCCGATCTATGGTCTTTTCATGAAAAAAGTCTATTCCAATCCCAAACTTCCCTATCATCAGGATGCCAAATTTGAATTCCCCGACGACTTCACGCCCTGCGAAGGCGGCAGAGGCGGAGGAGGCGGAGGCCGAACCAGCCAGGCATTCGAAATGACGGAAAGCACAGAGGGAATCTTCGATTAGCAGGGTATTGACCGTTAAAAAATAGCCTCCAATCGAAAAAAAATACCGATTTTTTTCCGTATTTCAAAAAATTGATATAATTTAGCGTCCGAAGTGGTCAGCAGACTTCTTCGGACGCTACTTTTCAAAGTAATAAGTAGTCAGTAAAAAACTTATGCTTCGCAAGCAGAACTTGCAAATCGTAAACAACTTAAATCTGATAAATCACTAACAAACACAATCACATGGAGAAAGTCCTGAAAATTCGCGACCTTACCCTTCGCGACGGTCAGCAGTCGCTGTTCGCAACCCGCATGAAGCAGGAAAACATCGACGAACTTCTTCCCCTCTATCGCGACGCACATTTCTATATCATGGAGGTATGGGGCGGCGCAGTGCCCGATTCAGTTATGCGTTATCTCGGCGAATCCCCCTGGGAGCGCCTTCGCGCATGCTCAAAGGAGATGAAGGGAATCTCACTGCTCTCCGCGCTCTCTCGCGGCCGCAATCTCTTCGGCTATGTTCCCTATCCGGATTATGTCCTCGAAGGTTTCTACAAAGAGGCGATCAAGAACGGACTAAACGTCATGCGTATATTCGATGCGCTTAATGACATCAACAATATCAAGGAATCGATCCGTATGATTAACGAGCTTGGCGGCATCGCCGATGCAGCCGTATGCTATACGGTCGATCCAAAGGAGGAGGCTCCGGCCCCGGCTCCCAAGAAGAAAGGATTTTTCGCACGCCTCTTCGGCGGCAGCGATCCCGAACCCGTAGCACCAGAGAAGATCTTCACCGACGAATATTTCGTCAATAAGGCTCGGGAGATGGAACGCATAGGCGCAAAAATGATCACTCTTAAGGATATGGCCGGTCTTGTAAATCCGTCGCGTATCTTCAGCCTTATGCCGAAACTGAAACAGGCAGTAAAAGTGCCTGTAGATTTCCATACTCACTGTACTCCCGGCTATGGCCTGGCAGCTGTGCTGACGGCAATCATCAAGGGTGTGGATATCGTCGATACCAACATCTGGTGGTTTGGCGGCGGTTCGGCAGCCCCGGCTCTCGAGCTCGTATGGATTTTCTGTCAGAAGATGGGTATCAAGGTCGACGTCAATATGGATGCGGTAGCCAAGATCCGCACAAAACTCAAAGATGCCCGCAAGGCTCTTGCAGCATTCGACCTCAATAAAGACGCATGGCCTAAAGACTTCGACGAAGCCTATGCCAACATGCCGGCAGAAATCGATGCAGAGTTTGACCGCGCAATCAAGATGGCTACCGAAAACAACGAAGAGGCCCTGCTCAACGCCTGCCATAAGATTGAGGCTTACTTCGGTTTCCCGAAGCCCAACGAACTCGTCAAGAATGCCGAAGTGCCCGGTGGAATGTACTCCAACATGGTGGCCAATCTTCGCCAGCTTAATGCCGAAGATGTGCTCAATGAGGCAATGGCTCTTATCCCGAAGGTACGTCGCGATGCAGGTCTGGTGCCCCTCGTCACTCCGACCAGCCAGATCGTAGGTTCGCAGGCTGTGGCGCTTGCCCTTGACCGCCGTAAAGGTGCACCCGACTATTCAAATAAGAACAATCAGTTTGTAGCACTCGTGAAGGGTGAATATGGCAAGACTCCGGTAGCCGTCGATCCTGCATTCCGCGAACAGATCACCGGTTCACCCGTCGAGACACCCTACAACGTCGACAACTATAAGAAACCCGCGAATCCCGAACTTCCCGAATTCGGAGGTGTCAAACTGGCTCAGAACGACGAAGAATATCTCCTGCTTCAGCTTCTCCCGGCGGTAGCTACAGGCTTCCTTAAAAATAAGCGTAAAGCAGAATTCGAAGCCGCTACTGCGGCAGCCGCCAAAACAGAAGAGGCAGCTGCCCCCAAGAAAGAAGAAGCACCCAAGGAGAAAATCACCGGTCCGACCCTAAATGCACCAATGGGCGGCACAGTCATGGAGATTCTCGTAAAGCCGGGCGACAAGGTAAAATCCGGTCAGAACGTCCTCGTCTATGAAGCCATGAAGATGGAAAACGATCTCGCATCCGAGATTGACGGCACTGTGAAACGCATCCTCGTAGGTATCAACGACGTTGTGGGCACGGATCAGCCCCTCATCGAATTCGAGTAAGTAAAAATTTTGCAGTTTGAAGAAAATTTAGTAACTTTGCAGGCCGATTGTAGTGGGATCGCGACCTGCTACGCTATCAACAGAGCGGAAGGAGCAAGGCAGCTTCCACGCCTTACCCCTGAAACTCACAACATTAAATTAATTTTAACTGCAGAAAATTAAAATGAAAAAAGACATCCATCCCTCTAACTACCGCGAAGTGGTGTTCAAAGATATGTCAAACGACGAGATCTTCATCACTCGCTCCACAGTTGCTTCAAGGGAAACTATTGAAGTTGACGGTAAGGAATATCCCCTCGTAAAACTCGAAATTACGAGCGCTTCCCACCCATTCTTCACCGGTAAGCAGAAACTCGTCGACACCGCAGGTCGCGTCGACAAATTCCGCAGCCGCTACGGCAACCGTTCCAAGAAGTAATCAGCTTCATCAAGACAATAAAAAAAAGGATTCGCAAAATTTTGCGAATCCTTTTTTTATTATCGAAGCAGCGTCTGATACCTTTTAAGAAACTCCCACATTGAGTTTAAGCAACTCCCACATTGAGTGCCCGATAAGCGACCAAATGTAGGAATATAGCTTCGTCATGGGTAAAAGCTGCCCGAGTTGCATGCTCAGACAAGATGAGCTACCCAATAATCGCGGTCGCCGGGAAGAAGATCCACTACCGGAATCTCAATCATTGTATAGCAACCGGGTTGCAGACGCATTGTAGCACGCGCCACGCATACCAAAACCTGTCCCGTAAGCGCAGGATTGTTGATCTTCATGTCGAACTCAAGCATCTGATTATGGGTCTTGCCTGAGACGCCCTTTCTGACCAGATTTACTCCATGTCCCACATCATTGAGCGCATCTACGGAATCGACCTGCATAACGTGGGTCTCGTCGCTTGAGAAGTAAGGATCGGCCTTGATGGCAGCCGCTACCTTCTCCAGTTCGTAACCGGGAAGCAGTTCGACATATACCATTCGACGGTGAATGCCCGTACCAACGGGAATAGTCATCGAAAGCGCATCCTTAACACCCTCAATAGCCTTTACAGCTACCGTATGGCCCATCGAACGCCCGGGTCCGAAGTTGGTATATGTAATACCCTTAGGAGCTATCGCCTCCATAAGAGTGCGCACTACGGAGTCGCTGCCCGGATCCCATCCGGAAGAAATGACGCTTACTTTGCCGTGCTCTTTCGCTACTTCACCAAGCGACTTGCGCAGAGCGGGAATCTGACCATGAATATCAAAACTGTCGACAGTATTGATGCCTGCTGCCAGAATCTCTTTGGCCTGCGCCTCGATTGAACGGGTTGGCCCTGCAAGGATTGCAACATCGACATTCTCAAGATCATTTATCGAAGCGACTACGGCAATCTCAGCCGGAATACCGGCTCTATCCTCCGGATTGCGGCGCACAATGCCTGCCACTTCAAAATCGGGAGCCTCAAGGAGAGCCTCAAGGGCTGCATGGCCGATATTGCCATAGCCCACTATGGCTGCTCTAATTTTCTTCATAAGATTAAGTTATTTATATTTTGGGTTAAATTTTACAGTTACAGCTAATGGTGAATGAAACCTGTAGAAGTAGCCCAAGCCTCATCTTGCCGGCGGCGCTGACAGAACTCAATATTAAGCCCGAGCCTGCAACTTCCACTGCAAATATAACAAATAATTCGCAAAAAATTACTAATTTTGCAGTCTGAATTCCTGCGGGAATTTTACTACAGGTAAATATTTCAAACATTTCCATAAATTATTAATCTATCTGACAATGGATTGGCTAATATCCCTGTTTGCGCCTTCATCGCAATCACTCGCCAATACGATCATGCTCTATTCCTTCGTGATATTCGCGGGAATAGCATTGGGCAAGGTCAAGATATTCGGCGTGTCGTTAGGCGTAACATTCGTACTCTTCGTCGGTCTCTTAACGGGACATTTAGGCTATGGAGTGCAGGCCGATACGCTTCACTTCCTGCGCGAGTTCGGCCTTATTCTTTTCATCTTTTCTATCGGTATGCAGGTAGGTCCGGGCTTCTTTTCCTCTTTCAAAGAGGGGGGAATACGAATGAACGGTCTCGCCATGCTTGGCATCGGACTGAATGTCGTCGTGACGCTCGTTATCTTCTTCTGTCAAAAGGCTGCCGGAGGCCAGACATCTCTCTATGAGATGGTAGGCATCATGAGCGGTGCAGTCACGAATACTCCCGGTCTCGGTGCGGCACAGCAGACAGTGCTTCAGGTAAATTCCGAGGCCTACAACATCAGCCAGCAAATGTCGATGGGCTATGCGGCGGCTTATCCGCTCGGTGTGATCGGCATTATACTGACGATGATCCTCATCAAGAAATTCTTCCGCATTGACGTAAACAAGGAAGTTGAAGTAATTGAAGATGACAAGAAGGCCTCACTGATGGCACCTCATCGCGTCACTTACCGCGTGACAAACGATCTTATCGAAGGCCTGACAATCCGCAAACTTCACACTCTGATCTCCGCAGATTTTGTCTTGTCGCGCATTGAGACCAAAGACGGCAAGGAGATTATCCCCAATGCCGACAATAAGATTGAGAAAGATGAACTCGTGCTGATTATCTGCTCTATCAAGGATGAGGAGGTGTTCACCCGTTTCCTCGGCCCGAAGGTTGAGAAGCAGTGGGAGATGGATAAGGGTCCCATCGTATCGCGCAGAATCGTCGTCACCAAGACGGAATATAACGGTGCCAAACTCGGTTCGCTCCATATGCGCACGGCATATGGCCTTAACGTTACCCGCATCAATCGTGCCGGCGTCGACCTACTCGCCTCTCCCAACATCCGCCTTCAGATGGGCGACCGTATCACGGTAGTCGGCAAACTCGATGATATCAACTCAGTGGCTGCCAAACTCGGCAACTCTATGAAGCGCCTTAATGAGCCTAACCTCATCACAATGTTTATCGGTATCTTCCTCGGCATTTTGGTAGGTTCGATTCCCTTGCAGTTTCCGGGCATGTCAGTACCGATGAAGCTCGGTCTGGCCGGTGGTCCGCTTGTTGTGGCAATCCTTCTGAGTGCTTACGGCACCAAGATCCATTTGGTAACCTATACCAACTCCTCCGCCAATCTGCTTCTCCGCGAGATAGGTATCTGCCTCTTCCTTGCCTCTGTAGGCATTGCAGCGGGCAAAGACTTTGCGGCAACGGTATTCAACTATCAGGGCGCGCTCTGGGTAGGTTATGGATTCCTCATCACGTTCATTCCTCTGCTTGTAGTAGGCATCCTGGCCCGCGGAAAATATAAGATGAACTATCTCCACATAATCGGTATGATGAGTGGTAACTATACAGATCCGCCCGCACTGGCCTACGCCAACAAAGTAGCCAACAACGACGCCCCGGCTGTAGCCTACTCCACCGTCTACCCTCTGACGATGTTCATGCGAGTAATCGTAGCCCAGGTTCTCATCCTCTGCTTCCTATAGGAGTAGGTTGAAAACAGCGAGTCACCGAAAAAATCATTTTGCGGATTTAGATTTTTACAGAAACCCATAACTCCGATAAAGTCTAATTCGAATATAGTATCAAAACCCGCATAAGCAAAGAGGTAGCGACCCTATAACGGATCGCTGCCTCTTTGCTTTGTACGTAATATAACCATGTATTTAGAGATAAGGAACTAAATTGTATAGTTGAGGTGAGCTTGCAACTTTCTGAGTTATTGAATATAATGTTTAGAATATGCATCTCTTGTGAAGAGATGGTTATTTTGAGTTAGCCCTTAATAATCAAATGGGTATAATTCAATTAAAATAAATTTGCTAAACAATTAAGCTATTAGATATTCTTGGGAATTAATCTCAGCATTTAAAAGTTGTTCATTATACATATTACGATAATGTTGAAAACTAATGACATAACCCATGAAATTATATCAAAATTTGCGTAATTTGAGAAAAATTTGTATCTTTACCACACAAATAACCATCTCTTCACAAGAGAGAGAGTAATAAAAGCACATCGTAAAAACAACACGTAACGTTTTCTTAGTTTGACTTCACAACTATTAATATCTTATTATTGATAGAATTACTAAAAGTCAGACCAGATTAGATAATGAAAAAGATAGCAATCTACGGAGTGGGCGGCCTTGGACACGAAATTGCCGCCGCCTTGCGCAATGGCTGGGTCAGAGATGCGGAGAATTGGGAGATTATCGGTTATTTTGACGACCGTGATTTCTCCAACGCTCCGACCGACAGGCTATGTGGTGAATGGCTCGGTGGGATTGATGCGCTAAACGGATGGGAGGAACCGCTTGGTGTAATTCTCTGCTTCGGCAACCCCGGGACGCGCTTGGCTGTGGCCGGGAAAATAATTAATCCAATGATTGATTTCCCTAATTGTATTGCTACTAATTTCCAAATCTCTGATCCGGAATCATTCTCTATCGGTAAAGGGAATATAATACAGGGAACATGCAAAGTGACAACCAATGTCACTATTGGAGATTTAAATCTGTTGAACGGAAGTGTGGTCCTCGGACATGACGTAATGGTCGGCAACGGCAATGTGTTTATGCCGGGTTGCCGAGTCAGTGGTGATGTGACGATTGGCGACTCTAATCTCTTCGGAGCCATGGCATTCGTTAATCAGGGACTTAAAATTGGATCGGATATCACACTCTCTCCACTGTCGGCATTGCTGACCAAACCAAACGACGGGAATACATATATCGGTAATCCCGCTAAAATATTTAAATTCTGAAATTCCGATACACGAAGATTTTACAAAACTTATTCGGATAGATAGCTCAGTATTAAATGCCTCCCCAATAGAAAATACTACATAAAATGGGACTTAAGGAATTTATCGAGAATTTTGCTGACCAGTTTGACGAAACGGACGCTTCTGAAATCACTGCGAACACAGTATTCAAGGATCTCGACGAGTGGTCGTCGCTCACGGCGCTGAGTATCATCGCTATGGTAGATGAAGACTATGACGTAGCGCTGAAAGGGGATGATATATGCAAAGCTAATACCATAAAGGATCTCTTCAATATTATCGCGGCGAAGTGAGCACTTATTAAAAAGTTGCGACTAAGTAAGCGGTTATTCAATTTAAGATTAACTGTATGGCATTTATCAGATTCAATAATTGCAGGATTGTCGGCATCAGTGCCGGCGTTCCCGCTCATATCGAACCGACCGTCTCCACTACCGATCAGTATGCCGCTGAGGAATACATGGAGACTACGGGTATCCTGGAGAAGCGTTTCTCCAACGA
>JAAVDX010000033.1 GCA_014801585.1 Bacteroides sp.
GTCAACCCCTCCCAGGGATAAGACAACGACAGTCAACCCCATATAGGGATAGTATTAACTGAGTCAACTTTTGTCAGGGTTTAAGACTCCGGACAGTCAACCAATATCAGGAAAAGACAGTCTCCGCGTTTCTTATTTATTCGGTCTTACGAATCCGCGGACTAAAACATACTATGAATTCAATCATTGGACAGAATCAGTAGAAGCCTACTATACTAAAGTACAATATAGATACAAAGGGGGAGATTATCTAACATGGCTTGATAAAATCGGATATGCAGAAGCAGGTAACTATATACCTGCGGTAATCCGAGTAATGAAACAGTTAAGAAAAAGGAAGATTAAATAATACCCAATCATTCTCGGTTAGCAAATCGATTTGGTATATAAAAAATTTTACATAAGTGTAAAATATTTACCCAATATTTGCGTTATAAATACAGAGAGAATCATTAAATTTAATTATATGAGCGAAGTAGAACTCTTAATGGTCAATAGTGGCGCCGGATGCACTATGTATACAATTCAGTTTTTATCGGATGAAATGAGTGAATTTGAAAAATTCATATCAAAGTTTAAAGAAATTTCCGAATTGAATCCTGATTTCCAGGCTATCATGCAGTTTGTAGAACAGATACTGTCAAATGGAGCTTTAGAGCGATATTTTAGAAGAGAAGGAAAAATTTCAGATTCAGTCGTAGCCCTTCCGGTGTTAAAATCAAAACTACGTTTATATTGTCTTCGACTCACAGACAAAATTCTCGTTCTTGGAAATGGTGGCGTTAAAAATAGTCGAACATACCAAGAGGATAAAACTCTTCAGGGATATGTCATAGATCTTCAAAAGTTTGAAAGTTTACTCAAACAAGAAGTTCGACGCGGTAACGTAAAAGTTACTGAAAAAGAGATACAAACAAATAAGACTCTACGATTATGAGAACCATTAATATTTCATTGCAAGAAATCTTTAATGAGATTCCTAGCGAAAAACGTGAAGAGACTCGTCTTTCATTTGCCATCTCAAATAGGCTTGATGCACTAATGAAGGAAAAGGGTTTAAATAAGAAGCAATTTGCAGACGCATTAGGCAAACGTCCAAATGAAATTACAAGGTGGTTAAGTGGTGAACACAATTTTACGCTTGCTACCATTGCGATGTTGTCAACTTTTTTTGAGAAACCCATAATATCTGTAGAATAAAGAAGAGGCTGTGTTCAATTTTGAACTGCACCCCAAAAGTTGAACACAAAACTTTTGGAGTGCAGTTTAATTATGAAGCATACCTTTGAATAAAAGCCCAACTACGTACGTTTGGCTCTTAAGGGAGAACCCCACAGTCAAATATGTAGAAGATTTAAATTGGGTCAGCATTACTTGGAGTCTTTGATCGACCGCTATAAGTTATACGGGGAGACAGGGCTTCGGCAGAAGTCATATAATGCACTAAGTCCTGAAAATAAGGAGCGATTAGTACGCCTATTTGAAGAAAATAACGTAACTTTGCGTCAAATTTGCAACCAGTACAGCGTAAGCAAAACCGCATTTGAATCATGGTTGAGGCAAGTGCGTGCAAGAGGCTATGAATCGCTGTATGAAATACAACGACGAGGACGACCTCCGAGAAATTCAATGGCACGACCTAAGAAGAAAGAACCACAGACAGAACTGGAGAAACTTCAGGCTGAGAATCTGCGTTTGAGGGCAGAGAATGCGCTGCTAAAAAAAGTGAAGGCCTTAGTCGAGGAACAGAAAACCCAAGCAAGACGCAATGGGCAAAAGCCATCGACGAACTAAGGTCGGAATATCCTCTTGAATTGTTGCTGGAGTTAAGACAGATGGCTCGTTCCGTGTTCTATTATCATCTTAAGAAACTAAAAGCCAGAGATAAGTATGCTGATGAAAAGGAGAATATAAGGTCCATTTTTCATGAGCATAAAGGTCGTTATGGCTACCGACGCATTACCTCCGAGATGCGTAACCGTGAATTTGTCATAAACCACAAGACTGTTCAAAGGCTGATGCAGTCAATGGGCATAAAAAGCCAGATACGTAAGGTGCGTTATCGTTCATATAAGGGCGAAATCGGAAGGATCGCACCCAATATCATAAACCGTGATTTTGCTGCATCGGCACCTAATCAGAAGTGGGCAACAGATGTAACACAGATTAATATTGGCTCTACCAAGCTGTATCTATCTCCGATTCTTGACATGTTCAATGGAGAGATCGTATCTTACAACATCTCAACATCACCCAATATGGAGCAGATATATAATATGCTTGACAAGGCGTTTGAAAAATATGATAAGCTTGACGGACTTATAATCCATTCTGATCAAGGATGGCAGTATCAGCACTTCGGATACAGACAGCGTTTGGAGGAACGTCATATAATCCAAAGTATGTCCCGTAAAGGGAACTGCCTTGACAATGCAATGGCAGAGAACTTCTTCGGAATCATGAAATCGGAACTCTTGAAAAATTTGATTCGCCGGAAGCCTTTATAAAGGCTTTGGATGAATATATTGATTATTATAACAACAAAAGAATTAAATCCCGGTTAAGAGGAAAGAGCCCGGTACAATACCGAACTCTTTCTATTACTGGATAATGTTTAATCTGTCCAACTTTTTGGGGTCACTTCAATTTTGACACAGCCTCATTTAGAATATGGTGTATGTCTGTCAAAGAATTGAGATTGCGACTCTCCGACCGAGGCCACAGAATATTTTGCGAAGATTAGCTATTGTCACATCTGACTTCCCATTCTCAAAAGACGGGAGATATAACTCTTTTTTGTACCGAGTTTATCAGCCAGTTGCTGCTGAGTGATGCCGGCTCTCAGACGTTCCTCTTTTAAGGTGGCAGCAAGACAGAACTCTGCAGTTTCACTATCAAATTCATCTCTTTCTTCAGTACCCGGTTCGCCATACTTCTGATCAAGCCAATCATCAAGGGTACGATAGCCTGTTACAATTTTTTCATTTGTTTCCATTGTTTTTCTCTTTAAAGTATTCATTCATCAAAGCAACAGCCTTATCAATTTCTCAATTATACGCCTCCCATGCATTAATAATTATTGTGGGAAGGAGCCTAAGATACTATCAGCACATTTACAGAAGTTTTTATCAGAAATCACTGAGTTGTTTCGGCACCCGGTTGAGGTTTTGTCGCTAACTTGTAGCCTATGCCGCGGGCATTGAGGAGTTCGAGTCGGGAGGATTTGGAAAGGTATTTACGAAGTTTGTAGATAAAACCGTGAAGACGATTCAAGTTATTGTAATCATCGTTATTCCAGATTCGATACATCAGAGTTTTCGCCTCAACCACTTCGTTGACATGGCGAAATAATTCATCTGTGATCACGGCCTCCGTATGTGTCAGTTCAAAAGTTTCTCCTCCTGTCACAAGTCTTTGCGAGGCAAAATCAAGAGTGCAATCGCAAATGGTAAGATTCGTTTCTTCGGGAGTAGACCTTAAATTGCGATTCAACAAGGCCCTTATTCGCACGACGAGCTCAAGTATCTGAAACGGTTTGCGAAGATAATCGTTCCCACCCAGTTCAAAACCTTTCACTACATCATCAAGAGCCGTTCGAGCTGTCAGAAACAGCACCGGAATAGTCGGTGAGGTAAGACGAATGAGTCTGACCATCTCAAAGCCGTCCATCTTTGGCAACATCACATCGGCCACTACAATATCCGGAACGGTCTCCTTAAATAATCTGAGCCCGGCCTCACCATTCGGAGCACACACTACATCAAAACCTTCCCGACATAGCGCGTCCTCCACTATAAACGACAGAGTGGAATCATCCTCTACAAGCAACACTTTATCTTTCCTCATAAGTATCTCTTTAAAATAAGTTTATATTATGCAGTGCTCTGAGAAACACGTTCTTTTTGAATCTTTTGAGCGTCTTTAAATTTTAGATATCTCAAAATCTCCTAAAATAAAGTATTTCTTATTTTCAAGAGCTACTTACTTCCTTAATTTAATAGTAAACTTCGTACCTTTCCCCCGTTTGCTTTCTACCTCTATATCCCAGCCCTGCAACTCCAATATCTGCTTTACGTAGAACAGACCGAGACCATAACCGCCCACTTCATACCGATCTCCCTCAGCCACCCGATAGAACTTATCGAATATATAAGGGAGATTCTCCTTATCAATTCCTATCCCATCATCTGAGATCTCGATTGAATCGCCGTCCGCCTTAACGGTGATGTTAACGGATTCCCCCGAATACTTAATGGCATTATCAATCAGATTTGATATGACATTCCCAAAATGTAACGAATCGGTCATCACTGTCATACCATCCGGAATATCGATGGTTATCGCCATCGGTTTATCAGCCTTAAGTTCAATCATACCGACTATTTCCTCAACAAGCGGTCGCAATTCAACCCGTTCGATATTCAACTTCATCGACTTAAAGCGCTCCATGCTCATTGATAGAATATTTTCAATCATACCCGAAAGAAAACTCAGTCTCTGCAGAATAATCTTCAGGAACTGCTTATTCCTCTCCTCATTACTCTGATCATAATAACGCAACATCGAATCTGCGGCAGAGTAAGCCACAGCCACCGGAGTCTTCAGTTCATGAGTCATATTATGAGTGAAATCATCCTTCATCTGCTCAATCGTCCGTAACTTACCGACCTGATTCAACAAATACCATATAAGAAATCCCATAAGAATGAGAATCATAGCCGAAGTAATTATGATTCCGGCCATCTGCTGGAGAATATGACCGTTCAACGGAGTGAAACATGCCCTGTATACCGGCTCTTGATCGCTGCCGAGAGCAAAATCTACCGACCATAACCCTTCACATTTCACAGATTCATCTGTAATACGACGGATGAATGCCGTAGTAGGATACAATCCCACATTGTTGAGCTCTTTACGGAACATCCGATCAAGCATCTCATCGTTCTGTTTCGGCATATCCTTATTAATCTCCTCCACAAAATGGAAATACAGGCTCATCGTCTGATTCACGTTGTCAAGCAGGTTGGGATAATCATATTCTCCCGTCGGGGATTTTTCCCCTTCAATTTTGAGGGAAAGAATGATAAACGAATCATCATCTCCAAGGGAGGTACCTTTCATTCGCGATATGATCTCAAGAATATCAGCCCGACGAACACATTCTCTTACAGTCAATAAGGTCTGTTGCTTTATTGAATTGTAAAGGCTGTAAAGATACCATACATTTCCAGCCACCATAAGAGTTATGGCAGTCAGACATATGGCCGTTATTATCCGAAATCGTTTCATGTTGCAAAAGTAATAAAAACTGATGTAATCTTACGCATTAACTAAGACTAACTAAGACTAAATGAGGTTCCCCTAAGGCTATCGGATTACTATACTCTTTATCTTTGCATCAGAAAATTTCATCACTAAACTCTAAATATTATGAAACGAACAAATACAATCATCCGGAAGGTATCATTACTCCTTACTTTGATAATACTCCTTTCCGCCTGCTCCTCCTCCCGACAACTTACCTTCGCCGAAAAGGAATGGCATATGAGTAAAAATTCCGGAGAAATAATCGATAACGATTCCGTATATCGCATGACATTTGATAATCGACTGATAGAAGAGCCCCTTATTATACTCTCATCCGCCGACTCAATAAAGAAATATCCCGGTATGGACCGTTTCATTGCGGAAATCCTGCATACGTGCCATCTTGATAATGCCGAGATCCTCTTCTACGCTCCGCATATGCAGACCATGTTTGTCAGACCTACGTCCGCTTTGCCGGCAATGAGACCATCGTCAATCTCCTGCCAGATGGAGGATGAGAATCCCTACACCATGTGGGTCCAGGAGTTCGACGAAGAGAGCTGGATAAGAAAACCCTCGGAGATGTTTACCTACACCTACTTCGATAAGCGACGTAAGCAACTGCTCATTGTTGACCACTATGACTATGCTGACGAGCCCATAGCTCAGATCACAGTCTTCCAATCAAAAAATGGAAGATGTGCTAAAATGAATCTTCCCGAGCGCCTCAGAAGAGCTTACTGGCATAATGACATGAAAGATTTCATGCGCGACATTGAATTCTGGTCGCATCAGGTAGATGCTCATAGAAAATATGCCTTTGAGAATTACAAAATCGGTCAGAAACAAAAGAGTATGTTTACTTTTAAATGATTTTAGCACAAAGAGAGATTTTGGGATGATTTTTCAAAGTTGAAGAGGAAGCGATGCGGGCATCGCGACCGATGAAATTTTGGAAAAGCGCCCAAAAGATCCTTTGTGATGAAATCAAAAAATTCATTACACATAATCTAATGTTTAATTTGGTTTAAAAGTAAACATACTCTAAAAACAGTAAAGAAATGAAACGGAATTTAACGGCTATATGCACACTGATATTATCAATCCTCATCGCAAGCGCCAAAGAGATCGGGGGAGTGGTGATAGATTCAGAGTCACACCCTATAGAATTTGCCAACGTTACGGCATTTTGCAATGACAAGGTAGTGGGCGGCGGCGTGACCGACTCTCAAGGTCGCTTCATGATAGAAGTTGATTCAGAATGCAATAAAATAAGGATATCCCTTGTGGGGTATGAGGACGCAATATTGACCGACATCCGAGAGCGGATGGGCGCGATTACTCTTAAACAGACCTCTACCACTTTGCAGGAGGTTGTGGTCAAAGCGCCCCTCATTGTCAGAGAAGCCGACCGGATTGTGCTTAATGTCGCTGCCAACCCGTTATCGGCCAATAAAGATGCTCAGGAACTTCTTAAAACGGCCCCGGGCGTATGGACCACGGATGAAAGTCTCTCAATATACGGACAAGGACGCACGACAGTATATATTGATGATAGAAAGGTAAATATGGCGGGCAATCAACTCATCACCTATCTTAAATCAATACAGTCCGCTTCAATAGCCACAATCGAGATCATACCCAAAGCCGGAGCCGAATACAGTGCCGACTCCTCCGGCGGTATCATAAAGATAAATCTCAAACGCAATCGTGTCGACGGACTAAACGGCTCAGCCGGTATGAACGTCACAGCAGGCAAGTATAAACAATGGTATAATCCCTTTGTTAATCTTGGACTGCATAGCGGGAAATGGACCGCCAATTTCAACGGAAACCTCAACGGCAGTCCCTCCGACAGATATTCTACTCATGAGGAAACGTCCTATTCAGATATCGCATTGAAGATGTCCGGATCTTCCGCCCATAAAACAAAAGCGTTGCAGGGAAATCTGTCTCTTGGATTATTCTATGATCCCACCGAAAGAGACAAAATCGGTTTGCAATTCGACTACAATCCGAATAAGACTCGCAACTCCTCTCGGTCCGAAACGGAAACATCCGGACCGGATACCGACGGGAGAACATTCGGCACCTACATAAGCGACGATCACTCAACAAACCTGAATGTCGCCTTCAACTGGTCGCACGTCACCGACGGGAAAGGATCCGTAATTAAGTTAATTTCAAACTATAATTATCAATCATCTTCCTCATGGGAAGACAATCGTATGAGTTGGTCATATCTGCCGAACGACTCGGTATATAACTCCGATAATCGGAATCGCTATAACGTCTTGGTGGCGGAACTGTCTTTTCATAAGGTATTCAAGCCGGGTTGGGACCTCATCGCAGGCACAAAATATACCTATAATAATGTGCTCAACCGATCATTTCATCATACACTGAAAGATGATCAATGGATTCCCAATGAGAAGTATGACTTCGACTCCTCTTATGACGAGAACATAGTAGCCATCTATGCCACAGCCAACGGTAAAGCAGGCAGATGGAGATTCAAGGCCGGAGTAAGAGGAGAATATTCTGCCACCGGATGGGGAGTTTCCGACTATAACCGGATCGACCTGTTTCCCAATGCAAATATCTCGTTCAACCTCTCGGAAAAAGGTGACTACACTATGGCATTGGGGTATTTCCGGAATATCCGGCGCCCCTCATTCCAATCCCTGAATCCCGTAGTGCGGCAGGTTTCGGATTATTTCTACTCTGTCGGCAATCAGGATCTCACTCCAAGCTTTACCGATGCTATCAGTCTTGACTTCGTGCTTGCCGGCCACTTCACTTTGGCAGCAGGATATTCACTGACAGACAATCCCATCCGGCAAATGATCGCATCCAATCCGGAGTATCCCGAAAGATTCTATCTGACATGGGGGAATGAAGGGAAGGACCGGAATATGTTCATCCACGCTGACGGATTCATCAATCTTACGAAATGGTGGAATCTGTATTCAAGTCTGACCTACATTATCACTTCTCAGAAACTCACGGATATCGGTTCCTTCAACACCTTCAGTTATCTTCAGCTCGTGGCAAGCACAACTTTCACATTGCCTGAGAACTTCAATCTTACAGCAAATTGGTTCTACAATACAAAGATGCGGATCGGCAACATCACCGTTTATCCGATTCTGAACATCAACCCGACACTCTCGAAACAATTCGGCTCTCATTGGTCAGTCTCAATAGGAGTTGAGAACATGTTGCAAAGAAGATCCCGACTCAGAACCGAATCAACAGGCCATAATCGTTTTGCCACCACGAAGACCTACCTCGAAGCCAAAATAGGGGTGACCTATAAATTCAGCACCGGGAAAGGATTCCGAGCCCCGAGAATCGAAAAGAATACCGACACTTCCCGATTCACCCGAGAATGATCAGAGGGAACCTAACCTGCAGATACGATTTTTAACTCACCGATCGAGGCAGATATCAAACTTTATGATTTTTATTTGTAATCGAAAATAAGAAACGATTCGCTCCAACGATGGTGCAGACAATATCCCACACCGATGGTAAGTTACGGAGGCTCTTCCACCGGATGGAAACACGAATAAAATCCTAACCCCTACCTAATTACGGATAGCATGTGCCTGAATTCAATAAATTTCATTTAAGACCGGACTTAGACTCCTTTCCACGAAAAATGTGATCCCTTCAGTAACATTTTTTGTGGAAAGGAGTCTTAACTATCCGTCATCAAGTTGTCGTTAGATTGATATTTTCCCACAGTTCCATAGTAATCAATAATCATACGAAGATTAATCTTTAGAGTTGTATCTAACCCTGGATCATTACTATTGGGAGTCAAATTATCATTATCACCCATCCAAAAGTAATCATCAATAGGCTCGGCCCCCCATGCTTCAAGAGTAGCATTGATGTAATATATATTATCTTCAATAATTAACGCCTCAGCCACAGAAGGGAGTCTGGCAATACCCTCTTCATATCCATCAAGACCTGATGGATTAAGTTCGCTTACAGTATCATTAATCAATTTCTTAACCTCAGTCGGATCTTGAACATCTTTATATTTCTTGGTAGCGACAGCGATAATATTCCCATTAATAGGTAATTCAATCAATAACGGAGAGAATTTATCTTTCTCGCTTTGTGAAATAGATTGCCAAGTTCTTAGAGATATACGGGTTATATTACCATAGATGTAACCCAACATCTCTGAATCCTCTAAAACTCTTAAGGGAGATGTGATCACATTGCTGCTCTCATATTCCGGATCTTCGTCATCTCTCAATCCCTTTTCTTCTTTCTTCTGATTATATTCACGAATGTATTCATAATATTCTTCATTAAAAATCATATTTTTAATAGAGTCGCAGTTTAACAATCCATCAATAGCATTAGAAAGTCGAGAATTGCCGTAAAATAATACGTTCTTACGTATAAATATTTCCTTAGTCTTAGCCCCGAACCTAAGAATTATAATAACTGAGTTGTGCTTATTGTCATCTTCATGAATTGGACTATATTCATTTTCCCAATGATCTTTATCAAGAAGGCCGCTTACCTTAAGATAATCCAAAACATCATCATGGATGCCATCGAAAAATCTCCACTCAGAATATGATTTTGGTTCTTCATCTTTAAGCCATGGGGAATTGGTATATATATCATTCAAACAGATATACATTGACGGACCGGTCCCATCATATCGACGGATATAGATAGTTATCTCGACAGGCATTGGCAGATATTCTTTCTTCCGAACCTTAGAGCCTACAAAAATATTCTTAAACGTACTCAAAATCGACCTTTTCTTTCCGGATTTGAATAATAGAGGATCAGTAGGATTAGTATCCGAGTCTATATCCCAGGTTTCTATTCTATCCTCGTGGTAAAGACTGTCGGCAAGTTCGCGAATTGACTGAGTTCTTTCATAACGTCCCGGCTTCAACGCATTAAGCAACCCTTCAAGAGTATGGGTGGAGACTACATCTTGAAGAAGTTTTCTGAACTCTCCAGGTCGTACATCAGCCGACTTATTTGGGTCCTTTCCCGTCAATGAATATACTATAGTCGCACTTAATGCATAGATATCGGCAGTCGGTTGAAAATCTGTAATTCCCTGATATTGCTCAATCGGTGAGTAACCATCACTTGTAGCTACTACACGGATCGTAGATGTTGGCTGGCCATTTCTATTATAATGCTTGGAAAGTCCGAAATCAATTAATTTAGGGCTAACATTACCATCCCTCTCAATAATCATGATATTATCAGGTTTAATATCAAGATGCGTTATTCTTTCACTATGCAGATAGCCAACCGCACAAACAATCGGACGTAACAAACTCAAAACCTCCTGTTCAGTTCTCGGACCGTTTTTCTTGATATAAGAGCGCAAGGATTTGCCTTCAAGAAATTCCATCACATAATAGGCAGTGTTATTTATTTCAAACACATCTCTGACCTTTACAATATGAGAATGCTGTATTTTATCTCTTAAACGCTTGGCCTCGGCAATGAAGTCTTTCTGACCCTGTTTTACTCTCTCCTTGGCAGGCCGAGAATAAATTACCTCATGAGTCTGCCGGTCACGTTCGCAATCTCCGGCCATAAACAACTCTTTAATGCAAAATTTTTCACTCCAGTAGGTAGAAGAGCGCCTGCGCCCCGACACAAGATAAGTTATTCCAAAACCACCCGCTCCGAGAAACCGCTCAATCCTATACTCAATAGCTCCATGACGCAGTATAACCCCACTGCTTAGAGCATAATCCGGTTTATTTGCCATTTAAAAAATGTTAATGTTAACTATCTCTTTAAAATACGTTAATTTTATCCAATACTCTGAGAAATAATTATTTTCAAGAGCTATTTGAGAACATGTCTATTCCATAGTCAATCTAACAGTCCCATATCCCCGAAATAGGAGATAATCTGAAAAAAAATTTACAGATTATCTCCTATCAGACGGAATCTTTTAAATATAATTAGAGTAGACTAAGGAGTTCGGATATATGAGTTTTAAAATCTCCTGACAGAATAGTGTCGGCTTGCTTGGGATCCTTCTCAAGACCTCCCAATCCTTCTGCATAGCAAGATGCATAACGCTTTTCGGCATTTTCCGTCAGCAATCCCTGATTGTAAGCCTTGGCATACCATTCAGCGGCTAATGCGTAATCCTGCTCCACTCCGCGTCCTTCAAAGTACATATCGCCGAGCGCACATTGCGCAACACCGTAACCATCTTCTGCTGCACGCTTCATATAGCCCACTGCTTCCTGCATGTTCTTATCCACGCCCTTACCCGTCTCATAAAGACCGCTCAGCAGATACATAGCCTGAGGACTCTTTTCAGAACATTCCTTCAGCAGTTTTACTGACTTTTTGGGATTCGATTTCGTATAGGATGAGTTGGCCAGTATCACGGCCTGCATCACTTTTCCATCCGTTATCTTAGCCTTCTCCACGATACGGAATTGCTTCAATGCTGAATCGAAATTCTTTGCAGAATAATCCTTCATACCTTTAAGATACGCTACAAACGGCGAATCCGGAATAGAGTCAGTAATCATCTCCTTGAAGGCTTTTTTCCTACCGGGCGTCAGTGCAGCCTGCGCATAGCGCGTCATTGCAAGATCGTAATTTACCGAAGTCCCGATGCCAAGACGATAACAATCGGCAAGTTTCCATTCCGCAGTTGCCGACCCTTTGCCGGCTCCTTTCGTATACCACTTCAAACCCTGCTCAGGATTCTTCCTCACACCATTGCCATCCATGTAGCAATCTCCAAGCAGCACCATCGACTGAGGAACCCCGGCATCGGCAGCACGGAGCAGACAGTTGATACCCTCTGTCTTATCCTGCGTTATGCCCTGACCCTCTAAAAGTAATCGGCCGTAATGAAAGAGGCATACGCCATCACCGTTCCGAGCACCTTTCTTCAACCATTTCACGGCCTCCGCAGGCTGCCGGGCATTAAGGTATATAATTCCCAACTGCAACTGAGCAGCCACACAATTGGCGTCGGACGCCTTAGTCAGAAAGGGGAGAGATTTGGCGGGGTCTTTCTTCACTCCAATGCCTTTCTGATAGCAATCAGCGATAAGCATACAGCTGAAAACATTCCCTTTCTGAGCAAGATCAAGATTTCTGTCAAAGAGGGCTATATTGCCATCGCCGATAGAACGCATATACAGTTGTACAGCCATAAGGGAATCTCGTTCTATTCCGTTACCGGTCTGATAGCACAGTCCCATATTGCCGATAGCCTGTACGTTACCCTGCTTAGCCGAACGGGCCCACCATTGAAGAGCCTCCTCATAGTTCTGTTTCACGTGCCTTCCGCGATAATACCATCCTCCTACCTGATTCTGCGCACCGGCGTCACCCTTCTTTGCAAGTTCGAGGACATTGCGTATGCTGTCCGTGGCCTCTTCCAAAGTCTGTTGAGCAAATACGGGAGAAGCTGAAATCGCCAGCAAAACGATCAGTCCAATCGACCGATATAATCTGTTATTTATCACAATAATGATTATTAAATTGTAAATTTTGGGATAATTTAATAAGAGCCAACCCAATATATATTAGATTGGCTCCCGGGGATATTTCGGTCAGGCAATGATATCATCCATGATATCATGGTCAGGCAGATCAGAGCCATAGTTATCCGCAAGCCCTGAATCAGGATCGTCAGCGATATAAATCTCACCCGGGTCAATCTCGCCCGGATATACATCCGGATCAGGCACATCTACTACGAGTATGTCCTCTCCGCCGGCAGTCATAGGGATTGTGGGACCATCCGGATCAATTTCGGGGATCGGTTCCTCTGCGATAGGCTCTATGATCTCCTCGCCGACCACATTTATATCATCAATCGGTTCGAGTTCTGCAAGCCCTGCATCTGAGATCTCCTCGATCTCAATAGCATTGACATCAACGTGGGGGTGCTCGACAGCGGGTTGAGATTCTACAACCTCTTCCACCACCTCTTCAACATTCTCACCTCCCGATATCGCCACATCCTCATCCGTCGGTTCGGCAGTTCCCATCAGAGATTCAGCTCCCATAGCGCCGACTGCTCCTACACCGACTGCTCCGACCACGGTCGCAGCTTTGGCAACTTTCTCAAACTTTGAGCCGCTCTTTGCACCCTTTTCCTTGTTCGCGCCATCTCCTTCCGGAGTCAGGTTAAGATTCTTTGTTTCCATATTATCGTTATTTTGTTAGTTGATTTTAAAGTTCAGCAGAATCTGGGATCTTTAGAAGTTGACATTCTTTATCTTATTCCAATAATTCTTGATTTCAGTTTCAAAGCAGTTGATTTCATAAATGCCGTAATAGTCATATTCAGCTGCAGCTTTTACCCATTGCTTACCGACCTCGGGACTCCTGCCTAAATTTATCAAAGATGCTCCATAAACAAACGCACCCAAGGGAATATTTCCTTCAGAAGCTGAAGCTTTCGAAAGAGTCAAAGCCTTTTCATAGTCTTTTTTATCATATGCTATTTTGGCAAGGAGTGCATTTGCAGTATGAATTGTGATATTTTGTTTCTTCTCGGATGCATCTGCAATAGCCCTTTTAAGCCATTTATTGGCATCCGAAACTTTATTAAGCTTAAGATAACTCGCTGCAACCTGGCACATCACATAGGGCATTATTATTGGAATCCCCATTTTTTCTGAGTTAGTGACATGATCGACAGTCTCCTGATAATCGCCGGTGAGGAAGGTCAGAGGATCTAAATTCATCAATAGGGTTGCCCCTAAGTTTCGATCTTTGATAGGACTGTCATTATACTGTGTCAAGCCTAATAACAACCACTTGAAAGCTTCGTTATAATTACCTTTGCCGCTTCCGTTATAATCACCGTGAGTATAAATCTCTATCAACGGTGCAAAGGCACCCGGCACACCACCCGTGGCAGCTTGCTGAAGATAGGGAAGTGATTTTATATACTCTTCGTGCTTATACGCACTCATGCCTGTCTCAAAGGCATCTATTGCTACTTTCGACTGAGCGGCGCTATTAAGGGGTATCGTCAGAAGCAATCCCATAGCAAAGAAAAGATATTTAATAAACTTCATATCGTTAAGTTTTATGATTTACGTCGTAAAATTATAGTTATCAACTATGTTTTACAAAATTTTTACATGATTCTGGATGAATGTCCAGAGATATTTGACGAATTAGAGACATTCTAAGACTCAATAAAATCATCGGAGCATATTTAGAATCTTTTCCGCATCCGCATAACCTTTTTCCTTAGCAAGACTCAACCAATGAAAAGCCTTGTCCCTCTCTCCATGATTATAATAGTACACACCAACGTTGTACATGGCTTCAGAGTAGCCTTGGTCGGCAGCCTTTTTAAACCATTCAAATGATTTCTCTTCATTTTGCTCCAATCCAATGGAACCTTTACTAAAGAATAGACCAAGATTAAACTGTGCAATTGGATTTCCACCCTCAGCAGATCTCTTCATCCAATAACGCCCTTCTTTATGATCTACGTCCGTTCCCTGTCCATAAATATACATATATGCAAGTCGATTCTGACTTTCAATATCACCATGATTGGCTCTTTCGACATACCATTTGAATGCATTGGGATAATCTTTGAGCTCATAATAAGAATCTGCCAATCCTCGTTGAGCCAATTCATCTCCTTTTTGCACAGCAGGTGAGAAATAAGAGATTGCTGTGTGATATTGGCCTTGACGATAATGCCAGAATCCCAGTACTCTTTGTGAATTTGTATCTCCACAATTTGCAGCCATTCGATACCATTTTAAGGTTTCTTCTGTATTATGTTCGAATTTATCATAATACATAGCAAGTCCGCGATAGGCTAATGGATCTTTATGTTCCGCACCTTTTTCATACCAGTATTTTGCCTCCTTTTGGTTTCTCATAAGATAATAAGACCCAAGATTGGTATAGGCCTTAACATACCCTTGATTCGCAGCTTTCTGCCACCATTCAAGTGCTTTGTCCATATCGCCATTCTCCAAATAAAAAATACCTAAGGTATTTTGGGAGACTGCATCACCTGATAAGGCCTTTTCCTCCAAATCGCGCGGAGGAGCCGATTCCCCAAACAGTTGGGTGAGAGATCCGAGAAGAAAAAGAAGAAGAAGAAGTCTTTTCATTGCTTAAATTTTTTATTTCGGATAGAATTATAATACTTCTGAATTTCATCTGCAAACACATTGATATCAGAAATGAGATTATAGTCATATTGAGCAGCCTCTCTCACACGATTTTGACCCATAGCCGGATATAAATCGGTTTTTATCTGTGATTTTCCCATCACATATAAAGCGATCGGATTACCATAAACTGCCGCATCCCGGGCTTCGATAATAGCATTAGCGTAATCCTTTCGGTCTAAATATATTTTTGAAAGAATAGCTGAGGACATATAATAATCATCCTTGTTATCCTCCTTAGATTCGATAGACTTTATTCGGGACGCCCATTCCATAGCCTTATCCTTATTTCCTTTGAGGAGATAACATACACTGATTCGATTGCCTATGTTAGAAGAATCAAATCCATTTTCATATGCATATTCAAGAAGGTCAAGATGATCTATCCAACCCTTTTTATTTTGAGCCATTGAAGTTCCTAATAACCCTATAACTCCCACGCATACAGGATCCGGTTTGATAAGATTACAAGTATATCCATAATTCGCCCATCTGATTGCAGCATTCAGATCTTCCCCCGACTGGAAAAGACCGCTCATATACCCTAACCCCAATAGTCCGCATGCCTTAGCATTTCCCATATTGGCAGCTTTTGTAAGATAAGCTTTCGCTTCTTCAAACTTACCATCTGCAAAAGCCTGCCGACCTGTTTCACATAAATCACCTGCCGATTGAGCAAGACAAGAAAGTGTCATGCATATAGAAAGCAGCAAAGTAAACACTCGTTTCATTATTAATCTCATGATTATATCTGAAAGGAGCACTCGAAAATTTAATATGAAATCTATTCGAGTGCTCCCTCCAAGATAAGTATAAAATCAGATAATTAAAAAAGTATCTTAAGCTTTTCTATAGCCTCTTCGTAGCCGGCATCCGCAGATTTCTGATACCACTCTTTAGCTAACTCTTTATCAGATGGAGTGCCAATTCCATTATAGTAACATTCGGCAAGTGTGAACATCGCAGCACTATCCATGCCTATATTTGCTACTTTACGGATTTTCTTAAATCCTGATTCGGTGTTTTGTAGAATACCTTTACCATATAGCAAACACCATCCGAGCACAAAAGAACCATATAAATTATCCTCCTTATCTGCAATTGTGGCATATTTTACAGCATTATGGTAGTCCTCCAGGCCCCAATACGTGTATGCAACTATCCCTGTGGTAGCACTATTCAATGGATAATCTTTAACAACTCTTTCAAGCCATTCTATACCTTTTTCATATTCTCCTGACTGAAATTTATAATTAGCCACTATAATACCACAGTTTGGCCATGCCTCATTATTTGGATCTATATCATGTGAATTATATGCATATTCTAAGTAGGGGACTGCCATTTTTAGAGCTTCCAAGTTGTCCATCCCATATTCCAAAAGATAACTTAGTCCTACACAATAAGCACCCCATATATCCCCGAGAAGGTAAGCTTTATTACCCCACTTTCTGGCCTCTTGTAGATTTACATCTGTACCTATTCCAAATAAATAAAATAAGCCTAACTTTGAGCTACTAAGTTTATCTCCCTCAAGAGCACCTTTTTTATAGAAACTAAATGCTTCCGGATAGTTCTGATTCGCATTAGCTTCTTCACCTTTGATAAAATTCTCGTTGTATTCCTCAGCTCTGCCGGTGAAAACACCAAGCATAAGAACTAAGAAAAGAACAATTTGTTTAAATTTATCCATATTAAAAATTATTTGGTTATTTAATCTTCAAGTGCCTCTAACAACTGTTTCGACTGAGAAACATTCACACCGCTTTCAATACTCATTCTTAGGTAATTTTTAGCCTCTTTTGTCTTACCTTGCTGACATAAAAGTCGTGCATAATGATAGTAAGAGGGAGGATAATGTTCAACCATTGCTAAAGCTATTATCTCGTGCGTTCTATTCGGTGTTTTTAAAGCTTCCTCAAGTCGTTGTTTATTGTCTTTAGAGGTCTTATCAGTAGCGGAATTACTCTGTTCTTTAGATGGAGAATCTGAAGTGAGTTTGGCAATCAGCGACTGAGCGTTTGCTTTGTCGACATTTGCAGCAATGGCTTTATTGGCCCACGCTTCGGCTTGTCCGGTGTCTTTTCGGTTGTAATACATTCGTGCAAGCGGATAGTATGCCTTCACATAACCGGATTTTGCAAGAGCCAACATTCCGCTCAGATCGTTGGCTTTCGATGCCTTCTGAAATTTCTCTTCGTCTGTGAGATTTTTCTGATCTTTAGATTCATCCTTTAATTCTGCTTTTGAATCTACGTCCTGATCTATGGAATTATTCTCAACAGATTCCGCGACCATAGTGGTGCCTTCCGCCAAAGCAGGGAGATCCGTCGGGGTAGAATCTGACGGTAGGACAGCGGTCGAATCGGTCGGCAATTCAGATGCCGGAGAATTTAAAAATCGAGAGGAAATCAACCAGGTTCCCAAACCGAGGGCTGCCAATATGGCTACCGCAATCGCCGGTTTTATCAGTTTCTTCGGATCAAAAGAAGCTGAAGTCTTCAAATTAAGCAATCGCGTCACGTTGCCCTCTCTGTCCTGCGATGATATGTCGATTCCTAAGGCCTCCGCAAGCTGTTCCACCGACTGGATACGATCGTCCATATCCCTGCGCATTCCGTTGATAAGTGCATCTTTTATGCGCTGGGGCGTATCCGCCGGGAGGGTAGAGGTGATCACAGTCGCACTCATATCCGAAGATTTTATGGGCTGTTTTCCGCTAAGAAGATAGAGCATCGTGGCACAAAGTGCATAGACATCCGCCTGCGGGGTAAACTTTGTCAGACCGTGATACTGCTCCGGCGGTGCAAATCCTTCGCTGCATCCCGCATTCGTCAGTTGCGAGGTGGCCTTACCTTTCTTGTCGTAATGCTTCGATTGACCGAAGTCGATAATCACCGGACGCATCGATCCGTCATCCTCGGTCGTCAGGATTATGTTCTCATGCTTGAGGTCCAGATGCGTCAGCTTGTTTTTATGCAATACGCTGATAGCCTGAAGAACTGGGCGCATTACGCTCAGCACCTGCTCCACACTCATCGGCCTACCGTGATTAGCTTTCACATATTGATAGAGATTTCTCCCGTCAATATATTCCATCGCATAGTAAGCCGTATCATTGGCATTGAACACCTCCTCAATCTTCACGATGTTGGGATGCGAGATATTCTGCTTGTCAAGACGTCCGGCCTCAGTGATAAAATCCTTCAGACCGGTCTCTATTGTCTGCGCATTCGTCTTGAGATACGACATCGTATTGCCATCTCCTCGCTCACACAATTTATCCGGAAAATACTCCTTCAAAGCTAAAATTCGGCCATCCGATTGTCGAGTAACGCGATAGGTGATACCAAAACCGCCCGCACCCAACACTGCAATTACGATATAATCGCAAGAAGGGGAATGAAGCACGGTTCCTATCGGAAGCGCCCCGGATGTAAGTTTGTCTTTACTCATGATTATAGGTTGAGAAAAGTAGTAGAATCTCAGCAGTTCTTTTATTAAAAAATAGTCTCTTATCCGAAAAGAGATTTTAAAAACTTGGAAATTTTCTTACCGGCTGATGCTTCGGAAGGTGCCACTTCACGGGCAGTTAAGTTAGGTTGAGTGATCGGAGTGGTAGCCGACTCATCCGCCGATTCAACCATTTCAACCATTTCACCGTCTGATGCATCTGAAGACTGAGTATCAGGTTTTACTGCCGTATCCTCCTCCACTTGCTCCACTCCTATTAAGTAGGCCGTGTTGTTGTCACTGCTGTTACGGGAAGCCTCTGCAATGCGCCTGATCTTCTCTTTGTCAGGTATTTCCTCGCAAAGGAGATTATAAAGAGCCGTATCATCAATTTTATGGAGAACTCCGTCGGAGCATAAGAAGAAATAATCACCCGCCTGAACATCTTTGATCTCAAGTGTAGATGCCGAGGAGGGGGATTGGCCCTTGGGAGTATAGCACATACATCTCGTAATTACATTACTCTGAGGATGATTGATAGCCTCTTCGGGAGTAATGTTTCCGGAATGTACGAGGGAATTCACCAATGAATGGTCGTCGCTCTGGTTGATAATACCAACTCCCGGTCGGATATGGTATATCCGGCTGTCGCCGATATGTGCGCAGTAGACTCCGCCTCCATGAAAACACACGAAGGTAAGTGTTGTAGCCATCTCTCGTGTATCGCGTGTCATAGCGCGGTTAAGTGCATCATAAGCATAGTCGAGCACTTTGGAAAAGTCCTTTCCGGTAAACGGGCGGGTAAGATCCACGCGCGACATATACTTTCCGATAGCATCCGCAACCGTACGGCTTGCTACTTCACCCTTATCCTGACCACCTACACCGTCGCAGACTACGAAAACCGGTTTGCATCCTTGAGGTGAATCATTATCGGGAAATCGGGCATCCTCCTGGTTACCTCTCCTGCCGAGTTGGCAGAAGGAATAGGGTTGTCTGAGCGTTATATCCATCATATATCCTTATCAAATCTGAAACGTGTCTTACCCATCACGATGGTATCGCCGAAATTCAAGGAGATTGATTCTCCGGCCATAAGAGGATTATTGTTGTGAAGCACGGGATTGAGGGATTTCAGTACCGTCAGTTTAAACGTATAACCCTTTTCCGTGTGCGTCACATCAATCTGCACCGACCGGCGCGACATACTCGAGTCATTCTTGATAGCAATATCCGACATTGCGGATTCATCATATCTACCGATAATGTTGCGCCCTTCATGCAGTCGATAATCCTTATTGAGCCACCCCTTGCGCAGCAATACGAGTTTTCCTTTGATGAGTTGCAATTGGTCGGTGACAAGGATTACTTCCGTCTTTTTTCTGACATCCACGCCGCATTTACCCTTACAGCGCGGACAGGGGATGGCCCTGTGACCCGGTTTTTCCGTGACGAACCCAAAATCCATTTTTCCGCAATGGGGGCAACGGATCTTGTATTTGACTCCTACCACGAAATCGTCTTCAATTTCGATTACAGGTTTTGCCGAGTTGTCGGGTGCAGCAGGAGTTTCATCGGCTTTACCATTTCCGGCAGCTGCACTCCCGATTGCATCAAGACCTTTAAGTTTCAGCTGTTTGGTCACTCCGCAATGAGGACACGTGACATTATATATCCCCGATTTCTCCGGGCGTTCAAGTTTGATAGTCTGACCGCATTCGCCGTTAAGACATTTAAATGCCAAGATCGATTTTTCTGCCATAGCCTATGATATTAAATCCTGAGAAATGGTGTCGCTTCCGAATTCATCCGTTGATTCATGTTCGTTATGAGCCATATAGGTCGGATCGTCGATAATCCCTATCTCCGCGTCGTCTACGTTGATACATCCGGGAACTTCCGCTACAAGGTTGCCCATCTGATCCGTCACGATATCGAACACGTCATCGCCGTCGATATCCACCATGACAAAATCGTTTCCGGCTGCATCATGAAATGCTGCGGCCGTGTAACTGTCACCATCAATCGTATAGACTGTCCCGATCTCATCGAAATCTATCACGTCAGCCATATCGATATCATTAGGGTCGATCTGGTCTTCTGCAATGATTGCTTCCGCAATCTCATTCGGGTTGACGGGTTCTGCGGGTTCCGGTTGAACTTCTGCATTATTATTGTCCGGATTGCCGGAAGGGGGATTAGCCTGCACTTGACCGGGACCGTTGGTGATATCATCCGTAATAGGTTGGAGTGCTTCAGATTCGGGTGCAAGTTCCGTAATCTCTACTGCTTCGGTATTTCCGGAAGTCGCCACTTCCGCTACATCCTCCACAACATCAGTCGGGGCTCCGGAATCCGCGGTATTGATCTCGGAAATTTCCTCCGCTTCCAAAGGCTGTCCGTTGATCAATGTCGCACCTGCTGCACCTGCTGCACCGGCCGCAACTGCAACTGCGACATTTACTGCCTTACCGGTCTTATCCTTGTTGTTATCGACTTTATTCGGGTCGATTTTTTTCGTTTCTTTCATAAACTACGAATTTTGATTATGACGCAAAGATACGTTGCTGATTGAAAGGGATGCAAATTTTACGATTGATTTAGTGTGAACCCTCAAGGTTCTTTGACGAAATTACCAACTTGTGACCGTCACGTCATACATATTTTTCGGCGCAATCAGCTGAGGATGCTGTTTTTTATTACTTTTCTTAAGGACATCCCCGTAGACATATCGAAAAAGTTCCATCACCGTGATATTCCGATTATTATCTTTATCGGCTTTGCCCCTCATCCCCTTCAAAAGGGCCTGAGTGAAGAATCCGGCACCTAAAAATTGACTTTCCACTGAATATTCATCCGGTCGGCACGACACAAAGAATATCTGTCCCTGATTATCCTTCACGGCTTTAGTCCATTCATCGCTGTAATCCGCAAATGTTATCTGACCGTTCTTTACGCCTGATTGATCAGCAGATTTATTCGCACTATCCACCATCGTGCCCGCATGGCATGCATCGATAAAACAGAACTTCTCGTCGGCCTGAGAAGAGGCGAGTACAGATGTAAGTTCGGAATAGGGGATTGGTCGGTCATAACCGCATATAGCTCCAGGCATTCCATGGCCGCTATAGAAAAATATAATTCTGTCGCCCTTCCTTGCTTGACTGCAGATCGTCCGGATTTGTTTTAGCACATTATCCTTGGTCACATTCCGTCCGGTAAGCAAGGATACATCTTTTGACTGAGTTGACATAAGTTCCTTGAACCTTTTGGCATCTTTGGTGGTCTGCGTGAGATTCACGTCATCTTTGCCATAGTTGGATACTCCGGTTGCAAGTACGTAGGTACGCGCATATCCTGACATGAAGAGAAGCGACGCAAAGAGCAGAGTGGATATTAATCTTTTCATTAATTAAAGTTTTGTTGGATTGTTAAGTTAGATAGAGACGCTAAGAGAGAGGTGCTACTGAGCCTTGCATCGCGAACATTGCCCTTCTTCGATATCATACTCCGGAAGTGGTTTGCCACATTTGGGGCAGGTAAGAATCTTTTCACGTTTGCGTCGCAGAGCCTTATAAGCCTTTTGATCACCACTGAAAATCAGACCCACCACAACAGGAGCACATGCAATAAGAATGTAGCGGGTGTTGGGATCGATTGTGACACCCTCTATCGAACCTAAAAGAGCACATACTGCGATTGCCCCCAGTCCGGAAAGTTTCGAAATCCAACCATTGAGTTCAATTTTCTTCTCTTTCTCTGCCTCTTTCTCTCTTTGGAGTTTCAGAGCACGTTTTAATTGCTTGAATTCGTAAGCATATGATTCATCATTTGCGATTATTCGTCGGGCAGTGAAAGTAAAGCTGTTCACTCCGCCATTACCAAGACGTATAATATCGGAATCTTTTATCTGTTTGGAAAATACCTTTATAAACTCTCCATCCTCATTGCGTATAAACGTACCATTAGTCGAACTGAGATCTTCAAGATACCAGCTTCCATCAGAGGCAATAACAATTTTGGCATGCCGACCGCTGACGCCGACTTTATTGGCCGGCACTTTTATAGGTGAGTCGTTATTTCGGCCTATGATATATTCTTTATTCATTATTCTGAATTCTTGATTTATATTCTTTGCTTATCTTCTCTTTGTATTCTTTCAGAAGCGGTTTCGGAACTTTCAGCACATACGAATGGCCGGAGCAATCCGAAAGGGTAAGTTTTTGATTAAGCACACTTATTCTCGACAGAAAAGTCTGATTAATAACCAGACTTCTGCCGAGTCTTACAAAGGGTGAGGGACAATCTTTAGGCCATGCCATACGGATATACTCCTCGAGTTTTGACAACCCGAGAGTTATCAGGTGAGATTCTCCTCCAATATAATTGAGATGAGTGTAGTTTCCATTTGCTTGAAAAAAGGCTGTTTTATCAAGCTGAATGATTAATAGTTCATCCCGTGAACTTAGACATAGTTTGTACATTGTATGAAAAGAAAGGTCATTATCTCTTATTAAGAGATA
>JAAVDX010000034.1 GCA_014801585.1 Bacteroides sp.
CGAGCTAATTGAAAATCGGCGAATGCCACTAAAATTAACTCAATATGAGCCAAACGACTGAGATCTAAAATTTAAAGACGCTCAAAAGATTCAAAAAGAAAGTGTTTCTTAGAGCACTTTATAATATAAACTTATTTTAAAGAGATACTTATGAAAATTACCCGGTTTCAAATCAGTTCCGGCCTCTCATGGCGTCTGATTCCCCTCCCCTTACTTTGTGTTCTCTTCGCCTTCTTCGCCACAAGCTGTAAGAAGAAATCCGATAAGGCTGATATGGCCGATATGGTTAAGAGTGTGGAAGTGGCCCGTCCGATGGTCGACTCTGTCGACATCTACGCCGATTATCCTGCCAATCTCGAATCTGAATCTCAGGCTGATGTGGTGGCCCGTGTCAATGGCGTCATACTTCAGCGCCATTTTGAGGAAGGTGCCTACGTCAGAAAAGGTCAGCTCCTCTATACAATCGAAGCCAAAGACTATCAGTCCAACGTCAGTCAGGCGCGTGCTCAGGTAGAGTCCGCCCGGAGCCAGCTCGACTATGCCAATAAGCATTATGCCGCCCTTAATGAGGCTTTTGCAGCTGATGCCGTTTCTCAGATGGAAGTAGAGCAGGCCTTAAGCTCGAAGCGTCAGGCCGAGGCTGCCCTTCGTTCCGCTCAGGCCGCTCTGGAGGCACAGAATATTAAACTTGGATATTGCTCAGTGACAGCTCCTATTTCGGGGAAGATTTCAGCTTCTTCGGTCGACGTAGGAGCCTACGTCGGTGGTGCGGTCAATCCTGTCAAACTTGCCACAATCTACGATGACAATAATCTGACCGTCAATTTCTCAATCCCGGAATCTGAATACTCCGTCGCCGCCTCTAATCCTCAGGGATTCGGCGCCTCTATCTATCAGAATTTCCCCGTAGTGATTTCAGCATCCCCCGATGTCGATGATAATTCCCCGGTCTATCATGCGCGTCTATCCTATCAGGCCCCCGACGTTGATCCCTCTTCGGGAGTTGTGGCAATGAAAGCCAAGATTATCGATCCGGGAACCGACCTCAAGGCCGGAATGTACGGCAAGGTAAAGTTCCCCGTCAGCTCTGTCAGCAATGGCATCCTTGTGCGCGATGCTTCAATCTCCACCGACCAGCGTGGTAAGTATCTCTATACTCTCAATGATTCCAATCGCGTCGTCTATACCCCTGTCGAAGTCGGCGAACTCTACCACGACTCGCTTCGTCTCGTGAAAAAGGGAATCTCCCCGTCCACGCGCTACGTGACCCGTGCCATGATCAGCGTGCGCAACGGTGAAAAGGTATCCCCCGTTCTCGTCAATAAGTAACTCCTGATTTCCACTTATAATTGTAACCCATTATGTTCTCTAAATTCTTTATTGATCGACCTATCTTCGCTACGGTGCTTGCCGTGCTGATGGTCGTAGCGGGTGGAATGACGGTGTTTACTCTCCCGATCTCGCAATATCCCGATATCACTCCTCCCACGGTGATGGTCAGTGCCTCTTATCCCGGTGCCGATGCCTCTACTGTGGCTGAAAATGTAGGTGTCCCGATCGAACAGGCCGTCAACGGGGTCGACGGAATGCTCTATATGAGCAGTAACTCCGGTTCCGACGGCAGCTATTCTCTCACCATTACTTTTGAGAACGGCACCGATCTCGATCAGGCGGCCGTCGACGTTCAGAATCGCGTCTCCGAAGCCGACGCCACTCTCCCCAACATCGTAAAGGAAGAAGGCATCAGCGTCAATAAGAATTCCTCCAATCAGGTGCTCTTCATAGCTTTGCAGGCAGCTCCCGGTTCCGGACTCGACGCTCTTTACCTTACCAACTATGCCCAACTCAATCTCATCGACCCTCTCACGCGTGTCAAAGGTGTCGGCGGTGTGCAGGCTTTTGGTGGCGGAGAATATAGTATGCGCGTATGGCTCAATCCCTCTCTTATGGCAGCCCGTGGTCTCAGCCCTTCCGACGTGGAGAATGCCATAAAGGTGCAGAATATGGAAGTCTCCGCCGGCAATGTCGGCGACCCGAAATATGGCAAGTCTGAATTCCAGTACACCCTCTCTTGCAAAGGTCGTCTCACCTCCCCCGAGGAATTCGGACAGATTATAGTTCGCAATGATGGTCATGGCGGCATTGTCCGCCTCAAGGATGTGGCTCGTGTCGAACTCGGCAGTGAGAGCTATGGCCAGTATGCCTCCGTCAACGATGAGCAGAGCTGTATCATTTCCATTTCTCAATTGCCCGGCGCCAATGCTCTCGACGTTGCCGACGGCTGTCTCGCCGAAATGAAAGATCTCAGTCAGTATTTCCCGGAAGGTGTCACTTATCGTGTAGTGCAGAATTCTACCGACTTCGTCCGTGCATCTCTCTCCGATGTCGCCACTACATTTGTCCTGACTACTCTCATCGTGATGATCGTCATCATCATGTTCCTTCAAAACTGGCGCGCTGTCATTATCCCGATGCTGACGATTCCCGTATCGCTCATCGCCACGTTTGCCGTAATGAAACTGCTCGGTTTCTCCCTCAATACTCTTACCCTGTTCGGACTCGTTCTGGCGATTGCAATTGTCGTCGATGATGCAATTGTCGTCGTCGAAGATTGCTCCCGCCTTGTCGACGAAGGCACTATGAATGCCCGTCAGGCTGCCATCAAATCGATGAAGGAACTGACCGGCCCTATTATCGGTGAGGTCCTCGTCCTCATGTCGGTCTTTATCCCTACGGCCTTCATCTCCGGCATCACCGGGCAGCTCTATAAGCAGTTCGCTCTTACCATCGCCGTCTCTACCGCCTTCTCGGGATTCAATGCCCTAACCCTAACCCCGGCCCTCTGCGCCCTATTCCTCACCCCGCGCCGTCCTACTAAATTTTTCCTCTTCCGTTGGTTTAATAAAGGATGGGGATGGCTTGAAAAGAAATACGATGCAGTCATCTCAAAGATGCTCGCTCATCGTTGGGTCTTTATGGCAATCTTCCTCGGTATTGCAGCTCTCGGTTTATGGGGCTACGTAGCATGGCCTTCCAGCTATGTCCCCTCCGAAGATATGGGCTATTTCATGACAAGCGTCCAGCTCCCCGAAGAAGCATCCCTTAATCGCACAAATGCAGTTATCGATTCTCTCTCTTCTACTATCCGTAAGGATGTGAAAGGAGTCAAGGACGTGATATCCATTTCCGGCTTCTCTTTCATCTCCGGTGGTTCCGGAAGTAATTTAGGTATTTTGATGGTTGAACTCCAGCCATGGTCAAAGCGCGGAAAAGAAGAATCGGTCGACCATCTGATAGCCGAAGTGGATGCGATGGCCTACGAGCGCTTCCCCGAAGCACAGATCTTCTCCGTAAATCCCCCGGCCATTCCCGGTCTCGGAGTGGAAGGTGGCCTCCAGCTCCAGTTGCTTGATATCAACAATCTCGGTGCGATGGAGATGAAGAAAGCTATCGGAGCGATAGAAGATGCAGCCCGCAAAGACCCCCGTATAGCATCCGTCACCTCTATGTACGAAGGTGAGACTCCCCAGTACGCCCTGAAAATCGACCGTGACCGCGTAGCCTCACTCGGCATCAGCCTTGAGGCAGTCTACGGTGCTATCTCCTCCTATCTCGGCAGTAGCTACGTTGATGATTTCATCGACTTCGGCCGTTCTTTCCAGGTGATAGTCAAAGGCGACGCTTCCACCGGACGCAACATTCAGGATCTTCGCAATATTCGCGTGGCAAACAATGACGGTGAGATGGTGCCCCTCGAAGTCTTTACTTCGATCGTCCCCTCGATGGGACAAAGCAGCGTCGATCGCTACAACATGTATCAGACGGCCTCACTCACCGCCAACGCAGCCAAAGGAGTCAGCTCCTCCGACGCCATCAAAGCGATGGAAGAGATCGTAAGTCAGGCCGTCGGCACCAACTATTCCTACGCCTGGACCGGCGAAGCCTACCAGGAGACGCAGGCTACTACTACTATCTCTTTCGTATTCATCTTCGCAGTAATCATGACCCTGCTCGTCTTAGCCGCCCAATATGAAAGCTGGACCGACCCTGTAGCCGTCATTCTCAGCATGCCGATAGCTATATTAGGCACAGTAATCGGATGTATGTTCATGAGTCAGAGCATCAGTATCTACACCCAGATCGGACTTATCCTCCTTCTCGGCATGTCCGCCAAGAACGCGATTCTGATTGTAGAATACGCCATGGACTTCCGCAAAGCCGGAGTATCGATCCGTCAGGCCGCCCACGATGCCGGAGTAATCCGCTTCCGACCGATCATGATGACCGCCTGCGCCTTCGTCTTCGGAGTCATGCCCATGATGTTTGCCAGCGGAGCCGGAGCCCACAGCCGCCAAGAGATCGGCACAGCCGTAGTATTTGGAATGGCACTCAACGCCATAATAGGCACAACATTCGTCCCCGTCTTCTGGGAGATTCTCCAGCGCTTCAACGAACGCTACCTCTCCCGCCTCATCCCCAACAAAAAATTCAACTCCACCCCCAACTCCCAAACCCCCAATAACTCCACCCCGGAAACCGGAGCCGCCTCCATCTAATCCCACACAAAATTCATCTCCCGCAGAGCGGGGATATACAATTGGCCCGTATTAATCAAAGCCCAAGCGTTGATTAATACGGGTCAATTGTATAATGGTAATGTGCAAAGTTATCAAAAATCTGTGAGATTCGGAGTCTTAAACATTAAATAATATGTGGCGAGAGTAAATTATTCGTAAAAAATTTACTAACTTTGCTCTATGGATATGTCAGACAGCCCGATAATTAGTAAGAAACGCAAGCCCTGCAAGTGTCAACGATGCGGTGGCACAGTGCTCCCGATAGTATATGGTTTTCCCACTCATGCCGCATTTGAAGCGGCAGAGAAAGGAGAACTGATATTGGGCGGCTGCTGCATACCTGAAAATGTTTCTGAAATCGCTGACTGGGTCTGCAAAGAGTGTGGTCAGAGATATTACAAAACAATGCCGAAAGAATTGAGCGAATTATGAGCGATCTACTTTGGTCTATATTAGGATGGATATTACAAGGCATCGGTTATCTGATGCTTATAGGCATTGTGATTTTATTCGTGAGTTTTTTGAGAACGATGGCCACAAATGGCGGTCGCAAGTGGTATTACTATAATCCGAGCAAGCCGTGGAAAGGTGGATATTGGGCACCACTGCTACCTGACTATCCACCGTATAATGAATATAAGTGGAATCCCGAAACTCGCAGATTCGAGCACAAAGTGACCGGCAAGCCTCTTTAATCATCTCAACACCGAAAGCGGACTAACACTCCCTCAACTTAGTTCAGTGAAGCGCCTAACAGGCGCGGCCAAAAAAAATCCGCCCCAATCCGCATCCCCGGCCATCGGGGCGAAGCCCCAAGCCGGATCCGCGTTCCCCCACCCATCAAATAAAATCCAAAAACCACAGATCCCCCAAAAATAACAACAGACCCCAATAAAGGCCGGGCATGATATAACAACAGGTATCGACTCACGCCGATACCCCGCATACTATGAATATATATAATATACTTCTCTCACATGCATAGATCGTTCCGTAACCGGCTTTTTTAGCCTTATCATCGGTTTCTTCGGATAAGTTTTATTAACTTTGCAACATAAACCAACCAAGACAAATCAAAATGAAAAAAATCGACAAAGAAGCAATAAAGAAAGAATTCATCGACCTCCTAAAATCCACCAACCGTGAAGGCGTCGACTACGTCCTCGAAGAAATCGAACGTCTCGGTTTCTTCGATGCCCCCGCCTCCGCCAACCATCATCTCAACACCGAAGGCGGACTAACACTCCACTCCCTCAACGTAGCTAAGGCCTCATTAGCTGTCTGGGAAGCGATGAAACCCCTCGAACCCTCCATTGAAAACGAAGTCAAGCGCGACAGCATCATCATCGCAGCACTCCTCCATGATATCTGCAAATCCGACATCTACCGCCGTTCCGTAAAAAAGAAGCGCAATGTCCTCGGACAATGGGAAGACACCGAAGGCTACAAACTTACCTACAAGAATTTCCCCATGGGCCACGGTGAAAAATCCCTCGTAATAGCCCTCTACTCAGGACTCGAACTAAGCGACGACGAAATGCTCGCCATCCGCTGGCACATGGGAGCCTGGGGTGTCAACCAGCACAGCATAGAAGACTGCAAAAACTACGACATAGCCCGCAAACTCTACCCCTTAGTCTCCATCATCCAAGCCGGTGACTCCCTCGCCGCCTCCCTCCTCGAACGCGAAATAGCCGACCTCGACGACGCCTAACCCCATCCCCCCCAAAAAAAAGAAAGCATAGTTCAGTGAAGCGCCTAACAGGCGCGGCCAAAATAATCCGCACCCATCCGTTCTCCGCAATCGGGGCTTGCCCCGATCCGGATCCGCGTTCCAAAAAAATTAAAACCCATCCATAAGTTCCCCGGTGTTGATATGGTAGTCGTAATCGACCTCCATATCATGCACCGGCTCACTATTGTAGTAGTCTACGCTATCTAACTCGTCGATGTTGTCATTTGGTTGTGGTCATTGCATCTATCAAGTCCTGATAGCAGGTGACTTTATGATACTTGACATTATCGGTTGACATTTCGTTGAACAGTTGTGAGGCGCAGTCAATCTTGGCATTTTCAATAGCGTTCAGCTGCATGGAACTGAGAGAACCTTTGGTCTCAGCGATAAAGAAAATGTGCTTGACATTGCCTTTCTGCATCGCAATAGCCCAGTCGGGAGCATAGTTGCCGACGGGAGTAGGAATATTGAAGGAACGTGGAAGTTTAGCATAAACCACCACTTCGTTCGCCTCGTCAAGGTCATGGGCGAAGTTGCGCTCGCCGATACTGTCGGAAACGACATAGTCGGTGACGTGTTTGGTTGCCTGATAAGCCTTATCGAATTCAGCTTTGCTTGCCGCAGTGAAGATGTCAGAGTCATACGTTCCATCCGTGAGATGGTAATGTATGTGGTCCACAATCATCGTGGCTTTCTGCTCACGGATGATTTGCACAACCTTACGGATAAATTCTTCGGGGTTGTTGCGGAACAGGGCGAGTTTCGCCGGACGCAGACCTTGAAGAATCTTAGCGGCAGTTCGTCGGGTGATATTGGCACCCTTGGCGATCTGCCCGATAAGGTCATACTTTACGGATGAAGTGCTTACCTCGGTAAGTTCCTGAGATGAGGATTTGGTGTCACCAAATTCAGTAACTTCATCCTCATGTTGCTTACCCTCGATTTTTATGTAGCGCAGAGTCCTCACCTTCAACTCGTCCGAATTAAGGTGCAGGATTGCGTTCTTAATCAGCTCGTCAGAGTTATAGCTGACAGTATAGACATACTGGTGGTTAATCTCCTTCCACAGAGCCTGAAACTCCTCGCGGTAGAAATTGGCGTTGAGCTTAGGCTCAGGCAATTTCGTTTTGCCGCCGTTCTCAGTCATGCCGTCAAGCAGAGACGGGTCGAAGATAGAGTTGATAAGTCGATTAACACCCTCGACCATAGGTTGAAGTTTTGCCGGAAGTGGAGCGAGCGTCCCGGCTTCGCGGTCAGCATGATATTTGGGTGTTATGTTGCCTGAATCGTCAACATACCCGCTATCTTCAAGATAAATCATTATGCGAGAAGCCTCAGAATCGGTAACGACATGTGGCTGACCGTCGAGCGTAATGGTTTCCCCCTTGAAGTAGTCAGTAGAAGCCGTGGTAGCACGTTCGCGCAGGGCTTCGCGCGTTTCCTTTTGGAGAGCCGAGGTGAAGTCTGCATAACTCTCGTTGGCGATAACAGTAAGAACATTTATGTCATGTACGTTGTCGCCGAGCAGTTCCTTATCCTGACGGATGCCGTTGCGGTCAACGGCTATACGCAAGCCACGGCCAACCTCCTGACGCTTGGTAGTGGTTGAATTACTGTGGCGCAGAGTGCATATCTGAAACACGTTAGGATTATCCCAACCCTCACGCAAAGCGGAGTGTGAGAAGATGAAACGAGTCGGTTCATCGAAACTCAGCAGACGCTCCTTGTCGCGGAGAATTAGGTCATAGTCCGAGGCATCCTCGCTGACATCAGAGCCGCGCTTGGTCTTGGTGTCAACCATCTTCCCTTTCTTGTCAATGGAGAAGTAACCGCGATGTGTCTGATAGGGATAGAACCGACGCAGATACTCATTATACTCTTCATCGAAGATATGAAACTCATCATTGACAAGTCGGGAGTATTCCTCCTCGAATATAGTTTGGAAAACACCCTTGACCGGTTCGCCGTTCTCGTCGTACTTGCGATACTTTGCCACTTCGTCGATGAAGAAGAGCGACAGACACTTGATTCCTTTCTTGAACAACTGGCGCTCCTTCTCGAAGTGAGCCTTGATAGTCTCGCGTATCTGAACGCGCTGCATGTGCAGTTCGTTGGATTCACCTACGATTTCACCCTTGCGTAGAGTAACGCCGTTTGTGAAAGTTACATATCCAAGAGGATGAGCAGTATTGCCGGGATTGATTTCGGTAATATCGTAACCACGGTATTCTTCCAGTTCGTTCGATGCGATGAACAGCGAGTCACCGACACCGAGAGTTTTGAAGTGACGGCGAGGCTCACCGGCAGCGTTCTTGACCTCGATGGAGATACGCGCCATCGGGGGCTTGCTCGGAGACAGGACGATGTCTTCGAGATACATGTAGCCGTTGGTGCCTCGCAGGTTCTTAAGTTCAAACCCGATAACACGGATACGCTTAACAAGACGCTCGCGGTAAGCGTCCAGAGCGTCGAGGGCATAAACTGTATCGTGTCGTGTGCGGTGAGTTGCAGAGTAATTCAGTACGAAAAGCGGATTGAATTTTTTGAGGGCCGCTTGCGTAGCAGCGCCCTCCATTCTCTGCGGCTCGTCCATAATGATGATTGGGCGGTTAGCCGCAATCACGTCGATAGGACGGCGAGAAGCGAACTCGTCACGCTTCGAGTAGATGATACGGCTCTCCTTAGAGCGTCCGCCCTCTTTGAGGGAGGCGGCAAAAGCCTGCGTGTTGATGATCATCACGTTCAGGCCGGCATCCTGCGAAAACTGATCGAGCTGATTGAGGTTCGAGCTGTTATAGACGAACCAACGTGCTTTCTTTCCGTACTGCTCCATGAAATGGTCTTCAAGCATACGGAAGGACTTAGCCACCCCCTCGCGGATAGCGATACTCGGCACAACAATTATGAACTTCGACCAACCGTAGAGTTTGTTAAGTTCAAACATCGTCTTTATATAGACGTAAGTCTTACCTGTACCGGTCTCCATCTCGACATCAAGGTTGACGGCACCCAAGCCGTCGATCTTGCTTAGAGACTTAGAGAGCGGCACACCCGCGAGAGTCTGAACGGAGTGCAGATTATCGAGCAGCTGTTTCGACGACAGCTCAATGTCGGAGTTACGGTAGCCGTCATCTTCAAGCATCTCGCGCATAGTTCCGGCAGGGAGTTTGCCAAGGTCGCGGCGATAATGAGCGGGGTCACGATTAGGCTGACCGGTGAAGATAGCGGTAGTATTCGCCACTGCATCCGTCTGATAGCCTTGAATCTTAAACTTAAACTTCATAAGCTTACAGGATTTTGCGGATGGAGTCGGGTGAGTAGTGGCGGAAGATCTGCTCGAAGTTATCGAGGACATTGTCGTTAGCGGCAGAAGCGTCACGCATAACGAAATAGTCAGGTTTCATCTTGGCAATTTCAGTGACAGTTGACTCGTTAACTTCGGTGTCAAAAGTAGCGATAAGATAAGTACCGTCAACGAAGAAAACCTTTTTGCCGTTGACATCGCGCTCTTCAATCTTGGCGGAGAGTTCGATGCCAAGTTCAGGCAGAACTTGAAACAGCAGGTCAAGAGGAGTGCGGTCAGCCTTCACATTATCAACGTAGTTGAAAAGGTGCTTCTCGTTGAAATCTTCGGGAGTATAGAACACATCCTCCATATTCGACGAATCAAGTTTGAGCACACGGAAGCCGACATCCAATTTTTTTCTTTGGCGAGCAATAGCATCTGCTTCGTTTTGAAGTTGAATTACCTTCTCCTTTTTATTTTCATCTGCGTATTCAAAGAAATAGGAAATTGTTGAGGTTCCGTTCGGAGAACGATCGGCACCAGTGAGATGTTGTGCTTCTGCAACTTTTTCATCTTCTTTTCTCTGGAGTTCTGCAATGACTGAGTTACCGGCACGGCGTATGCGCTCTTTGGCAAATTGAGGGATTGTGTCAAAGGTCAGTTCTACATTTGCAGGATTTTCCATCTTCTCTTGTGCTTGAACCAAGATATATTTTCGCGTTCCACCATCGGCAGCGTTAAGTTCCATTACTGCTTGTGCAAATGTACCACTACCACTAAAGAAGTCAAGAACGATACAATCCTCTGGTGCAGTATAAAGAGCGAGACATCGTTTAAGTAGTTCGACCGGTTTAGGATAATCAAAGTATTTTTTGCCATCAAAAAGTTTAGCTAACTTCTGAGTAGCAGCCTGAGAGTGGTCAACCTCGGTATATTTCCATATCGTCATCGGAGTAATACCTGTCTTACGAAGTTCTGAACGAAATCGTTTTATCCGAGGCACTCCATCTCCGTTTGGTCCAAACCAAATACGATTGTCTTGGAGGCTCTCGCGGAACGCGTTCCGCGAGAGCCTCCAGCTGCGAGCAGCTGGAGGCTCGACTATACGCCCGGAGGGCGTAGTTATAGGATAAATATTCGCTTCAATTGCAGGACCAACTGAAATATCACTTGACATCCATGGTCCACGTGGATCATTATCAGGGTTTGAGTAACGATTATCTGCTTCTTCTGAACGAGGGATACCGAAACACTTTGCTATTTCTTGATTTTTAGCATACACCAAGATATAATCATGTGATGGTGAAAAGTGTTTCATTAAGTTAATAGGAGAAAATGAACGTTCCCAAACAACCTGTGCAAGGAAATTTTGTGCACCAAATATTTCATCGCAGACGGCTTTTAGATTTTTGGCTTCGTTATCATCCATTGAGATAAAAATGACACCATCATCAGAAAGTAAATCACGAGCAGCTTTCAGCCGCGGATATATCATATTAAGCCAGTCAGTATGAAAGCGGCCATTACTCTCGGTATTGCGTTGCATTTGGTCGAGGACTTGGTTACCATCCTCATCGAAAAGACCACTGGTTGCCTCGAAATTATTCTTACTCTGTGCGAAGTCATCGATATAAACGAAGTCACTGCCCGTATTATATGGAGGGTCGATGTAAATCATCTTGATTTTACCAAGATAATTTTCGCGGAGGAGTTTTAACACGTCGAGGTTATCTCCCTCTATATAGAGATTTTCTGTATTCCAGAAATCTTTGGATGCTTTAAGATCGGGGCGGAGAGCCTTGTTGATAGGAGTGTTGGCAAGACGCGAAGCGGCACGCTTATCGGGCCAAGTGAATTGGTATCGTTCTTCTCCCTCTTCGATAATCTCCTTTGATAACTCCGCTCGGAGTTTTTCAAAGTCGATGGCAAGTTCGGAGTAGCCGTTCTTGCCTATCCGCTCAGTGACACAATGCGGAAATAACTCGGCTATCTTAGCTACGTTATTTTCGACAGTATCTCTGCTCTTCATTCGTAGTTTTTGCATCATTTTTTAGTTTGGAGTCTCAACTCTCATCCAATATGGAGCTTCTTCTGATTCTAAAAGTTTTTCACTGTAGTCGCTATCAGTATCCCAATACCAATAATTTCCGTCAATCCATCTGTTCGCACTGGATAAATCTCCATTAGGCAAGACGATTAGAAACCATCCTTCTACGCCATTACAATCTTTTGGTAGTAAAGTTTTCTCCGGAAGTATTTCTGAGGCTTTATACCATTTGTAATTCTCTATTTCCATATTATATCTCATATTTGTTTCAATTTTTGAAGTTTAATATACAGCTCACGTTTACGGCGTGGCTGGCGGGTTGTTCTCATCTGTCGCTCCAAGGCTTCAATCTGACGCAGGAGTTTGTCTCTTTCTTCATCAATCTTAATCTGTTCAATGAGGGATTTATCCTGCTCAACCAAGAAGTCGCCAATTGTGGAAACTATATTTTCCCAAACGGCATCAAGATTGAGCCCTGTCAAGGATAAATTGATAGCATCCAAAGATTGCCAATTCGTGGTGAATAGTTTTGCGTGATACACGGCGAGTATCGCTTCATCCTCGTGGCGTAATATGTAGACCACACGTTGCGGAATACTGCGTGCGAGGAGTATTATATTTTTCGGATCGAAGTTGCGCGATTTAAGCGTAATTTCTATCACGTAAATCTCTTTTGTATCCTTCCCTTCAGCGATTGCGGGGAGAGTCTGCGGTGAGATCCAGTTGGTGAAGGCAAGTCGCGAGATGTCGGCATCGAAACGCTCGCGTTGCGATGCCGGCCATGCGAATTGCCGGTAAAGGCCCGTTTTGGGTAAAGGCCGTTTCACATCGGTAGATCTCGGTAGGTGTAGCATTATCTCTCTTTGTCGTTCGTAATGATAAGGAAGCAGATTAGTTCGAAGTCGTCGAGACCGCTGACTTCGTTGCCGAAGAGCGATCCGGATTCACCTTCGAGGAATGAGAAGAGGTCGGTGGTCTCTTTGGTCTTTATCAGAGAGGAGATGGCATCACCGAGCAGACGCGAGTAGGTCCCCATTCTTTGTCCGTCGCGTGTTTCGGCATTAAAACGTCGGCACAGGTCGAGAATCGGTTCTGAACGTCCCCGGCAGAGATGTCTCATCTTGTCGAGGAGGCCTTTCGGGTCGAGGTGGTCGACTATCACTTCCGAATCGCGGGAGATATAGACCATATAGAAGGGGTGAAGACGGTTTTTACGGTCGATATTGACGGAATTATTACGGTTTTTCAGCACATACACCACTCCAGGCGGACAGTCGAGATCCGAAACTGTGATGGCATGCAATCCCATAGGGGTATGTTCTATATCGTGGTCGCTCTTCTGATAGTCGAGCAGATCGAGACGAAACTCGTTTAATCCGAGATCCATTATCGACACACCCGTATTCATCTCTTCCAGATCGATGACTTCCGTCTGAAGGCGTTCCAACTGTTTTCGACGGTATTCAAGATCCCCTTGTTCTTCGTCGGTTAGTGGATTGTCGTCGCCCGTGGCAGTCATCACAGATACCTTCATACGGGCCTCTACCCTACCTTTAAGGTTGATATAGTCGTCAAGGTCAATGTCGGGCCAATAGTTGACGAGCTGTATCACTTCGTTTTTCGAACCGATTCTGTCGATTCGTCCGAAGCGTTGGATTATGCGCACCGGATTCCAGTGGATATCATAATTGATGAGGAAGTCGCAGTCCTGAAGGTTCTGACCTTCGGAGATGCAGTCGGTGGCAATCAGTATGTCGATCTCTTCCGATATATTCGGATATAGGGCTGCTTTCTCTTTAGATACCGGCGAGAAGAGGGTCAGTACCTTATTGAAATCCATCTTCTCGCGCAAGCGGAGCGTTGTCATGGCTTCGACATCTCCGGACACGAGAGCTGTGTTCAGTCCGGTACGCTCCTTAATAAGAGGAGCAAGATTATCGTAGAGATATCGGGCGGTGTCGGAAAAAGCCGTAAATATTATTATCTTGCGGTTGGCAGGATTGATGGGGTTCTCCAGTTTATTCCGGATCTCCTCCATTAGCATCTGCAGTTTGCTATCGTGGGTCGGCGTGATATCCTTAAGTATCAGGAGTAGATTACCGAGAATTTCGAGATCCTGATTCAGATAATAGCGCCATTGGACATAATCCATATCCTCAAGAGCGATCTTGGTCTTTTTATTCCCGATAAACACCGGATCGTCGGCCTCATCGAAATCGAGTCCGAAGGTGAAGTCGTAGTCGTTAGTGCCGATTGAGGTGTCATGCCTGTCGATCAGACGGTCAATTGCGTCGATTGTGGCTTCGATATAGAGTTTGATCTTTTCGAGAGTCAGGCGGAAGGAATTGACCGAACTCTCGAGCCGCTTGAGGAGATTGATGCTCATCAGTTGGCGGATGCCGCGTTCGCGACCGCTGCGCGACATATTACCGAACCGACCGTCATCGCGCCCGTCTTCATACTTCTCCCTCTTGCTCGATAGGATAAAATCCGAGGGTGTATAAATTACGAGATTCAGATTCTTCAGTCCTGTTGCGATATCCGTAAAGTTTACGGTTGCGGTAAGATCGGTCAGTTGCGGTCGGCGTGATATCGGGCGTAATCTTTCGGGAAACTTTCCGATATCGGATGTGTCGTAATATTGTTCGATATGTTTACGCGATCTTGCGATTGTAACGCTGTCGAGCACTTCAAAGAAATCGAAACTGAGGGATTCCAGCAATGACTTGGTAGTACGCTGCTCTGCAGGGAGTTTCGACCATCGGTTGAATGCTGTCTGCGCCTGACGGAATATATCGTCGAGTGAACTCGTAGTTTTCAGTTTTTCGTCCAGGCGTCGGCTATCCCCTTCGTATGCGAGGGCGAGTTGGTTGCGAAGGTCATTAAACCGATTGTTGACGGGAGTGGCCGAAAGCATCAGTACTTTCGTCTTTACTCCCTTCTTGATTACGCGGTTCATCAACTGCAGATAGCGGTTTTCGCGAGGATTCTCATCGTTTTCATCCGTAGTGATTTTACCTCCGTTGCGGAAGTTATGACTTTCGTCGATCACTACAAGGTCGTAGTTGCTCCAGTTGATATGCTGCAGGTCAAGTCCGTTGCTTAGGCCTGATCGGCGCGAGAGATCGGTGTGATAGAGAATATCGTAGCGTAGACGATCGGCAACAAGCGGATTGTTGACGTAATTGCTACGATATGTCATCCAGTTGTCGTGGAGTTTTTTCGGGCAGAGGACGAGCACCGATTTATTACGGTTTTCGTAATATTTTATTACGGAGAGGGCGGTAAAAGTCTTACCGAGTCCGACGGAATCGGCGAGGATGCAACCGTTGAATTTCTCGAGTTTGTTGATTATGGCGAGGGCTGCATCTTTCTGGAAATTGTATAGTTTATTCCATACGATGCTTTGCTTAAAACCGGTTGCTTCGTTGGGCAATACATCTTCCGAGATATCCTCAAGAAATTCGTTGAAGATATTGTAGAGTGTGACGAAGTAGATAAACTCCGGGGAGTTCTCGCGATAGGCGTTGGAGATATGGTCGAGCACCTGTTCCGTCACGTTTTGCAGGCGTTCGTTGTCGTGCCATACGCGATCGAAGAGTGAGAGATAGAATTCGGAATATGGCGACTCGGTGCGTTGCACGAACTGATATGCGTAGTTGCCACGTTCGCAACCGAGATCGACGGTTGTAAAACCGTTGACGGGCATATAGTTTACCTTATCGACATTGATGAACCCCGGCATGTGTTCTCCTGTACGATTGGATTTGAAGCTGGCTTTCTTTCGGATCCAGTCTGCGCATTCTTTAGCCACGGCTTTAAGCGATAGTTCGTTGCGCAGTTTTATCTCGAACTCCGAACCGAAGAGGTCGCGTTCGCGGTTGAGTCGCGGGATATAGAATTCGCGACGCTGTTTGTCGGTTTTTTCGGTGGTGAAGGATGGAGAGGTGAATACAAACCGGAGTTCGGAGATTTCCGAGAGTTCTTGATGAAGTTCTTGAAAGGCGTAGATTGAGAAACTTGCGGCAGCGATAGAGATACGACTCCCCTTTCCGATGGTGGCCATCAGATCATCGCGTAAAGTATGATTGATGTTATCAATCAGTAAAGGTTGCGTCGGAGGTTGAGTAGGATCTTGGGTCGGAGATAACATTCGGGGTCCTCGGCTGTCGCAGCCATCGACTCCGTAATGGCTTGGTATTGGATATGTGGTTATTTGCCAAAAGAAAAGCGGGAGCCACAACCTTGCTCGTTCCGCTTCCGAGGCCCTGAGAATGCCATTGCAACAGAACGAGCAATGGTAGAAGGCCCCCGTGAAGTATGTATATGCGACCATAAGTTTATCAGCGCTGCCGATAAACTTATGGGTTCATAAACAACCCTAGGGGCATCTACAATTGCTTAGTTCTTGGTTGCTTATCGAAATTTCTCAGGTTTCGGAAGCCAAGAAAAAAGCGCAGGTAAACGCCTTTCGTATAACACGATCCTCCCAATACCCGGTGTTGCTCCTCCTCTGAGGCACCGCATATCACGGGGACCGCATACAAAGTTACGAAATCTTTTTGAAAACAGCAAATCCGCCGGGGATTGCTACCCCTATTCCCTTATCTGCACCCCATCCCTCTCCTCCCAAAAAAATTTAATCCCAACCACAAAAAAACGTAAGCCTACGGCATTCTATAATTTCGTGCAAGTTTTTCGGTAAAAAAATGCGTAAAAAAGACGAAAACTTAGAACTTTGATGGGAATGGCTCTTGGGGGCGGTTTAGGCCGCCCCCGCCGCTGGGCATC
>JAAVDX010000035.1 GCA_014801585.1 Bacteroides sp.
TTCATCAATGGTCCCTGATGGCTGTAGATGAAGAGGTCTACGTCTACCTTTTCGGGATCCAAAGCATTCAGCAACCCGATAAGAGCCATTTCGGCTCCCCCGAGTTCCAGATAATGCATGGTTATTATTATAGAGGATTTCATTTTAATTGCCTTTTTCTTATTGATAAAGAAAGCAACACCAACTTAAATTTTTTATTTAGAAATAGCCATTTTAACCATTTGGGAATCGTCAAAATATAAGAATATTCTTTTAGATTATTCCAATTGTCACCTATAGCCGATACTACTGAATTAAATTCATTTACCAATTCTCGATCAGTGGGCTGAGTCGATAAAGAAGTTAGTTCATCGAAAAGTAGGTTTATAATTTGTGAATATATAAATTTTTGGGCCTTCTCATCGTATGTATTCTTTACCTTGAATACTTGTTCTTTTAGCTTTATAGCTTCATAGTTTCTTAATAATACGTGAGTATGTCGTTGATGGGTCAATGAATTTACGACATCTTTCCGATAGTAGTAACCCGAATAATCACATGTTAGAATCTTATCGCAGTATACGAAATATTTAAGATTGAACTCTCGGTCTTCACCTAAAGAAAGACCTCGGCTGAACCTTATATTATTTTTTAATATTATCTCTCTTCTGTATAATTTCGCAACCGGAGAGGTATTCAATAATGTTTCGAGAAATCCAATAATGTTCTCGGATGTTGATAGCTGTATTTTAGCAGGTTGAAGATTTACGCTATGGATGACTCCATCTTCACAAAAATCAGTTAGACCTGAGCAAATAAGGTCATAAGATTCTCCGGAAGATAAGGTTATTAAAGTGGTCAGGTATTCCTTATCTACGTAATCGTCACTATCAATAAAAGTTATATAGTCTCCCGTACAATGGTCTAATCCCGTGTTCCTTGCGACTGAGACTCCCTGATTGAGTTGACTAAGAATCACTAAGTTCTTATATCCTTTTGCATATTCTTTCAGCACTGATAATGATGTATCCGTAGAACCATCATTGATGCAAATCACCTCGTAATTATCATAAGTCTGATTTAATATGCTTTCCAGACATCTTGGCAATAAAGCGGCTGTATTATATACGGGTATTATAACGCTGATTTTTGTCATGGTTTAATTCAGTCATTTCTCATAATTGACGAATAACTTTGGCCGGAACGCCTCCTGCTATACTTCTCGCCGGTACATCATGTGTCACAACTGAATTGGCTGCTATGATTGCACCTTCTCCTATTCTTACTCCGCTTAAGATACTCACTTTATCCCCAATCCAGACATTGTCTCCGATAATTATGTCTCCCTTTATTCCTATTCGCCTTCTACACGGATGTATGTCCAATTGATAAGTCTCTTTACTGTTCTCCGAGCTGTAATCTCCGTGATTATTGTCAGAAATGTATACAAATCTTCCAAGTAATACTCTCTCCCCAAGTTCTACTTTCTGACATGCCGAGATATGATTAAATTCGCCTATACTACAATCATTCCCTATTTTAATAATTGCCTGCGGATAGTCTTTAGTCCAACAGGATAGGATAGAATCTTTGCCTATGTATACTCCTTCACCAATCTCTATATTTTTTGCTCCGTCCAATCTTCTCAATTTAGCGATTAGGCTATTTTTGCCTAACTTTTTAAAGAGTCGCTTATATCTATAGGTTGTTAGAACCTCAGAATAATATCTCTTATTTGATGAGACTTCCGGAGAGGGCATAAGACTACTTGCTAATCCTAAAATTTTTGATAGTATTATTCTCAAATGAAAATTAATCCTACGCAGAATCTGTCTCATTTACTGAATTCTTCTTTGGCTCCCTTTAATTCTTCAAGAAATTGGAGTCCATATTTTAGGTCCGGTTCGAGGTGATTTCCTTCCGCCCATTCGTTCCAGGCTCTGATGAAGATGATATTCTCGGTCTCAGTCTCAGACGTTTGTCTCTTTTTTGAGAAAATATTACGTACATACCTCCCAAATAATTTAGGAGTATATCCCGTCAGTACTAATCCATTCTTTCCCGATCGAGGAGTATGATCCCAGCCGGATATAATTGTCGGAAATACATTCTTTTTCTCATCAAGAGCGCTCCAGAAATATTTCATCGCCTTTTCAAAGGGATAAGTGAAAGGCTTATTAAAATATCTTCTGTAAAAAGCGTTTAAATGTCGTCCTAAGAAACTTCTATTGTTCTCAAACTCGTGTAATCGGATAGTATTAATACCATCATAGCCTAATTCCAATGCTTTTAATCCGTCACTATCATTCTTTACAATTCCTATGAAATAAAATGAGTTTAAGCCCGACTCCTCGGCATATTTATTCCAATGATTGAAAAATTCCTTCGGATTAGGAAGACCGAAGGGTGAGAAAATCACAAATATTGGCCTTCCGTCAATTCTCATATAGCGTTTGTCGTGGAATGACTTCTCTAAAGCTTTGAAATGAGAATAATAATCTGACTCACCGTCATACTCTTGTTTGATGGTTACTTCTTTAGTTTTCAGATCATGCCAATCATGGTTGGCCCATGCGAGGCAAAATGGAAAATTCGGTTCTCCTGAATCGACCACCTCATTAAATGGTCTTTCCATCATCGGTTTGTCTTTGCCAAACCAATAATGCCAATAGCAAAAACCATCAATTCCATATCTCTTTGCTAAATCTGCCTGTTCCTTCCTGACCGATGGCACGGTAAGATCATAGAACCCTAAGTCCGCGGGCACGTGTGGTTGATAGTGTCCCTTAAACAAGGGTTTTGCTTTAGCAGTATTCGTCCATTCTGTAAATCCTTTTCCCCAATAATCGTCGTTGAATTTCAGCCGATGGAATTGGGGCAAGTAATATGCAATCACCTTTAATTTTTCCATTTGTTAATCTTATTTGTAACTTTGATTAAGGGGATCGGTTGCTTTTATAGATATGAAAGTCTTCCGGGGATAACTTTATATATGAAGAAGATAGAATTATAATATAGAATATAACTCATGTAGACCACTCTCTGAGTTAAAATCTTTACTTCTTTGAATCGAAAGCTCTTTGTATTGGTTCAGATTATTAGTCTCAAGCATTTTTATTATCCCTGTTGCCAATGCTTGTGAATCAGACCGGGTTATGATTCCGAATTCTCCATCATTTAAAATCTCTTTTGGTCCGACCGCCTCAGTGGAAACTATCGGTTTCCCTAATCTCATTGCTTCTAAGATTGCAATATTAAACCCCTCCCTTCGGGAGGGACATATAAATAGATCAGAAGCCTGAATGTAGGGGTAAGGATTTTGCTTAAATCCTTTAAATACTACATATTCTCTTATTTTATATTTATCTACAAGAGCTTGCAGACTATCTCTCTCTCTTCCGTCACCTACAATTGTAAGTTTAAAATTGATATCCCCTTTTTTTACTATGAGATTGATAGCCTCAATGAGAATGTCAAAGCCTTTGACATGTTCTAATCTTCCGACTGCAACTGCATTATATTCTGCATCCGAGAGATGAATCTGAGTTGAATTGGCCTTTTCTATAATCTCAGGATCAAGTAAATTATAGATGGTCTTGACTTCCGGATATCTGAATTTTTCACAGACACCTTTCGATACAAAGTTTGAGACTCCGATAACTTCGTCAAACTTGGAATAGCATTGAGCTTCCTCCTCCACAGATGAAAATATCCCGGTCGCTGTGGGCCAGTCATTATCAACCATGTCAGTATGGACCCATGCAATTTTTTTACATTTTACGGTTGATGCGCCAACCCATTTTGTAAGATATCCTTCCGTGAAGGCAATCACCGTATCATACCTTTTGCATAAGAAATTGCCTACATTTTGTTTCGGTAACCATTGATAAATGAGCTTACTCTTAAATTTATTATAAATGCGCTGAGCACCATTTTTACTGCGACGAATACGTCTCTTTACTTTAAGATTGGGAATTTTCTTAAGCTCTCCTAAAAAACCTCCCGTTTCAGCAATCAATTCTAAGGTGACGTCGAATCGGTTATAATCGAATTGTCTCAAAAGAGAAATAAGAGCCTTTTCCGCTCCTCCGATATTCAATGATTCAATAAGAAATAGAATACGTTTTCTCTTTACCATTGGGAATATATTAAGACAGGCGTTGGCGAAAATCGGAATAATTAATCAAAGTCCCTTTTCCGATTAATTTTGGTATACGCTTATTTAGAATATTGATTGTAGGCCATAGAAGTAGCAGCGTGCAGAGGGTCTGAACTATTCCAATAAAAATAGAGATGTGACCAAAGGCATGAAGAGCAATAATCATAAAGATGGTCTGATAAATCTCGCTGACCCCAAGCACTATATATGAATTCCTACCAAAGAACCAGAACGGATACGCAAAACGGAATCTGTGAATCCATTTAAATACGTATATAAGTATTATGATCAATCCTAATGTCTCAATGTATGTAAGAAGCGTATCATTTAGTGATGGGATTTTCTCCAATCCCCATGCCCCTCCGAATAGGACTATGCCGATATATAGGGGATAATATGATGATTTATTACCGTTTTCAATTATACCTATAGTCTGTTTGCCATATTCATGGCCTAAGACATAGTATATTAAGTATTTCAATGCCCGTCCAAACATAAGGGGGGTATACATATCCCATACATATTCAACACCAAGATAGGTTAGGATAATGGCTACAATGGTTATCAACCATCTTTTACGGAAGATCTTTACCAATAAGTAAGTCATCACCTGTTGACAAAATAGAGCACAGATAAACCATAGAGGCGGATTGACTGTAAAACTATAATTCTGTTTATGTAATTCGAATACTTCCCATATGCATCCAAAATCAAAATCGTTCAGATTGTGATGGGCCAGATAGTTTTGAATGATAAGAAAGATGTAGTAGAGGAGATAGAAAAAGACAAATGGCACCAACAACTGGTTTGTCTTCTTCTGAATGTATGTCTTAATCGGAACTATCTTGAAGAAAATGCCTGATGCAAAGAAGAATAGCGGTATCCGGAAACTGAAATCTACAAACCATGGATGTACAGTATGATACCACACAACCCATGTAATGCTCAGTCCCTTAAGATAGTCAATATAGTCAATTCTTTTGGTGGCCATTATAAAAATCTTAATGGAGTAAGGATATTAAACCTGAGACATGCATGAACGATGTAATCTCCGATACTTACTGGATTATAAGAAGCAATGGATTTTTTTACTAAATCTATCTTCAAATATCTTTTGGGTATGGCATATTCGCCTTTGCGGAGGTATTTAATTGTATTTACACGATACTGAGGATAGACGAAACGATCGATAAATATATGATTTCGAGTTTCAGTCTTTTCGTATAGCCGTTGCTGTATTTTTAAGTAATTCTTAAAGATTACTTCTTGAGGTTTTGTCGACATACTTCCGGGCCAGATATAATAATAGTATATTACACATGATAGAAGTGACACTGTATCCACGACTGATAGGTAGTCAATGTTGAAGGTCGTATCTTCTGGAAGTTCTTTTTGAAATTTCAGCGAATTTTTACGTATTTGCTGGAGTGAATAGCATTTTCCCCAACAGGAATTGATTATTCCTTTGTTTATTTTATTTAAAAAATCGATATCACCCCAGAAATTTGAATAGGTATTAGTATGAGGTTGATCTTGTAATTTTGGTCTCGAATTTTTATAGCATCTGACAAAAGAGCCTATCACTAATGAATTATGTGTGGCATATTTCATTAATTTTTCCAATGCGTCCGGTGTCAGTTCGTCATCACTATCCAAGAATACGACATATTCCGAATCTTGAGATGTCTTATCTAAACCATAATTTCTTGCGTCGCTCAAGCCCCCATTCGGTTTTGTATATAATCGGAATCGTTCGTCTTTATGACTCTCTATATATTTTTTACAGATTTCTGCTGATGCATCCGGACTGCCGTCATTGACGATAATTGCTTCCCAGTTCTCATATGTTTGATTTCTAACAGATTCCAAACATCCTTCTACATATTTTTCAACATTGTAGACAGGGATTATAATCGAAACGAGAGGTGACATATTCTTGAATAATAGTATGTTTCAATCTCAACTATTATTGGTTCTGTATCTATTGAGATTGAGGGTGTACTTTGTTAGCAGTTGGCGGGGCTTATCTTTTTCTCCTATTTATGAAATCGTTGGATCAATCCATATAATCTGGACTTGACCATATGATGATTCTCTTTAGTCAGAATTATCCACCAAGCACATGACGTAAGGAGCAGTAGGTAGGCAGTTGTCACGGAGATAGCCCGTATGAATCCTATTGTAAGTCTTGAATATAGATAATATACAGGAATAGCACTTATAACAATTGTGAATCCACATTTGAGAATAGTACTGGCAATTCGCTTTATCGATAGTTGTGGAATCAATTCTTTCAATATCCAAAGAGCGAGCGAGATGATAATGCACATTCCTATGATCTCTATAACATATCCCCACATTACATTTACCCCCAATGCATAGATACCGAAAATAATGGCCGGCATCAAAAGAAATACCGTTCCATTGATAAACGTAAGTTTCTTAATATTTCCGTTAGCATGTATAGCAGCATTACATACATTGTTGATTACCGGGAAGAAACTAAGTATTAGGATAATACGTAGAAATTCAACGCTATATCTTGGCACTTCCCCCAACCATAATTTCATTACGAACTCGGCCTCGAAGGCACATGGCACGGCGAGCATGGCAATCCCCAATAAGGTGAATCTTAAAGAATTGCACATGATTGTTTCCATGTTATCATAGTTGCCCTGAGCATATTGCTTTACTATCTGAGGCTTAAAGGCAATTGCAATATTTGTTGTAAGTGCCAGAATCATACCGTTTATAGTATTCGCCAGACTTACAGCTGCATTGTAAACTACTCCGAAGAAGATATTGATAGCGTACGTCAGACCTTGGTTGTTAAGCGTAACAGCTATATTACCATATAGATCCATACCGGAGAAGCTAAGCATGGATTTAACTGTTTTCTTATCTTTTAACCGCCTGATTTTACAATGGTCGAATTTCTTAATACAGTATATTCGATAAAACATCGCTATGATGAAGCTCACCACTAATAATAGGAAAGAGTATGTGATAAGTTTATCGAATGGAGAGATGCTAAGAAGGTATACAATCAGTAGCTTTAATGTTGTGCCGACCATCTCCATATATGCGTAAACTCCCATTTTTTCATGAGCCATGATTACTGCGGTATAAGGAATCTGCGTAATGGATACAGCCGATGATATTATTGAAAATTGAAAAACCCAGAAGGCGGCGTTTAGTCTGTCGGGAGGGATCGATAGAACATTATATAGAAACCATATACCGAATGTTTCCCCTACGATAATTACTATTATTGCGATAATGCAATGGATGTAAAACGATGAGTTAAAAACCTCATTTATACGTACAAAGTTTCCTTGTCCGATCTCATATGTAATGAAGCGGGATGATGCTCCGGCCATGGATGAGGTAAGAAAGCCCATGAAGCCAAGAATCCCACCTACCACTCCATAAATACCATAATTTACATCACCTAACTGTGCAAATACAATCCGTGAGGTATAGAGTCCTACTATCGTAACTATCACCATGCGTATAGTCAGCATGGTAGCGTTCTTTATAACCCGTTTATTAGTATTTTGAGCGGAATTTGACATTCTGCTAAAGTGTCTATTTCAGTACCTCGGTCAGCCCAGCATCCTCCGGAGAGTCTGAGCCTTCTGTACAAGGTAAGGGTAGAGGTCGGCACCCTGTAGAATCGTAGTCTGTAGGTGGGATAGTTCGTCAGCAGAGACCTGACTGTCGGAGGAGGCGGGAGAGGAGGCGGCGGGGTTGGTCGAGGAGGAGGGCGGCGGCGTACCAGAGGAGGATGTAGAGGAGTAGGGTGAGGATGAGGAGGGGGCCGCTTTGGGTGGTCCAGAGGGTTTGAGCCCAGGTTTTGAAGCAGGGTCCGAAGAGGTTGGGGTTCATGTGGAGGAGGTAGACGGCGAAGGCACTGCCGGCTGTGGCGTTGATGGCTCGGCGGATGGGGTCGGGCCAGTTGGCGGTGTCGGTCTTTGCGGTCATGAGTAGTAGGGCGGCTGCCTGCAGGATTATCAGGGGGTTGGCGTAGCTCCATACCCAGGGCTGATGCAGGGAGCGGAAGGCGAGGAGGTTGAGGAGGGTGGCTACGATAACCACTATGAGGGGGATAACGCGACCTTTGGCTGCGGTGTTATTTGCTAACGCGCGGGAGTCGGCCAATGGCCGGAGCGAGGCGGCGAGGAGGTAGAGGATGATGAAGGTCAGGAGGTTGTAGCCTCCCTGAAAGGGATCGAGAGAGGTGGTCAGGCTTAGCAGCCAGCCGGTGAGGTAGAGGAGGAGGGTTGTAAGGAGTGCCTGCCGGGGGGTGACGCTGTCGAGGTAGGCATTGAGTATGGGGGAGATGAGGTAGAGGAGGAGATAGGTGGGGACAAACCAGGGCGCCCATAACGCCTGCCAGAGGTTGGAGGGGAGGAATGGGGTGAGGTTGCCGGTGAGGAGGAGGGAGATTGCGGCTCCGATTATTACGAAGTAGAGTATCTGGAAGAGGTAGGAGAGGAGTCCGCGGCGGTTGGTGCGGATACGAAACCAGCCGCTGATCATTACGAAGATGTCTACGGCGGGGATGGCGGCGTATTCGAAGGCGGCGCGTGTCCAGGCGGCCGCGGGGTGGGCATGGAATGCCTGAGGCCAGTAAAATTTGTCGCTTGCGAAGTTGACGTGGAGCATCAGCACCATGAACATGGCGATGAGGCGCAACAGTTCGAAGTTGCTTTCCCGTGTGTGGCGTCGTCTGCTCATATCCTCGTGGATGCTCTTAAAGTTGGATGCGCAACACGGGGATTCCGGCGGCTTCGGCAGCGGTGATTCCGGCTGTGGAGTCTTCGAAGGCTATGGCGTCGGCGGGACGGAGGCCGAAGTGGCGGAGGACGCGGAGGTAGATTTCCGGGTCGGGTTTGCCTTTGGCTACGCTGTCGCCGGCGAGGATGAGGTCGAAGTCGTCGATGGCTTCGATATGCCGGAGGGCCGCGAGGAGGTTGCGTTCGCGTGAGGTGGAGGCGATGGCTGTCAGTCCGCCGGAGGCGCGATGACGGCGCAGCAGCTGAAGGAGATGGCGGTTGACGCGCAGGGAGTCGAAATTGCGGATATATGCCTCGCTTTTGGCGTCGCGGATTTCGGACCGGAGGGAGGGGTCAGTGATGCCGAGCCGCGACATGAAGTCGTCGAAGCGCAGGCCGAAGTATTGGCGATATTCTTCTTCGGATATGCGGATTCCGGCAAGCCGGAGGGCCTCACTGTAGGCGAGATAGTTGGCGCGGAAGGTATCTACGAGAGTTCCGTCGAAGTCGGAAATAAGCAGTCGGATCATTTTAAGTGTTCCTTTCAAATAATTTTAATCAACTTCATTATCAGGAAAGACTTTTGATATATTTTATTTCTAAGAGCTGCTTATCTCTTGCAGGAGGTCGGGGTGGATGAATGGGAGGAGTATGGCGCAGAGGCCTTCGATTTTTACTACTACGTGGCGGTTCTTTTTGACTCGCTGCACGTAGCCCTCCTGACCCTGGAAGGGGCCGCCGGTGACGCGCACTTTCATGCCCTTTTCGAAATCGGTCTTGCCGTAGACTTCGCAGCGGGTGGCGTCGGAGGCTGTAAGAAGCCTGACGAGGTTGATATCGCGCGGAGATATTTCGGTCGGTTCGTTTTCGCCTTGATAGCGATAGATCCAGAAGGGGGATATGGGGTCGAGGGTGTCGCGGGAGCGGCGTTCGAGGTCGAGAATCCGCTGGCGGTCGGTCATTACGAATACCACGCCCGGGATTACGGGTCGGATCTGTCGCCGGCCGTTGACGGCTGTGCGCATCTCTTTGGGGAGGAAGATCGTGTCGACTTCATCCTGCAATTGAAATTCGAGTTGGAATTCCCTACGGGTTTTTAATGCGTACCAGGGCATGGGGATGGGGGGTGAGTATCTTGGAAATAAATACCGGGTTTTCCCGCTCATCGCTGTGCAGATGGCGGGGGAAAGACGAGGCTGTCCGGATGGCTTTGCGCTTCGGATCTTCTGCATTCTACCTGTCCAGGTGCTCCTGCAGTGCCGTTGTCGGATTTGCTGATTGAGGGCTTTACATTTCTGCCGATCGATGGCGGGGGCTCACAGACGTTATTAGCCGTTGCTCATGAATCGGTTAGAAATAATGATGTAAGGTCGTTGTTGAGCAATCCGATTGCAAAGTTAGTGATTTTTTTTGAGATAGCAAAATTCTCTTATTTCGGCGGCTATCCGGGCGGGTGTTTTTTCTTGAGCCTGCATGGCGGCGGGGTCGACGGGAGGGAGGAATGTGATGCCAAACCGGCGATTGCGGGCTCTGACGAGTTCGGAGGGGAGGAGGGCTTGCTCTATATTTACCGGTATGTGGAGGCGTTTGCGCCAGCGGGCAGTGCGGTAGAAGCGCATGCTGTTGAGGGCCTCGAAGCGTATCGGGACGATTCGGCGGCGATAGCGGAGTGCCTGACTGACGAATGATTTTTGCCATTGGAGGTCGCGGATCTCGCCGTCGGGGTGAAGTCGCGACACGAGTCCGGCCGGGAACATAACTATCTGTTTCCCTTCGTGATAGGCTTCGGCAAGCATGCGCGCCACTTCCCGACCCTGAGCCCCGAATTTGTTGACGGGAAGGAAGACGTCGCGGAGAGGTTCGACGTTGAGCAGGAGGTCGTTGACGAGGACGCGCAGATGCGGGTCGCCGTAGCGTTGGCCTAATATGGCTACGAGTGCGATGCCGTCGAGGCCGCCCAGCGGATGATTGGAGGCGAATACGAAAGGCTCGGCCGCGGGGAGGCGGTCGAGGCCTTCAATCTCTAACGTAATGCCGAGATGGTCGAGTATGCGACGTGAAAACTCCGAGCCCCGTGCGGGCCATGCGGCGTCGAGCATGGCGTTGAGATCATCCTGACAGATGACCTTTTCCAGGCCGCGGAGCAGAAATCCGGGAATAAAGCGGGTCTTCTTCGGGCCGAGTCGCTTGCGGATGATGCCGGAGAGGTCGATTTTCAGTCTATCCATTGACGGAATCCTCTTCGTCCCAGAATTCATCGTTCCATTCCTCGTCGGTAGTGGGCATCCATTCTTCGGGATCCTCATCCTCCTGAGCGAATATGAAGGTATCTTCCTCTTCCACGCGGTGTTTGCGGTCGAGCGGGCGATGGGTAATTGTAGATTTCACGAGATTTTCTTCGGAATTGATCTCGCGCCAGAGGATATCCTTGAGTTCGGTAAGCCCTTGGCCTGTGACGGCGGAGATGAAGAGGGTCGGGATGTCGGTGGGGAGTTCCTTGGCTATTTCGTCGCGTAGCTCATCGTCGAGCATGTCGCTCTTGGTGATGGCGAGCACTCGGCTTTTGTCGGCGAGTTCGGGGTTGAACTGGCGCACCTCGTTGAGGAGCACTTCATAATCGCGCTTTATGTCGTCGCTGTCGGCAGGCACCATGAATAGGAGCACGGCGTTGCGCTCGATATGGCGCAGGAATCGCAGTCCGAGACCTTTACCTTCGGATGCTCCTTCGATGATGCCGGGGATGTCGGCCATTACGAAAGATTTTCCGTCGCGATAGCTGACGATGCCGAGCTGGGGTTCCATTGTGGTGAAGGGGTAGTCTGCTATTTTGGGTTTGGCGGCAGATACGGCTGAGAGGAGGGTTGACTTTCCTGCGTTGGGGAATCCTACGAGACCTACGTCGCCGAGAAGCTTCAGTTCGAGCACTACGGCTTTTTCGATGGCGGGCTGTCCGGGTTGGGCGTAGCGGGGTGCGCGGTTGGTGGAGGTGGCGAAATGCCAGTTGCCGAGGCCGCCCTTTCCGCCGCGGAGGAGTTTGATCTCTTCGTCGTGTTCGGTCACTTCACAGAGGTATTCTCCCGTCTCGGCGTCGAATACGGCCGTGCCTACAGGGACTTCGATAATGCGGTCTTCACCATCCTTGCCGAAGGATCGACCGGCTCCGCCCGATTGGCCGTCGGTAGCGAAGACGTGGCGCTGATATCGGAGCGGGAGGAGGGTCCACATGTTACGGTTGCCTTTGAGGATGATGTGGCCGCCGCGACCGCCGTCGCCGCCGTCGGGGCCACCTTTGGGTACGTATTTCGCACGATGGAAGTGGCGGCTGCCGGCACCGCCTTTGCCTGAGCGGCATAGTATTTTTACGTAGTCTATGAAGTTTGAATCTGCCATAGTAAGTATCTCTTTAAAATAAGTTTATATTATCAAGTGCTCTAAGAAACACTTTCTTTTTGAATCTTTTGAGCGTCTTTAAATTTTAGATCTCAGTCGTTTAGCTCGCTAAACTCCTTCACCTAAAATTTAAATCCATCTCAAAATCTCCTAAAAATAAAGTATTTCTTATTTTCAAGAGCTACTTAGTGTTGGGTATTTTGGGTTATAGGAGGGGAGAGGCGCGTAGGAGGCGCACCGCTACATTTGCGGGAGGCGACTCATCAGCTCGTTGGCGTAGCGGAAGTCGTCGGGGCTGCCGATGTCGATCCATGAGCCGTCGATGGGGAAGTATTCCACGGGTCGGCCCTCGTCGATCAGCCGCTCTATGAGGTCGGGAGCGTCAAGGTATTCTCCGTGGGGTATGTAGCGCGCTACGTCGCGACGCATTATATAAACGCCGGCGTTTGCGAAATAGTTGTAGGTAGGTTTTTCGGTAAGTCCGGTCACCCGGCTACCTTCCGTGCGCAGAATTGCGAAGGGGATGCTGACGGTGTAGGGGGTGGCCGCGACGGTCAGTGCGGCTCCGGAGCGGGCGTGGTGGAGGTAGAGGCGTTGGAAGTCGATGGTAGTGAGGAGGTCGGAGTTCATGACGAGGATATTGTCGTGGCGGAATTCCTCGTCGGGGATGAGGGATAGGCTCCCCATCGTGCCGAGCCGACGGGGTTCGCTGACGCAGCGTACGCATCCTTCGAAACGCGGGTCGCTGAAATGCTCGATTATCTGCTCCTTGAGGTAGTTGACGGTGACGAAGATGTTGTCGACACCGTTGGCCCGGAGTTCGTCGATATTATAGTCGATGATCGGTCGGCCTCCCACGTTGAGGAGGGGTTTGGGACAGTCGAGGGTGAGTGGGCGGAGGCGCTCACCGCGTCCGCCGGCCATGAGGACGGCATCGATCGGCAATACGGCTTTGAGAGTGCGCAGATCGAGAAGCTGAGTGATGCGCCCTTCGGAGTCGGTCAGCGGGAGGAGGGTCACTCCTCGGGAGCGGGCTTCGCTGACGGCACACAGACGGTCGGCTCCGTCGCTGAGGCTCATGCAGGGGCGGCGGCAGACGTCGGCTACGTCAGTCTCAAGCGTGCGGCCGGCTATGATGGCGCGGCGCAGGTCGCCGTCGGTGAGCGAACCGACGAGGCGCTCTTCGGCGTCGACGACGAAGAGGGTGAGATTCCCTCCCGACAGACTGTTGAGCCTTCCGAAGGCATCGCGCAGTGAAGCGCCGGAATCTATCAGATGCTTTTTCATGCTTATTGGGGGAGTTGTTCGCCGGTGGAGACCCGGGGGGATTATTCCTGAGGATACATGGATTCGATCTCTTTGGCGTAGCGCTTGGCCACGACGGGACGCCGCACCTTCATAGTGTTGGTCACTTCGCCGTGCATGATTGAGAAATGATGGGAGAGGAGATAGACTTTCTTGATTTTCTCAAATTCAGCAAGGTCGGACTGCACGCTGTTGATCTCCTTCATGATATGATCGTAGACCTTCGGATCGCGGAGGAGGAGGTCGGTATCTTCGGTAGGTATGTGGCGCGCGTCGGCCCATGCGCGGAGCTGGGAGAGATTGGGCACGATGAGGGCGGTCACGTATTTACGCTGGTCGCCGATGACGGCCGCTTCGTCGATATATTTATTCTCGGCCAGGCGGCTTTCGAGCATCTGCGGGGCGATATACTTGCCGTTGGAGGTCTTGAAGAGGTCTTTTACGCGTTCGGTCAGCACGATAGCACCGTCGAGCGTGAGATGGCCGGCATCGCCGGTGCGGAAGAATCCGTCTTCAGTAAAGGCTTGGGCGTTGGCTTCGGGATTTTTGAAATAGCCGGGAGTTACGGTCGGTCCCTTTACGAGTATCTCCCCTTCATCGGAGATCTTTACCTGCACTCCGGGGAGCGGGAGCCCGACTGTGCCTATCTCGTAGCCGGTCGGGCGGAAGCAGCTGACGGTGGCTGTGGTCTCGGAGAGTCCGTAGCCGATGATGACGTCGATCCCTACGCTGCGCATGAATTCGCAGATACGGTCGGAGAGGGGTGCGCCGGCTGTCGGGAAGAAATTGGGGTTGGGGATGCCTATGGCATGCTTCAGGCGTGAGAAGATGCGCTTGTCCCAGAATCGGTATTCGGCTTCGAGGAGGCGGGGCGGGGTGGCGCCGAGACGTTTGTAATCGATATTGCGGCGCTTGCCCACTGCGAGGGCGCGTTTCACCATCATGCGCTGCAGGCGCCCCATGCCTGCTATTTTCTCCTTCACTCCGGCGTAGACTTTTTCCCAGAAGCGTGGCACGCAGCACATCAGATTCGGCTCTACCTCCTTAATAGTGTCCTGGATTACGCGCGGATCGTAATTGACGGCGATCGGAATGCCGCGATAAAGGCAGAAGAAGCTCCATGCCTTTTCGAGAATATGGCTCATGGGGAGGAAGGCCATGCTGAGGTCGTCGTCGTTGATCTGAGTGAGCAGGCGGAGGTGCATCTCCATGGCTGCGTCATAGTTGGCATGAGTTATGCATACCCCTTTGGGTTCGCCGGTCGTGCCGGAGGTATATATAAGAGTGGCGGTGTCTTCGGGGATGCCTCGGGTTGTGCGGGCTTCGACTTCGAGCCGCTCCTCCTCGGTGGCCTCCATGCCGAGTCGCACGAAGTCGTCCCAAGTCATTGAAATATCGTCGTCGGCGAAGAGGCGGATGCCGTCGTTCTTAAAGATGATGATATGTCGGAGCTTGCCGGGGTTGGCTTTCCAATAATTGTAGGCGAGGGGATACTGATGCTTGTCGCCGATGAATACTATCTCGGCTTCGCCGTTGGCCATGATGAAGTCGAACTGCGCCTGCGAGCTGGAGCTGTAGAGGGGGATTACTGCCAGGCGGTTGCGGAAAGCGCCGAACTCCGTGATGAGGATCTGGGGCGTATTGGGGGAGCAGATCGCGATGGTGTCTTTTTCGAGCAGTCCGAGGCGCAGGAGCGCACGGCCTGCAACTTCCGTCTGCGCAAAGAATTCCTCGCGCGAGGTGGAGATCCATTCTCCATCCTTTCTCCAGCAGAAGCGATAGGCCTCATGAGCGGGATTCTGACGCGCGCGGTCGCCAACGATCTTCAACAGTTTGTTCATTTGCTTTTAATTATGAAGTTGTTTTAACTTATTTACGAACTATATAAATATAATGAAGAGTTAAACCAAACATTCTTTTTATTAATCTTCCGTCATCTTTTTGGCGTATTTTCCTTCATTCATCAGTCACGATGCCCGCATCGCTCCTTCTTCATGAAGAAAAATCCACTCAA
>JAAVDX010000036.1 GCA_014801585.1 Bacteroides sp.
CGGGACTCGAACCCGCGACCCCAACCTTGGCAAGGTTGTGCTCTACCAACTGAGCTATTTTCGCATTTAATATTTGAGGATTTCTGTCTCTCTTCAACGCTTGTCTATTTCATTGTGCTCTCTTATCCTTTCGGATTTGGAGCGAAAAACGGGACTCGAACCCGCGACCCCAACCTTGGCAAGGTTGTGCTCTACCAACTGAGCTATTTTCGCATTTTGTAATCTTTTAGCGGGAAGCTCTCGTGTTTCCCTCGATTGCGATGCAAAGTTACGACTTTTTTCTGAACTGACCAAATATTTTCGAAACTTTTTTTCGAGAAATTTTTGCCGATTTTCGCATATTTCTACTCAAGATATTGATAGCTCGGAGTTTATAACTTGAAAATTTTTTTGAGATTTTTTCATAGTTTTTCGGCTCTAAGTGAAAAATGGCGGATTCAGGCCTTTTTTCGTGCCTGAATCCGCCATCTCTCATTTTTCAAAATCGTAAGAATTTTTCAAGCTCTATACATGAAAATCCGGACAATTCCCTCTTGTTCGTGTTGAATACTTCGGTTGGTGTTCGATTCCTTGTGCTTAGTCGGTGAAGAAATCCTTTGCTCTTTTTCTTCTTGCCTTGATTTTCTCCTCGCGCGACAGCTTGGATTTAAGGCCTCATATTCTCCCTGACAGTTGCCCACTGATTCCACTAATCTATTAGTTTGCTTAAACTGCTGCGTGTTCCATCTTCAGTGCTTTCGTAGGACATACAGTTCTCTTTGTCGATGTTAAGCGATTGCCCTACTTTTTCTACATCGATGTTCGCGCCCGGGAAGTTGAAGATCCAGCCAAGTTCTTTGAGTTCTTGAATCATTCTGGCTACGTGCTCGTAAGTATATTCTCTTGAGGCGTTCTCGTACCCATCGGTAATGATAGTGACCATAGCGGTTGTATCTTCGTGGGACTCTGCTACCATTTTAAGAATTTTAATATAAAAAGACGACCGCCTAAAAGCGGTCGTCTATATCAGAGATTTAATTAGTAATTGCTCGTTATTCCTACTGTTTGTCTGCGTTCCAAATCCAGGCCTCGGAAAATGCTGCTCTGAACTCTGATGAATTTAAAATTGCCTGCAACGTGGAGTAATCGCCATGACCGGCCGAGATTCTCCAGAGCCCCTTACGTTCTACGGCCTGCAAAGGGAAATGTCCGCCTTCACGTTGGTTGATGAAAAGATCGGCTTCCGAACGATTGGGAAATGTTCCTACTATGAGGTAGAATCCGGAGGGAGTGGTTACGATCCGCGGTTGTTCTGCATTTTCCGTTGTTGGAGTCTTTTCGGGATCAGCTATCGACTCAGGTTTAGAACATTCTATTCTGCTGATGTCCGCCTTCTTCGCGACGAGAGTTTCCACAGGATCGAGACTTGCCTTTACTTCTTTATCATTTCCGGGCATTGCAGTAGGAACTATAAATGAAAGCGCAATCGCAGCGATCACAATCAGGGTTGCGACACACCTTGCAAATATTTTATTGACCGGAATATAATAATTTCTCTTCGAAAGAATTCCTATATAAGAATCTGGGGGTAGTTCCTGTTGGAATGAATCGGAAGTCAAATCAGAATTATTCTTTTCGTGAATCTCTTCATTTTGAGAAAATCGGGAGGTATCTTTATTAAGGATTCTGATTGCCGGATTCCCGATTGCCTTAAGTTCGCGTTCGGGGGAGAGATGCGGAAGAAATTCGATGTCCTCCTCCGAGGTCATAATCAGACGTCCGAGATTGCCGATGCGGTATGATCCGGTGCAGCGAAGCACATTTCGGATCTCTACTGTCTCTCGTGAGAGGATATTTCTTGCTTCTTCAAATTTTATACCTTCAGCGCGTGATATGCTTGTGGCCAACATTCCATCATCATGACGGATTGAAGTATTGAGCGCAATATGGCGACGAGGAGGCAATACGAGGCCTTTCTCATAATCGATTGAAGCTGATGCATACTCGGCAACGAGCGCACCTATCCCGGGAAGGATGACGCAATCGTGGCGATGCATTAGATATTCGATATGTAATACGAGAGATTTCAAGCCTGCGTAAATTTTGTATAATTCGATTGATTCGTTTGCTGTCGGCAACGCTGCTGCCAAGCTGCCTGTCGACCGAAAACGGCTACAAAGTTAAGCAAAAAATCGGACGTATGAAAGATGTGATTGATTATTTATTTTGAAAAGGTCGGCAGATATTTCTCAACGATTTGAGGGTCAACACCATATTCAATTGCGGATTTTTTATCTATTTCAGCCTGACGGTTCTGATGGAGGGTTTTGTTCAGTAGTGCGCGCAGAAGATAAAACTCTCCTTGAGTTGGATAAAGTGTAAGTGCCTCTCGTATAGAGTTTTCTGCATCCGCAAGACGGTTATTGCCGAGTTGGGCTTCGATCAGTGAGATTCTGAACTCCGGCGCCTCCCGCAGATTTATAGCTTTGTTTAGCAAGGGTATGGCATTGGCAAATTCGTTTTGAGCAAGAAGTACTTCCGCTTCTCCGGCCGGTCCCCATGCCTCAGATGGGTCGGCTACGCAAAGTCTGGAGAAATCGTTTCGGGCTTCTTGCAAACGTTCGGACATAAGCATGAGCTGTCCATGCAGTCGAAGTGCTTCCGGCATCATTGAATCGATCCTGAGGGATTGGTCGAGAAGGCTTGTGGCCTCATCCTTATTTCCCATGAGCAAGAGAAGCGAAGCCTTATTGGTAAGGATACGCGGAGAATCGGGCTCTTTGACCAATGCTATCTCAAAGGATTGAAGTGCGCCGTCGAAATCACCAACATTCATCAGACACATCCCAAGGTTTGCGAATATCTTGGAATTAAGCGGAGAACCGGGATTCATTTTTAGAGCTTCCCTATAAATAGAAGCCGCTTCACTCCATTTGGAATCGTTGAATAGGTTTTCTGCCGAATCAAGAAGAGCTGTATAAGATAAAGATGAGGGAAGAATTGAACTGTCAGCGGTAGATTGAGAACTTACGGAAATAGATAGTGCGCACGCTGAAATTCCCAGCAAGCACATAAGTCTTATTGATATCTTTGAAAAGGGGGTTGAAACCATAGATTGCGATAGTTGCAGTTGAAAAAAAGAGACTCCGTTCAATAATAACGGAGTCTCTTTCTCTTTTTATATTTCAGAGTTATCAAAAATTATTTCTGATTCTCTTTTTCATAGTTTTTCTTACCCATTTCAAGGAATGCTTTATAGCCGGGGATATCCTCTTTATATGCGAATGAGGGTGCGAGAGGTTTGCCATCACGGTCTACAATCACGTGGAACGGCTGAGCGTTTGCTCCAAACTTTGAACGCTGGAGGTAGCTCCACTTATCGCCATAAGTGCGGAGAGTGCGCTGTGTGCCATCCTTCTCAGTGATCTTGATGGGTTCGGGAAGTTCTTTCTTTTCATCGACCATAAGAGTCACAAGGATGAAGTCGTTGTCGATCGATGCTTTCACATCGGGATCAGTCCATACAGCGGCTTCCATCTTACGACAGTTGACGCATCCATATCCCGAAAAGTCGAGAAGGACGGGCTTGTTGAGCTGCTGAGCAAGTTTCATGCCTTCTTCGAAGTCATCTACTTCAGCGTGGACGTCACCTTCATAGAGTGAGAAATCCTGAGTTGACATGGGCGGAGAGAAGGCTGAGATACTCTTAAGAGGAGCACCCCAAAGGCCGGGAAGCATGTAGACAGCGAAAGCAAAGGAGATGCAGGCAAGCATAAAGCGACCGACACCACACTTCTCAACTTCATCGTCGTGGGGGAAACGCAATTTGCCGAGCAGATATACACCGAGAAGGAAGAAAATCACGATCCAGAGCGATACGAACACTTCGCGGTCGAGAATACGCCACCCATAAGCAAGATCTGCGACAGAGAGGAATTTAAGGGCAAGTGCAAGTTCGAGGAAACCGAGTACTACCTTGACAGTATTCATCCAACCGCCGCTCTTCGGCATAGCCTTGAGCATTGTCGGGAACATTGCGAAGAGAGTGAAGGGTAGAGCCAATGCGAGAGAGAAGCCGAACATTCCTATAGCCGGAGAGATGAAATTGGAAGTAGCGGCAGCTTCTACGAGGAGTGTTCCGATGATCGGACCGGTGCAAGAGAAAGATACAAGCACCAGCGTAAACGCCATGAAGAAGACAGAAAGCAGACCTGTAGTAGTGTCGACTTTAGAGTCCATCTTATTAGTCCAGGAAGCTGGCAGAGTCAGTTCGAAACCTCCCATGAAAGAGATGGCAAAGACTACGAGCAGGAGGAAGAAGATTATATTGAAGAGAGCAGAAGTGGCAAGCTCATTCAGAGCCGACGCCCCGAATATTGCTGTGACGGCCAATCCTAATACTACGTAGATTACGATGATGGAGCCACCATAGATAGCAGCTGTGCCAACAGATTTGGAGCGGCTTTTATTCTGCTTGAGGAAGAAAGATACTGTCATCGGAATCATAGGCCATACACACGGAGTAACCAATGCAATAAGACCACCGATAAAGCCGGCTATAAATATATATAGGAGTGAGCGGTCCTGTTGTTCGGGAGCCTGTTCGAATACGCGAAGTTCAGCTTCTACATTATCCCACCAGGATTTGTTGGCTTCCACTCCGGAGAGATTTGCTGCGGGCATAAGGGGTGTTTCGGCTGATTGGAGTGAGTCAGTCATTTCAACCAAGGCATTGACTTCCTCCTTCTGCTCTTCGGCCTTTTCCTCTTTAGTATCCTCCTTAGCTGCGGAAAATGAGCCTTTCAGAAGTTTGGCAGTGCCAACCTGCACACACCCGGTATCGTTGCATGCCTGACCTTGAATTTCTACATTGACGCTGTAATCTTTGGAGGTAGGCTGAAGCTTCTGGGTGAATACTACAGTGCCATCGTAGAAATGCTGATCGACCTCGAAGATGTCATCATATTCCTTTTTATAGTTCTTATTTGCGTTCGGTTTACCCACGGTCTTACAACCCTTAACGTCGAAATAGAACTTGAGAGGCATTGAACCTCCGGCAGGATTATCCACGGAATATAGATGATAACCCGGATTTACTTTAGCCGTGATTTTTACGGAGGGATGATCCGTGTTGTCATCTACCAGGGCTACCGTCCAGTTGACAGCATCGGCTGCGGCAGCGCAGATGCAAATCAGAAGGAGAGATAATGAAAATAGCAGACGTTTCATGATGAAATATTAGATAGTTTATTCTTAATCGAAGATTGATTTTTCAGCCGATTGCTCGACTGTTTTTGAGGAAGGATTCTGAAGGAATGCGATAACCTCACAATTTTCAGCCACCCATGATTCATCCAGAGCGATCGAGAATGTGGCGGTATATTCATCTTCCGGAATGAATGAATCGGCTACTGCAACGCCCCATTCTCCCGTAAGCGTCGCACGCATCACATGGTTGTGGACATAGTCGCGGATGATATTGGCTCCGCTATATTGCGGACCTATAATGTCATTCTCCATGACCCATATGTTGATTGCAAGCGGAGCATTATAGACATCATTGAATTTAGAATGATATGTCACCTTCAGTTCGCGGGTCGCAGCATCATATTCTGTAGTCAGATTCAGGTCAGCTGCCGACGGACGTGCTATGGCTTGAAGAATAGCATCAGTCCACAGCGAGACGTTAGAAAGAGGTGCCTGCCCGTCAATTACTGCGGAAGGGAGCATCGACGGTTTGTAGTATTGATAATATACTGTTGCTTCGGCAGACGTAAGTTTCAAGCCTCCAAGCGGACGAGTGTACTGAGTGTTCTCAGGATGGAGATTAACTGCTACAATAGCTCCGGGATACTCAGCCTGAAGCGAATGCACAAGAGCCGCACCTTGCGGGCAGTTGATACATCCTTGTCCGGTGAATTCCTGTACGAGTACTTTGCGGGCAATCTCGGGACGCTCCACCTTTATGAAGCGATCAGCTTCGTCAACGTTGTCACATCCGGTGGCAAGCAGTGAGATTGCAGCAAAGGTTAACACTGCGGTCCCGGAAGTTAAACGATTAAACTTGAATATGTAATTATTCATGATTATGCGAATTGTAATGATGACGTGTTAGAAAGCGTAGTTATATGTGAGGGAAAAGCCTTTGGTGGCCGGTGTCCAGCGGCAGACACCACCGGAGCAGTTAAATCCTGCACGCGTACGACCATATGAGAGAGAAAAGCGATTGGCCTTATATACGTAGGTCACCATTCCGGAATAGTAATTATGTTTCGAACCTCCGAAGTTTTTGGTATCGGTCAGAGTGACCATCCAATGAGGAGCGAACGATACTTCCACAAGGGCGGAAATCCAATCTTTCTCATCCTGCTTGGTGGTAAGATACTGTAATTCTGCACGCAACTGAGTCTTCTTTGCCATTTTCCACTGTCCTTCGAGAATGAATGTATTGGCGGTGACAAATTCGTCGTGTCCATATTCAGTGGTATGACCGAAGATTTTAGCATAGTTCAGTTTCTGGAAGAGATAGAAGAACGTGAACTGCAGAGTGCGACTGAATTTTTTACTGATTTCAAAATTCAAATCAGCATAACGGAGACCCCCGATTTTCCAAAACGCAGAGCCTTTACCGTCAGTGCCCGACATTTCCGGGTCGCGGTTGGTGACAGTGACTGTTCCGTCTGTAGAGACGACGTCTCGAACCGGTCCGAGCGGAGCGGCGTCTGCAAGATCGGAAATATAAGAGGCAGAAAGTTTCACATTAGTGCCATATTTTCCACCCAGCGGAGTATTGCGTTTGAAGAGGTAACGCAATTCAGCCTGAAATGCCCATTCCCCATTGTAGTCGGTTGCGTAGGGATAAAGAGCCGCCAGAGTATAAGTCTGAGTATTTGTGAAAGCGGGCAGATAATTGATAAATGCATTTGTCTCTACGCTTTGATCAGACATGAAAGCCATATTCTCCGAACGCTTTGCCTGAATATAGGCTGAAAATCCTTTGGCTGCATACGAGAGCGAAAGAAGTTCTACGTGGCCGCGGCTGTAGATGTAGTTGTTGACATAGTTAGGGTCATTGTTTTTCGTAGCGAACTCTGCCAGGATGTCAAAACTTTTCAGGCGCGATCTGATGCGACCGTCGAAGGCTGCGATAGTCGTCGGGAAATTCAGACGATACTGATTCTGGTCATGATAGATAGTGGGATTGTCATGGTCGTGCTTGCCGACATAAGAGAATCCGAGAGTAAGACCGTAATTGGGTCCGAAAGCATTACTGAATGATTCATTAAGACTCCATTCGGCATCACCACCCCAGATGAGGTCAGGGGTATGTTCCCAGAATCGACGTTCTTTACCGACGAGTGCCGTAAAGTAAAGACCTTTACCCGGATTAAGTTTCACGCGGCCGCCTCGGATCGCATCATCTACGCCAAGCGAACGTTCCTGATATGTGCGCAGTATCAGACCGGAGCCAAACTGTTCGTAGAAATCACCGGCAGTGATCTGTGCCCATTTATACTTACCGGTCACCCAGAAGTATGGCACACCCCAGCCTGCAAAACCGGGCATCGTCTTCTCATCGAAACCCGGAAGAGGCCATTTCGTAAACTGAAAGCGGGCGCCGGCCGATACGTAAGGAGCATTAAGAGTAAAGTCGAAGTAAGTATTGTTGAGCACTTTCGAGTCATACTCCTGTGTCATAAGAGCTTCATCCTGGAGTGGCACCATAAATTCGGTCTGAATAGCTCCTGAAGCCCTGACGCGACTCCACCAGGAAGGATTCTGAGGAACATAATCTTCCTTGGATGTCGGAACCATGACAGTCTCTCCGAGATACGTACGTGGGATAAGTTCAATATCGGCCGAATCGGAAGGCAGGGAAGCTGAAGATGCATCCTGCGCTATTGCCGGCATTGACAGTGCGGCGAAAAGCAAAGGAAGTGCCGCACGGAAAGAAAGGTTAGGCATGATATTAGATATAGTTGGATTAATTTTCACGATTATAGTAAGTTAGAGGTTAAATTCGGAAAGCTTGAATCGAGGAGACTTCCCGAATTATTAATCTTCGATACCAATGAATTGAGGGTCGGCTATTTTACGGCAAATGTATGGTCGACCCTAAAATAGGATGACCATACATTCATAAAATCGTAAACTTGATAAAACCCGAGATTCAGAAGAGTCGGATTATTTGGCAGCCTTAATGACTGCTTCCAAGATGTCTTCCTCACCTCCGTCGACGTATCCCTGATGGTTCCAGACCACATTGCCCTGACCATCTACCACAAAAACGTGAGGGATATCATTCACATTCATCTGACGCTTAAATTCGCCGGCCGGATCAAGAAGGACCGTATAATCTTCGCTCCATCCTTTGCCTTCAACGAGAGGTTTTACCTTCTGTTCGTTCTGGGCTTCATCAATGCTGACGGCGATCACTTTTACCCCTGTCTCGTCCTGCCAATCGGGAAGAACGTCATGGACAGCTTTCAGTTCGCGCAGACAGGGCTTACACCATCTTGCGAAGAATGAAATAACGAAAGGTTTGCCATCATTGGACAGAGTGGCGGTATCAACATTATTGCCGTTGATGTCCTTGAGGGTGACAGACGGAAGAACGGCAGATGCCGAAAAAGCGGTCAGTGCCACCGCTGCTGCGAGAAATAGTCTTTTAAACATATCTGGCTTGGTTGGATAGGTTGATAATTCTGATAATGGTAGAGGAGAGCCGAAGGATGTGATCCTATCGGAAATCGGGGAGACGTAATGTTAGATTAGTCCTTTTTGATAACGTTTAATCGGAGGTGGAAATTATACCTCTTACCGTCACATTGACTAACTATGCGCTAAATTAATAAAAAAATCATTAAGTATATTATCCCAATTCTAAAAAATCAAGCTGCTGAGGTTAGATTTTAACGATTTTTTGGTCTTATTTGCTCTATTATTGGTTAAATTGTAATTAATCGTGTTGTGCAACATTATCAGATAGGATTAAAAATTTTAATAGTCGGTAGGAAAATATTATATTTGCAGCATTAAGAAAAACCTGAATCTAATCATGAAATTGAAGAAATTACTCTTGGGTGATGAGGCGTTGGCGTTGGGCGCCATAAATGCCGGCCTTTCCGGGGCATATGCTTATCCGGGCACACCCTCCACAGAGATACTCGAGTTTGTGCAGTCGAACCCGGTTGCAAAAGAACGCCGCCTCCATTCTCATTGGAGTAGTAATGAGAAAACTGCAGTAGAGGAGGCATTAGGCATGTCTTATTGCGGAAAACGTGCGATCGTCTCAATGAAGCATGTCGGAATGAATGTAGCAGCCGACGCGTATGTCAATTCTGCAATGACCGGGGCCAATGGTGGACTGCTCGTCATTGCTGCTGACGATCCTTCAATGCATTCTTCGCAAAACGAACAGGATTCTCGCTACTATGCAGACTTCGCATTGATGCCCGCTCTCGAACCCTCTGATCAGCAAGAAGCGTATGATATGGCCCGATATGGCTTCGAACTTTCAGAGCGTTTTGCAATTCCGGTAATGGTAAGACTGGTCACACGTCTCAGTCATAGCCGCGCCGTAGTGGAGGTCGACGATGAGGCTGCCTTAGAGAATGAACTGCATTATCCGCGTTCTCCCCGTCAGTGGGTGCTTATGCCCGCGATCTCTAAGCAAAGATATATCAAACTGCTTGAGGATTATGCTGATTTCGAGGAGGCTGCTGAGGAATCCCCATTCAACAAGTATGTTGACGCCGACGATAAATCGTTAGGTATCGTAGTAAGTGGTCTCGCATGGAACTATCTCAACGAAGTGTTCCCGGCCGGAATCCCATATCCTACTCTTAAAATTTCCCAATATCCCATACCGCGAAAGAAGCTTGCCCGTCTTTTCGATGAATGTGATGAAGTTCTGATCATCGAGGAGGGTCAGCCCCATCTTGAACGTAAGATTCGCGGAAGTCTTGATCGAAATGGAAAGATCTACGGTAAACTTACGGGCGAACTAAATCTCACCGGCGAACTCACTCCGGATCTTGTCAAGGCCGCGCTTCTGAAAATCAAGGGAGAGACTGAGCATGTAAGATTTCCGGAAGTGCGCGATGCTTCAAAAGTCACTATGCCGCGTCCGCCTGCCCTGTGTCAGGGGTGTGGCCACAGAGATGTCTACGCTGCGCTCAATGGTGTATTGGAGGAATATGACAATCCCAAAGTGTTCGGTGATATAGGTTGCTACACTCTCGGGTTCCTCGCTCCCTTCAATGCAATTGATACAGTCGTGGACATGGGTGCGTCAATTACGATGGCCAAGGGTGCCTCTGATGCAGGACAGCATCCGGCGGTTGCTATCATCGGTGATTCTACCTTCACTCACTCCGGTATGACCGGACTACTTGATGCAATCAATGAAAATTCACCGATCACTGTTATCATTTCCGATAATCTCACTACCGGCATGACAGGCGGTCAGGATTCCCAAGGCACCGGCAAACTCGAAGATATCTGTCTCGGTCTCGGTGTAGATCCGGCTCATTGCCGTACAATTGATTCTCTTCCGAAGAATGTCGAGCAGATGAAGACGCTCTTTCGTAAAGAGATTGAATATCAGGGTCTATCCGTAATCATCTCCCGCAGAGAATGTATCCAGACTGCGCGTAGACATGCTTCAGCAAATAAGAAATAACGGAGTCCGTTTATAATATCCTAAATCGAATAATCTTAATGAAATCAGATATAATTTTGGCTGGTGTCGGCGGTCAGGGAATCCTATCTATAGCTACTATTCTCGGTTGTGCGGCTCTTAACGAAGGCCTTTATTTGAAACAGGCGGAGGTACACGGAATGTCACAGCGCGGTGGAGATGTGCAATCTAATCTTCGTCTTAGTAGTAATCCTATATCCAGTGATCTTATCCCTTTGGGGGCAGGTGATCTGATTGTATCCCTCGAACCCATGGAGGCTCTGCGCTATCTTCCCTATCTCTCAAAAGATGGCTGGATTGTGACTAATACAGTACCTTTCATCAACATTCCCGAATATCCCGAAATGGAGACAATAATGGAGGATCTCAATAAGGCCGGTAACGTCGTAGCTTTTGATATGGAAGAAGTGGCGAAGGAAGTGGCCGGTCCGAGAAGTTCCAATATGGTTCTGCTTGGAGCATGCTCACTCTTCATTGACGGACTGAAAGAGGAAGATATAGAAACGGGTATCCGCGAAATATTCGGCAGAAAGGGAGAGACCATTGTAGAAAGCAATCTTAAGGCTTTCCGTGCCGGACGCGAACGTGCTAAAGCAATCACCGGGAGATCATAGCCCTAAGTTTCATCAAAAGATAAATGATATTATGGCAAAAAGTAATTTCCCCGTGGCCGATGACGTACTCAACGGGATTCTGAATAAGCTGAATATCCCTGATATTTCCAGTGCTACGATTCGCCAGATATGTGCTGTGGCAGCCGAACTTGAAGAAGCGACAGGGGAGAAGTTCATACATCTTGAAATCGGTAATCCGGGGCTTCCGGCTGAATCAATCGGTATAGAATGTGAAGCCGAGGCTCTCCGAAAAGGAGTTGCCAATAAATATCCTGACATTTCGGGTATCCCCCAACTTAAAAAGGCCGGCAAGGAGTTCATTAAAGCCTTCCTTGATGTAGATGTCGATGAGAAGGGGGTTATACCTACTGTAGGATCCATGCAGGCCTCGTTTACACTGATGTTGCTTCTAAAGCAGCGTCTTGCTGAGAAGGATACCCTTCTTCTTATTAATCCCGGTTTTCCCGCTCAGCGTCATCAGGCAAAGCTTCTTGGTATGCGAACTCAGGCTTTCGATATCTATGAATATCGAGGAGAAGCTCTTGAGGCTAAACTTGAGGAGGAACTCTCTTCCGGCCGTGTGACGGCTATGATTTATTCCAACCCGAATAATCCGGCCTGGACAAACCTTACAGAGCGCGAATTGGAGATAATCGGAAGAATGGCAACAAAATATGATGCCATTGTGCTCGAAGATCTTGCTTACATGGGTATGGATTTCCGTAAGGATTTCGGCCATCCGGGCGAAGCTCCATTCATTCCGACGGTGGCTAAATATACGGATAATTATATTCTGCTTGTGTCAGCATCCAAGATTTTCAGTTATGCGGGTCAGCGTATTGCAGTCGTGGGTATGAGTCCGTCGGTTTATTCGCGCCATTATGAATTCTTTGAGAAATTCTATGAAATGCCTGCCTTCGGAGATGCTTATATTTATGGAGTGCTTTATTGTGCATCTTCCGGTGCTACTCATTCTGCTCAATATGCTCTTGCGGGGATGATGGAAGCTGCCTCAAAAGGTAGACTCAACTTCGTAGAGCATACCTCTGAATATGGCCGACGTGCAAAGATTGTAAAAAAATCCTTCACTGACAATGGATTCCATCTTGTCTATGCTATAGATGGAGATCAACCTATCTCCGACGGGTTCTTCTTCACTATGGGGTATCCGGATATGCAGGGAAAAGATCTTCAGCGCGAACTTATGAAGCACGGAATCTCATCTATTTCACTCCCTTCTACCGGTAGCGATCAGGAAGGCGTCAGAGTGACGATCTCTATGGTATCTTCATCTGACGATATGGCAACTCTCGAGAATCGCCTAAGGGCCTTTAATGAATCAAATAAGCACTGAGAATATTCACAACGATATCGGGACGTCTCCACAGGTGTGCGGATGCGTCCCGATACGTATATTTATTATCCAAATTACTTTATAACCCCCCAAACATCAATCGTAAAATATGTCTATCAAATATATGTCGGCAGATGAAGCCGTGAAGTTGATTGAAAATGACGATCACGTCTTTATTCAAGGTTCGACATCTACTCCTGAGGTGCTTATAGATGCCCTTACAAGACGTGCCGACGAACTTCGCAATGTGACGCTGTATTCCGCATTTGCTGTGGCACGTCGCCCCGCTCCCTATTGTGATCCTAAGTATCTTGAATCTTTTAATGTAGTATCGTTCTTTGTATCCAATTCCGTCAGAGAATACATCCATCAAGGTTTCGGATCCATGGTGCCTCGATTCTTAGGTGAAGTGCCGGCTCTGTTTCGTGACGGAACGTGTAGGGTAGATGTAGCCCTGATCAACTGTTCAATGCCTGATGAGAATGGTAATGTCAGCTTTGGAGTCTCTGCTGACCTCGCAACTTCAGCAGTAGAGTGTGCCGACAGGGTTATTGCTCAGATTAATCCTCACATGCCGTTCTCTTTCGGAGATCCGGTTATCAATCTCTCGCAGCTATCTGCTGCTGTCCTGGTTGACGAACCACTTGTTGAAGTCCCTACCGCTATTCCGACTGAAAAGGAGATCCGAATCGGTAATTTTATTGCCGAGCATATTCCTGATGGTGCTACACTTCAAATTGGCGTAGGAGGTATCCCAAATGCCGTTATACGCGCATTGGAGAATCATAAACATCTCGGATTGCATACGGAGGCTATGACTGATGGTGTATTGCCTCTGCTCGAGAAAGGAATAATCGATAATTCTGAGAAGAAAGTGATGCCGGGAATATCTGTGGCATCTCTTGCGCTTGGATCGAGACGTCTTTATGATTATATGAATTATAACAAAGATATAATCTTCAAAGATGTTGCCTGGACAAATAATCCATTTGTCATAGCACAAAATCCCAAAGTAATGTCGATAAATTCATGTCTTGAGATTGACCTTACCGGGCAAGTCTGTGCTGATTCTATCGGTACAAAAATCTTCTCAAGCGTAGGAGGTCAGCATGACTTCGTATATGGTGCATCCCAGAGCGAAGGAGGAAAGTCTTTCCTCGCAATGTTATCTACTACGGGAAAGGGAATGACGAAAATTAAACCGGTTCTTACGGAGGGCGCAGGTGTCGTCACAACGCGGTTCCAGACAAATTATGTTGCTACGGAACATGGAATCGTAAATTTGCGAGGAAAAACGCTTCCTGAGCGCGCAAAACTTATGATCTCGATAGCAGCTCCGGAATATCGTGAAGAACTCGAGAGAGCGGCCGCAGAACGCTTTGGAAGGTCATTCCTTATCCTGCGATGAATGATTGTATAATCGTAGGCTAAGAACGTCGGATATAAAAATACCATCATATGAAGAATTCTCTTAATATGATGGTATTTTTTCGCTCTGTAGTGTTATAATATCGGAAAGTATTCATGCCATCAATCAATTTTAATGATTGGATATAATTTTCTTAATACAATTTATGGATGAATCGCAAAAAATTGAACGGATTAAACAATTATGGATTGATACATTCGGCGATAGCCGATCGTATGTAGATATGATTGTGGATGGTTATTATGATAATAATATTTGCTTGAATATCTTTGAGGGAGATCAGATAATCTCCTCATCTCTTGTCATTCCATATAAGTTCGTAGAACATCCGAAAGAAGAATATAGTAAAAATATAAAATATGTCGGAGATTATTTGTGTGGCCTGTCTACCGTATCGACTCGAAGAGGCGAGGGTCTGATGAAGAGAATTATTTCCCGGATTGAAGATAATTCAAAGAGTAATAATTCAGATTTTACCTTTCTTATTCCGGCTGATGATAAATTGCGTAGATATTATTATAAGCTTGGTTATAGAAACACATCTTTAAGAACGTTTATAACGTTTTCTTCCGTGAAAAATACCCGAGAATTTTCCGGAAAATCCGAGCGGGTAAATAATGGGTATGATGCTTATGATTCTCAGGATTTATTTAATGATAAAATCCAAATAATAAGCCGCAATATTATAGCGGAAAATAGTACGGTATTTGATGATTTATTAAGTGAAATTATTCCACTTATTCGGCAGCATGAATCCGATTTATTTTTCATGTCCGAAGATCCATATATTACTGATGCTTCGATTGCTGCTAAAAAGTTATCTAATAATTCTGCATATAATATTCTCCGAGGTCATGATCGTAATCTAATATGTATTACACATTCATTTAAGCAGTGGCGTGATATAATTGAAGATCTTTTACGTGATGAATCATCAATATTTATCTTGAGAGATTCTGATGAGTCTATCCTATCCATTGTTATTTATACTGTAAAGAATAGATTATATCCTGTCTATGGAAATGGACAGAATATAATTCGTAATCTTATATATATATTATCAGAGAATATATTGCGTAAGCTCAAAAATATTGAATCGAACAATTCGATCGAGATAGTTATAAGCAATCCAATAGAAGGAGGTATTCTCTCGGAACTTATATCGAAGAATTATCATTTTGAGTCATACGATATTTTATTACGAAATGAAGAGTATGGAATGGCAAAAATATTCAACCATCGCGTATCTCCTTCAGATATTGTCATGAGTTTTATGTTTGATTAACCTCCCTTCTCTTACTATAGTAGTTCATGGCCTATCGAAATCTACTGAGTAAGGGCCATACAAAAATTTGTTTCCGCCATGAGGATTACGGTTTATTGAATCCTTATGGCGCAGATTGCTTAAATCTGTTTCTGTTCCCTATTTGTGTTGTCTTTCCATCTATAAATTTAAAAAAACAATTTTTTTCATCTCTTCGGGCAGTTTGTCGTTTGTAAAAGGGCAATTATAGGAGTATTTACTTATCTGAAGTTAAATATTTGAATTTTTCAATCTAATCTAAATATTTATATATTAGAATAATAATGATTAAAAAGTCACTTTCAAACACTCTGAGAATTGAATAAAGTAACGTCTCTTGATAACTCTCCTGTAAAATTTCAAATCTCAGATCTCAAAATAGCAAGTTAGATTATACTGATCTCAAGAATGTTAATTATTAACCGGACATTGTAGGTTCAGATATACGATATGAACATTTAGCACTAATTTATAACAGATCAGAGTATGATGGAATGAGGAATCCTATATTGTCGGTCAATATGTGTAACTATCTAATGTTTAGATGTAATACTATTTATCCCGGTAGTTGATTGGCTTGAAATAGACTTCTTATATTTCATTACCATATCCCGGATGAAGCCGAAAGAATCGGAAATGATATGCAAATTATCATTGAGTATTTAAGTTTGTAAAATCCTGAATTATGGATAGGGGAGGACTCAATTGTAAATTGGACAAATTGGGATAAAATCTATTTAATTAGAAAACTGTTTTGATCATGTTTGCAAATGATGTTTACAGATATATAGTGTATTACTATGTTTACAAATGTATTTGTAAAATAATTTGCAATAATTTAAGATAATCCTTTAATGTATTGAATTGGGAATTTGTAAATGCATATGCAACAATTTACAAATAGATTTCATACCTATTATAATTATAATGTAAATAACATTCATTAACATCGCATATAACTTTCTACATGTTAGATAATTAACATTAGTTATTCGTTGAATAGGCTAAGAATCTAATGAAAAATCTGAAGTAGGTGTGAATTTTGGAAGATTTCGCTATTTTTGTTATTAACAATCAGTATAATGTAGCTTTTATAGATATCTTATATTTAATGTCTATATCAGTTGACTTTGTAAATGTAAACGATATAATGTGCAAAACGGAATTTATAAATCCAAATATGTTTAATAATGAAAATTTGCATAATTGAAAATTTTTAGTTACATTTGTAATCTAAATTATTTCACTTAGAAAACCCATATAATGGAAGAAAGCGTAGCAACTCGTCTAAAACTCTTCATAGATACAAATGATCTATCATCCACACAATTTGCCGACATGTGTGGTATCCCACGTCCTACGCTCTCTCAGATCCTTAGTGGTCGCAATAAGAAGATTAGCGATATTCTCGTTGGTCAGATTCATAAGGCTTTTCCTGATCTTTCAGTAGTTTGGCTCCTTTTTGGCGAAGGTCCTGTCAAAGTCGGTATTAATAAGAATCTTGGATCAACCTCGGAGTCTATTTCGCAACGGGATGATGATAGCGGCAAGGTGTTTTCAGGAGATTGTCAGCCTTCCGGATCGTATACGGTTCCTGATGGTAAAGTCCAGCCTAATTTCTCCAATATTTCTTCTGAAAGACGTTCTCAGAATTTAGAAATGTGTCCGGATAATCGGGAAGGAGATGGAAATTCAAACCTCAGAGCGTTAAAACCGGGTGAAAATATAGGTAACGCTCGTAGTAATCAGGTATTTGAATCTGATTTGAGAATTCTTGATTTGCAAAGGCAAATAGATCAAATGCGTCAAAATCCGCGAAAAGTCCTCCAGATTACCATTTATTATGATGATTCTACATTTGAAACGTTCATACCAAAGAGTTGAACCGTCATGATCGGGTACTCTCTTCTTACAGTAGTGCAATATCGCTACTAACATTTCGTTATATATTAAGGTAAAGACAGAATCCCTTAACTGGATTCTGTTTTGCTTATCTTACCATCCCGATTAAATTATTTATTTTATGCCTATTCCAAAGCGTAATAAATCTTCGAAATATTTCGGAATATTACTTTCTTTATCGGCTCTTGCACCAATAAGGATATATGCTTCCGAATTTTCCTTTTCCGGTAATACGTTGCCTGTATTGGAAGAGCTCCCAGAGAAATCAACGGGACTCGATAAAATCTACGTCGTATACGATATCAAGAATGTCGTAATACATTACGCTTCCTCTAATCCGTCACAAGTGAAGATTTCTCGATATTCAAATCTTGGAGGTGGGTTTGCTGAGCCGGTCAATACTGAAATTGAAAATGATGACGTAATTATCCGTAATCCCGAAGGAAACATGGGATATATCATTGAAGATGGGAATTATCGATATTACTATTGGATTGTCAACTACCTCCCATATAGATTCGATATTAAAGATGTAAGTGTCTCACCTGAATCTGATTGTGATGCTACTTATATTAATGTGATAGGTTCGGGAGAGGCTATCCATTATTTTACTATCAATGGCCAGCAGCGTACGTTAACCCGTGAAATTGAAGTAGAATTTACGACTCAGCAATGGAGCGAGGATTCAAATGATTTTCAACAAGTCGAGTCTGTTAAATATTTTGAATCTCTAACTAATCCTTTAAGGATAACACCACCCGTATATTGCTCGACCTCCTTCAAACTCGTTGGTGATAAATTTCTGCGTCAGTGGAATTGGTTGTCTCAGGCAGAAAGCAGTGTAATATCTCCCGTTGCAATTCAAGTTATGACTGAGGCCGTACAAGATAATGACGATGATGATTCTACCGACAATTCTACTTCTACAGGTAGTAATGAAATCTCCTCGGGAACAGATGGCCTTGGAGGTTCGGCACCCGCAAATATTTCTTTTGAAGCCTTCACTACAGAAGGTGTTCTACATCATGAATGGCAGCTTACGACTGATCCGAATTTCGATAACATAGATTATCGATTCAATCAACAGTCGATTGATTACACTTTTACGGAGGAAGGCACGTATTATATGCGTTACGTAGGTAGCAATTCAGATGGTTCTTGCGATGCTGTCGGAGATGTTTATACTATTAATATCGGTGCTTCAGAACTGAAATGTCCCAATGCTTTTACTCCTGATGGAGATGGAGTAAATGACGAATGGAAAGTTAGCTATCGCTCGCTTCTTGAATTTAAATGTTGGATTTTCGACCACTTCGGACATCAAGTATTCTATTTCGATGATCCGAAGCAGGGTTGGGATGGTAAGAAGAATGGTAAAACCGTCCGCTCCGGTGTATATTATTATGTAATCCAAGCCGTAGGTGCAGATGGTAAGAAATATAAGAAAAGCGGAGATATTAATATCCTTCGCCATATCTCAGGAACCTCCAATTCCGGAGCTACAGAATAATAATTTTTTAGATATTTTATTGTGACTACAGGTAATAATATAACTTTAATTCCCACTGATGCAGTAGAAGTAGAAGGGGCAAGAGTGCATAACCTTAAGAATATTAATGTAAGATTCCCCCACAATCAATTATCCGTCATTACCGGATTGAGTGGTTGTGGAAAATCATCATTGGCTTTTGACACTATCTTTGCCGAGGGACAGCGAAGATATATTGAAACTTTCTCTTCCTACGCGCGTAATATGCTCGGTTCGCTTGAGCGTCCGGACGTTGATAATATTTCCGGCCTTAGCCCCGTCATAAGCATTGAACAGAAAACTGTAAATAAAAATCCTCGTTCTACTATCGGTACGACTACCGAAATTTACGATTTCTTCCGCTTGCTTTATGCAAGATTAGGTGAAGCAAGGAGCTATTTAAGTGGTGAGAGAATGGTAAAGTACACCAAGGATAAGATTGTCGATCTTATTCTTGATAAGTTTGTCAATAGAAAGATCTATATTCTCGCCCCGTTGGTAAAAAACCGAAAGGGTCATTATAAAGAACTTTTTGAGAATCTTAGGAAGAAGGGTTATCTTCGTGTGCGTGTTGATGGGCAACTGATGGATCTTTCTTATGGTCTTAAACTTGATCGTTATAAAAATCATAATGTAGAGTTGGTCATCGACCGCATGAAAATCAATCGTGAGGAAGTTGATCGTCTTCGGTCCACTGTTGATAATGCGCTTTCTCAAGGCGATAAGCAGATGATGGTATATGACGTTGAGTCAGAAGAAATCACACATTATTCGCAAGCTCTGATGGATCCCGCGACGGGCTTATCCTATCCTGAACCTGCTCCGCACAATTTCTCATTTAATTCCCCTCAGGGCGCTTGTCGAAAATGTAAAGGTCTCGGTCGCATCAACATGATTGATGAAGAAAAGATAATCCCCAAACCTGAACTATCTATATACGATGGTGGTATCGCACCCTTGGGTAAGTTTAAGAAATCGCTTGTTTTCTGGCAGATTGCCGCTATCTGTAAATTATATGGTGCGGATATAAAGACTCCGATAAAAGATCTTCCGCACGAAGCTCTCGATGATATTCTAAATGGTACTGATGTCCGTCTTCAGCTCGAGAATGAGACTATGGCAACCGGCCGAATAGATGTCGGATATGATGGCCTTGTTAAATATATTGAGATGCAGCGTAGCGAAGATGCCGGTTCGGAAGCCAATAAGTGGAGTAATCAGTTTTTCTCAGAAGCAGAGTGTCCTGAGTGTCATGGACAGCGACTAAACAAGATTTCTCTTCATTTCTTCATTGACGGTAAGAATATTGCAGAAGTAGCTTCCATGGATATTGCCGAACTTTACGAATGGACCATCGGATTGGAGGATAAGATTGATCCGGCTCGTAAGGAAGTAGCAGTTGAGATATTGAAAGAGATTCGTTCGCGTTTAAAGTTTTTGCTTGATGTAGGCTTGGATTATCTTTCCCTTAATCGTGCCAGTAGCAGCCTCTCGGGCGGCGAGAGCCAGCGTATACGTCTGGCAACTCAGATTGGCTCGCAACTTGTAAATGTGCTCTATATTCTCGACGAGCCTTCCATTGGTCTTCATCAAAGAGATAATGAGCGGCTTATAAATAGCCTGAAGACTCTGCGTGATGCCGGCAATAGTATTATTGTCGTAGAACACGACAAAGATATTATGAAAGAATCTGATTGGATCGTAGATATCGGTCCGGGAGCCGGCGTTCATGGAGGAGAAGTAGTATTTGAAGGAACTCCGGCAGACATGGCTACTTCAGGCACTCTGACAGCTCAATATCTCAATGGGGATCGACAGATTGAGATTCCGGGCCACAGAAGAGAAGGTTCGGGCGAGGAGATAGTTATTCGCGGTGCTACCGGACATAATTTGAAAAATGTTGATCTGCATCTCCCTCTTGGTAAATTTGTGTGCATAGCCGGTGTAAGTGGAAGTGGTAAATCATCTCTTATCAACGGCACTCTTCAGCCTATTCTATCTCAGAAACTTTATCGTTCCCTTCAGGCTCCTCTACCTTATAAATCTGTCGAGGGTATCGAAAATATAGATAAAGTCGTCACTGTTGATCAATCTCCTCTCGGAAGAAGTCCTCGCTCGAATCCGGCTACTTATACCGGTGTTTTTTCCGACATTCGAAAACTATTTGTAGAATTACCCGAATCAAAGATTCGAGGTTATAAGCCGGGTCGTTTCTCATTCAATGTTGCCGGAGGTAGGTGTGAGGTTTGTAAAGGTAATGGCTATCGAACTATTGAAATGAACTTTCTACCTGATGTTCTCGTCCCCTGCGAAGAATGTCATGGTAAGCGCTATAATCGTGAGACTCTGGAAGTTCGCTATAAAGGAAAGTCCATATCCGACGTATTGGAAATGACGGTAAACGAAGCTGTGGATTTTTTTGCAAATGTTCCCGTTATTTTGCGTAAAATCAAGGTGCTTCAGGAAATCGGACTTGGATATATCCGTCTTGGTCAGCCGTCGAGTACACTTTCAGGCGGTGAGAATCAGCGTGTTAAGTTAGCAACTGAACTGTCCAAACGTGCCACCGGTAAGACGTTGTTTCTGCTTGACGAACCGACCACAGGGCTTCATTTCGAAGATATCCGGGTGCTTCTTAAAGTAATCAACCGTCTTGTGGAAGTTGGTAATACGGTAGTTGTCATAGAGCATAATCTAGACATCGTAAAGTCTGCTGACTACGTCATCGATATGGGTCCCGAGGGTGGACGCGGAGGTGGTCAAATCGTTGCACAAGGAACTCCTGAAGAAGTTGCCCTGACGGATTCTCCTACAGCAAAATTTCTGCGTGAGGAACTAAAGCAATCAACAATCCTAAAAGCTAACGCCAAAAGCAAACCCCAAAAGAAAAAGAAAACTACCAAAGATTAATTAATAAATTAGGAATATTTATAGGGCGGAAATCAAATATCCGTCCTATTTTATACATATAACTGTGGTAGACATAATCACCATTATGTTAAATAATACATAATTTAAAATCTCTTACTTCCTGTTCGTCTCTCTTTTCTTTACGATTTTCGCCAAAAAATTTTTTTACAGAGTTATGAAAAAAATTAACATTAGTTAAAACCATTCATCTCTTTATCGTGTTATTTAAATGACATCGAAATCATCGGTGTTCTCTAATTAGCATTAAGCGAATCTAAAAATATTATTCTTATGAAAAAGATTGTTTCTATGGTGGCTATGGCGCTTCTTTTCGGTGGTGCCGCTTTTGCCCAAAATCTCGCAAAACCAGAGGCTAAGGCTCTTCAGTCTTTCCTTGCTCAGTCTGCTGCCAAGGGTGGCAATAATGCTGAGGCTCTTCATATGATCGGCAGCAATGTAGCTTCTGCTCCCGGCGTAAAGGTCGAGAACGGCCATGTTGTAGAAATCGATTGGCATGACAAAGAACTTGCCGGCGATCTCAACCTCTCTAACTTCCCCGGTCTTAAGACTGTCAATGTGAGCAATAATAAACTGACTTCTCTTACGCTCTCCAACAATCCCGCTCTCTCCGTAGTCAATGCCGGACGCAACAGAATCTCTCAATTTAATATCAATAACTGTCCCAACGTTCAGGAACTCCGTCTTTATCGTAATGCTCTCTCTACCATCGATGTAAGCGGTACTCCCCTTCTGAAAGTTCTGAATCTGTCTTCAAATCTTATCGCAGATCTGAATGTTTCTAATCTTACTCTGCTTAAAAGTCTTAACGTGACGAGCAATCGTCTGGAGAATCTCGACGTTTCAATGTGTCAGGCTTTGAAGAATCTCTACGCCGGCTATAATGAGCTCTCCAACGTTACTCTCGCAGGTCTTCCGGCTCTTGAGAATCTCAATCTTCAGAGCAATAAGCTTTCTAAGATGTATCTGCAGAATCTGCCTGCTCTTCAGACTGCCTATGTAAGTGACAACCATATGGTGCAGTTCGCTGCCAATAATTGTAAGTCTCTTCTCGATATCTTTGCTGCTTACAATGATCTTACCGCTTTTGAGGTGCAGGACTGTCAGACTCTCCAATATGTAAATCTTGCCTGGAACGATCTCGTAACTCTCAACCTTTCCAGCCAGAATTATCTCCAGCGTGTCAACGTCTCCAATAACCAGCTGATTACACTTGATGTATCATTCGACCCGATGTTGACCTACGTTAACCTCGCCGGTAATACTACTCTTTCTGATTTCCGTACTCAGGGTGACGGCGCTCTCCGTCAGGTTGTCGGAATCTGGGATACCCTCGAATAAGCCGAATATGCTTACCTCTCCCCTCTCGTTTCACAAGTAAACCATTATAAATATTATAAAAATAAGCGTTGCCCCGTCCGGACGACGCTTCTTTTTATTTTAATCTTTTCCTTTAATAAGAGTGTTATAGATATTGCATAATCTATAACTTTTTATTAAATTTGTAAGTTCAGAGTCTCAGACTCGTATCGTTGTATTCTTTATTATCTTACTCTTAGAAGTTGTGAGTAAGGCAAGATTTGCGATTATCAAATATTAAAAGCTGAGATTCTGAATGTTAAAATATTAATTATTATTGGAATAATGAAGAATGTGTTGATAGCCGATGCCGGCTCAACGAAAGTGGAATGGGTAATTGTCGGAGCTGATGGTTCTGTAGAATCTCAGATCAATACTCATGGCCTTAATGCTCTTTTGGCAGACCCGGAAGACATTATGCTGCTTTTTGAAAAAGCACGGGTACTCCTCGGGCAGACCGAACCATTCCGGCAGATTCATTATTATGGTGCCGGGTGTGCCACTCCGGCAATATGCGATAAAATCCGTAGTGCTCTTCAGGCTACATGGCCCGGTACGGACTCGATTGAAGTAGAGTCTGATCTTTTAGGTGCTGCCCGAAGTCTGCTCGGTCGCCAACCGGGAATTGCGTGTATTCTGGGCACAGGCTCTAATTCCTGTCTTTACGACGGTGTTAACATCGTATCCAACGTCCCCTCCTTAGGCTTTATTCTTGGCGATGAAGGGAGTGGAGCCGCTTTAGGTAAAAGACTTGTAGCCGATGCTTTTAAAGGACAGTTGCCTGAATTAGTAAGAGATCATTTCCTCGGCCTATATGAACTGACGCTTGAGGAAATCCTTGATTATACATATCGCAGGCCGGCTGCAAATAGATTTTTGGCCTCACTTGTGCCTTTTCTTAAAGATCATCTCTGGAATCCGTATGTTTATTCCCTCGTAAGAGAAGAATTCGCTTCTTTCCTTCGGCGTAATGTAGCTCTTTATCCCGGAAGCCATTCATTACCCCTGTCTTTTACTGGTTCTATAGCCCATCATTTCTCCGATATTCTCAGAGAAGTAGCCGACAGTCAAGGACTGAAAGTGGGAAAGATTGAGAAGTCTCCTATGGAAGGTATGATAAAGTATCATACTTTTAAATAAGTAGGCCATCCTCGGAAATTACAGCATAGATCGAGCAGGGAAATACGATTTTTCCGACTCTTAGCCACTTTTTTTAACCTTTTATAGATTCGATATCATGTATAAAATCAAATATAAAGTCTTATCAGCCGGAATACTTCTATCCGTAATTGCTGCAGTGAGTCCTGCCGACGTATATGCGCAAGATGAATATTGGCGCCAGCGCGTAAGCCTTTTCGACAAACTGCCCGTTGGAAATGGGGATATCGTATTTTTAGGCAACTCGATCACCGACGGAGGTGAGTTTCAGGAACTTTTCGGAATGGAGAATGTGCTGAATCGTGGAATCCGTTCAGATAGAATTAATGGAGTTCGAAAGCGTCTCGATCAAGTTACTTCCGGGCATCCTAAGAAGATATTTCTCCTCATTGGAATCAATGATGTCGCCGATACTCGTCAGACTTCCGCCTCTATTGCCGCCATGTATGAGACGTTGGTAAAAGAGATCCGTGAGAAAACTCCCGAGACTGAACTGTATATTCAGAGCGTAATGCCTATAAATAACGATTTCAAGCGTTACAAAAGTTTGATAGGTCGGGAATCTGTAGTGACCGGACTTAACGAAAAATTGCGAAAGGTAGCGTCCGATAATGGTGCTGTTTTCATAGATCTCTGGCCGGCACTTTCGGATCCCGCCACCGGCAAACTGCAGAAGCAGTTTACTAACGATGGTCTGCATCTGACCGGTGCCGGATATCGTGCATGGACAAATGCTGTTCGCTCTTACGTGACCGGTGTATCCGATAATATTTCCGATGTCCGGGACTCAGAAAAATCCTTGCAGGAAAACACAGAGGAACCCCTTTCTGACAAAGAGCAGTCGAATTCCATATCAATAATTAAAAGAATGGAATGATGAGGCTCGGTTGGATCTAATTCAGATCGTCTGACTAAGATCTTATGACCATCCGTCTCATCATAGAAAATTCAGTTTCGAAATGATCAACATATACTTATCCATGATAAATTTAGCAACGAAGCCGAGGAAGAAGACAGGTGTTGCATTAGCATTATTGGCGTTGACATCTTATGCAATGCCTTCTGATGCTCTTGGCTACCACGAAATATTACCGGTATCTCAGGTCCTTATTGCTCCCCTTTTTGAATATCCCGTGGCTCCCGATAACATAGAAGGATTACAGGATAAATCCGATTGGCTCATGGATCATTTTTGGGATACAATGGATTTTAAATCGACATCCAGCGTGGATCAGAATGCACTGAATGATGCTTTCAAGGTCTATGCTACGGCTGCCACCTATGCCTCCAAGGATAAAGTAATTGGTTCAGTCAACTCAATGTTGAAGAGTCTTAAGGGCAATCCTGTGCTGATGCTTCAGTTCGCAAAAGGAGCGGAAGAATCATTCTATGGCCCGCGTGCCGATATTTGGAGCGACGAGATTTTTATTCCATTCATTGATGGAGTTCTGGCAGAAAAAGGAATTTCCGACAGCCGTAAGGCAAAATATGCTGCCATTAAAGAGAATCTTCAGCGCAACGCTCTTGGAAAGAAATTTCCTAAGTTGCGTCTTACGTTGCGAGATGGCCGTCATAAGGAATTTCAGCCTTCTGCTGCATACACGCTTGTAGAAATCGGCAACCCCGACTGCGATGACTGCAAATTTGCAAAGATGAAACTTGAGATGGCAAGCGATCTGGTGGATATGATCGATTCTAAGGATCTTGAGATGCTATTCCTCGTGGCAGATGCTGTGCCGGAAGATGAGAAGGAGATTCTGGCAGCCTTTAAGGAATATCCCGAAAACTGGTTGACAGGTATCTCCTATGGAGCAGATGATCTGCTTGATATACGAATGACTCCTACTTTCTATATTCTTGGGCGTAAGGGTGAGGTAATAGCTAAGAATCTTGATATCTCATTGGCTGTCGACAGGCTTCGAGCTTTGAAGGCCGCTGATGATTTAAAGAATAGTAAAAAGAAAAAATAGGTCTAAAAACGTTTTCTTATAAAACGTACTTATCAATGTCGTTAAGCCTATTATCTAATTGATTAATTTTAGGAGGAACTAATATGAAAATTAGCGAACTGATAAAAACTACATATATCCGAATGACGGGATACAGTTACACTAATCTCGGACGCCTCTTTCTGCGCCTTTTTGTAGGGATTATGCTTATACAGTTCGGAGTGAGACAGATTGCTCATTTCTGGACTCTTGCTCCCGGTTTTCATTCCGTCTGTGGATTATCTCCGGAATGGTCTCTTGGTATCTTGATCGGAATTGAGATAGTATGTTCAATTTTTATCATGTTCGGCTTCCTGACCCGACTGATGACACTCCCTCCTTTTATTGCGATGATATGTGCAGAATATTTTCTTCTCCACGATCGTCTTTCGGAGGCCTCTTATCTTCTGACATGGCACTCGGAGGGTTATCTGCCTATTATGTTCCTCGGAATTTACTTCTTCATTCTTCTTGTAGGCCCCGGAAAAATTTCGGTAGATTACTTTCTTTCTCTTCATCTTATTCATTCAGCCGACAAGAGCGAAGATGAAGAACTTGAAGAAGTATGATAAATACGTATCAGAGACTAAATCTATAAATATAAGCAATGGCAAGAATTGCAGTTCTTATATCAGGCGGAGTAGATTCAGCCGTAGTGGTGGATAAACTTTTCCACGAAGGCCATGATCTCCATCTCTTTTATATAAGGATAGGAATGGATAATGGTGAGGGCGATTGTTCGGCCGAAGAAGATATAGAGATGTGTAAGTTGATTGCGCATCGCTATGGTCTGCCACTGGAGATCGTTCCCCTTCATGATGAATATTGGGAACACGTAATGGCCTATACGCTCCGCACAGTCGAGAAAGGGCTGACACCTCATCCTGACATGATGTGCAACAAGATGATAAAATTCGGCTTCTTTGAGCAGCGGAAAGGTCATGAATTTGATGCCGTCGCTACCGGACATTATGCTTCCGTCAAAGAGATAGATGGCATGAAGTTCCTTGCCACAGCAGCCGACCCTGTAAAGGATCAGACTGATTTCCTTGCTCAGATCAATTATGATCAGCTGAAGCATATTATATTCCCATTGGGAGAATTGCCGAAGAGTGAGGTTAGAAAGTTGGCTCTGAATGCCAAACTCCCCAATGCCTCTCGCAAAGACTCACAGGGAATATGCTTTCTCGGAAAGATCGATTATGCAGATTTTATCGAGCGGAAACTTGGAGTGCGACCCGGTCCGGTTGTAGAGATTGAGACCGGTAAGAAAATTGGAATGCATAAAGGCTATTGGTTCTATACGATAGGTCAGCGCAAAGGTCTCGGATTAAGTGGAGGACCATGGTATGTAGTCAGAAAAAATATCCGCGACAACGTTGTCTACGTTTCCAACGGGTATGACACAGCACTCCAGTACGGACGCCGGATTAACGTAGAGGAAATGAATTGGATCACTATAGATCCATTCTCTAATGATTCTCCCGAACGTTTTCGTGCCAAAGACTCTTTTCTTGACATTGCATTCAAGACACGCCATTCTCCGGAGTTTCTTAAAGGTAGAATGACCCGTTTGGCTCATGGTGGTTATAGGGTGGATGCCGATTCCGACGTCCAAGGTATTGCTCCCGGACAATTTGTTACCGTCTATACTCCGGATTTTCAATTATGTCTTGGTTCAGGAATGATCTCCATCCCTGATAAGCGCCATAAGAATCGCCATTCAGCAAAAAAGAAAGTGGATTCTGCTGTGACCGACAGAAGGTCTGACGATAGGTCTGACTCCGGTTCTCAAAATTGATTTTAAGAGTTACTAACAATGAAGAAACGTCATCGCCTGAAATTAATAGGCATCACATACAATCAGATTGAATCGGGCGTCTACGCGGTAATTCTCGAGGAAGTCGGAGGCGACCGCAGGATTCCGATAGTCATCGGATTTGCCGAGGCTCAAGCCATTGAATGTAAACTTCAGCAGGTAAATACCCCACGTCCTCTTACCCATGATCTGATGAAATCAATTCTTGATAATTTCAATCTCAAATTGTCAGCTGTGGAAATCTACAAACTTCCCAACGGAGTGTTTGCCGCCAACCTGATTGTTGAAGGTCCTGATGGCGATTTCCGGATGATTGATTCCCGATCATCGGATGCGCTTGCTCTTGCCATTCGTGCTGATGCTCCGATCTATACTTCTGCAGATGTGTTGGAAGAAGCCGGTTTCCGTCCTCGAAAGGAGTCTAAAAAGTCGGAAGAAGTATTTTCCAGAGAGGAACAACTCCTTACCGGATTGGCTGATGAAGTATTTCCCAATCCTTCGATAGAATCTTTTGAGAGTCTGGAAGAGATTATCGACAGCGAAGATCCGGAATCAGATGACGTTGATAGAGAAATCCTTGATTTCCTCTCAAATTACTCTGATGCGGAGATCGAACGGCAGATTGCAAAATTTGCTGAAGCCGAGAAATATGAGGTTGCGGCCCGACTGAAATCCCTGCTCCGAAAGCGCAGTGGTCGATGAAATGTGATTCTTTGGGTTCAAGGGTAGTGCCCGATTCCTTATTTAATGTTAATATAGAATAGAAAAATATAGCAATGAAAAATAGACGTAAACGTGTAGAGGTCATCGTAGACATAATCAAAAATCATTGTGTCTCATCTCAGGAGGAACTCTCACGAATGCTTTCCGAAAAGGGATTTAACGTGACTCAGGCTACTCTGTCGCGCGACTTGAAAATGCTGCATACGACCAAGGTGCCCACAGATCGGGGTACTTATATGTATGTCCTTCCGGATTCAAATTCTCTGAAGGATAAGCTTCTCGCCGCCGGACAGATTGAAATGAATGCTAACTACCAGAGTGGATTTGTATCTCTCGCTATTTCGGGAAATATGGCGGTTATTAAGACTCGTAATGGTTATGCTCCGGGACTTGCTTATGATATCGATATCTCCAACAGCAAGGATATCCTCGGCACTATTCCGGGTTCTAACACAATCTTTGCCGTTATGCGCGAAGGTATGACCCATGATGAGATTAGAGAATCTCTATCCAGATTTCTGCCTCTTGATGGTTATATCGAATACGGAATGACCCCAAGAAATTAACTGAACAAAATACTGTTTGGATATGATTAAAGTTGGAATAGCGGGAGCTGAGAATCCTATGGCGGGTGAATTGTTGCGTCTATGTCTGCGTCATCCTGATGTGGATATTGTCTCTGCTTATGCCGGATCTTTGGCCGGATTGAGCGTAGGGGCATTCCATCATGGTTTTATCGGAGAAGAGAATATCGTATTTTCTTCAAATTTCGATGCTACAAACCTTGATGTAGCCTTTATTTTCAATCCTCTTTATTCTGATTCAGATTGGGCCAAACTCATGGCCGATCGCCAGAACCTCCGATTGATTATTTTTCCGGGAGCAGAAAGTGTTGCGACAGCTCTCCCCCGTACCCCTGTGTATGGCTTATCGGAAATGAATCGAAAACCTATGGTGAGAGGTGCTCGCGAAGCCTTGGTTCCCGATTCCATAGCCTCGCCTGTCTTGACTGCATTATATCCTTTTGCGTCTCACCTTCTCCTTCGCGGAGATTTAGACATAAATGTTGAGGTTCCTGCAGATATGATATCTGATTCGGCCCTTAATAAGTCTGAAAGAGAGATTGAGCGTGAATTAGCTTCCGTGCAAGCAAGTTTCCTTGGAAAGGTAAGGATCCACGCTAAGGAATCTGCCGGTCCGCGTGCTATGAAAATCTCTATGAGACTCCCTTCCACAGTTGCTCTTGAAGAGATTCTGAAGGCATATGATTCTGTATATGATGATCATAACTTTACTTTTGTAGTGACTCATCCTGTCGGACCTGAAGAAGTAGAATCAACTAATAAGATCATTATCTCTCTTTCAAAGCCCTCATCATCAGAGATCGACATCAACATCGTGGCCGATCCCAGAATGAGAGGTGGCGCCGGAGAAGCTATTCACATTATGAATCTGCTGCTCGGACTTCATGAAAAAACCGGACTTGATCTTAAGACTTCAGCCTGGATGAGTCCGAAGGTGAAAGGCAACGGCTTGAAATAGAATAATAAATAAAGTCTGATCGTATATAACGACAAACTATAAAGAAGATTGAATGTCGGTCAATAGAATCATACTTATAGGCTATGTGGGTAAGGATCCGGAAGTTCGGTATCCCGAGAAGGATTTCGCAGTGGCACGCCTTTCTCTTGCCACTTCCGAGCCTCGAGGCCCCAACGGAGCAGAGGTCACAGATTGGCATACCTGTATCTTTACGGGTCAGCATGCTCAGGTTGTGGAAAGATACGTGCGTAAAGGCTCCCATCTGTATGTAGAGGGAAAAATGCGCTATCGTGACTATGAAGACCGTTTCAAAATCAAACGCCGCGCGGCCGAAGTCGAAGTCTCCAACTTTGAACTTCTCGGCCGTCGGGAAGCATAAGTGTTATGTACAAGTAAATATTTGACAATTCATTCATCTAAGGATATTGAAAAATGCTGCAGTAGATCAATATTGAAAGATGAGAAAAATAATAGATAATGAGAAAATGGAGAATTGAAGACTCAGCCGAACTCTACAACATCGGTGGCTGGGGACTGAAATATTTTTCTATCAATGATAAGGGCCACGTCCAATGTGTGCCTCGTCAGGATTTCAAACCTATCGATCTTCAGGAAGTAATGGAGGAATTACGTATGAGAGACGTTTCGGCTCCTCTACTACTCCGATTCCCTGATATTCTCGACGATAGAATCCAGAAGATTACTAACTGCTTCAAAAAAGCTGCCCGGGAATATAACTATGAAGGACAGAATTTTGTGGTCTACCCCATCAAGGTAAATCAGATGAGTCAGGTAGTCGAAGAAATCGTCAGTCACGGAAATAAATACAATATTGGCTTGGAGGCCGGTTCTAAACCTGAACTTCATGCCGTTTTAGGCGTGACTACAGAGAACAACTCCGTCATTATCTGCAATGGATATAAAGATGAGGATTACGTTGAGCTCGCCCTTCTCGCGCAGAAAATGGGTCGCAAGATATATCTCGTTGTGGAAAAACTCAACGAACTTAAACTTATCTCGGATGTAGCGCGGAGAATCGGGGTACGTCCTAATATCGGTATTCGAATCAAGATTACCTCTTCGGGTTCCGGCAAATGGGAGGAATCGGGAGGAGATGTCAGCAAATTCGGACTCAACTCGAGCGAACTCCTTGACGCTCTCCGATATCTTGAAGAGAATGAGATGGGTGATTGCCTAAAATTGATTCATTTTCATATCGGAAGCCAGATCACTAAGATTCGCAAAATCAAAAATGCTCTGCGTGAAGCGATGCAGTTCTACGTTCAGCTGTCTAAGCTCGGATTCTCAGTGGAATTTGTCGACATAGGAGGCGGACTCGGTGTCGATTACGATGGAACACGATCAGGCTCCGGCGAAAATTCTATGAATTACTCTATTCAGGAATATGTCAACGACTCTGTGGCTGCTTTGGTCGATGTCTGTGTAAAGAATGAACTCCCTCATCCCAACATTATTACGGAGAGTGGCCGATCTGTTACGGCTCATCACTCCGTCCTGATAATAGAAGTGCTTGAGACGGCTCAACTCCCCGAATGGAATGACGAGAATGATGTCATTACGGAGGATGCCCACGAACTGACGCGTGAACTCTATAATATATGGGATAAAATCAATCCTGCAAGAGTCTTTGAGGATTGGCACGATGCTCTACAGATTCGCGACGAGGCTCTCGAACTCTTTAGTCTCGGACTGCTTGACCTTACCACTCGCGCACAGATTGAAAAACTTTTCTGGAGCGTGGCTCGCGATGTCAACGATATTGCCCGATCTATGAAGCATCCCCCGGAAGAACTCCGAAAGGTGGCCAGGATGCTTCCTGAAAAGTATTTCTGTAATTTCTCCCTCTTCCAGTCTCTGCCTGATTCATGGGCAATCGACCAGTTGTTCCCGGTGATGCCGATCGCCAATCTTGATCAGAAACCTACTCAGGAATGTACAATTCAGGATATCACCTGTGATTCCGACGGAAAGATAAATCGGTTTGTATCTCCGCAAGGAGTTTCTCATTCCTTACCGATCCATAAGTTCCGTCATGGTGGGCATTACTATATCGGAGTGTTCCTTGTAGGTGCATATCAGGAAATTCTCGGTGATCTTCACAATCTCTTTGGTGATACAAGCGCCGTGCATATCGTCGGTTCGCCGGAAGGATATCAGATCGAACAGATTATTGATGGTGAACCCGTGGCTGATGTGCTCGACTACGTCGAATATAATACTAAGAAACTGGTTCGTAATCTTGAAACATGGGTTTCTCGGTCGGTAAAGAAAGGTGTCATATCTTCCGATGAAGGCCGGCAGTTCCTCAACATCTACCGTTCAGGTCTCTACGGCATAACTTATCTTGAAGAGCGCCAGTAAGTAGTCAGCAAAATGAGATATTTTCTTGAACTCTCTTACGATGGTACGGATTTCCACGGCTGGCAACGCCAGCCGAATGCCCTGTCCGTGCAGCAACGTATTGAGGAGGCTCTCACTACCGTAATGCGTAAAGTTACTCCGATTATCGGAGCCGGCCGCACTGATACGGGTGTTCATGCTCGCCGTATGTATGCCCATTTCGACACCGACAAAGTAATCGAACGGCCTGACGCCTTTCTGAGAGGTTTGAACAGGATGGTAGGACAGTCAATCGCTTTACGCAGATTAATACTCGTTGCGGATGATGCTCATGCACGTTTCGATGCCACCGAACGTTCCTATAAATATTTCGTCATATTCGAGAAGTCTCCGTTTTTGCGGGATTCTTCATGGTGGTCTCCCGCTGCGCTTGATGTTGAAAAAATGAATCAGGCCGCCCGATTACTACTCAATGTCGAAGATTTTACATCGTTCTCAAAACTCCATACTGATGTAAAGACGAATATCTGCGATGTGCGTCACGCATGTTGGGAGAGCTATGAAAATCCCCTCGGAGTGCCGGGAATAGTATTCACTATTAAAGCTGATCGTTTCCTTCGCAATATGGTGCGTGCCGTTGTCGGTACTTTGGTCGACGTCGGACGTGGCAAACTCTCATTGGAGGAGTTTACTGCCGTAATTGACGCCAAAGATAGATGTGCCGCCGGCACATCTATGCCCGCAGAAGGTCTCTTCCTATGGGATGTCAAGTATCCATACATTAAGGATTGACAAGCTTTAAGCACATCGCCTGAAATAATAACTACAATTACTCCTTCTATTACCCAATCTCTTATGAGTCCTGAAGAAGCTAAATCAAAGATTGAATCTCTGCGTCAAGAACTCAATCGTCATAATCATAACTATTACGTACTGAATATGCCGGAAATTTCCGACCTCGACTTTGACATGCTCATGAAAGAACTTGAGCAATTAGAGCTGGAATTTCCACAGTTTGCCGATCCTTTGTCACCTACACAAAGGGTTGGAAGCGACCTTACAAAAGGATTCGAACACGTCATCCATGCACGTCCCATGATGTCGCTCTCCAATTCTTACTCTATCGGTGAGGTTGACGAATGGTTTGAGCGTATCCGTAAGGCTCTCGAAGGCGAGCATTTTGACATCGTAGGAGAATTGAAGTTTGATGGCACCTCAATATCAATTACCTATATTAATGGTCGCCTCGTAAGAGCAGTTACTCGTGGCGACGGCACACAAGGCGATGACGTCACAGCCAACGTTAAGACCATCCGTTCGATACCGCTTCAACTGCTTCCGGGTGACTGGCCGGAAGAATTTGAAATTCGAGGTGAGATACTAATGCCTTGGGAGGTATTTGAAAAGCTAAACGCCGAACGTGCCTATAACGAAGAACCTCTCTTCGCTAATCCACGTAATGCTGCTTCCGGCACTCTGAAAATGCAGGATCCGCGTATCGTAGCATCTCGTCATCTCGATGCTCGCTTCTACTATCTGCTTTCCGACGATTTGCCTTCCGATAATCATTATGAAAATATGGAAGCTGCTCGGCGATGGGGATTCAAAGTATCGAAACACATGGCACTGCTTCACTCTTTAGAGGATGTTGACGCATTTATCGGTAAGTGGGATGAGGAGCGACGCTCTCTCCCCGTTGCTACCGATGGACTTGTATTCAAAGTCAATTCCCTTCGGCAGCAACTCAACCTTGGCTATACAGCCAAATCACCCCGATGGGCGATCGCCTATAAGTTCAATCCGGAAAGAGCATGTACTCAGCTGCGTTTCGTAAGTTTTGAGACCGGACGAATGGGTATCGTTACCCCCGTGGCCAACCTTGAACCCGTACTTCTCTCTGGTACAATCGTAAAACGAGCTTCTCTTCACAACGATGATATTATTCAGGAACTTGATATCCATCAGGGCGATTGGCTCTATGTAGAAAAAGGGGGTGAGATTATACCCAAGATTACAGGTGTCGATAAAGATCGACGTGAAAAGGATGCCCCTCGTATAGAATTTGTGAAGAACTGTCCCGAATGTGGCACACCTTTGGAACGCATTTATGGAGAAGCCGCGTGGTGTTGTCCCAATCATTATGGTTGTCGGCCACAGCTGACCGGTAAAATCGAACACTTCTGTGGCCGCAGAATGATGGATATCGATGGAATTGGAGAAGAAACGGCTGAACTGCTCTTCGATGCAGGAATGGTAGAACGAATCGCTGATATCTACGACCTCACTCCCGACCGACTTGCTACGCTCGATCGTATCGGTCAAAAGAGTGCCGAGAGAATTATGGCAGGAATTGAAGCCTCCAAAGCTGTACCCTTTGAGAGAGTCATCTACGCACTCTCAATACCAAACGTCGGAGAGACGACCGCCAAACGCCTTGCAAAAGCTGTCAAGTCAATGGAAGCGATGCAAGCGATGACAGTTGATCAGCTCCAATCGATTCAGGATATCGGTCCGGTGGTTGGTCAGTCTATCTATGATTTTCTTCGTGATCCGATCAATATAGAGAATATTGACCGTCTGGCTAAAGCTGGGGTAGAGATGCAACTCTCAGAAGACAAACTCATTCCGGCCGGAGATTCACTTGTCGGAAAGACGATTGTTATTTCCGGAACTTTTGCCCACCACTCCCGCGACGAATATAAGAACCTGATCGAAGCACATGGTGGCAAAAACTCAGGCAGCATCTCCAAAAAGACCAGTTTCGTACTTGCCGGAGAAAATATGGGCCCGGCCAAATACGAAAAATGTCAATCCCTCGGTATCCCTCTTATCAACGAAGACGACTTCCTAAAAATGATTGGAGAATAATCGTCCTCAGATATTGCGTATTGAACGTAAATACCCGTTGATAAACTTATTCAAAAGTTTGTGATCTACGTTTTGAGTAAGTTTATCAACGGGTTCGCTTTTTACTTAATTATAATTTCAGCCCTTACCCAGTGACTTGAACATCTTGGTAATACAACGCTTCTTTTGTTCCATATTGGGATGCACATAGAGGTTAAGAGTCGTTGATATGTCAGAGTGGCCGAGCAACACACTGACAGTTTTGTAGTCGCAGTTGCTCTCTATGCATCGCGTTGCAAACGAGTGTCGGAGGCCATGGAATTTTATTGGTGGGATATTAAGAGTCTTCATTAACCCCCTATAGTATGAGCGATACGTACGTGGCTCTATAGGCCTTGAGCCGTTTGACAACAGATAGAAATCTCGATTCACCACCTTCATGATAGGTTTGATAAGCGACAATACTTCACTGTTTAAAGGAATTTCGCGTATTGAATTGGGTGTTTTCGGATCATTAATGATCAATTCCGTGTGTCTATCTTCCCCATTGACAATATATATACGTTCTAATGTGCGTCTTACATTAAGAGTTCCATTCTGTAGATTTATATCTCCCCAGCGCAGACCGCAAATCTCCCCTATTCGAAGGCCTGTGGTAAGACACAAATATATACCGAGTGATCGGAATGAGAAGTTCTCTTTTACATACTCAAGTATCTTCTTATGATTGGCGACTGTAAGAACCTCTATACCGGAAGAAGTTGTAGACGCAGGATATTTGATATCCCACTCCATCGGACTGATCCACTTATTCTTTGCCCCATACTTCATTATCATCTTCAGCACCATGATAATGTCTTTGATTGTTTTAACACTCAACCCTGCGTGAAGTTTCTTATGTACGAATGATTGAACGGTAGGTTCCGTCAGATTGGTCATATCGCCAAAGTATGGCAATAGATGGTTTTCAAGCGTCAGCACATATGCTGCGTAGGTGGAACGCTTGACATACGGCCGCTTCATATCCTTCCAAGCGTCCGCAATTTTTCGAATAGTCATTTGCGTCATCAGGTTAATATTATAGGTTAATAGATTCTAAAAATAAGAATATGATCTTGGTATTCGCAATTAAAACATAATTTTAAATTTGTAATCAAATTCTTTTATATTAGTTTTCTCATATTAAAAAATAGTCGTATCTTTGAATATTATAATATGAAAATGATGAGACAAACATTATATGTGATATTAGCGGTCATAGCATTAAGCATCGCGTCTTGCTCGGATTTAGCGGATCGGTTTGATAAAGAGATCAATGAAGCTGAAAAAATCATGCAGGACAATCCCGACAGTGCAATGACGATGTTAGACCGGATTGACCCTTCATACCTAAAAGCTGACTCGCTACGGGCTAAGTATTATTATCTGCTCGCTTTTGGACACATGAAGCAGAATCGCTCAATGATTGGTGACTCTCTGATTGTTTTCGCTCACAAATATTATAATGGAAAAGATGTTGTCAAAGATGTACGTTCAGGCACCGCTTACGCATGGTATAAATTTTGGGTGGGAGATACTCCGGGAGCAATCGCTATGCTTGACTCTATTGTAAGCCTTTCGAATGTGCCTGATTCATTGGTCGCACCAACGCTCCGCATTCGAGTGCTTCTCGGAGTATCGGAGTATCAAGGTGAAACTTTGATTCCGTTTGCGAAAAGACTTGTGGCTATTGAATCCGATACCCTCCGACAAATAGAAGCCAAATATATGCTTTTGAGTGCATACGAAAATACTGAAAAGCTTGACTCTGCATTGTTGCTCTCCGAAGAACTGATTGATTATGCCCGTTCTCACAAGTGGGGTGATAAACAGTTTATGTTTGAATTGGAGCAAGCTCAGATTTTAGGTGAGATGGGGCGTACTGATGAGAGCAATAGAGTTGTGGAGGGTATTTTCCGGAACTCTTCGCCGGATAATGGAGCTGCCGATTACCTCCATCTTCAGCTCGCTTTGAATGCACTTAACTCCGGCAATTTAAGCCTCGCCACTAAAGAACTTGCTATTGCCGACAGTTTCGCTGTTGAATTCCGTAAAGAAGATGACACCTACTATCGAAGTTACAGTAATCTTCTCCGTACAATGATTGACTTTAAGCAGAATGGCAAGATGAAACTCGGGCATGTCAACGGTTTTAATAATCGTCAGCAGGAGCGTTACAACCGGGCTAAAGCCTCACAGTGGGAGAGTGAGCGCAGTGCGTTGCAACAGCAGAGCCGTGCTTTGGCTCTCAAAACTGAGAGTCAGCACAAGACAGTCGTTATTCTTGTTATTGCCCTGTTTGCTCTTATTATTGTTGTGTCCGCAGTCTGGATTATCCGTCAACGAAGATTACGTGAACGAGAAAATGAAGAGCGTGCCGAAGCATTGCAGAAGATGGTGGATGAGTTAAAATCTGCTCCGGATCCGAAGCCTACTGAAGGCCATACGCCGGAAGCTTTGCGCCGCGCCATGCTTCAGCAACTCGGCATAATAAAAATGGTAGCCGAAACTCCTACTGAGCAAAACCGCGAAATGCTTCGAAAAATCTCCTCTATTGAAAGTGATACTCAGGGAGAGCTTGTCAATTGGGATAATGTGTATGAGGTTATCAACACCCTATATTCCGGATTTTATGACAGGCTCCGGTCTGACTATGGCGAACTGTTATCTCCTAAGGAGACTCAAATAATCGTGCTGATGGTTGCCGGTTTCTCCACTAAGGAAATCAGTGTCATTACCGGTCAGACTACATCTACAATCTATGTGCGTAAATCATCCATTCGTAAGAAACTCGGAGTCCCGGAAAAGGAAGATATAGTAGCATTTTTGCGTGAGAAGACTCCCCATTAAGACCGATTAAGACCGGAGCTCCGGATATTAAGACTTTTAAAGAATGCAATCACTGAAGATCAGTTGGTTGCATTTCTTGTATTAAGACTTTTTTATTTGGCATTAAGAAGCTTTCAGCCGTAATTTTGCAACACGAAATTTTAAAAATACACGCAAATGAAAAAGAAAATCTTAATGCTCGCCATTGCTGTTATAACGTCTCAAGCCGTATTGACATCATGTGGCTCGAATTTAGGACAGGGCGATAAACGCGACCGCAATATCTGCATAGCGACTCTAACTTATCTTGACTCAATCCCTGATGTCGAATACATAGGTCTGGCAGATACGCACGACCTTGAAGATGGCAAATTCCAAGCCGTAGTCATCTTTAATGTAACTGAGTCTTCGGGAAACCAAACGGAGCATAATGCTCGTGTTACAACTAACAGTGACGGCTCCGAAATCCTATCATGGGAAGACCTCGACAGCAACGTTCTCAGTGACACCAAACAGAAAATAACTAATAAGATGGAGGAAAAAGGTATTAACCTTGATGGAAGCCTTATCGACGCATTAATCGAAATCAAAAAACAAACACGATGAAAAATACAATTCTCTTTCTGACTGCATTCTTAGCAGTCATTCCGGCTTTTAGCCGTGACGTAAAAGGTCGCATTCTTGACGAAAACAATGCACCGCTTGACTTTGTAAATGTGGTTCTATACTGCGACTCAACATTCGTTGCCGGAGGTATATCTGATTCTGATGGATTCTTCTCTGTTCCAACGGATTCAGACTGCAATCTGACGGCTAAAGTGTCATTCGTAGGCTATGAGACTATCACTACACTTGTTCCCCATACGGGCGAGATGGGTGATATAATCCTAAATCCTTCTGCAGTGGAACTTGGTGAGGTTATTGTAAAAGCTACTCGCCCGACTACTACAATGAAAGGCAACGCATTAGTGACTAATGTTGAGGGCAGCTCACTCGCAATCGCCGGTACAGCCAATGATGTCCTTGTGCGGGTGCCGATGGTTGTTGACAATGGCGGCTCTATTGAAGTATTTGGTAAGGGTTCTCCTGCCATATATATCAATGGTCGCAAAGTCAATGACCTTCAGGAACTCTCACAACTTAATTCCGGTGATATCAAAAACGTAGAAGTGATAACCAATCCCGGAGCTTCTTATGCGGCCGACGTGAAATCTGTAATACGAATCCGCACGAAACCCCCAAAAGGAGATGGCTTCAGCGCCACTCTACGTACTGATAATGGTTTCCGGCATTACTTCCGTACGGGCAATTCTATTGATCTCAAATATCGCACTGGTGGACTTGAAATCTTTGCCAACTACGGATGGTGGAATGGTAATACCCGTTTTGACCGTCTGAATGACATGAATACTACTACCTCCCAAGCAACTTATCGCCAATTTGTAAGTACCATCGGCAAAGAATCGTATAATGATATGACGGGTAAACTCGGTTTTTCATATACGATCAATGACCGCCACAGTATTGGTGCTTACTATCAAAACAGTTGGAATAGACACCACACCGACGGTACAATCCCAAGTGAAATATGGCACGACGGCATATTACTTGACCTCTATAACTCGGATGTACACAATCAGTCTACCGCTGTTCCTCGTCACTATGCAAATATCTACTATAATGGAATCGTTGGCAAGCTCAACATTGATTTTAACGCGGATTATATATGGTACAAGAGCCGTGAACTGACATTCAACAATGAACTCAGCGAAATGGGTAATGACCGAGAGGTAAACACTTCATCAACCAACCGCAACCGAATGTTTGCCGAAAAACTGGTGATGACTTATCCCTTATGGAAAGGTCAGATTGAAATCGGTGAGGAATACTCCAATACCCGAACCACCAACCTTTTCTCAGCCAATATACCTGAAACTCCTGATGCCGACAATCGTGTGGACGAGAATAATATTGCTGTCTTTGCAGAATTAGGGCAACAATTCGGACGCCTCATGATAGGCGTTGGTCTGCGTTATGAGAATGTTAAGTTCAACTATTATGAAATGGGACTGCTTCAAGACGGACAGAGTAAAACCTACAATAATATTTTCCCGTCACTCAACATCGCCACGCAAGTAGGGAAAGTCAGAATGGGACTGAACTATACCGGCAAGACAATTCGCCCCGGATATGATCAACTTGACGGTGCAATTAGCTACATAAATCGTCTGACATACGAGACCGGTAATCCATATCTGAAACCGACAAAGTTACAGACTGTCGAATATATGGCACAATGGCAACGCTTCTTTGCTCAACTGTCTTACACCTACTTTAAAGATGGCGTGTATCATATCACCGAACCTTATGGGCCTGATGGTGAAGCTACCATCATCCGCACAGCGAATCTCGACCATCGCCATTATCTCCAGGCCTTCGTTGGAGGCAATTTCCAGCTGGGCGTGTGGCAACCCAAAGTGAATGTCGGAATGATGAAACAATGGCTTTCCCTACCCGTAAATGGTCAGAACATCAACATGAACACTCCTATCTTCATGTTCCAGTGGCAGAACTCGGTGCATCTTCCTTTTGATATCTGGCTCAACGTTGATTCGCAACTGATGACACGAGGTTGGGATAGCAATACACGTCTGACGAATACGCCGTGGTATGTCAATGTAAAGATCTACAAAGGATTCCTTAACGACGCCTTAAGTCTTACAGTTGAGGCAAAGGATCTGTTTGACTCTGCAAAAAACAATTTCTATCTCTGCAGCGACGCCGTGCAGATTCAGCAGAAAGATTACTCTCCCGGCCGTTCTGTAATGCTGACCATTCAGTACCGTTTCAATACGACACGCGACCGGTACCGCGGTACGGGTGCAGGAAACAATGAAAAATCACGTTTCTAATATCTTATTTATATGAAATATCTTATAATCATATTCTTAAGCTTAGTATTTAGTCTGGCTGTCAATGCTAAGCCTCATTGTCAGGGTTTCAATAACTACAATGACAAAGTGACTATCATCTTTACTGATAAGGCATCAGATGACATGTATGTTTTATCCGATATAAGGCTCATACCTACATGGAAAGGGAAGAAATACACTCCCCATTCAGTCAACGTCACTGTAAATAATGGAGTAGCAACGGTGACCTTAACATTTGATCATCTGACTCAATTTTCCAATCCAAAAGTGGAGTTGAAAGTCAATGGAAAGAAATCCTCGTTCAAGGTTTGTCAATAATAATTAATAATGTCCCCATCAACATATTTTTCGTTGATGGGGACATTATTAATTATTTATTACGCATTTCCCGACTTATAAGAGCACGCTTTAAGCTCTCCCCATAGCGGTAGCCCCCTACCGTTTTGGGGAAATCGGCAGGAACCACTCGGTGACATGGAACTGTTACGATCCAAGGATTCATATGTAGCGCACTACCTACGGCTCTTGAAGCTCCCGGTTGACCGATTCTGCGGGCCAACTCTCCGTAACTGATTGTCGTCCCATAAGGAATATCCAGCGTAGCAAGAAGGACTCTTCTTCTGAAGTCAGTTATGCCCAGTCTCATGCATGCGGCCGGGCATAACAAAATCTTTTTGATCTGAAATATACTTTTCGAATGTTGAAGCATTTCTTGTGGGGTAGTGGAACTTAGAGCACCTTCAGCGAATGGATTGCAGCATTCGGATCTTTTGCTCCGAATACATAACTGCCGGCCACCAAGATATCTGCACCCGCTTCTGCAAGCAAAGCTCCGGTCTCGGCATTGACTCCCCCATCTACGTTGATTAGAGCCTTCGACCCGGTCTCATCGATCAGTCGGCGAAGACGTCTCACCTTTTCAACGGCATGAGGAATAAAGGGCTGACCTCCGAAGCCGGGATTTACCGACATCAGAAGTACCTGATCAAGATCCTGAATAATATCCTCAAGCGTGTTGATTGGAGTAGCCGGACAGAGAGATACACCTGCTTTCATTCCGGCGGCATGAATCGCCTGAACTGTGCGATGTATATGAGTACACGCTTCCTGATGAAACACCATGTATTCCGCTCCCAAATCGGCCACCTGTGATATCCAGTTCTGAGGTTCGACAATCATAAGATGCACGTCAAGAGGTTTGGTACATACCTTGCTCACAGCCTTCATGACCGGAAAGCCAAAACTGATATTCGGAACGAACACACCATCCATCACATCAAGATGGAGCAAATCACATTCCGATGAATTGATCATCTCCAGATCAGGAGTAAGATTGGCGAAGTCAGCGGAGAGAAGCGACGGGGAAACTTTCATTGATTGTATTAATATTAGGGTAAGTTGTTTAAGATTGCCTGATTTAATTCTTATAACTACTTCTTATGCGGTCGGAATGCATTCCAGAGGATGTAAGCTAAGCAGAGGATTGCAAGAGCGTAGCCACCCCATGTGAGATAGCGATTATATTCCTCTACCTTATCAAAGAGCATTGAGGGTTCGACAGTCTTGGAGAGCCAATAGCCCAATCCGGCCAATACCGCATTCCATACCATTGCTCCGAGAGTAGTGAAAATAGCAAATTTCGCCACATTCATTCTTGATATGCCTGCCGGAATAGAGATCAGCTGACGGATAGCCGGGATAAGACGTCCGACGAAAGTGGAGACTGCTCCGTGGCGATCAAAATAAGACTCTGCCTTGTCAACTTTTGCACGGTCGATAAGGCACGCATGACCAAAGCGGGAATCTGCAAACCGATATACTACCGGCCGTCCGATCCACAAAGCAAGATAATAATTAATAAAAGCTCCGGTCAGCGCCCCAAGAGTTGCCACGGCGGTCACTCCGAAGATATTCATGTCAGATCCGGCTCCCGCATTCGAACATGCCAGATATGCAGCCGGCGGCACAATAACCTCCGAAGGGAAAGGGATAAACGAACTCTCAATCACCATGAATATAAATACAAACCAGTAGTTTGCGTGGTCTACAAACCAGCTGAAGAACTGGGCGGCATCAAACAATGCTAAAAGGGTCATCTATTAAAAATTGTAAGTTCTTTCTAATGTTTAAGGTAATATCGAAGTGGGGTAAGCATTCTACCTTCAATTCAATGGTGTATGCACATCTACTCCGAAGACGTCATGGATCATTCTGCCATAAATTTCAGCCTTCTTATCGAGTTTCAGCGGATAGGCTCTCGAAGAAGATGGCATGCGCCAATGCTGGAATTTACGTTGCCGTCCCATTGAATCCGTAATTTCACATTCTACATATTCTCCCATCTTAGGTATCTCACTACCTGTCATTTCCGCTATCACACCGGCGGCTTTTTCGCCAGTAGTGGCTACTGCTACACAATCAGGAATCTCCGAAAGAAGAGCCGGAAGATCAATCTGCTTGCGTATATCAAGAAATTTATCAGCTGCATTTCCGGCAGTCCTGACAATTTCTCGTCCCGTATCGCTCAGAGCCACCCCCAGAGCGCTCAAACGCTCTTTAAGTAGATTAAGACGGAAAGTTTTGGCGGCGACATCTACAAAATAATCCTTATCTCCCTCAAGAATAAGGCCGAAGATGCGCCACATATCATTTATATAATTGGGATAATAGAAATTCATACTCCAGCGATGACGCTGCGGAGGAAAGGTGCCACACATGAGCATTTTAGAGCCCGGCGGAAGATACGGTCGCAACGGATGAGATTCCGTGGTGTCTTTATGAAGGGAGTTTTCAGCCTCTGTATTCATAAGTTACATGTCATTTTATGAAGTCATTCCAACAACTTCCATGCAAATTTACGAAATTTTTCGTTGATAATCGCTGATTTTTTATTATTTTTGCTACATGAAATACTATTTTGCGCCCGTTCAGGGTCATACTGACGCTTCTTATCGCCACTTCCATGCTCTCCATTACGGTCATAAAGCCGGCGGAGACAGCGAGATTATATACACCACTCCCTTCATTCGTCTTGAAAAGGGTGAGATTCGTAAAAAGGATCTTAAGGATGCCACTTCCGAACTTAATGAAGGAGTGTACACCATCCCCCAGATTATTTTCAAAAATCGTGAAGAACTCCTTACTCTCGTCAATCTTCTCAAGAATCAGGGAGCCGGTCGGATCGACATAAATATGGGTTGCCCCTTCCCTCTCCAGACTTCACGTGGCCGTGGGGTGGCTACTATAGCCAACCCGGAATGTCGCGAAGCTGTAAAAGAGGTCGTTGAGACTAATCCTGAAATTATTTTCTCTCTCAAAATGCGACTCGGATTTGCCGAAGAGGAATATCTGCCGCTTATCGAGACTCTCAATCAGATAAAGCTCGACCATCTTGCCGTCCATCCCCGCACAGCCAAAGATCAGTACACCGGTGATCTTCATGATGATGCTTTCCGCAATATTTACGAACTCAGCAGCAATCCCCTTGTCTACAATGGTGAAATTCACAATCCGGCTGATGCTGCGGCAATAATGGAACGCTATCCTGACCTTGCCGGCATAATGATCGGACGGGGTGCGCTTGGCCGACCCTCCCTCTTTGCCGAGATAATCTCCGGTGAAGAATGGGATGAAAATCGTCGGCGTAAAGAAATGCTCGCTTTTCATCGAGAACTCTTTCGCCATTATAGCGATACCCTCATTGGTGGCGACCATCAAGTCCTCTCCAAGATTCATCCCTTCTGGGAATACTCCGAAACTGAGATCGGACGTAAAGCCTGGAAAGCCATCAAAAAAGCTTCCAACATATCCAAATATCAGACTGCTCTCGCGCTTATCTGATCCAAGATAACACTTTTTACCATATATTATGATTGATTGGCAGAAACGGGCTTGCCGTTAGCCGTTATCAATAGTATGACTAAGAAAGTAAATTCTTCGGTCGATCCGCGACCGAAAAAATATATAGAGATCAAAGGAGCGCGTGTCAACAATCTGAAGAATGTAGATGTCAATGTTCCTCTTAACGAATTCACTGTGATGACGGGAGTCTCCGGTAGCGGTAAATCGAGCCTTGCGTTCGATACCCTATATGCAGAAGGGCAGCGCCGTTACGTAGAGAGTCTGTCGAGCTATGCCCGACAGTTTCTCGGTCGAATGTCAAAGCCGGAATGTGACTATATTAAGGGCTTGCCCCCTGCTATAGCAATCGAACAGAAGGTTGTAACCCGTAATCCACGTTCTACTGTAGGTACCTCCACGGAGATCTACGACTATCTCCGTATGCTTTTTGCTCGCGTAGGAAAGACCTTCTCTCCCGTCAGCGGCAAAGAGGTCAAGAAGCATCATATCGAGGATATGGTGCGCGAGATCAATGAATATCCTCAAGGTACTCGTCTTGCTGTTCTTGTCGATGTAAATGTTCCTGAAGGAAGGGAGTTTCGACAGCAACTCGAAATCTATCTGAAGATAGGTTTCTCGCGCCTTGAACTCAATGGAGAGTTTATAGATATCGAAGATTTTCTCAACGATACATCAGTTGCTGATGTCCCTGCCGGCCTTCATCTTCTTATCGACCGATTAAGTGTATCCGACGACAAAGACGAAATTTCTCGTCTTACAGACTCTTTGGAGACAGCCATGTTTGAAGGCCGCAACCGCTGCCTCATAAAAGTATGGACGTCAGAAGGAGTGAAGGAACATGAATTTTCCGATAGTTTCTCAGCCGACGGTATCGACTTCCGCGAGCCCTCTGACCTGATGTTTAACTTCAACAATCCCTACGGCGCATGCGAAGAATGTGAAGGCTTTGGAAAAGTGCTTGGCATCAGCGAAGATCTCGTCATCCCCGACAAGACTCTCTCAGTCTATCAGGGAGCTGTACAATGTTGGCGAGGAGAGAAGATGGGAGAGTCGCTCAAAGATCTGATTAAAGTTGCATCGCAATACAAATTTCCAATTCACAAGCCATATATCGAACTGACTGATGAAGAAAAAGATTTTCTCTGGCATGGTAAGGGGAAATGGTATGGCATCGACGGCTTCTTCAAATGGATCGACGAAAACCAATACAAGATTCAATATCGCGTACTCAAGGCTCGCTATCGCGGCAAGACGGAATGTCCCGTATGCCACGGTTCGCGTCTGCGTTCTGATGTTGAATATGTAAAGGTCGGTGGAAAATCCATCACGGAACTTGTGCGTATGTCAGTCAGCGATCTGCGGGTATTCTTCAACGAACTTAAACTTTCCGATTCTGACGAAATTATTGCGGCCCGACTTCTGACTGAGATCCGCAATCGAATCGGATTCTTGGAAGAAGTAGGATTAGGATATCTCACTCTCGACCGTGTCTCTAATTCCTTGTCAGGCGGTGAAAGTCAGCGTATCAACCTTGCCACATCTCTCGGTTCCTCACTGGTCGGTTCGCTATATATTCTCGACGAACCCTCCATCGGTCTTCATTCGCGCGACACACAGCGCCTTATTGGCGTTCTTCGCCGTCTGCAGCAGATCGGTAATACGGTCGTAGTCGTAGAACATGACGAGGAGATGATGCTCGCTGCCGACAATATAATAGATATCGGCCGCGATGCCGGACGTCTTGGAGGAGAAATTGTATTTGCCGGAAATATGCAGCAGGCTCTCGACTCAGGCCTAAGAAATGATTCCTACACTCTCGATTATCTTTCAGGACGGCGGGAGATTGCCTATGATCCTATGCGACATCCCTGGAAGAAGTTTGTAGAAGTAGAGGGAGCAATGGCCAACAACCTTAAGAATATCAACGTCCGTTTCCCCTTGGGTGTTATGACAGTCGTGACCGGAGTCAGTGGATCAGGCAAATCTACTCTTGTTCGCGAAGTCCTCTACAAGGCAATGGTCAGGGCCCTCGGCGAACCCGGCGATGCACCCGCCACTCATAAACGCCTTTCCGGGGATGTCCGCGAAATCGGAGCCATAGAATTCATCGATCAGAATCCTATCGGCAGCTCTTCCCGATCCAATCCTGCCACATATTTGAAGGCCTTTGATGAGATCCGGCGCCTCTTCTCCGAGCAGCAGCTTTCCCGACAGATGGGATTTACTCCCGGCTATTTCTCCTTCAACTCCGAAGGTGGAAGATGCGAAGAATGTAAAGGAGAAGGCACCGTTACGATTCCCATGCAGTTCATGGCCGACATTCAGATTCCTTGTGAAGTCTGCCATGGAAAGCGATATAAGGAGGAGGTATTAGAGGTAAAATATCGCGGAAAATCAATCTATGATTTCCTCGAGATGACGGTAGACGAAGCCATCGAGTTCCTCAACGAAGATAAATCAACCTCTGCGCAGAGAATTGTCAAGCGACTTCAGCCGCTCCACGACGTAGGACTCGGTTACATCAAGCTTGGTCAATCCAGCTCCACCCTCTCCGGTGGTGAAAATCAGCGTGTAAAACTTGCATATTATATCTCTCAGGATAAACAGCCACATACGATGTTTATCTTCGACGAGCCAACCACCGGGCTACATTTTCACGACATTGAGACCCTTATGAAGTCGCTTCGCCGACTTATCGACGCCGGCCATACTGTCATCATTATCGAACATAACATGGATGTAATAAAATGTGCCGATTGGGTGATCGACATAGGTCCGGAAGGTGGTGATGCCGGTGGCAACGTTGTTGCAGAGGGCACTCCGGAAGATATTGCCCGAACTCCGGAATCTTACACTGGTAAGTATCTCCGCCCCAAACTGACAAAAATGAAATCATAACAATTAGTCGCGTTGTAGGAGTCCCTTCCTTTGGAGAAATTCCTGCAGCGCGGCTTATTCCAACTGAAAAGTAGCTTAACGAAATTGAGAAAAAAGTGAAATGAGACGGATATTAGATAAAATCGTTATAGTCGCGACTGTATGGTGTGTTGCATTTCTGCCGTCCTGCAGAAGCTCTGATAAATCCGATAATAATGCCGATGCCGATCGTCTGTTCTCCGAGACCTGCCGCCTGACCAAGCTCTACACCGACAGTATGAAAAACGCTCCCGACTCAGCTATTCTTAATTCACTGATGGAGCGCTTTGACGCACGTCTCACTGACATTAACTTCAGCGTAAAGGCCGAGACGGATTATAATCTTACAGAGGGTCGCAACGACACGATAGCCTCTCTTATCGACTCTCTGCGCCATGCCTACGACTCACGCCTTTACCGGCTCGCTCATCCTATCAATGAGCCTGCTGATTCGGCTGCAATACCTTCATCTCGCAATTCCGGCAATCAAACTCCAGATTAAATCTGTTCTTTCCACTTGTCAGCGACAGAGGCAACTTGAAATTGCGTTCTGAAGGCCGAGTCCGATTAAGACATTTCCCCATTTCACGAAGAATACAATGGCGGGTCGTCATCACGACTCGCTCTTTTTTTGTCGTCTCACCCGTTTTTTTGACATGTTCCCGGCTAACGGTTTCAAGTGCAGGTTCAATCTCCTCTACCCCGTGCTCCGTGTAAAATTCTTCGGCAAGACAGTTTGCAACATTGTCACGATAGTCAAGTCGCTTCTCCGGATAGGGGTATTTATCATTCTCCTTTCTCCGGTAATCATAACCATACGAAGCCCTCGAAGCAATCCCCAAGGCATCAGTCAGTCGTCTTCGGGCATCAGAAAGTTGTGATGCCGGAATGAATCGGTCAAACCCTGTTTCATCAAATTCTCCCAGCCTATAGATCGTATTGCCCAACTTATCAAAAGTGTCGCGCATACTCCTACGTGTTTTTGCCTCCTCCAGATCCTTCGGCAGAGCCACAGTTGCACACACTCCTCTTTCGTCTTTCCCACTGATTGCTGTATTAGTCAGAGTGACATCAAGACGCAGACGTCGCGTGGCAGTCTGCCGGCCCATCTGTTTCTGCCATTGTGCGTCAAGCGTGCGATGGATTATGGAATCCTTCGGAAGCACAAAACTCCGGTTGCCAATAATCTTCTTTCCCTTGATACCATTTACCATTACTCCCTCATATTCCCCGGCCTGATTAAAGAAACTGATTCCGTCTCCGTTATGCAGCTCCGACACGTCGCGAATCTCCTCTCCCATCGACTTGGGCGTAAAAGGTGATGAAATCGCCGTCGGACGTCTCGAATCAACGAAATAATGAGTAAACCCTCTGTTGAAACTCTTATCGGGCTGAGGATTGAATGTAATTTCCGAAACCCCGAATGATGAGCGACAGTATTTATCCGGATTTCGGGAGATTATCTCATCAAGACGCCGACGATAATATGCTACAATATTTTTGACATAAGACGCATCCTTAAGACGTCCCTCAATTTTTAGCGACGAAGCTCCCGCCTCAAGAAGCTCCTCAAGACGGTCAGAAAGATTGAAGTCCTTAAGTGAAAGCAAGTGGCGGTCTTTCGCAATCACTCTGCCGTCAGCATCCGAAAGATTAAATTTCCAACGGCAAATCTGCGCGCACTCCCCCCGATTCGCACTTCTTCCCGTCGTAGCCTGACTTACGTGGCAACGCCCGGAATAAGATACGCACAAAGCTCCATGCACAAAACATTCCAACGGCACACTGACCTTATCGTATATGTCTCTGATCTCTTTCAATGTCAGTTCTCGCGCCAGCACAATCTGTGAGAATCCTGCCTCCTGAAGAAAGAGAGCCTTCTCTGGCGTCCGTGTGTCACACTGCGTTGAAGCGTGAAGAGCAATCGGCGGAATATCCATTCGCAAAACCCCCATATCCTGCACGATGAGTGCGTCGACCCCTATTCTGTAAAGGTCGCCCACAAGTTTCTCTACCTCTTTAATCTCATTGTCATAGACGATAGTATTGACCGTGGCATACACTTTCACTCCATAAGGATGGGCAAAATCCACGACTCTCTTAATATCCTCTATCGAATTTGCTGCCGATTTTCTGGCCCCGTGAGATGACGGACCTATATATACAGCATCAGCTCCATGAAGAATAGCCTCTATAGCAACATCTGCATTGGCTGCAGGAGCAAGAAGTTCGATTTTACGCACGTTAGACAAGAATTAATGTTATCCAAAGGAAGTAAAGACTCTTACCCACTCTTGGCGGGAATCCGGAAGCGACTGCCTCACTTCTTCATAAAGCGATCGAGCATACGCTTATCATCGCGTTCTTTGATCGACTGGCGTTTATCATACTGTTTCTTACCCCGACCTACTCCGATTACCAGCTTGGCATACCCCTTTTCCGAGATAAACAGACGAATCGGTACGATCGTAAAACCTGCATCAGCGGCCGATTTCTGCAGCTTGGCAATCTCTTTCTTATTAAGAAGCAGTTTTCGGTCGCGTCTTGTAGCATGATTGTTATACGTACCATAGAAATACTCTGCGATATGCATACCCTTTACCCATACCTCTCCATTCTCGATCATACAATATGAATCAGCGAGCGACGCACGACTCTCCCTTATCGACTTTATCTCAGTGCCGGTCAGCACGAGTCCCGCCGTATAAGTGTCGCCTATCTCATAATCGAAATGCGCACGCTTGTTTTTTATGTTGACTTGTGATTGCTTTTTCATTTATTAATCTTATCATTAATCTGAAGTTTACGACAACGTCTTTACCTACTACGCCCTCTCCCCGGATACGAATCCCACGTTAGATAAGCAAGAATCGTGCCGGATTCCTTAATACTTAAGCATTGCCCGCAGGAAGTAGCATGTCAAACACCCAGAACACCACGTAAGGAGCTGCCACAACAATTCCGCACATCACGGCTGTAAGGATACTCGTCTTCTCTTCCGGAAACCTGAAAAATCTCGCTCCTCTCATAGCAAGATAGATTGTCCAGAGCGGAGTAAAACTCAACACCGGTCCGATCATCGGCAAGAGTTCAAAGAGAGTCCAGAACAATCCTAAAGTAGATAGCAGATACATCATGTATTTCTTTCCGAATACAGTATCAGCGATCTTCTTCTGATCTTTAGGCATCAACATCTTAACGAATGTAAGAGCAAGAAAGTTCCCAAAGAAGAGCGACACGAAAATTTTTACCGCCTCAATCATTGCCATTGAAAGCGTAGTCGCAGAGTTATAGATACACTCCATGAAGCATGACGCGGCTGCTATCGCCAGTATCGGATAGAAACAGCCCCGGGCGGTCTCCTCCGGAGTCGACTTAGTGCGCCTTATCTTCTTCCATCCTTCAATGGGATTAATCATCATCTCGAATAGCAGGCGAATAGTCGGATATGACTTCCCACCGCCATTCTCCCCACCATTCTCCCCGCGATCCCCATATTCTTCATTGTCTCCATCCTCATCCTCCTCCTCATCATCATGATCCTCATCCCCTTCATCAAAATTATGATTCCCCTGTCTCCCATTTTTAGAGAGCTTCAATTCGTTCTCATCATCATCGTCATCCTCCTCAAGCGAATACCCTTCCGGCGTATTCAACGGCATTTCGAGCGATGAATCAAGATCTAAAGGCGAATCGAAAAAAGGGTCATTATCATTTAAAGAATCGTGAAATTCATTATTATTTTCATTCATATTGTAAATCTACAGTGCATTAGCATATTGGCAGAGAGTACATTCCTACTTAAAAAGCACATTCGATCATGCGCTCCCACCTTGACCAACTGCAAAATTACAAATTTTTTTGCTAAGATTGAAGTTGTTTAAACTTATTTTTTTATTAAGATTTTGGCAGGTTTTTGAGAGGATTTTTCAAAGTATAAGAATCGACTCCCCCGAAAAAGTCGGGGAAGCCGATTCATTATGGAAATCGAACTTTATGAGTCAGATTATTCAGCGCGTTCCTCATTGAGAAGGCGGATCATTTCGAGAGCCGACTTCGGAATGCGGGTGCCGGGACCGAAGATAGCGGCCACACCTGCCTTGTAGAGGAAGTCATAATCCTGGGCCGGAATCACACCGCCGGCAGTCACCATGATGTCCTCACGGCCAAGCTTCTTGAGCTCTTCGATCACCTGCGGAACAAGAGTCTTATGACCTGCCGCCAGAGATGATACGCCAAGGATATGCACGTCGTTCTCTACAGCCTGACGGGCAGCCTCTGCCGGAGTCTGGAAGAGCGGACCCATGTCAACGTCAAAACCGCAGTCGGCATAACCCGTTGCTACAACCTTCGCGCCACGGTCATGGCCGTCCTGACCCATCTTGGCAATCATGATACGAGGCTGGCGACCTTCGCGCTTTGCAAAGTCGGCCACAGCCTTACGGGCCTCCTCAAATTCGGGATCTCCCTTTTCTTCACTTGAATACACGCCGGAAATAGTTTTGATTACAGCTTTGTAACGTCCTACGACTGCCTCGCAGGCATCAGAAATCTCACCGAGAGAAGCGCGAACCCCGGCAGCCTTAACTGCAAGGTCGAGCAGATTACCCTTACTTGGATCCTTCACTGCCTCAGTGATAGCTTCAAGAGCCTTCTTTACAGCTTCCTCATCACGTCCCTCGCGCAGAGTCTCAAGGCGTGCACACTGCTCTTTACGTACCTCAGTGTTGTCTACCTCAAGGATATCGATGGGATCCTCATGTGCAAGACGATACTTGTTGATACCGATGATTGCCTGCTTGCCTGAGTCAATGTGAGCCTGAGTGCGGGCAGCTGCCTCTTCGATCTTCAGCTTCGGCAGACCTGTCTCGATTGCCTTTGCCATACCGCCGAGCTTCTCGATCTCTTCGATATGAGCCCATGCCTTACGTGCGATCTCGTCAGTCAGAGCCTCTACATAGTAAGAACCTGCCCAGGGATCAACCTGCTTGGTTACGTAGGTCTCTTCCTGAATATAAATCTGAGTGTTACGTGCGATACGTGCCGAGAAGTCAGTAGGAAGTGCGATAGCCTCGTCAAGCGCGTTTGTGTGGAGCGACTGAGTATGACCCAATACTGCACCCATAGCCTCTACGCAGGTACGTCCTACGTTGTTAAACGGATCCTGCTCCGTCAGACTCCAGCCTGATGTCTGACAGTGTGTGCGGAGAGCAAGAGATTTCGGGTTCTTCGGATTAAACTGCTTCACGATGCGAGCCCACAGCATACGGGCTGCGCGCATCTTCGCAATCTCCATGAAATAATTCATTGAGATACCCCAGAAGAACGACAGACGCGGAGCGAATGTGTCGATATCCATGCCTGCGTTAACGCCGGCGCGGAGATATTCCAGACCGTCGGCCAGCGTATATGCCAGTTCGATGTCGGCTGTTGCGCCCGCCTCCTGCATGTGATAGCCGGAGATTGAGATGGAATTGAACTTGGGCATATTCTTCGAAGTATATTCGAAGATGTCAGCGATGATCTTCATCGAGAATGCCGGCGGATAGATGTAAGTGTTACGCACCATGAATTCCTTCAGAATGTCGTTCTGAATAGTACCCGCCATCTCTTCAAGCTTCGCACCCTGTTCGAGGCCTGCGTTGATGTAGAAAGCAAGCACGGGAAGAACCGCACCATTCATAGTCATGGATACTGACATCTTATTCAAGGGGATACCGTCAAACAGCACCTTCATATCCTCAATAGAGCAGATCGATACGCCCGCCTTACCTACGTCGCCTACTACGCGCTCATGGTCGGCGTCATAACCGCGGTGAGTCGGAAGGTCGAATGCTACTGACAGTCCCTTCTGGCCGGAAGCAAGGTTACGGCGGTAGAAGGCATTCGATTCAGCAGCTGTTGAGAATCCTGCATACTGGCGGATTGTCCAGGGACGCATGGGATACATGCCGCTGTACGGACCACGCAGGAACGGCGGAAGGCCGGCTGCATAATCGAGGTGTTCAAGTCCCTCGAGATCCTCTTTTGTATATACCGGTTTTACGGGGATGAGCTCTGCGGTCATCCATTCCTCCCCTGCCACGGGCTTGTGGCTTGCGGGAGTTGCAATCTTAGTTATATCGATTTCTTTGAAATTCGGTCTCATGGCTATTATTTCAGGAGTTTGGCATTAAACCCGATCAATGTGTCGAGCACATTGACACGAACGTGAATGAAGTCTTCGATGCCCTGGGCTTTAAGTTCGTCCATGCATGCCGGAGCACCTGCCACTACGAGGATGGCGCGATCTCCGAGTTCCTTCTTCGCTTCCGGAGCGAGAGCTGCGTATTCATCATCCGATGAACAGAGTACTACTACGTCTGCACCCTTTTCCATCGCGGCGTCGACACCTTCCTTGATAGTGTCGAAGCCGATATTGTCGATGATTTCGTAGCCTGCGCAGCCGAAGAAGTTGGAGGCAAACTGAGCGCGGGCAAGACGCATTGCGAGATTACCGATAGTCAGCATGAATACTTTCGGACGATTAGCCGCTTTCTCAGTATCCAGACGAAGATGCTCAAACTGACTCGCTGCACGATCGAAGTTCAGGTATTCTACAGCGCCGTCTTCCGGCTTCGCGCATCCGCAGCCACATCCGCAGCCTTCAGTCTTCTGGAGTTTGTCAAGTGCCATTTCGTTAAAGTTCGGATATTGGTTCGTGCCGAGAAGGATCTCCTTACGACGCGCTACATCCAGATGACGCTTAACGCCTGACTCGTTCACCTTAGCCTGAATCTCCCCCTTCTGAAGCATTGCGAGGAAACCTCCGTTGTCTTCAACCTCGTTGAAGTTCTTCCAAGCCTCCTTGGCGATAGAAGCAGTAAGCACCTCTATATAATAGCTGCCGCCTGCAGGGTCAACCACCTTATTAAGGTGCGACTCATCGCGAAGCAGATGCTGCTGGTTGCGTGCGATACGCTCTGAGAACTCATCCGGGTTCTTATACTGAAGATCGAATGGCAGTGTCTCGATAGAGTTTACTCCTGCGAGAGCGGCCGACATAGTCTCTGTCATTGAGCGGAGTAGATTGACGTGTGCGTCATAGATTGTCTGATTAAACTGTGAAGTGACAGCATGAACCCACATCTTGCAGCACTCGTCGTCAGCACCGTATGCCTTCACGATCTCTGCCCAGAGCATGCGGCCGGCGCGGAACTTGGCAAGTTCCATGAAGTAGTTCGACGAAATACCCATGTTGAACTTGATGCGATCTGCTACCTCACAAGGTGTCAGACCAGCTTCTGTCATGAGTGTCATCCATTCAGCTCCCCATGCGAGTGCATAACCGAGCTCCTGAGTAATGAATGCTCCGGCGTTGTTGAGCATATATGAGTCAACAGCGAAGCAGCGGAGATTCTTTACGTCTTTTACGATATTATAAAGTTTGATTGAAGTCTCCTTAAGATCTTTCGGGAATTCAAGACCGCGCTTGAGAAGACGACGGAAAGGATTGAAATCAATCGAACCACGGAATTCATCAGTAGCTTCCTGCTCGATGATAGCAGCTACAAGAAGTTCGGCAACCTCTACTGACTTCCCGGGGCAAGAACAGATGTTGACCTCAATTTTCTTCAGATCAATACCCTTCAGAATAGCCGGAAGATGCTCGATTGTAAGATCGCCGCAAAGGCAGATACCGAGAGATTCAACTCCGCAATCTATTGCGTGGCGTGCATTGGCCAGAACTTCCTCTGCCGTAGCGCCCTGAATCTGCTGGCGAATTAGCCAGTCATTATTGTCGCGTGTCCCGCGTACGTAGGGAAATTCTCCGGGAAGAGTGCCCAGAGTAGGGAGACCCTCAAGATCTTCCTTACGATAGAAGGGCTGGACATTGAAGCCCTCGTTTGTGCGCCATACTAATTTCTTTTGGAAATCGGCACCCTTGAGATCGACATTGATTTTCGCCATCCACTCCTCTGTGGAAATCGGCGGAAACATGTCAAACAATTTCTCTTTCTTGTCTGCCATAATAAAATAGCCGTTTTGAGTATAGTTGTATTTGTTGTATTAGATTTAATCCCCGATATCCAGCTCGGCCGGTCTGACCGTCGCATATTATCGGGCTTTATTCTGCAAAGATAATTTTTTTATACCACTTGCGAAAATTTTTTATGGAAAAAATTCCGTAATTATGTTGCGAAACATGTTTATGCCTCTTATTCTTGCAATGTCTTGTCTATGCAAGTCACCTTTCGTGCCGGAAAGTCGTCGACCAATTGGAGGTTATGGGTTGCCATTACTACAGCATGTCCCGATTGTGTCAGACTGTGTAGCAGCTTCACAATCTGATATCCCGTCTCCGGATCAAGATTCCCGGTTGGTTCGTCGGCAAGTATAAGCTTGGGTCGATTCAGAAGCGCTCTCGCTATCACAATGCGCTGCTGTTCGCCGCCACTGAGTTCATGAGGCATCTTATAGCTCTTATTCTCCATCCCCACGTCTTTCAACACCTCCTCTATTCTCTCCTCAATCTCTGCCTTGTTCTTCCAGCCCGTCGCGCGAAGCACAAATCGCAGATTGGCCGCTACCGATCTGTCCTGAAGCAACTGGAAATCCTGGAACACGATTCCTATCTGTCTCCGTAAATACGGTATTTTCTTTCGTTTAATCCCGGCCACATTCTCATCAAGCACAATGGCCGCCTCCGCATTCTTGATCGGTACATCGGCATACATCGTCTTCATTAGCGATGACTTGCCGGAGCCTACTTTCCCTACAAGATAACAGAATTCCCCTGCATGTAGCCGGAAGTCAATACCCTTCAGCACCTGCCGCTCGGCTCTTTCGATATCTACCTTCTTATAATCAATAAGAAGCTCCCCCCTCTTTTCTGTCTTCTCGGGGATCAACGACTTTTCGTCATCGAGTTCATAAAATGAATCACTCATATATATTAATGTGATAATAGAGGTTGCAAATTCAGGTTGGATCGCCCGGATTCAGTAATCCCAATCCGATTTTAACAGAGTTGTCTCCGCAACTACATTACAAAATTATTAAAAATATCGCTACTCCCAACTTATTTCTGGGTAAATAATTCAAAAAAACATAATTTGACCCTCATTCCACAAGAAATTCCGAAGCTGTGACGATCTCTTTAAGGTCTTTTTGCAAAATGAATGCCCGATAGTACTCCTTCATTGTGTCGCAAAACATAAAAATGCCATCCAAAATTATGTTGTGAAACATTTATGTTATACAACATGTAAAATAATATTGTAATTTCCGAAATTCTATCTAAATTGCGACCGAATTGAAAAACTCACCTCTCCCCCTCTATACATAACCCACACTTAAAATCTAACGACAATGAGGATTTACAACAGCAACGAAATCAAAAATATCGCTCTTCTCGGTTCTAAAGGTTCGGGTAAGACGACTCTCGCTGAAGCCATGATCTACGAATGTGGCGTGACTAAACGCCGCGGCTCTATCGAAGCCGGCAATACGGTTTCCGACTATTTCCCCGTCGAAAAGGAATATGGCTACTCTGTATTCTCTACAGTATTCAATGCTGAATTCAACAATAAAAAACTCAATATCATCGACTGTCCCGGAGCCGACGATTTCATCGGAAACGCCTATACCGCTCTTGGTGTGACCGACCTCGGTCTGATCCTCGTCGATGCTGAATACGGTGTGGAAGTCGGCACAGAAAATATCTATCGCACATGCGGCAAACTCGAAAAACCCGTCGTGTTCGCTCTCAATCAGATGGATGGCGAAAAGGCCGACTACGATAATGTGATGGAGCAGATGTACGAACACTTCGGTAAGAAGATCGTCCCCATCCAGTATCCTCTGGAATGTGGCCCCGGCTTCCGAAGCATTATCGATGTCCTCATCATGAAGAAGCTCGAATGGAAAGCCGAAGGTGGTGCGCCTGTCATCTCTGAAATCCCCGAAGATCAGCTCCAACGTGCGCAAGAGATGAATAAGACTCTCATCGAGGCCGCTGCCGAGAATGATGAGACCCTCATGGAAAAATTCTTCGACCAAGGTGTTCTGACTGAGGATGAAATGCGCGAAGGTATCCGTAAAGGTCTCGTCGACCGCAGCATCATGCCCGTCGTTGTCCTCTCTGCCGCCAAAGATATGGGAGTACGCCGGCTGATGGAATTCCTCGGCAATGTCTGCCCATTCGTCGACGAAATGCCCGCTCCCTCCACTATCTCCGGCGAAACCGTAAAACCCGATAGCAATGGCCCCCTCTCCGTTTTCTTCTTCAAGACGAGTGTCGAACCTCATATCGGCGAAGTCAGCTATTTCAAGGTAATGAGCGGAACACTCAATGCCGGCGCCGATCTCGAGAATGTTACCCGTGGCGGTAAAGAACGCCTCGCTCAGATCTATACCGTCTGCGGCAACATCCGCAATTCCGTTGATACACTCAAAGCAGGTGATATCGGCGCAGCTGTCAAACTAAAGGATGTCCGCACCGGCAACACCCTCGACGAAAAAGGCTGCGACTATCAGTTTGATTTCATCAAGTATCCTCAGCCCAAATATCAACGTGCGATCAAACCCAAGAATGAAGCCGACGCTGAAAAACTCGCCGGCATCCTCAATCGTATGCACGAAGAAGATCCGACATGGATCGTCGAACAGAGCAAGGAACTCAAACAGACAATCGTAAAGGGGCAAGGTGAATTCCATCTCCGCACTCTCAAATGGAGAATCGAGAATAATGAGAAACTACCCGTAGAGTTCATCGATTGCAAAATCCCCTATCGTGAGACGATAACCCGCGCTTCCCGCGCCGACTATCGCCATAAGAAGCAGTCCGGTGGTTCCGGTCAGTTTGGTGAAGTCCACCTCATCGTCGAACCCTACACTGAAGGCATGCCCGAACCCGACTATTATAAGTTCGGCAATCAGGAGTTCAAGATGAACGTCCGAGATAAGCAAGAGATCCCTCTCGACTGGGGTGGCAAACTCGTAGTCTACAATTGTATCGTAGGTGGCGCAATTGATGCTCGCTTCATTCCGGCTATCGTTAAAGGACTCATGGATCGCATGGAGCAAGGTCCCCTTACCGGATCCTACGCCCGCGACGTTCGTGTGATGATCTACGATGGTAAGATGCACCCCGTCGACTCCAACGAAATCTCTTTCCGACTCGCCGGCCGCAATGCTTTCTCCGAAGCCTTCCGCAATGCCAACCCGAAGATCCTTGAACCCGTCTACGATGTAGAAGTGATGACCCCCGCCGATACCCTCGGCGACGTGATGAGCGATCTCCAGGGACGCCGTGCTATCATCATGGGTATGAACTCCGAAAACGGTATTGAGAAACTCAATGCCCGCGTACCCCTGAAAGAAATGGCTTCCTACAGCACTTCTCTCAGCTCTATCACCGGCGGTCGTTCCTCTTTCTCAATGGATTTCGCTCAGTATGAGCTCGTCCCCTCTGATGTGCAGGATAAACTCCTTAAGGAGTATGCCGCAACAGTGCAGGAGGAGTAATTCTATATCAAAGGCTATAGAAAAGTTAGCGTTAGACAAATTATCGAATAAATTAGATTTTAATGTTGGCGGTCAGGCGATGAGATATCGTCTGACCGCCGTTTTTATTATTCCACTGACGCAGTTATAGAAGTTCAAACAACTTCATAATAAACTTTATTTTCATAATAAACTTTATTAATAAGTTGATGGTTAATTAATATGTAAGACACCATGTGATGGTCATTTCCCAAAGTGAAACCCTCATGATGACCGATAGATTCCACTCTTACACAGGCGGCACTTACCATATTGACCCTTCCTCAATCTTAATAGAATGAAGAATACTTTTCCCTCTCCGAATATCCATCGTCTAAGATCCATCCTGGCCATTCCCGGAGTTCTGATGTTCTTAAGTCCGATGGGTCTCTTTGCTTCCGATCCGGCTGAACTCCCGAAGGTTATGGACGACTCTATCTCCACGGCCTCCCCCGAACGGGCTATGTATTGTCCCATTGTCGATCAGGACTCTTTAGCCCGATTAAAGTCAGTCAGGTTGAGTCCTGATTCGCTCCCTTCCGGATATGGCTTTTCTGCTTTCTCTTCCTCTCCGATGTTTGACTGCACTGCATGGTGGGGCACTTTCGACGATCCCGTACTTACTCGTCTGGAGACTCTCGTTCAGAAAAACAACTATAATCTTCGGGCAATGCTTAAGAGGATTGAGGCCTCTCGACAGATGCTCCGTCAGACTCGCGCCGGTTATTATCCTAGCGTCGGTCTGATGGCGGGCTATGATATCGACCGCGATTCCGGACGCGAGGCTTCACAAGCTACCGATGCCTTTACCAACACGTTCTTTCAGCTGGGCGCTACAGTCAGCTGGGAAATCGACATCTTCGGAAGAATCTATGAAAAGTCCAAGGCTGACCGTGCCTCTTTGGAGGCCACGCGCCTTGAGTATGATGGGATGCTTCTGTCTCTGGAAGCCGAAGTCGCTACCCAATACGCAGCCTTGCTCATGTATAAGCAACAACTCGAAGTCGCTCAGACCCATCTTAAGACTCAAGAAGATATCCTCGCCGTTGCTGAAGCGCGGTATAAAGCCGGGTTGGTCAGCAAACTCGATGTCGCCCAGGCTCGCAGCATGGTCAGCTCTACCCGACTCCTCATGCCTCAGTATCGGTCCAATATGATGTCTGCCGTCAATGCGTTGGCAACTCTCTGTGGAATTTCTACCGCCGACGTCCGCAATATGGTGGAAAATTCTACCACTCCCCATCTCTCTGTCCCCTTACAGGTCGGTGTCCCGGCCGATCTTATCCGTCGCCGTCCCGATGTCGCGGAAGCTGAGAAACAGATCGAGGTCTTGGCCGCCCGTCTCGGTGTCGCAAAGAAGGATTATCTCCCTTCTCTGACTCTGAATGCTACCCTCGGCACATCTTCCCACAATGCAAAATATCTCTTCGGTAAAAATTCCTTCAACTATGAAATTAATCCGACTCTTACCTGGACTCTCTTCGACGGTTTCGCCCGTGAAGCCGGCGTTGCCGAGGCAAAGGCCCAAATGGAGGCGGAGATTGAGACTTACAACTATACCCTCATGACTGCCCTTCAGGAGGTGGAGGATGCAATGCAGAATTATGTCTCTGCAGGTCGCGAACTGACCCTCTACGCCGATGTTCTCGAATCGAGCGAAGAGGTCGTCAATCTCTCTCTCGAACGCTATCGCCATGGCCTGACTGACTTCACCGACGTTGCTAATGCGCAGATCACGTATCTTCAGAATCATACTCAGTATGCCTCATCCCGGGCCAACCTCTTCAATTGTATCGTGCGCCTATATAAAGCTCTCGGCGGAGGTTTCTCCGGTCTTAACCAATAAATTCCATTTTCTTAATCATAAGCATAATCATAAGCAATCCCTTAAGCATTTTTTTGACCGATTTGTAGTTCTGAGGAGATTGCCGAATCAAAATTCTGATTGTTAAGTAGCTCTTGAAAATAAGAAATACTTTATTTTTAGGAGATTTTGAGATGGATTTAAATTTTAGGTGAAGGAGTTTAGCGAGCTAATTGAAAATCGGCGAATGCCACTAAAATTAACTCAATATGAGCCA
>JAAVDX010000037.1 GCA_014801585.1 Bacteroides sp.
AGAAAAGCGTGAGAGCCGTACTGTTTGCTCGTTCCGCTTGTAGAGGCCTTCGCATTGCCCATCGTAGTAGAACGAGCAAACGTGCAGAAGCCTCACGCAGAATATGTATAACTACATCAGTGACTAACGCTCGCGCGCTCTTCATTAATGGAATAAACATACCCACAAGGCATCTACCGTTTGCTACATTCTTGACTACGATTGAAAGTTGCGAAGTTTCTACAAGCCAAGAAAGAGCGTCGAGTAAACGCTTCCTAAAAATGTCTGCTGACCCTCCCGCGTTGCCCATGACCGGGCTTCCGCGATGCGGTCTGCGATCGCAAAGTTACAAAAATTTTAAATGCCTGTCAATAGATTTCTCATTATGAGGGCTATAATTCACATAAATTTCTCCGAAGAAAGGGAAATCCAATCTTTTGAAGGATGGTACGTTTGGAGTATGTATACAAAAGATCAAGGCTCAGATTTCTCTGAGACTTGAAAATTTTAATCTCACGCAGAGGTGCAGAGGGCTCGCTGAGACTTAACAGCTTAAATATTTTGAATTGAAATTTGTTCAATCATAAGTTCAATCGTTTTTTTCTTTTTTGCCGTCTATTGTGCGGAATGAAAAGACTCCCAACTGGCGTGTAAACTTAGGGACATTAATGTCCCCAACAAAATGTAACTTCAGCTCTTTTAGGGAGTTGCCCTCACTTAAAAAATATCCGTTAGCACGAAGTTCATCTCCATACTCTTGCACATATCGTTTTATCGTGCGCTCATCCACACCATAAAACTCAGCAACCATCTTGGTGGTAAAAAGCAGCTGATCATGGAAACGCAGACCATTAACATCCAAGTTTTCTTGGATGGATTGAAGGGCATAATTGTTATTCAAAACGTTCTGCCGCTCGATATTTGATACTGTCAAGTCGTTCATATTACAAAAATACTAAATAATTCCTGAATGCCAGCTATCTACACACTGAAATTGTTAGAAGAAATTGTGGATGGTACGTTTGGAGTATGTATACAAAAGATAAAGGCTCAGATTTCTCTGAGACTTGAAAATTTAATCTCACGCAGAGGGGCAGAGGGCTCGCTGAGGCTTAACAGCTTAAAAATTTTAACACTTTAACAGGGTTTTGTGCTTGACCTTTTTATACTTGATCCGAAAGACTTACTATGTAGAGGGGAACCGTATAGGCAAAAAAATAAAGGGCGTGTCTCCGACAGGCCCTTCACTAAGTCACACTCATTTTAATAGCTTTGTTTATAATGAAGTATTTCTACTCCCGTCTATTACAACTTTCACAAGCTCTTTCGACGATATTGCTTTTTCCTTGTCAAATTGAGTTTTTACTCACTATGACTAACCAATCATTAGCTCTTTTGCACTGCAAAGTTAATAAGAATTTTATACTCCGTCAAATTTTTTGGGGATTATTTTATTAAAAAATGTAAAATCATTATTGTTTTTCGCGAATTTTATCCGTTTATCAATATATTTTCCACGGTTGCCGACCAAATCGCTCTTTCTCCCGCTATTTTCTTCGGGAGGCAGCGATATCAGCCCACAATACCTTACCGTCATGAATGGTCTTGGACCGTTTTTCGACGATTGCGCGTTAGTAATTTTACTATTCCCTTAAAAGCAAAGAGAATACCGCAACATATGAAGTAGCAATATGCCACGGAAAGTATACAGTCTGTGAAAGTCATATTTTATAGTATTTAGCGGTTAATGATACAGCCGGACGATAGAGGCAACATGTATCTATGATAAGTAGCTCCTTAAAATTAGAAATACATCTACCCCGGAAACTTCCGTAAGATCTATTTCTTCGTCCAACCCATGTAGCGATAGAGCCATGTTACCCCATAATTGACGAATCCGCCAATCAAGAGCAGTTCCAGAATAAGAGCTACCCAATTCCAGACAGTAGGATTCTCTCCAACGAGATACTTAATGATTTCTGAATTCATAATATACTTATTTTATTACATTATACTATAGATTTATTGAGTTAAAGATCATGTCGTTTAAACTTATTTTTTATTAAGATTTTGTCAGGTTTTAAAGTGGGATCTAAACAACATCAGTTAGCCTTTTTGGCAACTGCGTTGTTTTCGTCACTCACATCAATTGACTTACTGCGGGTTGAATTATATTTACGGCCCCACGATAGATCATAGGCTATAGAGAGACGAATCGTATTCGTGTCTTTAAGAAAGTCACGTGTGAAATCTAATGAGTAAGCACGCGACCAACTGGTAGTCTTATACATGGGACGCTTATTGTAGACCACTCCCGATAATTGGAGAGTCCAGTGGTTGTCAGGTCTGTATTCAGCGATAAACACACTTAGCGGACTATCTTTATCTATAAGGTTAATATCCATATTGGCCGACGGAAATACTTGCTGGTAGGTCAGTCCATATTTTTTATATCTCCATGAAAGAATAACATACCCGCCTACCGAACTATGTCGAAATGAGTAGTCATTATGATTCATACTGAGCCGACGGAACTGAATCTCACCTTGCAGCGAGAACATATTAAGAAAATTGTAGTAGCCACCCCCAAGACGCAGAGAGACTCCGTTGGCCGGATTTCCATTGACATAACTTTCACGGAATGCCGACGTCGCTGCATCATATTCAAAGTCAGTATATATTACATCGTAATATCTGATATAGGAGCCCGTAAAATAGGTGCGAAGGTTGCCTAAAGTGTAATTCAGCATCAATAGATTGCTTAAATTTTTCTGCATCTTGAGATCCGGATTGCCAATAGAATACAGGTAGTTGGAATCCCAAAGAGGTGTCGGGACCAGGGAAGAAAGAGTAAGATCCTGAACGAAATATTTAGTCTGCCACATCAGATTGAAATGGCCTGAAGGTGCCCATGTCACCAACAAATCTCCGGTTGGATATACAAAACTTCTGCGCTCAGAGGGATCTTTAAGAATCGAATATTTCAGACCCGGCTTTGCTCCTATCCATATTTTCCCTACCGTCTGCTGCAAATAGAGGATGAATGAGTTGTTGTTCTCATTCATTGAGTAACTGTCGTTGGTGGTAGGATATTTATTATGAGTATGAGAAGATAGATTCTGCCACGTCAGTGAGAGTTGGGTTTTATCGGAAAATTTATAGTTATATCCTGCTGTAGATATAAGCGAATAGCGTCTGGAGTCTGTAATATTACCGACTTCAGGAATGGCTATGCCACCTGAGTAAGAATTGGAATAAGCATAATTATCTGTGCTGTAGGTCCCGACCATATCAAGTTCAATCGTGGAGCGCGACTTGAAAGTTTTTGATAGATACGCTTCGAGCGATGGAGTCCAGTATCTATCCCTGATTTTCTCATGAGATGAATATTCGCCTAAGGATGAATCATCGACCGTCGCATAATTATTCATCTTATAATAACGCCCGTTGAGATTTCCGCGAGCCATAAAAAGCAGATTCTCGTCGGGATTATACGTGTATTCGAGAGTGGCTTGTGGAACCTTTGCATGGTAGGGTTGTGATATCTCGGAATCTACGGTAAAGTCTTTATCCGGTGCCCGGAATGATTGCTTTCTGATATACGAGACGTGTCTGAAATCTCGATAATGAAAGAATCCGTCTAATTTAAATCTTGAAGCTCCTTTGTTGAGAGTAAGACTTAAGTTAGTGGTGGTTTCAGGAAAGAGTAGTCCGACCATTTCATTCACACTCAGGCTTCCACCGGATTCATGTCGCTTAGTTCGGATATTAATCATGAAATTTCCGAGATTTGAGAAAGCCGGAGGAACAATCGGAGAGTATTCTATGCTTACAATCTCATCGGCCGGGATAGCTTTTATCTGAGTCTGGTCGGCAGGGATACCATTGACCATGATTACAAGATCATGGCCGGGCATGGATATATCTCCGTTTTCAGGACTCATACGCAGCCCCGGAATAGCCATATTATTCAATAGATCATTTGCTCTGATGGAGTTATTAATCTGTGACTCCATTGGAGTCATAAGAATGTTTGCTCCTACACGTCTTACATTTTCACCCTCCACAACCAGATCGCTGAGCATAGTGGTAAGGGGTAGCGGACAATTACCGATATTTGTATCTTGTTTGAGATCGGTCAGTGTAGAATCGTAACGTTCATATCCGGGAAAGATAATAGATAAGGAGATGCTGTCGGTAGGTTCTATATCGACAGAAAATTCGAAATTACCATCTTCTCCACTAAGGACCTGACTCAAGATTGATTCATACAATCTAAGTTGGCATTCCGCACCGGAAATCCCCGAATTGTCTTCAGGATCAATTACTCTACCTCTGATATTGATAGCGTTCAATGGCAGAATCCCGAGGGATAAAATAAAAAATACCAATATGGATTTTAGGAATGGAGTTAAGTTATATTTGTGAAGATGGGAATGTAAAGACATGGAACAATACGATTAAAAGGTTAATAAAAGTTTTTATATGCGCAAAGATAATAAATTAATTCGTATGCAAAAAATTTTTCTGAATTTTTAGTTGTTGAAATTTATAGAAGATTCATCATTTATTTTTAAGTTTATTTTTCGGTTGCAAAGTTAGTAATTTTTTCTAAAAACAGAGTTTCATATGCAACTGAAAAAGTTTCATATCCCAATTTTTAATACACTGAATATAAGACATTTATCAAATGTTAAATTTTAAAAGTTTCATATTACCATTCCGGAGTTTCATCTTTGGGATTAGAGCCTCATTTTAGGATGGTTTATCCGACAGTAATAATCGAATTATGAAATTACTATAGCCGCATCCACGTCTCTACATTTGTCGCGAAGTCATCCGCGCGTCAGATATTTCTTGCGAATATATATCAGACGCCTCAGACTGTGGAATCTGTTTTTTTATCAATCCCGCATATATTCCGTTATATCCCATTAGTTCGGAATGAGTGCCCTCCTCCGCTATTTTACCATTGCTCATCACCACTATTTTATCGGCATTGCTCACTGTGCTCAATCTGTGAGCCGCAATAATCAGAGTACGTCCTTTGCAATACCGGAATACGTTGTCCATAATTCGGGATTCCGTTATAGCATCCAGAGATGAGGTGGCCTCATCCAAAATAAGTATAGGGGGGTTGCGATAGAGTGCGCGGGCTATAAAGATTCGTTGACGCTGACCTCCGCTCAACTGTAACCCTGAGGAGCCAATACGTGTATTGTAACCCATCGGTAGGGATTCAATAAAGCTGTCGATACATGCCATGCGGGCTGCTTCCTTCACTTTATCCATGTCGGGATTCAGATCGGAAAATCCTATATTTTCAAGAATAGTAGTGGAATAGATAGTACCGTTTTGCATTACAATTCCAAATTGAGATGTGAAGGAATCCTCTTCCACATCAGTCAGCGGATATTCGTTGACACTGACTTTTCCTGTGGATGGCAGATAGGATGCAGTCAGTAATTTAAGTAGTGTTGACTTTCCACAACCGCTCTCTCCGACAATAGCCAGACTTTTCCCGACTTCAATCTGCAGACTACATTCATTGAGTACTAACGGGGATGTGGCACCGGGGTATTTAAAAGTGACGTGATCCAAGTTCAATGTTTCTACTTTTTGAATTTTGCAATCCTTATGCTCATCGGATGGACAGTGGATGATGCCATCCAATCGCTGGTAGGCCATAATTGAGTCCTGAACTGAATTTACAGATGAAATAATATTGGAGAATGGCTGGGCAAGATAGCCTGCTATGTAACTGACTGTCATCATAATTCCGATTGTCATGGCATCTTGAGTCACAAGCACGGCGCATATGCCCGTGATTACGGCATCGCGCACTCTTACCATCAGCATGTTGCCTCCATTTTGATAGATTTTTAGGAAAGCACTTTTAAGGGTAAGATTATTTATATGTTCCTGAGTCAGTCGCCATCCGGAAATGCGAGCTTCCTGGGCCCGGGAAGATTTAATTTCTTCGATTCCGCCGATAATCTCGAAGAGATTATTACGGTTTTCACCTAACTTTCCTGCAAGAGGAAAATCAATCTCACGACGGAATCTAAGAAATAGCGACATCCAGCCGATATTTAAAACCGATAGAATAACGAAAATGAAGAATATAAGAGGGCTGTACCAGACCATAATTCCACTGAAGATAAGAAGATTCAGAATAGTCAGAACGACATTTGTCGGCATTGACATGAGAAATTGTTTTATTCTGTTCTGATCATCAGTGCGCTGTACGAGGTCGGCCGGAGAATGGCGTGAATAGAAGTTCATGGGCAGGTGGAGAAGTTTATCGAGATAATTATTCAGCATATTGATACCCACCTTGAGCCCTAATTTAGTAAGAATAAGATCCACGAACGAGTTGGAGATATAATTACCCAGGAATATAGCTATCTGTGATGCTGCCAATAGCCAGATTAGTCCGACATCCTTTCCTTGAATTCCTTTATCAATCGTAGTTTGAAAAAGAAAAGGAAAAGCGAGATCAGTCAGAAGGATGAAAATCAGCATAAGTATTATCCAGCCGAGTCTATGGCGATATCCGTCGATGGAACCCTTAAGATATGTCAGCAGGCCCTTGAAGGCATGATTTTTAGGGAAGCCTTCTGTGGAGAAATTATCATTGGGATCAATAGCTATCGCACTGCCACGACCTTCTATATTTCCACAGAATTTGAGTATAAACTCCTCCTTTTTTACTCTTGCTTTCCCTAAGGCGGGATCGGCGATATAGAAAACTCCCTTTGTGATATCTATACGGTATAATACCACATAGTGGGCCTGATTCCAGAAAAGAATTGCGGGCAGCGGTAATTTCTCAAGTTGCTCTAAAGATAGTCTGACTCCGACAGCATCGAAGTTGAGGGTATTGAGCAATCTGATAATTTCAAATATTGACATTCCCTGACGATCGTAATCAGCTAAAGAACAAAGATATTTATAATCAATGTTCAATCCGTAGAAGTTAGCGATCATGCGGATACATGTCTGGCCGCAATCTGTGGAATAGATTTGCTGGAATGAATGAAATTTCTTTCTCAATCTTAATGGATTATTTTGAAGTTAGGTAGAAATCCGAGATTATCTTGGTTAGGTCAGAGCCGATCTAATACACATACTCTTAGAATCGAGAATTATAAGAGGTGTCAGTTTTATCCTCAAAATAGCGGATTTTTTGATTGCCAAAGGTATAAGAAACAGAGATTCTTCCCCGTAAGGGTACTGCCGTGAATCGAATAATCCGTTGAAAATCGGGCAAAGACATTTTTGAGTTGATAAGCCGTTCTAACTCGGAGTCAAGTCCAATGCCAATCTGAAAATTTTCAAATAGTTGCTTGGATGCATCGATGCTAATATTCGCTATCCAATTGGCTCCGGAGTCGTAAAGCTGGGTGCTATATCCAAATTGACCATCGATATCCAATACCGGTGTGTATTTTCCCGGGATTGTAATACGATTTCTAAATGTGAGCCATGAACTAAGAGAGTGAAATGACAAATCTACCCCGTTATACTGAAATGGAGAATCGTAATAAGAAGCGTCAACATTAAGACGAAGTCTCCATATTTTTGATATCGACTTATTATATTCAAACATCAAAGAATAGATGTCGGTCCGGGGGCGATTAATTCTGGTTGTATATGATATACCATTTTCGCCATATAGAAAAGGATTATTGGAGTTTTTATATCGGGAAAAAGAGAGATACAGCATAAAATCTCCGCGAAACATATACAATGCCGAGACAGTCCAATCCTTGGAAGACTTCAGATTAGGATTTCCCATTCTACAAGTATTTGAGGAGGTCCATAGTACATAGGGGTTCAGGTCTACAAATTGGGGTCTGAAAATACTGCGTGATAAGTTAAATATTACGAAGTTATAACTTTCCGGAAAGGAAAGGTTAATACTAAGAGATGGGAAAAGATCAGTTTCAGACCGCCGGAAGTTATCATTGTCGGCAGTAAAAATGCCTGAGATACGAGAATTTTCCAATCTTAGTCCGATATTAGAAGATAAGACGTTGCTCCACCTGCTGTTGAGTTCCAGGAAAGCAGCGTTAATTGTTTCACTATAAGTGAATCGATACGATTGTAATTCTGAGTCAGAGGCATCTCTCCGGCGTGTAGTTCTGAATGCATATCCTCCTGATAATATTTGTCGGTCGTTAAATACCTGCTTATATTTTGCAGAGATCGAACCACCTTTACCATTCTCATCGCGTTCTTCGTTCATTTCAGGTGAGAAGTCGTAAACTACCTCAGAAGAAGCAGAATCATTGCGATATAACCCACTCAGTTGAAGTTGACTTCCCTTTTTGTCGGTGTCAAGGGTATAAAATAATTGATAGTATGTTTTAGGCTTGGTCCATGGTTGAGTGAAAAGAGATCGGGACTCGGTTACCTCGGGAATATTGCTTTCTTTGGTGAAGATACTTTTTGCGGTATAAGTCTGTTTCTTTTTATCACTATAAATAGTAAGACCTCCTCCAATTACACTTCGCTTAGAGAGTTGATATGACAGATGCAGGTAGCCAAATGGCTGAAAGGTTGAAGAAGAACTTCTTGCTTTATTTTTAATGGAAATGAAGTCAGATGCTGACTCTTGATTATATAAGAATTCTTCATCCGTCTTAGTTCTTAGATCGTTATAAAGAAATTCTTCTCCGATTGAGAGTCTAAAGCGATTGTGGGTATAATAAAGATCAACGGATTCGGAGGCGGTGGCTCCCCGAGCACCTCCCGAACCGCGAGCATTTATTGATAGCCAAGTTCCATTTCCTCTATCCTTTAGAATAATATTTACAACTCCGAAATTACCTGAGGCGCTATATGCGCTGCCGGAGAATGGAATCACTTCCACACTTTTTATAATGCCGGGTTCAAGACTTTGGAGTTCGGTAATGACTTGCTTCTGAGGCACGTTGGGTTCTCTACCATTGATGAGAATATGGACATCCTTACTCATTACTTTCAGAGTGCCATCTCTTCCCGATAGAAGCGGAACGTTTACAAGTAGATCATAGGCATTGATGACTCTATTGCGCAGATCGCCGGGAGTAAATATAATCTTTCCGGCCTCGGCTTTTACCATATCCTTTCCTGTGACAACTATCTCATTTAGCTCAATAGCAGAAGGTTGTAATATAATAGAATCGCCATATTCCGCCGGACGTAATGTCAGAGACTTCAATCCGGGATAATTAATAATTAACATGGAGTGGGATAATATTGAATCGGAAAGCGTAACATGGCCTGCGTTATCCGATACCTCTACCCGCAACAAAGTAGAATCCCGGTCGGCTACAATACTTGCCACAACTCCTTGAATAGGATTCTTTTTCTGATCCATAAACACTATTTCCTTTGAGGATGCATTAGCGGTCCGGAAAGGCATTAACAAACAAACAAAGATTATTATACTATAATAATTTACCCATATATTTTTTAAAGGACAGATATGATTGTAAGAGTTGGAATATTTCATGAATTCTAATTTAGAAACTATCTATTGAAACCATAAAAATGGGTTCACAATTAATTGAGGTTACCTCTCTACCTTTTTTGAAAAGGCGGAGAGGTAACATTTAGAGCCCATCTTTCTCGTTAACATTTATTATGAGGTCAGCTCTAATTGGTCTATACCGGTATATGATTATACACCGGTGTTACTGCATACAGCACCATTGTCGGGTACCGGTAGTTTGGGGAATGCCTCACATTTAGTTTTGTTGGTACTTGCTCCACATACTGCGTAGTTATAGCAAGTGTCGTTAGAAGAAACGTCGCAACTTTCAGTGGACCGATTGGAACACAATGAATTGGATGTGAGTCCGCCCACTGTATCTTCAAGTGAGAACACCATTGATTGTTGCTCAACCGGGAGTTGGCAATCAACCACCTCTTCGAGGAATTTTTGGATACGCTTTTGCATTTTAATAAATATTAGTGATGGTTATAACTTAACTTTATCATTATAGAGAGTTTGAATCAATTGGAGTAACTCTTAATAAAGACGCATTTAAGTTGAAATTGTGACAATTTAATGTAATTTTAATTTACCTGTTTCTGAGATTGGACTATATGTTGGTAGAAACGTTTTGAAACGACATGATCGATATCTTCATCCGAATAGCCTCTTAGACACTTCTCTAAGTGTTTTGTCTCCATACTTTTCTGTCGGCAACTACCTCCACATATAGGTGCGATTCGGCATTGTTGACAGATAATTTTGTCGAATTTAGAGTTTTTCCAAGAGTTAACAGCATCCTTTCTCCACTCAATTTTACCATCGAGATTAAGTTTGCCAACAGAATTATTTTTTGTAAAGTCGCGTGCTGTGCAGAAGTATAGTAATCCATCATGATTGATAAGAACATGATTTCTTCTATCTCCATAGCATGGATTATGTATTATATCGCAATGCAGAGGGGCACTACATTGAAAATTTTGTTTCTTTGTTTCCTCAATTGTCATCTCCGTTTTTCTGCGCATTTCCGATTGTTGACTATCGGAAATGTCTTGCCATACCTGCTGAAAATCAATTGTAAGCAAGGGTCTGTGATCAAGGCTAATATCTTTTAAATCTTCCAGAATGGCCGGAATATCATCAAAATTTTTTGTAGTGTAGTTGATACGCAAAATAACGGGATGTTTATCGCGTAGTAGTCGTTTTACATTATTTAGAATGATATCGTAACTTCCGGTTGAATTTGTTCGGCGCACTTTATCGTGATTTTCTCGATGGCCATCAAGGGTAATCTGAAACGCGACAGATAAATCGCTAAAGAACCTGATCATTTCGTCGGTCAGCAGAAAACTGTTGGTAGTAAAGTGTAGGTCAAGAGGTAGCTTTCTTGTTTTACATACCTCATCTACCTGCTCAATAAGTGGCTTAACAACATTTTTAAACTGCAACAACGGTTCACCTCCGAAAAAGGAAAGATTTACCGATTCAGATTTAAATTCTTCAATACGAGATTTAATTAACTTCAATACAGCCGTAATCATATCGGGCTGCATATGGGAGGTATTGCTGTGATTTTCATAACAATACCAGCAATTGAAATTGCATGCGAGGGTTGGATTGATGTGGATATGGAGATTACGCATATCAGTATCTATCCGCTCAATCTGCTTTTTAACTTCCTCCACTTCATCAAGACTATCTTCTACGATCATACCGTTAGACTCAAGTTGAGTTCTAAGAGTAGCATTGGTGATAGCCATGATATTATGTTGAGGAATGTGACTGGTCAGCGTGACCACAAAAGTATCCGATAAAGCATTGTAAATAATGCTTCTGCCATTTTCAAAGTCAAGAATTGTATTATATATACTTTGTTTCATGGGCATATATAGGTCTTGTGAAAGTTAGTTAAGATCTCATTGGGAGAGGGGGAGATTGATATGTCCGGACCGCTAAGAAATTCATGCTCGGCGGTCCGAACTGTCAATCACGACTGAAAGATCAGTAAATAATCTTCCCTTCGCCAGTCCATGTCTCGCCCTCAAGCGCGATCACATGTACTCCCGACTTGGGTAGAGTGAACGTCACGTTGAGCGTCTGCGAAGTGCCTTCGGGCGCACCGCTCACATTATATACGAATACGTAGCCTTCCATATCTTCGGGTGCCGACACGGTAAGAACGCCGGTCGCGTCATCGAAGCTGACCTCAACGGGGAGGTTCATCGGAGCCCGACCCATTCCGTTTCCAATCGTGGAATTTTTCTTTTTTTTGAAATCCATTCCTACTGATGTGGTCTCTGCACTTATCGACAGAATGCCAATCAGGCAAAGTAGTACAATTGATAGTTGCCTCATATTAATCGATTATTTTAATTTCTGTCGGCAAAATTAATACCTGTTTGCGGGATTTCCAAATAAAAAAAGTAACCGATGAATTTGTAATATATTAAATATCAGCATATTACAAAGTAGCAAAATGCTAAAATGTAAAAGCGTTAAAAATCAAGCTGTATTCTTGGCATAAATGGATTCTTTCTTTAGCTGAATCGGGAAATATTGGATATAGGAAGAGGTTATCGTTCCATCATCTCACGAAGATATATGGACAATGTGGTGGATTTCGAGGGTATTCCAAGTTTGGCTCTTATTTTAGATGCCTTTCCTCTAAGATTGGACGATTGGGTGTATATTTCGATCTGTTTATTAGAAACTCCAATTATGAGAAGACAAACATAGGTGATTTCACTTTCAGTCAGACCATGTTGTCTGAGAGTTTGCATGAATTTGGGATGTGAATCCTCATAAGAATTACATATAAACTTAAAGAAGCCATCCTTTTTATTATGAATCGATTCTATTAGATCATAGAATTCCTTTCCAAGTTTCTTATCTCCCGTAATATGATGTACAAAGAAATCATCGAGGATTTTCAAACGTTTGACAACTGCGTTCTGCACCGGGGCCGGAAGCTGAGGATTCTTTTCAAGAATATCCTTCAGATCTGATTTCTCTGATTCAAGTTCCGATATTTTTTGCTGAAGATTCAGATTTCTAAATTCCAAATCCCTTTTTTCCACTTCATCAAGCTGATGTTGGAGAAGAAGATTCTGCGATTTAATTATCTCCTTGTTATGTTTTTCGTTAATTAATTTATGTTCGGACTGTCGGATAAGTCTTTGCTTTTTCTGAATCTTACCATTAAGAAACATGATGAAGATAAGGAGAAGCGCTATCAGAAAGCATATAAGAGACAGCAAGATGGTTGTCAGAGATTTAGTAGTCTCTCGGTGACGTTCTATTTCAATGTCGTGTCTCTCTTTAGTGAAAAGTACTCCACTGTTGAATAGATAATCGTCTTGCTTCGTAGTATATTCAACGTAATCTTTGTAGGCAGCTAATGATTTTTCAATTAAATTGTTATTCTCATATATCTGACTGAGAATAGCATTAAGTTTGATTAAATTATCCAAGTCCTCTCCCTCTTCGTTCTTTTTCAGAAGATCTTTCGCTTTTTCTGCATATATCAGAGCCGACTGATGATCGCCGCATTTATCAAATGCAAGGGCAATATTCATACATAGGTCGGCATCTTTTTCTATTTCGTCAGAATAATCTTTAAGCCATTTGTTGATATGATTCTTAAGAGTCTCTGTTTTATCGAATGAAATATAGTGAATGATGAGAGGCTGCAATGGATTAAGATCAATGTTGGAAAACTTATTAAGGTTATCCTCAATTATTTTGACTGATGAGAATGCAAGAATGGAATCATTATCAAGATTTGCTCCTTCAAGAATCTTTATTCTGCATCTAAGGGCATCTAAGCTATCTCCTGCACAGAGATAGAACTGCTCGGCTTTCTGTGTGGTAGTCAGATAACTTTTTATAGAATTTTGTCTGTAGAATATGATCCCTTGATTCATATAGAGTCTTGCAAGAGCGAGTGAATCGCAGCATGCAGCGGAGTCTTCGGATGCTCGCAGAAAGGCTTCGAGAGCTTTGTTATCGTCGCCCTGATTCATCCGGATACGACCTTCGTAGTAGCGCGTTTTGAGGCGCTGGTCCGGTGTGCCGTGGGAGAGGTAGTAGTCAAGCGCCGGCTGTAGGATGCGGAAATCGGTGGTGTCGATGTAATTTTTGTCGACAGCCATGGTCATGAGCAGGGAGCGACGGGCCTTGTCGGCTTTGGAGCGGAGCGATTTGGGATTGACAGTTTCGAGGATAGCGAGAGCGGAGTCGGGATGCTGTTCCATCAGCGACTCGGCACGATCCATGGCGTCAAGAGCTGGTTGAGGGGTATGCGAACAGGCGCCTATGACTACAAGGATTGCCAGCCATAGAGTAAGCAGAGTAATATGTCGTAGCCCGGTTGCCTGCATATTACAAAATTACGAAAAAATCCCGGGCTATCCAAATGGAAATGAGCCTTTGGATGCTACAGAATTCTATCAGGACGACAGAAATGGTAACAGCCCGGCAATATCTATAAGATTTAGCCCGACGCATAATCCTAAGGCAAGAAGTATGAACAGGAATATTATAGTCGTGCCGTAGCGAATAAACCAATGAGGCCTCGCATTTAGTCGCTCTTCAAGTCTTTTTGAATATCCCATAACTGATTCTTTATCTTAACGGTTTAATATATCTGATTCCTTACAAGGTCAAAAAAATTTTATTCCGGAGGGAGGGTAATCAGCCAGTCGGTATCGTCTTTGGGGAGGTGGCGGTGGCCGGGGATTTTGCCGGTCGGACGGGAAGTACGATAACGTTCCGTGGCTGACAGGTCGGTAGATGCAGATGTCCATGATGAGGAAGGCGAGGACAATCCTGAATCGGAGACTTCGGGAGTCTCTCCGGGAGCCGGAGCTGTCATATCAATCGGTCGATCATCAGGAAACATGTCCGACAGTATGCGACTTGCAATGTCAGCATCAGCCTTGCGCTTTATCATTGCTTCGCGCTCTTCGGGCGTAAGATAGGGATTCTCTCCCTCTTCAAGAATGTCGGAGTCGAGGTCGGAAGAACGCATCGGCATACGATGCCCCAAAGCATCGCGCAGGCGCAACGTCAGCATCTTTATTCTCTCTTCATATTTGGTCTTAATCCCCTCCCATTCTTTCAGCTGCTCTTCCAGAGCATCGAGTTCGATCCGCGTCTGGCGCCACTCCCCTACTTCCTGACTCAGAGCCTTATTTTCAGATTCCAATTCATGCAATCTGAATTTAAATTGCTCGATATCCCGGTGGGTCTCTTCGCTTATACGATGGATATCCTCATCCTTTCGGTTTACCTCTTCTATCAGTCGGGTACGGTCGCGATCCGTACGGCCAAGGAGATCCTGAAGGGTTGCCACTTCATCCTGCAACGTCTCCATCTCTCGCCGCGACCGGCTCGGATGGAGCCATATATGCCACGCTGAGCGTATCTTGCCCCGCTCGGGTGTCTCGGAATCAGGATTGGAATCAGTGGTCATTCTCAGGACGTATATGGTCGTCGCTATCGTGGATACCGGGCTGCATGGCGATACCCGGCTTCATAACGATACCTTTTGATTTCCGACCGTTAATAGCAATCGTCAACGGCTCGGGGAATTCTACGATGCGGAGAGCGTCAGATTCATATACGGCGGGGAGTGTGTCGAGCCATGCGGTATCGATCATTCCCTGACCTCCGGGCTGGTCGACTGTGAAGTAACCTACTCCGAAGGAGGTCAGATTCTGGAAGAAGTGGGTGCCCTGCGATGGTTCGATGCGATAACCCGGAAGGGCGGATTCTACGATAAGGCGCGCTCCCGTAATCTGCGACCAACGCACAGGAATACCCAATGCAGGATCTGACGAGCCCCACCTACCGGGGCCGATGAGAATATAGGGTACGTCGCGCGCTACGAAGTCTTTATTGATGCTCTCTACCTCCTGCGCTGTCGCGGGATTGGCAGCGGAGTTAAATGTGGAAGGTTTGACGTAGACGATATGGCGCACGTTGTCCATCACTCCGTGGCCGAGAGCCGTTTCGGAACGCAGGATCAGGTCGTTGTCGGGGACATCGAGGAGGGAGTCGTCGAGCATCTCTTTCGTGTCGACAATCGGTCGGATCTGCAGCCAGTAGACGGTGCCCTTACGCGCGTCGCGCATTGCATTGGGATTGACATTTCCCGCAAATTCTATCTCTACGGGACGTCCCATTTCGTATTGACCCGTAGTCAGCATGAAGTCAATGATCTCGGCGAGGGGGAAGACACCATGATTGAGCACGTTGGCAAACGTGACTACTTTACGGCCCTGACCGAAGTCGGTGTCGCGCAGAATACGGTCGTTGACGTCGAAAGTGGAGACGAGATAACGAAGCGCTCCCGTAGCAGCGGCATCATTGACGTTGATCTTGCGGATATTAAAGGAGTCGTCGGTAGTCAGTTCGGGTTGGTCGTCGGTCTGAGGGAGGGCGTAGAGTTGGGTCTGAGTGTCGCGCAGGGCCAATTGGAGAGTCGAAGTCTGCAACACCTTTTGCGGATGACGCGGAGAGAAGCGCAGGGCCATTCCTCCATCGACGATATATTTCCCCAGACCTACCGCCACCTCCGCTACTCCGTCTTCCGCCACTTCGTCGTTGAGCGGATAATAGTTGAGCGAACGGCCTACGCCTGAGAAACTCGGATAGTAAAGTCCGTTGTGATCCTCGCCGGCTACCTCCTGAAGGATGACAGCCATTTTCTCCTGATCGATCACGTTTGACGTTGCGTTCATATATGCCTTGGAATCAGAGAAAAATACCGAGGCATAGACACCTTTGATTGCTTCTTCCAGCATCCGCAGACGCTGCTGCTTGTCGGCAAAGGCAGGTATCATATATGTGGAGTAGATTCCGGCGAAGGGCTGATAGTGGGAGTCTTCAAGGAGGGAGGATGAGCGGACAGCCAGCGGACGGTCGACTACATCGAAAAGCGCCATGAGATTCTCACGCAGCTCGTCGGAAAGACTCGCTTCGAGGAAGGCTGTCAATATCTCTGCATCGGGCCGCTCGGAAAGGGCTACGGGATAGAGATTGTTCTGCTCCATGAATTCGTCGAAGATATCAGTGCAGAGCACGACTGTGCGGGGGATTGTGATCTCCACTCCCTTGAAGTTATCGCAAATAGGGTTGCGCTTGATAATCTGGTCGATAAATGCCAGGCCACGTCCCTTTCCGCCCAGCGAACCTTCTCCGATACGGGCGAAATTGCTGTAGCGGTCGAAACGATCTTTCTGGAATATGGCCACAACGCCGCGATTCTTCATCCTTCTGTATTTTACGATACATTCGAAGATGAGTTTTCTTACGGCGGGAGCCTGATCGAGATTTGTGAAGCGATAGGTCTTTATGGCGTTGGCTATGGGGAAGAGGGCGCGGGAATAGAACCAGCGACTGACCTCGTTGGACGAACATAGTTCCCAAAGTGCGTCATCGGGCACGTCGAAGATATATTTCTGCATCTCTTTAAGGTTGGAGATGCGGAGCATTTCCCGGCCGTCGCTGAGATCGCGCACTATAAAGTCGCCGAATCCGAAATATCGGGTTACGGCTTTACGCAGGTCCTGAGGGAGGGTCTTGGAGTTTTTGTCGAGAAATACGAGGCCTTCATCGAATGCTCTGACGGCATTCTCACTCTCCTGACTTTCGAGAATCACGGGGAGGTAGGGATTGCGCGTCCTCACATCAGCGGCAAACGTAAATCCGGCCTCAGGATCTTTCTCGCCGCCGCGCGGGAAACGGACGTCGCTGATGATGCCGAGCATATTATTACCATAGCGGGCGAAGAGTTCGGATGCCTCTTCATAGTCGCGGGCGAGAAGCACTTTCGGGCGTCCGCGCATGCGTAGCATCTGCTCATGCTCGTTGAGGGCCTCTTTTGAGAATTTCACACTCTGCTTGAGCAGGAATTTGTAGAGGTGAGGGAGGATGGAGGAGTAGAATCGTATGGAGTCTTCAATAAGCAGGATCGCCTGCACGCCGACACCTTCTATATCGGCTTCAGCGTTCATGCGATCCTCTATGAGTTTGATGATGGCGAGGATAAGATCTACGTTTCCCAGCCATGAGAAGACATAGTCGACGCCGCGAAGATCTTCGTCGGCGATGCGACGGCGCACCTCCTTGGAGAAGGGGGTGAGCACGACGAAGGGGATGTCGGGATAGAGCGAGTCGAGCTGACGGGCTTCGTGGAAGGTCTCACTGATATCGACACCCGGCATGGCGATAATGAGGTCGAAATCTTTCTCCTGCAGCTGACGGCGCGCTTCGGCATAGGTGGCAACCTTTGTGAAGCGTGGGGGCGACGACAGATTGAGCGATACGTATTCGAAATAGACCTGTTCATCCACGCGCCCGTCTTCCTCCATCATAAAGGCGTCATAGGGGGTAGCGATAAGCAGGACGTTGTGGATGCGTTTCTGCATCAGATCCTGAAAAGCCGTGTCTTTAAGATATAGTTGGCTCAGGAGATTGTCGTCGAGGGTCAGCATGGCCGTTTATTTTTTCTCGGCCTCTTCCTGCTCCTTCTTAGTGAGGAAGGCGTCGAGAGCGGCCGTCATTGAGGGATATTCGGGCGTGGGAGCCGAATAGTCAAGACGCAGTCCGGCATCGGTCACGGCCTTGGCGGCATCCTGACCGTATGTGCCGATATATATCTTCTGCTCGTCCTGATTGAAATCGGGGAAGTTCTTCTTCAGCGAGTCGATACCGGCCGGCGAGAAGAAGAGCAGCATGTCATAATCGAGCGGCTCATCAGGGGTAAAGTCGTTGCTCACCGTGCGGTACATGGTCACCTTGGTATAGTCGATGCCGTTCTTGTCGAGTTCCGAAAAGTTGTCTTTGTGGACATCGGCTACGGGGAAGAGGAATTTCTCTTTCTCGTTTTTCAGAATGGCGGCCATGAGCTGCGGATCGTCGAGCTTACCGGTCTTTCCGAAGAAAATCTTGCGTTTGCGATATACGATGTATTTCTGCAGATAGAGGGCGATGCTCTCGGTGGTGCAGAAGTATTTCATAGTGTCAGGCACACTGACGCGAGTCTCTTCACAGAGGCGGAAAAAATTGTCGACGGCGTGGCGGCCGGTGAAAATAACTGCCGTATAGTCGGCGAGGTTTACCTTTGCCTGCCTGAACTCCTTGACAGTGAGCCCCTCCACCTTGATGAAGGGACGAAATATGATTTCCACACCATGACGATCCGCAATATCGAAATAGGGCGACTTCGCCGTCGCCGGTTTCGGTTGCGACACAAGTATTTTCTTAATGCTCATCTCGTTTGTTTTGTTGGGAATTTCTATTTCTCCCCTTTGCTCCCGTTATTCCGTTAATAATTCCGCTTTTCTGCATATTATCTGCATATCTGAAGAGCAGACACGTAGAGCAGAATGAGTGGTACTATTTCTAAACTGCAAAGATAGTACAAAAAAAGCACCCACGCACTGATTTGAGTGAAAAAAATCCTAAATCCTTTAGAAATAAATACGATTTTGCCGAGAATGAAGGCTCCAAGCCCGATCCAGAGGGCAATTCGGGCGTCGGCGGGATAGCATACTGTGGCAAGCGCCGCCGGGAAAAGAATGAGTGTCGTGAGGCCTGTTGCGGATAAAAATCCACGAATCCACATGCGGGTATGGAGACGGTCGCTGAAGACGTTGCCGATTATCCAGTAGGCAAGGAGCATGAATAATTCGTAGGCTATGGCGAGGAGCACTCCGAAGCCCATTCCGCGTGCAGCTCCTGACTGATCGACACGCCCTCCGACAAGGGTGAACAACAAGACACCGGCACATAGGCTCCACATAACGTTGAGCACGACCATAAAGGAGGTCTCTTTCACAGTATCGTCGAAGACGTTACCGCGCTCTCTGACTTCGACGGCGCTTTTGAAGAGGGTCGAAAGATACTTGGAGTTGTTGCGGAAGCGGATGGCGACTATCGTGAAGAGCAGCAGCAGACCTCCCAATATCCATGACATGCCGTCGGCGGAAACTCCGTCGGCAGGACGTTGTCGCACAGCGAGCGCTCCTGAGTCATTCGCGTCGATGACGAGCACGTAGGAAGTATCCCTGACAGTCGTGTCAATGGCTGCCGTGTCTTGATGTCCGGCCATTGAATCGGCCGCGGGCAGTGTGTGGGGGCCGGCTATTGCTACGCTATCTTTCATTTGAGCCATCCTTCTTTCTTATACCAGTCGACACTTCTGCGGATTCCCTCCCGGAGGTCGACCTCGGGCGAGAAGCCGAAATCACGACGTGCTTTTTCTACATCGACACTCCAGTTGCGCTGCGCCATTATGTTGTATTTGTCGCGATTGAGCGTGGAGGGCTGCCCCTTGGCCACACCTATTTTTTCGGCAATGGCTGATACTATCTTCAATCCCCAGAGGGGCACTCTGACGGGCATTACGAAGCGTTTCCCCATCTCTTCGGAGGCCAGGCGACGGAAGTCTTTCTGGGAGTAGGCCGACGGATGTGCTACGTTGTAGGTCTCCCCCGTCGGGGCTTTCTCAAGAGCATCGAAGATAGCTCGGGCGAGATCTGTGATGTAAAGGAAGGTCAGCATCTGCCTGCGATAACCTACGGAGAAATCAAAACCCTTTCCGATCGATTCGAACATCAGGAAGTAGTCGTGGTCGCGCGGACCGTACAGACCTGTCGCACGGAAGATGATAAAGGGGATGCCCTCCATCTGAAGGAGCATTTCTGCCTTTAGTTTGGAGGCTCCGTAGCGTGTATTAGGCTGGGGAATATCACGCTCGGTGATGGCGTGACGATCGGCTTCGGCTATCGGTCCGACAGCCGAAAGAGATGATATATATAGCAGACGTTCCGGAATTTTCCCGGTAGTTTTAAGGGCCGAGATAAAAGAGCGGAGGTATTCGTAGTTGATACGGTTGAAGTCGGAGAAACGAAGGCATTTGGTAGCGCCGAGATTGTAGACGATCCAATCCCAACTCTCACCTTCCGGGAGTGCCTGCGACATTGCCGAAGCGAGCGACGCGGAATCATCGAAATCGAATTCTACGAATTTGATACGCGGATCAGTGAGGTATTGGCGTGAGGTTGACGCGCGGACTCCGGCCCACACCTCCAATCCTCTTCGCAGAGCCTCCTCCACGATCCATCCTCCGGCGAAGCCGCCGGCTCCGACGATAAGAACTCTACGTTTTCTGACAATCTCGCTGTTCATTTCTTTTTTTCTTGTTTTTGGGGAGATAGGGGTGTAATGAGGTTGCTCCGCTGGCTTTTGCACGTGCCGAAGGCGCGTCCTTTCATTTAGCGATCGGGGTTACACTCTGAGATTTGGTGACCGGGGTTGCCGACCTGGTTTACCATCTGAGATGTGCCCACCGAGATTTGCCGTCTGAGATTTGGCGGCTGAGATTTGCCGGGGGAATCAGAGGAGGGCGAACCGGAAGCCTTGGGCGCAGAGCCATTCGAGGGAGGCAGGCAGAGCCGTCTCAAGACGTGGCCAGGATTTAAGGCTGTCGTGAAACACTATGATCGAGCCATCTCTGGCATAGCGTTTCACATTTCTTACCACCTGCTCCGGAGTCAGACGCTTGCTGTAGTCGCGCGTGACGAGGTCGTACATTATGATCCTGTATTTCTTCTTCAGCGCGTGAGCCTGTCGGGGACGCAACCAGCCGTGAGGAGGGCGGAAAAGAGGGGTCGAGAGAAGCTTATCGGCTTTCTCAACGTCGCGGAGATACCGGCGTGTCGTCACTTTCGATCCCTGCAGATGATGGAGCGTATGATTGCCGACCCCATGTCCGCGACGTCGAATCTCCGCCAGCAGTTCGGGATGACGCATGACATTCTCGCCTACCATGAAAAAGGTAGCCTTAACCCCATAGCGGTCGAGCATATCCAACACCCAAGGCGTAACCTCCGGAATCGGTCCGTCGTCGAAGGTCAGATAGACTGTCTTCGGATCAACCTCTGCCGATTCTCTACTGCGATGTAGAATCCGAAATTCCCCGGCGCGGATAAGTCGGCGAAACCATTCCGGCGGTCGCTCAATAAATCCCATAAGTAATCTCTCTTGGTATAGGCCAAAGTATCCAAGGTATTTTTTTTGTATTACTTACGACCTAATAGTTATTACTTTCTACAATCACTGTTTGTATTCAGGGTGATTGCGGAGGAATTCCTGCCAGAGTCGCTCTGTGCGCTGCTTATCGAGTTTCTGATACTGCTCGTTGCGCTCCAGAAGCTGCAACGCCTCGGGATCAGCCTTCACCTGCTGAAGCACCATTCCCAGAAGAGAGTCAATATAGCGCTCTTCAGTTGAGGCTGCGGCATAATCTTCGGGTGAACGGCCACTCAGTTCGTTGGCAATTTCACAGTATTTGGCAGCTTCGACAGCAGTCTCTTCCGGTGTGAGATCCTGATTGGATTCTACACTGTCGGCTCCGGTCTGACCGTAATAGTAATCGTAATATTTCTTGACGGTCTCGCGGCTGACGCCGTAGCGCTTGAGAATATCATCTACCTCATTCTTCTTGCCACCATAAGACTCGAAGAGCTCGATGATACGATAATACTGGAAAGGACTCATACGCGATTCATAAGTCATCGAGGGATTCATGAAGCGATTGCCGATCTCCGACTGGTAGACGATGTAGGGAGCAAAGCGATTCATCAGTGAGCGGAATAGATCGAGACCTTTCTGAGTAAGTTTCTTATCGGAAAGGGTCTTGCCCACCTCGCAATAGATCTGAGCCGTAGTAAGTCCGATCGAGAGATCCATCGAACCTACACGCTCCGGCAGACGCGACATCATTGTGTCGAGCAGTTTGATCGCCTTGTTGTATTTGTCGCGCGCACCCTTAGAGTCGCCCTTCTTGGTCAGCACATCACCTTCATAGACAAGCTGGCTTGAGGTCTCCACAATAGAGTTGCGGACGGAGAAGAGCATCCGTCGAGCCGTCTCGTCAAAGTAGGGGGTATGACCTGCGGCATCGGCCCCACCCCACCGATATTTATTCATTATGTTATCGTAGGCGCGATCGGTACGCGGCAGTTTGCCCTCCTGATATGTCGGTACGAGCTGATGAGTCATACCCGTGGAGCGCAGATAGGGAGTGAGACCGACGTGATATTCATCGCCTACGGTAGAACACCAGTAGATGGGGCGTTCCCAACCGCGTGCGGCATTCGTAGCTATAATGTCGAGCATCAGGATATCGCCGAGACCGAGATAGCCTTTCGAGCGGTAAGCTTCCGTATTCGTGAGATCGACTACGATTTCATTGACAAGCTCGGCTGTATCGCTCGGAGCGATTAGTCCGCGAGCCACTGCGGCTTTCTTATCTACAGGAATCTTGACAATTCCCGAGGGGAGCATCCGATAGCCGGAGCGCTCATCGAGAGATTTTCCGGAATAGAGAATCTTCAGACTCGAGAGCAGATCGGCGGGAACATTATTTTCGTAAGGGAGCACAGTGACGTCGTTGAGACCATAGGCATAATCCGACGGTTGGGCTGTAAACTCGACCGGTTTACCGGAATAGCTTGCCATGCGCTGCTGGTTGGCATACCAGTCGGAGTTGAGGTAGCTGAGGTTGATTATTCGCACGTCGGGACGCACGCCTTCCACCTCCTGAGCATACCATAGCGGGAACGTGTCGTTGTCGCCATTGCAGAATACGATAGCATTCGGCTCCAGGCTCTCAAGATAGTTGACAGCGAAATCACGTGCGGCATATCGGCCGGATCGGTCATGATCGTCCCAGGTCTGGCTTACCATCTGCACGGGGACAACCAAACCGATTACGCAGGCTACTGCAGCTGCATATTTACGCTCTTTGCGATTACGCATCCACATATCGAGCAGTTTCGCCAATCCGGCTACCCCCATACCGATCCAGATGGCATAGGCATAGAATGAACCCGCGAAGGCATAGTCACGCTCACGCGGCTGCATCGGGGTCTGATTGAGATAGAGCACAATGGCGATGCCTGTCATGAAGAAGAGGAAGAATACTACCCAGAACTGTTCGATTCCGCGGTCGCCGGAGAAAGACTGCCATATCAACCCGATCAGGCCGAGGATGAGGGGGAGGAGGTAATACTTATTATTGCCTTTATTCTTGGCTCCGAGATCTTCCGGGAGTAGCGACTGATCGCCGAGACGCATGTTGTCCAACGCAGGGATACCGGAGATCCAGTTGCCCGCGTCGAGTTCGCCAAACTGATTGTTGATGTCATTCTGGCGTCCGGCAAAGTTCCACATGAAATAACGCATATACATGTGGATCAACTGATAGTTGAAGAAATAGGCCAGATTCTGCGATACGGAAGGTTTGAATACCTTCTTCTCCGGATAATAGATTGCTCCGGTAAATTCGTTATATTCGGGCTGAACGTAGGTGTTGAGTTCAGTTACCTTCTCACCGGTCATATCGTCGATCGCGGAGATGCTGACCAACTGGTCCGGCATGGTGTCGAGACGTACCCAATTGGCATATTGAGCGGCATGCTGTCGACTGTAGAGGCGCGGGAAGAGCATGTCGAGCTCGGGATTCATTTTCACCTCCGGCTTATAATCGCGCAATACGTAATAGTCGCCACCGCGCTCTGCCAGACGGGCATTGCTCTGTTTCTCCGACTCAGTCAGCATATTATATTCCGAAGCGGGCACTGCATTCTTCACGCCCTTCGCGTAAAGCGCTTTCCCTTTCTTCACGATAGAGTTGCCATAGAGCGGAGTCGAAAGCATTGCGACCGTGCCGTCCTCACGTACTCCGATAGTATCGTTCTGACTTCCGAGATAGCGTTTTTGAGGAGAAGAATAGAGCGTCTGGCCATAGATGAGGGGATTCTCGCCATATTGCTCACGGTTGAGATAGGAGGCAAGGTCGAACACATTGTCCGGAGCATTCTGGTTCATCGGAGTGTCGGCCGATGAACGGATCAGAATAAGGGCATAACTGCTATAGCCGACAAAGATCACGGCGATGCTCCACATCATTACGTTGAGTACACGCTGGGGAATCTTCACGGCGATCTTCTTCACGAAGAGACAAGCGATGAGGGCGAGCGTCAGGATGAAACCGATCCAGAACGTGTCGCCGATGAAAAGCATACCGGAGATAGTAACACCGAGTATGAAGGCAACCTTTCCCATCACGCTCAGCTGACGTTTGGAGAGTTCATAGAGAGCGAAAGCGAAGAGGAGAAGAGCCGCGACACCGTAGGTAAGCGCACCGGAATTAAACGGCATGTTCATTCCATTGACGAAGAAGAGTTCAAACTGTTGCGCAACCTTGATGAAGCCGGGGACGAGACCGTAGAGTACGAAGAACACGATGACGAACGAGATGCCGAGAGCAATCAGTGACTTCAGCACATTCATATCCTTGTATTTGCGATAAGCGAATACAAGGACAATAGCCGGGATACAAAGAAGGTTAAGCAGATGGACTGCAATGCTTACACCGATGATGTAGGCTATGAGTATCAGATATCTATCGCTCGACGGATTGTCAGCACGATTTTCCCATTTAAGAATCAGCCAGAAAACGAGGGCTGTGCAGAAGCTGGAGAAGGCATAAACTTCGCCTTCGACGGCGGAGAACCAGAAGGTATCGCTCCAAGTGTAGGCAAGCGAACCGACGGCCGCTGAACCCATGATGACCAGATACTGCGCGAGGGAGAGTTCACCTTGATGATCGGACTTGACGACAAGCCGACGTACGAGATGAGAAATGGTCCAGAAAAGGAGGAGGATTGTCAGGGCACTAAGCAGACCGCTCATAGCGTTTACCATGACCGATACAGACTGAGCGTCCGGAGCGAAATTAGAGAAGAACCGAGCAGTGAGCATGAAGATCGGGTTGCCCGGCGGGTGACCGATTTCCAGTTTATCTGCCTGGATGATAAACTCACCGCAATCCCAATAGGAAGCAGTCGGTTCGAGAGTGAGCCAATAGGTGACGAGGGCGATTATGAAAACCGTCCATCCGCCAATATTATTGACTAAGTTATACTTTTTTGTAAACAACATCAGATATTGGTTATAGATATCTTATACTTTACTAATCAATCTACAAAATTAATAAAAAAGTCTGATAGTCGCAAAATATTCCTGATGGGGACGTCAGGTCCAATAAAAGAAAAAGGCCCACGTTGCTGAGAGCCTTGAAAAGAAAAAAGGGACTCCGAATTGGAGTCACCGGGTAAATCAAAAGTCGGGCAAATGAAAAACTGGAAGAGTTGAAAAGCCGGGTAAAACAAAAAAGGCTCAGATTACTCTGAGCCTTTCTAAGGGGGCGATTACCTACTCTCCCGCTTTCGCAGTACCATCGGCGTGATAAGGTTTAACTTCTCTGTTCGGAATGGGAAG
>JAAVDX010000038.1 GCA_014801585.1 Bacteroides sp.
AGAAAAGCGTGAGAGCCGTACTGTTTGCTCGTTCCGCTTGTAGAGGCCTTCGCATTGCCCATCGTAGTAGAACGAGCAAACGTGCAGAAGCCTCACGCAGAATATGTATAACTACATCAATGACTAACGCTCGCGCGCTCTTCATTAATGTAATAAACATACCCACAAGGCATCTACCATTTGCTACATTCCTGACTACGATTGAAAGTTGCGAAGTTTCTACAAGCCAAGAAAGAGCGTCAAGTAAACGCAATCCTTATTTCGATATGAATGTCACTCCTTGCTCACCCACCGATAACCGAGGCTTCTGCAAGGAGATTATCGGATGCAAAGGTAATAATTATTTTTGGATATGACAATATCGAAATAAAAATTTACCGCAAAGATAATATAATTGAGCGGAATGTGCTCGGTCCCTTTTAGTCCACTATTCTAAGATTCTATCTATAAGATAGTTGTAACAATGTGTCGTTGGAGTTATGTGGAATGTGGTGTTAGTCCCTTTTGGTCCCTTTGGGCGCTCGGCTATGGTTTTGGAGTAATGAGGATGTAATTTTGCGGGTGAATTGTAGAGGCGTCTTACGCTACTATGATTTTTTCCTTCCGGAGATAGTACTTAATTTTTAACTTATAAAACATGAAAAAGATTTTTTTTGCATTGCTGATGACCGTAGTCATCACGTCCTGCGGTAATAAGCAGGAGAACTCGGAGAGTAACTCTGCGGCGACCGGCTTCGGAGATGATACAATTGCAGTTTCCGAGTATGTGGATACTGTTGCCGTTGAAAGCCCCGATAAATCCTCTGATAAGGAGGAACCCTCCGTTTCCAGTGCTTCATCCAACAACTGGGATAGCGTACTGGATGAGTATGAGAAATACTGCAATAAGTTGGCGTCTTTGTCAAAGAAGGCAATGGCAGGCGACATGGCAGTGATGACAGAATATACTTCTACACTTGAGCAGGCTCAGAAACTTTCTGATAAACTGGAGCATGCAGAGGGTGAGATGACTCCCGCGCAGGTGGCTCGTCTTAATAAGATTGCCGCGAAGATGGCTCAGAGCGTGATGTAATGAAATGCTTTTAACAAGCTTTCTCTACAATATATAGTATAAAAGGGATACGCAATTCGCGTATCCCTTTTTATATGCTCTAATCTGAATATGAGTGGTCAGCTTTGGGAGTGGAGATGGAAGAAGATTCCCTGGATGGAACCTGCCACGTAAGATAAGGGTCGGCTTCCGTCTCTATGCACCCGGAAGAAGGCCGGAGCATGCTGAGTCAGCGACCGACACTCCACAATATCTCCGATTTTCAGGCGAGAGTTTTCATTTTCTATTACCTCGAAAGTCTCCGCACCCGTATTGCGCAGGCGGACCTTGCGGTTGGGTTGCCACATGATTGTAATCTCCGTATGCAAGGGGAGAGTGACGGTCTCTACGTATTCCCCCTTATATTCCTTTGATTGTATGGCCGACGGTTCGGCACAATATTCCGATATATCATTGAATCCGATCAGCCGACAGAGTGCATTCAGCGTGTAGGCACTTGGGGTGTAATGATTCCCTTTGTCGGAGATGTATCCCCATACGCGTTTGATAGTAGTAGGGCTGATATACCCGTGCCCCTCATTCTGCAGTCGCTCGCTCAGATAGGAATAATCGGCGGGAGAGTGGAGAATACGCGAAATGTAACTTTCGACATCCTTCTTCAGTCGGACTATTTGTTCAGGCTCTACTTTATTCTTATTAGTCATTAGGCTCTTTCTACCGTTATTTATCTACTTATTTATCTATCTACTTATCTTACGCGAATTTACAAAATATTATTGATACTGCCAATAGAGCTATCAGTGCTTGCAGAATTTTTAGCGGAATTTTTGATAGACTCTTAGCAAGGTTGTCAAAAATTATGATTAATTTTGTGATATCGGGGAAAGGATCTTCTCTCCGTTTCAAGCTAAACTCGTCAGATATCACGACAACCTCAACCTACAAACCTAATGTATAAGAGATTTCTTTTTACTGCAGCGGCCGGACTGTCGCTATGTATTATCGGCGTGGCGCCCATTGTAGGTGCTTCCACTCCTACCGTCGACTGGAAATTGCTTCCCGCCGATGCTACTGAGGGCCGATGTATCGGACGTTTCACATTCAATAATATGGACTCCGTAGAGCGTGTATGTTTCACTCAGTTGCCGCGTCCGATGAAGGTAATTTCCCCCGGAGATTCTCTGGGTGAAATCAATCCCGGCTACTACTTTATTATCTCTCCGGCGTTCGGTTCATCTGCAAAAGATATCGTCGTCGATGTAGAATGTGAATGGCCGTTGCGGAGCATATCGGAATGTCCGGAATCTTATCAGGCGATAACCGTTTCGGGCGAGATATTTCCAATACAGCCCGGTTCAAAACCGGTGTTGACAGATGCCGCTCTCCACGATCGGAAATGGAGTGAATGGATGCTGCCGTCGGATTCCATCTACCGACTAAATTCCCGACTGGCAACCGGCCGACATCCCGGCACATTTGATATTGTTCCCTCTTTCAAGAAAATTGAATTGAAGAAGGGCGTCTGCAAGAAGGGGATGCCTGTGGAAACTATGCTGACAACCCACGACAATCCTGAATATTACCGAATCACCCTTACTCCCGAGAAAGCTATTGTAGAGGGTGCGTCGGCGAGGGGAGTGGCGCTTGGGAAGAGAGCTCTCGACCAAATATTTAAGGGGGCAGAGGGCAATGGATCAGTAGAGTGTGCGGTGATAGAAGATTGGCCCGATTATCCTTATCGCGGACTGATGATCGACATAGCCCGCAACTTCCGGACGCCGGATGAAATGCGTAGGATAGCCGATCTTATGGCTGACTACCGACTCAACACTCTGCATTTTCATCTCACCGACGATGAGGGTTGGCGACTGGAGATTCCCGGACTTCCGGAACTGACGGATATCGGAGCCAGACGGGGCTATACGGAGAATAGCCATAAGTATCTGCCCGATATCTTTGCCGGCACAGGGATGGCTGATAACAATCTGCCTTCAGCCAACGGATATTTTACCCGACGGGAATTTATCGATTTTATACGTTATTGCGATTCGATCGGGATAGCCGTGATTCCGGAGATCGAATCTCCGGGTCATGCGAGAGCAGCCGTAAAGGCGATGGAAGCGCGATACCGCAACACGGGAGATGCTACCTATCGCCTTATTGAGGACAACGACTCCTCCCGATACTCCACCGCACAATTCTATCATGACAATCTGATGAATCCGGCCGTGGAGGGTACTTATCGTTTTATCGGAAAGATAGTCGATGAGGTTGCGTCAATGTATGATGAGGCAGGAGTGGCGCTTCCGGGGATACATCTCGGTGGCGACGAAGTGCCGCAGGGGGCCTGGGCAGGTTCGGCGGCGGTGACTGAGATGAAGAAGAGGTCAGGGCTCGAGAGCCAACATGCCGTACAGGGTGAATATGTAAGGAGAATCGCAGGCATCATGCGTGATCGCGGGATACCGCTCTATGGCTGGCAGGATATCTGCACAGATTATCCCGATAGTTTCCATGCAGAAGTCTCCCCGGCAGTGGGAGGAATGGATTGCTGGGTGTCTTCTCCCGAACCGGAGAAGAATGTTGCGATAAAAGGAGTTAAGGCCGGCTACCCGGTAATCATAAGTAATGTCGACTATTTCTATATGGATATGCTCTATTCTCCACATCCGGAAGAGAAGGGACTCTACTGGGGTGGTTTTACCGACGAACTCCGTACTCTCTCAGGCTATCCTGACGAGATTTGCCCTCGTGACGGTAGCGAACCCGGTAAGGTGATCGGGGTATCGGGCAAACTGTTTGCCGAGACTATCCGTAATCGTGGGGATATGGAACGGTTGCTGTTGCCCAAATGTCTCGGTCTGGCAGAGCGTGGCTGGAACGCTTCGCCCACCTACTCTCCCGAGGATTTCAATATACTGATAGGAGATAAGATACTCCCGCTCCTGAGCGAGAAAGGGGTGGAATGGCATCTCCGTCAGCCCGGTATTATTCTTCAAGACGGCAGGATCATGATGAACAGCCCGTATCCTGACGCTGAAATCCGTTATACTCTCGACGGCACACCTCCCGATATTTCAAGCGCCCGACTCTACGAAGCCCCTATCGATAAGCCGACAGGCCCCGTTGTAGTAAAAGCCATTCTCTGCAAAGACGGGAAGACCTCCGTGCCGACTGTCCTTCACCTATCGTACTGAGTGATGTAACGCCATTATAAAAGACATCAGCGAGAAAACACACATAGTATTGAATAACAACAAACTTATAAATGTCGAATCATGAAACGTATTCTCTTTGTTATCACACTGATTATCGGTAGCCTTTGCCAATGGGCATGGGCGCAGGAAGCGGATTATCCCGCGAATTATGCAAAGGCGCCTCGTTTTAAGGCCTTGCTTGTATATTCGGACCAGGCCGAACCTGCACATGTGGATTTCGCTCGTGATGCTATCGAGTTCTTCCATCGTCTCACGTATGGCGAGGGGTGGATAATGGATGTCGACACATCGTTCGAGAAGTACGATTACGATCGACTGAGAGAGTACAATACTCTTATCGTCATCAACACTATGCCCGCAACCGGTGAGCAACGCGCCGCCTTCGAGAAGTATATGGAAAATGGCGGAGGGTGGATCGGTTTTCATGCAGCGGGCTACAACGACGCTTCTACCGGTTGGCCGTGGTTTAATACCTTCTTAGGCTGCGGACCGTTCTACTGCAACAACTGGCCACCACAACCGGTGTTGCTCAACTGCGATGCTACCGAAGGATGTCCGGTCACTCATAATCTGCCGGCTGAATTTGTGGCACCGGAGAGTGAATGGTATCAGTTCAATCCATCTCCGCGGCCCAATTCCGATGTAGAGATTATGCTTTCGATCTCACCGAAGAATTATCCTTTGGGAATCAAGGATGTAGTGACACATGGCGACTTCCCGGTGGTATGGCGCAATAAAAACTATCGAATGGTATATCTCAACTATGGTCATGGCGATCGCGAATTTACGGACGCTACTCAGAATCTGCTAACCCTCAATGCATTCCGCTACATAGTAAGCCTTTCGCCCGACGGCGATCCTTTCAAAAAATAATCTTGCCACTTCATTCCGGAGGTGAACTATTATATCAAGCATGGCGTTAAAGGGATATAACGAATTTATATTTCTGAAAACAAAGTCTGATTATGGAATCTTACCCTCCCCGACCTGTTGCTGTTGCCATCGTTGCTAACGACGATGCCAAGCGTCGTTTCTTCATTTTTGCATTGGTGACACTCTCTGTTCTTTTGGGAGGGTTGGCCGGTCGGGCTGCAACCGTTTCTGAAAATTCAGTATCCGAGTCTACCGAACCGATTGAAGTGACTGCCGCGGATCTCGTGCAGAAAGTATATGGAGTGGCTGATCCTACACTCGGCAGAGACGGGTGTAGAAAAATAGCTCAGGATAGTTTCAGCGAGACTCCGAGAGAAGATGAGGGTGCCGAATGGATGAGCAGTGATGAAGGCTTCCTTATCAGCTATCAGGGGCAGAGTCCGGAGGCTGAGGCGATGGTAAGATACGCGCGTAATGCAGTGACCGGATACGGATATATCTTCTATTTCCCTTATGAATCCCACCGGCGTGAGGCCGCTAATAATGAGCAATGCCGGTTCTGCAGCGCACTGCTTGGCGAACTCAGCGAATTAGGAGAGGACTTAGGTGCTGATCCCCTTACAAAAGAATTGTTTGATGTAAGCGGTATCGTAAAAGGCCGACTGGTGCGGTTATGTCTTTCCGAGGCTACCGCCCCTGCGCCGGAGAATCCTGACCTCCCGGTCGGAGCGATCGATCCTGCCATAAGCGGTGAATTTATCCTCGTGATGAGTGTGACACCTATATTTAACTCGGAATTTACTGCTGAACTTGCTGAATAGCGAATTTTCAATGAATTATCTTGAGATAATAGGAGTGCTCTTAGGATTACTCTATCTGTATTTAGAGTATCGGGCGAGCACATGGTTGTGGATAGTCGGCGTTATTATGCCGGCTATTTATATTATTGTGTATTATGAGGCAGGATTATACGCCGATATGGGCATAAGTGCCTATTATATCCTGGCGTCAGTGTATGGTTTTATAGTGTGGTGGCGAGGTACGCGCCGCGATGCCCCGAGCGATGAAGAAAGGAGAATTATCTCGATGCCGAAGAGTTATTATCTCCCTTTGTGCCTGCTTACAGCGGCCCTGACGATGGTAATCGGGTATGTGCTCGTGCGCTTCACTGATTCAACAGTGCCGTGGGCCGACGGTTTTACGACTGCCGTGAGCGTAGTGGCCATGTGGATGCTTGCCCGGAAATTCACGCAGCAATGGCTGGCATGGATAATAGCCGACGTTGCCTGCGGGATTTTATATTTCTATAAAGAGTTATGGTTTACGGGAGGACTTTACCTCCTATATTCAGTAATAGCATATTTCGGATATAAGAGATGGCAGAAGTTAAGTATTCGATAGATGATTTTCATCCGGAAGGGGTAATCGTCGACGCGGGCGAGTTTCCCACGAATCCCAAAGCATTGAGATGGCTTGATGAATGTGAGAGAATCGTATGTTGCGACGGGGCGGCCGATGAGTTCCTTGCCCGAGGCTATGAGCCATGGCGAATAGTCGGTGATTGCGACTCGATGAGTGAGGAGGTAAGGAAACGCTATGCCGCGATCATCAGGCGAAATCCCGATCAGGAGACCAATGATCAGACCAAGGCCGTGGAATACCTTTCTGACAAGGGAGTAACGCGGATAGCGATCATAGGGGCCACCGGTCGTCGCGAAGACCACACACTTGGCAACATCAGTCTGCTGATGGAATATCAGAAGCGCGGCATAGAGGCACGGATATACACCGACTACGGAGTCTTCATCCCCGTAGAAGACAATTGCGAAATCCGATGCGCCCCCGGCAGTCAGGTCTCCATATTCAACTTCGGAGCGGAAGGGATGAGGAGTGAGGGGCTGGCCTATCCCATTCGGGATTTTACATCCTGGTGGCAAGGCACACTGAACGAAGCCACAGGTGAGAAATTCCGGATTTTCGCGCGTGGCCATTACCTGCTATTCCTCAATTATCCGGTAGAGGATTAATTGCATTTATCGTCGCGTGACTGCTGAGTCATTGCCTGTTCTTTTCGGGTGTCGAAAGATTCCGAAGCGTGCCGGATTGTCAGTTGCTTACGGCATTCAGAATATGTGCGAGTTTCTCACCGATACGTATTTCATAACCCTGTTGAGAGAAAATAATACGATTGAAAGAGTCAGCCACCACTATAATCGGCAGATCCGCACTGACGGGAGTCGCCAGTTCCAGACCATCCTTGAGTTCCTTGGCAATTGCTCCGTTGTCGATACCGAAAATAAGATTTTCCGGTAGTCTGCCATAATCCTCCGGGCGGAATCGACCGGCCGAATCAGCATCAGGGAATAGTAGGAGTAATTTTCTACCGGTAGCCGAGAGCTCGTCGGCGGCTGCTGAAATATCGTTGATAGCATGCGCACTCGGTTCGTGACCCGGAAGAATAATGCCCAGCACGTAGTAGCCTCTGCCGGCAACTGAAAGTATCGACTGAGGACTACCGACCTTAACTTCGCCCGATGTAAATTCCGCCGGCGTGAATGTGAGTTCAGCGTTGAGGTTGCCGATCACCTGAAGGGCTTCCGGATCCTGACGTATCTTCAGAGTTACGTCAGCGGGAGCATCACTCTCGGCTCTGAAAAACTCACCGCGTGCAAGCACTGTGCCGTCGGCAAGACGTTGCCCCGAGAGAAGAAAATATTGTCCCGGATTGATCTCCTCCCTTCGATTGTTTAAAACTTCCACCGGTTCGAAATCCTCAAACTCCATCAATTGAGGAAATCCGTCGGTCATACCGGATAGCGTAAACTGAGAATAATATTTCGGAGAGCGTCCTGAAAGGTTGCTTTTGTCATCAATATGAAGAAAGGTTTTTGAAGGCAACGCGTTGCCGACCTCTACCTCATCGCTGAGATTGACGTCGTGCCATTCCGCACGTTTATCCACCACGCCGGTATCGGCATATTGGACATTGCCGCTTACGGGATCCAGTCGGGAGGGGATGCCAAGAGAACGGCATATGGCAACAAATGTAATCTTCTTGTTGAGAGGGTCGGCAATTTTATAGTTGAGGGTGGCTACGGGGGATTGACGGAGTCCGATACTATATAAGGAGTCGGTCAGTATCTCCCGGCGTATGAAATCAGCAATTAATTCAGGATTATCCTTAAATTCGGATTTAACCTGAGGTGTGAACATTCCGTTGATAGTCTGCTTGAACGGCCGTAATAATTCAAACTCAATCCGTGGATTCAGAATAAATTCTTTAAAAAGGGGAGAGTCGGGGTCTCCATATGAAAAATTCACATTGTCGCGAATCACTTCCGGCGTTATGTCATGGAGATCCTTTTCGCAGAGTATATCCAGCAGCCCGAGAGGGGAGACGCGAGAGTCGGGAGCTTCCCGAAGACATCCCTCAATTACGTAATGGTTGGCTCGAGACTTAACAATGACGTCGATATATCTCTCGTCAAGGCCGAGACTGCGGCATATTTGGCGTGCCTCTGATTCCGCAGGAAATGAATTGGTATAGGTATTTCGGATGCTATCTTCGTAAATCTTGCGTCGGTCGTTGACCTCCATGGCTTCCTGACTGACGGTAGGAATTGCGCCACCTGCGGTAGGAGGGGTAAGATCGAAATCCAGTGTCCCGACAAAGGAGGAATCTTTATCAAGCTGCAGTCTCAGAGTGTCTCCGGCCTTAATTTTGGAAAGATTGAAATTTTCGCCATCGGAGGCCCACACAATAAGGTCGCCGAGCCCCGACGTGAATTGTGCAAGCCCGTTGCAGTCGGTAGATTTTTCGGCGAGAGGATAAAACTCCGCGTAATTATACAGGCAAAATCTCACCTTTATATTCTGCAGAGGATTTCCCTCGGCATCGGTCACAATGACGGAGGATTGTGCCACGGGGGCATAATTCTCCGTCACATTTATGACCGTAGAGAGCGCAGAGGATTCGATCTGTTCTTCCGGTCCGTCATAAGCTCCGATAGCCGAGGTTGTCATCAGCATCCCGCGTGCGGCCGGAGCGTTGAACCATGCAAGGTCGAGCACTGCCTCCGGTTCGCATGCTCCGAGGAAATGCCATTTTCCGTCGGCCCATGCTTCTACCCATGCATGATTGTCATCTGTATGCGCCCAGCGGGGAGTGTATACCTGACGCGCAGGTATGCCGACACTTCTGAGAGCCGCCACAGTAAATGTTGATTCCTCTCCGCAGCGCCCCAAAGCATTGGCCACAGTAGAAAGAGGTGAGGAGGTGCGCTGGTCGGATGGCTGATAACTTACCTTTTCATGACACCAGTGATTCACCTCCAGAATAGCCTCTTCCATGCTCATGCCTTGAATTCGGGAGCGCAATTCATCATAAAATATACCTCTTGAAAGGTCAAGATCCTCATTATTGACTCTTACCGGCAGAACGAAATGACGCCATTCGCGATCAGGCACTGACTTCCCCCACGGCATTTCATCCGAGGCCTTCAGGGAGAGTCGGACATTCTCAAGAAAGAAATCCCGGTCATAATCAACGATATCGGACGTAGGGAGATACGCATATAGAAAGGTAATGGCATCCCTTTCACTTTCAGTCAGATCGGAAGGAAATGTAAGTTTATCCCTGAGCTGAGGCTGAAGTGAGAGCCGGCGGTTGAAATCCTGCGCGGCCTGCTCCGTAAGGATCGAGCGTGCGACAGCCGGGTATCCCGAAGCCAGACATAATGCGAGGATTAAGAGATTTATGAAGGATTTCATTGGTGAGGATTTATTTCAAGATAGATAGGCTGAGTCTGCCGTGAAGCCCGGGTCGGCAATAATCAGAATGAAGTCAGAGTTATATGGAATACGTGGCCAGGCGGATTGCTTGGACTGTATCCATATCAGTGGACATACGGCTGCCGTCGATTGCATCCGCACGCCCCATCGAGACACATCCCGAATATTTCATAGGCGATGTTATCCGCTTCCTTGCCGAAGCATGCAGCTCATCAGCATGTGAGCGCCGCAGTATTTCAGCCGCATTTTCGGGAGTGACACCGCCTCCCGCGATAATCTTAATTCTGCCACGGGCACGCTCATGCAGTTCGGCGATCAGATCCGCACCGGCCAAAGCAGTGGCCTGTTGGCCCGAAGTGAGAATCCGGCTGAATCCGAGGTCGATGATTTCCTCCAATGCACGAAATGGATCGGGAGTGAGGTCAAAAGCCCGGTGGAAAGTGTTTTCCAGCCCCTCGGCCTCGCTCAGAAGGTGGCTGCAGGCTCTGACATTAACGTTGCCGTCAGGGTTAAGCATACCAAACACAACACCACTCGCACCTGCCGCTACAGCAGTGCGGATATCCATCCTCATTGTTGTCATTTCCACGACTGAATAGATGAAGTCGCCCGGACGTGGCCGAATCAGCACATTAGTTGGCAGAAAGTTGGAGGCCATTTGGACAAGGCCAATGGAGGGTGTGAGTCCACCCTCGGGAAGATCGGAACATAATTCGACCCGGTCGGCAAGACCTTTGAATGCTTCGAGGACTCCTTCAGGGTCACCCGTGCAGATTTCAAGCAATTTTTCTGACATGACTTTAATTTTGAATTTTGTTTAAATGACTTTTGTTTAAGATACTTAAGTATATAGCGATGTGAAACTGTATATGTGAGATATAGTTATAGCGCAAGGGCTGCCGCACCTAAAATGGCCGCGTCAGACTGTGGGAGGAGTGATTGTCGGAAATCGACCTGCCCCTCATACACCCATAAGAGATTTTCATTGAATGCTTTGATTATAGCGTCGTGCATCAGATGGAAAGACCCCGTGATTCCGCCGAAGAAGATGAAAGCTTCCGGAGAAGAGAACGCTGTGAAATCCGCACATGCCCGTCCGAGCAATTCTCCGGTGATTCGGAAAGTTTCCAATGCTATCCTGTCGCCTGTTGCTGCTGCTTCCCCTATTGTTCTCGCATCAAAATCAGGGAGGTTGCGAAGTAAGCTTTCGACCGAAGATTCATTCAATAGGTCCTTGGCTGTGGCAACGATGCCTCGGGCAGTGGCGTAAGCATCGAGGCATCCCTTCCTGCCGCAGTTGCATTGGCGCGCTTCTGAGGTATGGACAATCGGGATATGCCCTAATTCGGCTGCCAGACCGCGCTTCCCGTGAAGCAGACGACCATCGCAGATGACTGCGCCTCCCACTCCCGTACCCAGCGTGATCATTATGAAATTATCCAGTCCGCGACCCGCTCCGAAATGCATCTCTCCGATTGCTGCCGCGTTGGCATCATTCTCTCCGAAAGCCGGAATTCCGAACCGCTTCGATAACTCCTCGGTAAGATGGATTGGAGAGGGCCAGGGGAGATTGACCGCCCCTTCGATAACTCCCGTCTGGGGATTAATGCATGGCGCTCCGATTCCGATGGCGCGGAGCTGACTGAAGTCTAACCCCGAATCGCGCATAGAATCAGCTACTGCGCTATGCAGCGAGGAAATAAACTCATCAAAGGTGAGATGACCGTTGGTAGGGATGTGGCCTCGGCAAAAGATTTTGCCGTCGGAATCTACGATTCCGAAAACCGTATTTGTTCCCCCGAGATCAATCCCGAGAATAAGGGTGTTATCAGTGGTTTGCATAACATTAGTCGGTTGCGTTAGAGCGGGTTTGGTCTATCCCCGCATCCTTGTAAGAACGTAAGATTTCGCGTTTGCCTGCAGGAGGGCCGGGGAGCCGCTCGGTGATGAATCCCACCGACTGAAGCCGACGGCGGATTACTCCCTTTGCGCAGTAAGTAGTAAAAATTCCTCCGGGAGTCATGGCATCGTAGAGGTTTCGGAAAATCTCCTCTCCCCACATTTCCGATTGCTTTTCCGGGGCAAACGCATCGAAGTAAACAACATTGATATTCTGCGGAAATTCCATTTCGAGGAGATCGCCCCTCATCTTTATCAGGGTAAAACAAGGATTGATCTCAGTGGGCTTACCCCATCCGGCTTCATTCACCGCGACAAACTCCCTCCGGTAATCCTCTCCCTGATAGGGGAGCAGTGCATCCGTAGTCGCTTTCGGCAGGGGATTAAGTTCTACGGAAAAGTAGATTGTCTTTTTCCCTGCCGACAGTGCTGTCCGAGCGGTAAGGGCGGCATTTAGACCCGTGCCGAAGCCTACTTCAAACACGACCACCGGATCAAAAGACTCCGCCGCCTTTCGCCAACCCGATTCTATATATACGTGGCGGCTTTCGACGACAGCGCCTTTTACGGAATGATAATGCTCATCGATGTCGCTGCGGTAGAGGGTCGGCGACCCGTCCGCAGTGGTCTGGATTTCCACTTTCATATTGCAAAATTATAGAAAATTATCGGGAAATCCTCACAAATCCTAAATTTTTCTCGTTGGATTCCTTTATTAGAATGCCTATTATTCAGATTTTTTAGTAATTTTGTAGTGATATAAAATTCAATTTGGATTTTATAGCTCGGATACACTAAAATACCTGACACATGAAAAAGGAAGAAGAGATGCCCGTTTCATTGATTATGGATGAACATGAAGACGCTCTGGATTGCGGAGTGGAACTGCTTTGTCAACGCCCGAGTAGAATGTTGTGGATTGCCGTGAGAGATGGACGCCGTGTAGTCTATAAGGGGTTGCCCGAAAACATGCGTGGTAGAATAGAGGAGACTTCGGCATTGCGCAAGGAGTATCTGTTGGGATTGAAAGTGGATAATGAAGGCGTGGTGCGCTACTACGGTTTTGAGCAGCATCCTATGCTCGGTCCGGTCATCGTGATGGAATATGTGGATGGGATAGGGCTCAATCTCTTTCTGAATCCGAATGCAAATAACAATCTTGATACTCCCGATCTTCCCCGGCGTCAGAAAATTGCGTTAGGGATAGCAATGGCGATATCGGCATTACATCATGCGGGGGTGGCACATCGCGATCTGAAACCGGATAATATTCTTATCCGCAGTAAAGACGATTGTCCCAAGATTATAGATTTCAGTCATGGTGATTCTGATGATTTTGTCATGTATAAGAAATCCCTCGCTACCGATATTTACGGAGCTCCCGAGCAGCAGGTGCCTTCGGAAGGGGGTAAAGCGAGCGACATTTATTCCTTCGGCAGAATATTGGATATGTTGCTACCGGAGCCGCGATTCAAGCGATTGAGAGAGAGTTGCAAGGCCGCGGAGGCCGCCGACCGTCCCGATATTGACAAAGTTGTCCGGCAACTGGGTGTATCCTCAACTTCCACCCGTCGGCGTGTGATTGTTGCTTTAGTCGCATTAGTAATTATCATCGGAGGGTGCGGATTCCTGTATTCCGAAACCGGACAGAAAGCGAATTCACCTTTAAAGGATAAAGAACTTGCAGCGGTAGGAGATGAATCGAAGGCCGAAGAATCTGCGGATATAAATCAGTCGGCGGAATGGCGGACAGACTCTGAAACTCCTGTCTCGCAGACATCTTTATCCAACCCGTCAGGCGACGAGCAATCGAAGCAGCCCCTCCTTAATAATCCTGAATCCGGCAACGGACAATCCGCTTTGTCCTCCACACCACCTCCTCCACTTGAGTATCCGGTGCCACCCGCTGAATTGATTAAAGAAGAAAAGAAACTGAAAGAGAGCAATGCTGAATTATATGAATTCTATTGTAAAAGCAGAGACTCATTTATCAGTTATAATAATGAATTTGCCAAGAAACTAAAAAATTCAAATCTGACGGGAGCAAAATATAATGAATATAAGTTTACCCTTGAGTCAGAACGCGATGATGAGTTTCATAAGATAGATCAGCAGTTTGTCAGCAAGATTGTAGATAATACAGTAGCCGGTAAGTATTCTCAAGAACTTGGTCAACAGGCCTACCGGTTGTTGATTAATGTGATGTGTAATGACATAGTACGCGTACAGAAGATGCTGGATCAAAAATAAGCCCTATAAGTGCAGCTTGAAGAACAAATTTGAGTGCTTGGGTGTTTATATTGGAATAGGAGGGATTGGAGAAATTGAATCTTTATTTTATTTCTGACAGATATGTTACTTAAGAAAATTGAAGATGCTCTTAATGAGCAGGTGAACGCCGAGATGTGGTCGGCTTATCTCTATCTTTCGATGTCGCTTCATTTCGAGCATGAAGGTCGGACGGGTATCGCCAACTGGTTTCGTATCCAGTTTCAGGAGGAGCAGGCACATGCTTTGGCCCTTATGGCTTATCTGAATGCGCGTGATGCCAAGGTCGTTTTGCAGCCGATCGCCGGAGTGCCTGATTCATGGGATTCGGTGAAGGATGCATTTGTCGCTACACTTGAGCATGAGCAGAAGGTGACGGCTCTGATCAATAATCTTTATGCTCTGGCTGAGGAGGAGAAGGATTTTGCTACTCGGCAGAAACTTAATACGTTCATAGCCGAGCAGGTGGAGGAAGAGGAGACAGTTCGTCAGATTATTGATGATCTTAATCTTATCGGAACTGACGGTACGGGTCTGTATCAGCTCGATCGTCAGTTGGCTACTCGCACGTTTGTTGCTCCGCAACTCTGATTTTATCGCCCGCCGGTTGATCCGCGACGGTATTTGATTGATATTGACAAAGCTCTGACTTTTTGAGGTCAGAGCTTTGTTTGTTTTTGGTTGAGGTCTTAACTTCGTTGCAAACGCGGATCCGGATCCACGTTAGAAAACAATTAAACTCCATCCAAATATCGCGGAAAAGACAACAAAAGCCGCCCTAATTAGGAGCGGCTATAAAAGACTAAACCCCGAGGTTTGTCCGAAGACAGGGACACTCGGGGGATTCCGTTGCAAAGTTAGAAATATTTTCGTAAATTTGCAAATCGAAATAAGTTAAAAATTACGAAGTGAAGTATTCCGAGTATGAAAAGGCGTTTTCTCCCGCTCGTCTCAACAAATATTTAGTTGCGTGCAGTGGAAATGGACGCATTTGTTCACTCGTCAGCCTTACCGATTGGGCGGTCAGAATCTTTTGCGTATATTCCCGAACCGCACACCTGGATTAGGGCAACGAGCGGTGTTCAACGAGCTTCAAGAGATAAAGACTTTCCGCAACCGCATAGCTCACCACGAGGCAATTTGCTTTGATGAGAACGGTAACATTGACATGTCGAGAACACAAAACAAATACGCACTCATACTCAAATATATAAACTTTCTGGGCTATAAGAGCAGCCATCTATTCTACGGCATAGACATATTGCCGGATTCTACCATTACCAAAATCGAAGCATTGAAATAAGGAAATAGCAGACAATATTTTGGGTGTTGAACGCTCGGGAAATAGGCCTAAATTGAATCGAAAAAATCGGCAGATGCCAAGTGAAAGCCTTGGATGTGGAGGGTACTGAAAAAGCAAGAATTAGTACATTTTATCCTCATAATAATCGATCTTAATTTACAGTGTTGTTTTTACGCCTGTGAGAGAACTATAATATATACATTCATAGTTTGCAGGGTGTCAGCGCGCGTCGACACCCGTTGTCACATCCTGCCCGGCCTTCCGGGCATGTCGTTATTTTTTTGATCTATGTTTTTGGATTTTATTTCATGTGGGGCAGCAATCCGCATCAGCGAAGCGAAGCGCCGCTCACCACCCATCCGCACTGCTAACCCGCACCATCCCAAATCCAAAAAAATAAAAAAATCCGCACCAATCCGCAACTCCCCGGCCATCGGGGCAAAGCCCCGATCCGGATCCGCGTTTAAAAAAATCAAAACCGATCCAAAAAAACTACATCCCCAAAACCAACCGGAGAACGTGAATGGAGTCTAAATAACCCCGGGGGCGGAAGTATCAGATATTATTCACCACACGATAAATTCCCTTTTCATAAGGAGCGCCTTCATCAAGTCTACCGGTGACAAACAAGTTAGCACCAAAATTTATCAGATAACCCAATTTAAATGACGACAATTTCAGATAAGTCATCAACTGTCGGCCTTCACCATCTCCAATTCTACTAACAGCCTTCACCTCAATGACCACACGTCCATCAACAACTATATCAGCGCGATAAGCATCACTGATTTCCATTCCCTTATACAGAGCCGCCACCGCCACCTCCTTCTCCACCACATAACCCTTCTGCAACAATTCCCAAGCCAATGCATCCCTATAATACCTCTCTCTAAACCCGATTCCCGAATTATTCCTCACTTCGAAAGCCGA
>JAAVDX010000039.1 GCA_014801585.1 Bacteroides sp.
AGTAGACAGAAGCAGACTCTTCCCGAAACGCCGTGGACGGGAAAGAAAATAGAATTTACCTTTCGTAAGTTGATAGATAATGGCAGTTTTATCCACATACGTATAACCACCTTCTCGAATCTCTGCGAAACTTTGGATCCCGACAGGATATTTGATATTTTTCTGAGTCTGCGTCATATCTGAAAATAATTAGTAATGCGAAGATAACTAATTATTTTCAAATCAACAAATCAATAAATACAGAGCCGTACCGCAAATGCAGCCGACGGTTTTAAAAGTGTAAATGTGGCCCGCTTTAGCGCCAAACTAAAGCGGGCCACATTATGTATAAATTGGTTAGGATTGTATCTCCCGGTGAAGGAATCAGACGGTAAGAATTTCCTTCTCTTTTTCTGCGAAGGCTTCGTCGATCTTTTTGATGTATTTGTCGTGGAGCTTCTGCACGGAGGCTTCACCATCTTTCTGCACGTCTTCGGCCATGCCGTTGTTTTTCACCTCTTTCTTAAGACCGTCAATCGTATCGCGACGGGCGTTGCGGACTGATACCTTGGCTGTCTCCGCTTCGCTCTTGCATTGTTTTACAAGTGCCTTACGACGATCTTCCGTCAAGGGGGGAATACCGAGGCGAATCACTTCTCCGTTGTTTTCGGGCATTATGCCGAGGTCTGAGTTGATAATCGCTTTCTCTATCTCTTTAAACATGGATTTCTCCCACGGGGTGATGGCGATTGTACGCGCGTCGGGTACGCTGATATTGGCTACGTTGGAGATCGGAGCCTGCGAACCGTAATAATCTACGCGGATTCCGTCGAGGAGCTTGGCGGATGCTTTGCCGGCACGGATATGCGAAAGTGTCTCGTCGAGGTATTCGAGGGCAAGCTGCATCGAATCCTCTGCATTCTGAAGATATTCTTTAACTTCCATATTTTTTTAGTATTTTATTTCAAGTAATATTACGATAAATGATCGAATTAGGGATGAACGTAGGTGCCTACGTTTTCACCATCGAGCATTTTCTGAAGGTTGCCCTCTTTATCCATGTTGAAGACATATATGGGCATTGAATTTTCTTTGCAGAGAGCCGTGGCAGTGAGATCCATCACCTTGAGGTTGCGTTTGAGAATTTCGTCGTAGGATATTGAGTCGAATTTCTCGGCTGTGGGATCTTTCTCGGGGTCGGCGGTATAGATGCCGTCGACGCGTGTGCCCTTGAGCATTACGTCAGCTTCGGTCTCGATAGCACGGAGGGCTGAACCGGTATCGGTAGTGAAGTAGGGATTGCCTGTTCCGCCACTGATGATGGCCACTTTACCGTTGTTGAGCATATCGATTGCTTTCCATTTGGAATAGGGTTCGCCGATAGGGAACATTCCGATGGCTGTAAGTACCCCGGCCGGCTGACCGATTGCTTCGAGCGCACTGCTGAGAGCGAGAGAGTTAATGACAGTGGCAAGCATACCCATCTGGTCGCCTTTTACGCGGTCGAAACCTTTGGAGGCACCGCTGAGTCCGCGGAAAATGTTGCCTCCTCCGATTACGATAGCTACCTGCACGCCGCTTTCCACAGCGCGTTTGATCTGCGCTGCATAGGAGTTAAGGCGTTGGCTGTCGATACCGTATCCCTGTTCTCCCATAAGCGATTCACCTGACAGCTTGAGGAGTATTCTATTGAATTTCATTAGATCTAAAGATTAGGAAGCCGACTCACGAAAAAATCCGAGAGTGGCATAATAAATATTCTATCCACAAATTTACAAATAAAATCTGAATTCACCCTATCCGTAATCTATAATTTAGTAAAGGAATAGTAAAAATTAATTTTATTCACCATTGTAATGATTTTTACGGGTGCACACCGCATGGCGGGGTTTTACATTAGGCCCGTATCAATCAGCGCGATAGCGATGATTGGTGCGGGTGTATAAAAATAGAAATAATATTGTACGTATTTTTGTGGCCCTGCGTTAGCATGGGCTACCCACGTCATACTATAGAATAACCCGTCTACGGGGGAACCCAATGCTAACCCATGACTATATGTGTGTCAGTCAATCTGCCGATTGCGTAGATCGGAATAATATTTATAGTGCGAGTTTCTCCGGCGTCTTCATATTGTAGTTGGCCGAAGTTTTCAAGTGAGGAGCGAATGGCCTGTATAAGATGCTTTTTTTGCATGAATAACCGTAGACTTTTCATCTTCCCGCTTTTTCCCGATTTTACCTCAATAGGCAGAATCTCCATCTGATATGGTATAACGAAATCTACTTCCGATGTAGCACCATTAGCAAGATTCTCCCAATAGAACAACTGATATCTATGACGCACATCGGAATGTTTTATTAATTCCCACCCCACCGACATTTCTGCGAGTTTTCCTTTGTTTACAAGATTCTCTTCACTTCCGGTCAGAATGAGTTCGTTGATTGGATTGCTTCCTCCGAAATCAAGATCAAGAATTCTCAACAACAGCCCCGTATCAAGATAAATATATCTTGAAAATTTGTCATTTACCTCAGCTCCTAACGGCAGCCCGTTGGCGGCAGTATGATTGATTTTGACTATCAGGCCCGCATCAATCATAAGTGAAAGAGCGCGTTTTATGTCATTAGTAGGTGATCCTCCCACGACCTTACTATATACGAATTTTCCTCCGGTTTGTGATATTACACTTTGCAGCGTATTTCTCAGTAATTCCGGGCTGATAGTATGGCTGTACTTGGAAAAATCATCGTAATAAGATTGTTGGATATCTGCTAATTCATTGATACATTTTCGGAAATCATTAGTTTCTACCCATGCTTTCACACTTGCCGGCATTCCTCCCACCATTAGAAATGTGCGATAATCGCCCACCAACTTATCATGCAAAGCATCAAATAGTGGGTGTGCGGGAGTAGCGGTATTGATAGCGTCGATCCAATTTCCTTTGCCTATGGCAGTTAGAAATTCATTGAATGACATAGGATACATAAACACTGAACTTACTCTTCCTACGCCATAGGAAGAGATACGTTTAAGGGCAAATTCCAATAGTGAGCCTGCTGCAATTACGTGGAGTTGCGGCAGATTCTCCTTGAAGAACCATAATGATTTAAGAGCAGCATCCGATGATTGAATTTCATCGAAAAATAGTAGTGTCTCGCCGGCCACTATCGGTGTGCTATACAAGATACTAAGCCTCTGACATAGAACATTGACATCTGATTCCTGCTCAAATAGTTCTAATATGCTTTTATTGGCCTCAAAGTTCACTTCTATAAAGTACTTAAAACTTTCTCCCAGGTGGCGTATTGAGCGTGATTTCCCTATCTGGCGTGCCCCTCTTACCAATAAGGGTTTCCTATTTGTGGTGTTTTTCCATTCAATTAAAACATCATCGATATTTCTGCGAAAATAGCTCATGCTTGAGATTTTTTTGATATATAATATTTTACTAAGTCTGGTTCTGAAAAATACGCAGAGAATTAGTAAGAGTAAATTATTGGTGCAAATATAGTAATAAAATCTGAAATATCAATGCTTTAATAATCCTAATTGAGAAAATCAAGAGGAATAACCGCTACTTTTTACAAAAAATCAAGAGGAATAAATAGGGTAATTTTGAGAAAATCAAGAGGAATAACTGCCGCTTTTTGCAAAAAATCAAGAGGAATCGTTCCCTTTAACACTCACCCGCCGTCCCTGTATGTACCAGCCTCAAAAAGTAGACCCTTTAACGCTCACCCGCCGTACCTGTAAGGCTCGGCGGGCGGGTGGTAGAAAGGATGTAAGTAAGAGAGTAAAATTGTCAGTCGGGGAGTTGGGAGGAGAGTTTGGTGATGAGGCGGTGAAGCTTGGAGCGTAGCCGTGAGGAGTCAATGTTTTCGTTGCTGATGTAGATGAGGGCTACAGATAGTGTGCGCAGCGTAGGATGCTCTTCAATCAGTCGGCGCAGCGGACGACGCTGCAGGCGCCACGCATCGCGGATTCTGCGGCGCATCAGTACGCGGTCAATTGCATGGCGACGCTTCTTCTTGGGCACCGTAATCATCACCTGCAGCGGAGCTATACCCTCGGGAATACCGATCTTGAATGACGCAGCTAATTCCTCCTCTGTCAGCGCCCGCCACGTGAGTCTGAACGGATATTCATACATCGACTTCCCTTCGGTAAAAAGGGAGTCAACTAATATCTTATGGCGCAGACGCTCTGACTTGGGAAAGGTCAGGCGTTCGATAGTTTCTTCCATTTTCTTTTCTTTTGAAGATTTTTCTGATGTTGCGGCTCTAACTCTGACTGCAGCGTTCAACTGTAGCATTCATTTCTTGCGGATTGCCTTTCGAATCATCGGACTGACTACGGGAAGTTCCTCAAAAAATGCTACAACGCAGAGATACCCGCACAACAGCAGAATACGGATAAGATAGGTAAGCCACATAGCCGATGGATATTCAGTCTGCTCTCCAACGAAATAAAGAGCCACACTCAGAAGTCCGTAGAGCATCATGCGTCCGATCTGATATGAGAGTGGATAGTAATGTTGACCTACAAAATAGCTCAGCAGCATCACTACGAAATAACTGATGAAGGCCGCCCATGCCGAACCGAGATAGCCGTCTGGTATACCGATCGCCGGGACAAGCCAGATGTTAAGGCCGAGCATGAGCGCGAAGCAGAGCAGGGAGAAGTACATTCCCCATTGTGTACGGTCGGTCAGTTTATACCAGAGCGAGAGATTAAAAAAGATTCCGAAGAAGAGGTCGGCCATCATCATGATGGGCACTATCCGCAACCCGCTCCAGTAGCCCGGAGAGATAAAATGCTTGAGAATCGGGAGGAAATACATCACTCCGAGGAATATCAGCAACCCAAAGATTACGAAGTATTTCATTGCGTCGCAGTAGGCGCGTCGGTTGTCTTCACCCTCAGCGCGTGCCTGAGCGAAAATGAAGGGTTCGTAGGCGTAGCGGAATGCCTGAGTGAACATTACCATCACCACGGCAATCTTGATATTGGCGCCGTAGATACCTACCATCGTGCGCGCCGCTTCCTCATTCCCCTTGAAAATATAGGGGATGATCATCTGTCCCATATTCTGACTTGCTATCCCGGCCACACCCAGAATCAATAGCGGCCAACTATAGTTGAGCATCTTTGACAGTAGGTGAGGATCAAACTTCCAGCTCCGGCCGATAAGATAGGGAATAAGAGCTAACAATACTACCAGCGAAGAAATTATATTCGCCACAAATATCCAGCCGATTCCATAACTGGAACCTCCTAAGGGCTTATAGAACCAATCGATAGCTCCCGGGCATACCTGCTCCAGCTTCGGGCAGATAAGAATGAAGAAGACGTTGAGGATGATATTGACTCCGATGTTGAGAAACTTCACTCCGGCAAACGTCCATGCCTTATTCTTGTAGCGCAGATATGCGAAGGGGATATTCGTAAAGGCGTCAATGGCTACGGTAACACCGAGAAGCCATACGTATTCCGGATGTTTCGGCAATAGAAGTGCCGATGAAATCCCGGGCAGAAAAACGCTGAGGAGCAGAATGAATATCAGTGAAGTTCCGGCCACTGACCACAGGCAGGTTGTATATACCTTTTCCGGCTCATCCGAACGATTGGCAAAACGGAAGAATCCCGTCTCCATTCCATAGTTGAGGATGACGAGTGCTACGGCGGTGAAGCTGTAGAGATAGCTTACGATGCCGTATTCAGAAGCGGGGAAAAGATATACGTAGAGTGGGACGAGAATCCAGTTGAGAAAACGCCCCACAATACTGCTGAGGCCATATACGGCCGTATCCTTTACCAAAGATTTAATACCTGGCATGATGTTGGGATGAAAAATAGATCAGTGGATTTTAGATTTCCGGAAAGAGTGAATCAGGGGAGGAAAGCTGACTGCGACCGAGATGGGTGAAGGCCAGCGTGGTCACTTCTCTACCTCGCGGAGTGCGCTTTATGAATCCTTCCTTGATGAGGTAGGGTTCGTAGACCTCCTCAATAGTGCCGGCGTCCTCACCGAGAGCCGTAGCTATTGTAGACAAGCCGACAGGTCCTCCCTTGAATTTATCAATTATCGTAAGGAGAATCTTATTGTCGATTTCGTCAAGTCCGTAGCGGTCGATATTGAGGGCTTCGAGCGACATCTTGGCGATAGCGAGCGATATACGTCCGTCGCCTTTGACCATTGCAAAATCTCTGACACGTCGCAGCAGAGAGTTGGCGATTCGCGGAGTGCCGCGGCTGCGGAGTGCGATCTCCAGTGCTGCATCCTCGTCAATCGCCACGCGAAGCAGTCGGGCTGAGCGCTTCACGATCCCTTTCAGCACTTCATGGTCGTAATATTCCAGATGGCAGTTGATGCCGAAGCGGGCGCGTAGCGGCGAGGTAAGCAGCCCGCTGCGGGTCGTGGCGCCTATAAGTGTGAATGGGGAGAGGGTGAGCTGCACGCTCTTCGCTCCCGGCCCCTTATCGAGCAGTATATCAATGCGATAATCCTCCATTGCGGAGTAGAGATATTCCTCCACGATTGGGTGCAGACGATGAATCTCATCGATGAAAAGGACATCGTGGGGTTCGAGACTCATCAGGATTCCGGCTAAGTCGCCCGGTTTGTCGAGCACCGGACCGGAAGTGACCTTAAATCCAACGCCTAATTCGTTGGCTACGATATTTGAAAGGGTAGTCTTACCCAATCCCGGCGGTCCGTGGAGAAGAGTGTGATCGAGCGCTTCGCCTCTCAGGCGGGCAGCCTGGACGAAGACTCGGAGATTGGATATAATTTTTTCCTGACCGGAGAAATCATCGAATTCCAGCGGGCGGAGGGCCTTTTCTATATCGCCCCCCTCGCCCGACGGCCGATCTCCGTCGTGGATATCAAAATCACTCATGATAATTCAGTTAGTTATGTAGGCCGGTCCCTTTTCGTTCGGGGTGGCCGACGCTTAGAGTTGGAGATAAGCCATCTCTTCGCGGAGTTCAAGGCCGGAGAGAGTGCGTCGGCGTGAGATTATTCCGGCCAGTTCGTTGATAGCAGGGTGCAGACGTGGGTTAGCAAATATTCGGCGATGCTGCGAGAGGATACGACGATAGAATGTCTCGATCTCATCCTTTTCAAGTCCGCAGGTCTCCTCTCCTTCAGCTTCAATTTCGGAATATACCTCGCGCTCCACTTCCGAAGGAAGATCCTCATGGAGTCTGACCAGCGAACGCGCCAATACATTGCCTATCACCATCGAGGCCGTGATATGATAATTACGCATCAGATTCTCCCACACCGATTTAGGAGACACTGCGGGAGAGAGGGAATAGTAATATTCTTGCGAGAAATTCACCATCGGACCGTCGGCATCCAAAGAGATGTCGACAACGCTGTCGATTGCGTCGAGTCCGGCCAATGAGATAGCCATTCCGGCCAATCCATAGGCGCGATCATCTTCGTTGCTATATGATAGAGTCATGCTTTCTGAGATTTTGTTTCTAATTAAAACGCCCGAGTTGAGCCAAGGGTTTATTAGCGGATTTTATAGCTGCTGCGGGAAGCTGTATCCGCAACTTAGTCAGTTGATGGAATTGTTCTGATTATCAGAATATAATTCCAATTGATCCGCTGATAGTCAGACCTTCTGAGGGGAGTCCGGGCAGGAGTATCTCTCTCTGATTTAGAATATTCCGGACATCGACTCCGAGCGTAAGGCTATGGAGGGAGCCGAGTCGGGTGAAGGTATATGCGGCGCGGGCATTCAGACGGGTGATGTCGGGCAGCCGCATGCCGACAGGTTTCATCGACGCATCGGTGGTATTTCCCGAGCTGCCGACTCCCGATCCCGAACCATTGTCGGGATCTATTGACGGGCCTGCGCCCGTACCGATTCCTGTCCCACTCCCCGAAGCAATCGCCGACGTATTGTCGGCCATGACTGCGCTCCAGACGTTGCGCACACCGCGATATTCGTAATCGACTCCGATTGTAAGGGCCTTTACGGGGTGTAGGGTCAGAGCGGGTCGGAGAATCCAGCGCGGACGATCATAGCCATTGTAGACCCCATGTTCGCCACTCTGAGGAGCGTATTGCATATCAGCGCGGATATCAAGTATATCTGAATAACGATAGCTGATGGCCGCTCCTGCGTAAATTCCCTTCAGATCATAACGGGCACGTCCAAGTCCGCAGGTAGCCACTCCGTTGGGTACCCCGGAGGGGAGAAGCGAGGAATTGCCGAGTTGGGCATCGAGTAGCGGTATGGTCCAGCCGTCGCCACGCACGTTATTGGAAATCTTATAGCCTGCGTGAGCTTCGATTGATACCCCTCCGAATGGTTTGAGGCGGAAGCCGATCTGCGCGTCAATGGGCACATAGAGCGGAGTAGTGGATTGAAGTTCGGGCCATGCGTAAAGATTCCGGTCGGCTATCGAAGCGAGAGTCTGCAGTTCCTGTCCGCCGGTCGCATGAATCCATGCGGCAAAATGTGAGCCGGCATAATCGAATCTTACGTCGGGAGAGATGTGGAAAAGTGAATAATGCGATGTAGGGTCGACAGGGTTGGCCGCATCTGCATTAAAAGTGAGATCGGCATTGAAGCCTAATCGGAGGCTTAATCCGGAATTGCTCCATCTGTAGCCGGGCGAAAGGCGAAGATTCCCGTAGCCGTCGGGGGTATACGTATCGGCATGTCCGGCATAGAGTAGCCATCTGAAATCCCCGTCGATTCCGATTTCGGACGTCGGACGTGAGAGGTCGGCAGGATCGGATGATAGGACTCTGTGATAGCCTCCCCCGAGACGCAGGGAAGTCTCGCGGGTAGCTGTGCGGAAAGCGAAATGCCGCACATCGACCGAAGCGTTCCAGCTATTGCGCGAGAAATCCGGTGACATATCGGTGAGACCGATGCTGACAGCCAGATCATTAAGTGTCTGGGTGGGGAATTTCGGAAATTCAGAGGGTGCATCCCCCGGTAGAAGTTCCTCCGGAGTCTGCACGCCATAATAATTGAAGTAACCGAAATGATAGCGCAATCCGGCATCCAGACGGAGCGACCTCCCTATTGCCGACGACCAATCGACGCCTAATGTCTCCTGATAGTTGAAGCGGCAACGATCATCCGCTGAATTGAGGTCGAGGAAAGGTTTCCAGAGCGATGTAGAGGCATGGCGAAGCCATATATTGAAAGTTCGGTCGGGAGAATCTATGGCTGTGTAGCCGGCTTTGAGATCGGAATTTAGCCATGACCCCATCGACAGATTCAGATAGCCGCGTGGAGCCGGGCCGAGTCGTTCCGCACCATAGGAAGTGGCGGGAATGGCAATGCCTGAGGGTATAAAATCGGCCGGAACCCCTTTGAATGCATAGTCGAGGTCGCTTTGCGGAGGAGAGAGACGCAGACGTTCCGGAAGCCTGCCGAGTTTATCCGGATGAAGAATCTCCTTTTCATATCGACCCTCCACGTCGACCGATTCCTTAAGCTGAGCAAAAGCGTCCGGACTCTGAGAAAGAGCGAGAATTGCGGGGAGAAAAAGATATATTGATTTCATCAATAGTTGAGTGATTAGGAGTTGTTTTTTGGGGAGTTGGACGGAGTCTGACAACTATCTTGACTATTTAAGCGATCATAGATGCGGCCGGATATTTATCCGGTTATTTCAGTCGCTGATCTATGGCGCGGGAAATATCCGGTTCGTCGCCGGGATAGTTGCGTTTCAGGCTGCGAAGATATTCCTTGGCCATATAGGAGTCGCCGAGGTCGGTATAGGCATCGGCGAGGATGATAAATCCGCGTGCCACCCAATATTGCTGTTGCGAACCCGAAGAGGTAAAATCCTCCATCAGTGTCAAAGCCTCCTGCGGACGCTTCTGTGAAAGGAGGTATTCTCCGAGAGTCACTGCGCTGCGGGCTCCGAATTCTGAGAATGGATTGTCGGCCAATTCGCGAAGAGTTTTTTCTGCCTGAGAGCGCTCCGTAGGGTTCTTGCTCTGAAGCTGAGCTTCAGTGAGATAGAAACGGGCCTCTTCCATAGCGTCGGCAGGTACTCCGCCATCGGAAAGAAGTCGGTGGGCGTAATCGCCGCGCACGCCGACATTATCGGCAGTACGCATTATGCCGATATAGGCTTCCACGGCATATTCCGCCCCCCCTCGCTTCTCCAGTTCACGATAGGCTGCGAGTGCATTCGCGCGATCGTTGCTGTCGGAATAATGGCGTGCAAGCAGCGACCATGCTTCTGCGGCATGCGTGCCCTCGGGATATTCCTCCAGATAGCGCTTGAGAGGAGCGGGGGTATCGGTATTGTTAAGAAACTGACGCTCTGCCGCATCATAAGCGAGAGTCTCCATCTCTGCGGCATTGATTGAGAACCCCGGAATCGATTGCAGGAATCGGGCATAATCGGAAAGACCTCCCGTCTCCGCATAATAATCCCTCAGAGCCGCATCTGCCATAGCTGCTTCTGTAGAAGCAGGCCAACGACGTAGAATTTCCTTGTAGGCTTCGGCCCCCTCAGAGGCATCTCCGGCATCCATAAGAGCTGATGCCATACCGAGTTGCGCACGCGGTGCGGAGGCATCTACGGGATATTTTCTCAGCATACGCGAATAAGCTGCGGCTGCATCCTTCGGGTTGCCTGCGGCTACATACGTGTCGGCTAATTCGTTGAGAGCGTTAGGCATCCAGCGCGAGTCGGAAAAGTCGCGTTCGAAGTTGCGTAGTTCAGCTATCTTGCCGTTGATATCGCCTTCGATACCGAGAATCTGAGCGTGACGATAAGTGGCATAATCCGCTCCGTGTCCTCCCGAGCGTAAAGCTGCGAAATCAGATTTTGCCTCTCCATACCGACCTGCATAATATTTACAGTCGGCAAGACGCAGACGGGCATCGCGACGCATTTCTTCAGGAATATCGAGCGAAGAGGAGAGGAGCTGAGAGAATGTGGATGAGGCGTCGGCAAAACGATTCTGCATCATCCGGGAGTATCCAAGGTTGTAGCGGGCATGGAGTGTATTATCTCCGGCACGACCCGATCTGACGGCCTCGTTATATTGCATTTCGGCATCGCGATACATGCCGAGGTCATAGAGGGCATCTCCGAGCCATACACGCGCCTGTGTCCTCACATCAGCGTCGGCATCCTTGATGGCAACACACTTCTCAAGCAGTCTTGCAGCCTCCCCCGACTTGCCTGCCGACAGAGCCGATGTGCCCCCTGAATAAAGAATCATCTGGAGCAGAGCCGTGTCGCTTTTGGATGGGCGACGAATCCGCTCGGCCACACGAAGGGCATTCTCATAATCTCCGTTATTATAATAGAGAGTAGAGAGATGGCGCTCAATGACGGGAGCGTATTCGGAGTTGGGGTAATTTTTGATAAATTCCTCAAGGAGTTCGACATTGGAATCGAAGGGAATGTTGCCACCGCGGGCACGGGCTGTCACATAGTTATAAAGAGCTGCCTCGGCCACACGGTTGTCATAATTCATCCGGTAGGCACGTTCGAAATTCATAGCCGCCACAGAGACTTCCCCGCGTCGGGCGGCTATCTGTCCGAGATAGAGCGCCGCTCCCTGGCCGATGGCGTCATGATCGGCTGCCACCCGTGTAAGATAGCGTTCGGCTTGCGTAAGATTATCTTCGGAATAGAGACATACTCCTAAGGCATAAAGCGTATCATGGGAGGCGGAATCGTCAGTCTCCGCCACGTATTTTTCGAGAAGCGGAGTAGCCTTGGTGTAGTCGCCCAGTTCGTATTCGCTCATTCCGTAGATACGGCGTGTGGATGAAGCCAATTCGGGATTAAGATTGCGGCGAAGAAGGGAAGATGCCAGGCTGGAGGTCTCTCTCCAATTACCTTGGCGGAAAAGGAGCTGGGCAATATAATAATCCGGGCATAATTCCGGATTGCTGACTCCGGAGTCGGCAACTTCCCGGAATAGTGACATAGCTTTCGCATCATTCCCCTCTACATAATATATATATGCGTCGTAGTATTTAGCCGAGAGGGCATAATCTTTTGAATTGCGAAGGCGCGTCAGTAGTGGTCGGGTTTCTTCGTAGAATCCGCATTTGATAAGGCAGAGTGCCTCTCTATAGGTGTAGAGGTCGCGCTGAGCCGAATCGAGCACATCGGGATCGAGTGCGCGATAGCGTTCGAGCGCACCGCTCCAGTCATGGGCGAAAAAATAGAAATCCGCCTGCAGGAGACGTGCGTGGAGCGCATCCTCCCCGGCCGGCCAGAGGGCGATATAATCGTCGAGAAGACGCAGGGCCCGGGAATCTCCGGTCTCGTAGAATGCTTTGCCGAGGAGATATAGAAATTCACGGTCGGCTTCGGGCGAAAGGGGGGTCTCCGAAGCGATGGCTACGCTTCGGAGTTGATCGATGACGCCACGATAATTCTTCTCTGAATCAAGTCTGCGGGCCTGCTCGAAGCGAGAGCCGAGAGTCGCAGAAGCTTCCGGATAAGGTCCGGAGAGGATGGCGACGGCCGGATCGGCATCCGTGATCACCGCTCCGGCTGAGAGAGCCGGAAGGAGAGCCGTCGAGAGGAGGAGGGAATGGATATATCTGGATTTCATATTAAGAAGTCTTAGATAAGAGGGCCGACGCAACGCGTCGTGGAGAGATGCCACGCAGGCAATGATAGTCGCCGCGCTGACATCGACGATTGCCGAAGACTGAACATGGCCGGCAGGTCATGTCGAGCTGTATGATATCGGAGTCGGCAACTCCGCGCGGACGGAATCCGCAATAGGGATGGGTCGCACCCCAGATGGATACTGTGCGCGTGCCGGCCAAAGCGGCGAGGTGCATATTGGCCGAATCCATCGAGAGTATTACGTCGCAATGGGCTATAAGAGCCAGTTCGGCCGGCAGTCCGATTCTTCGAGCAGCCATGTTGACGATTCTTTGACTCATATCTTCGGAGGCGGACTTATTGTTGCTGTTGACATTGCTTCGCCACGTCTCAATCTGCTCACTCTCCTTATCTCCGAATCCGAAGATGAAAATTTTCACATTGGGCTGTTCAAGCAGCAGGCCGATGACCTTCTCCATAAGATCGGCCGGATAGATCTTTCCGGCATGTGCCGCGAAGGGAGCAATTCCGATCCAATATTCGCCGGGAGTTTTCGGAGAGGTAGCCTCGGCGAAGACTTCGGGTGACGGTAGGGTAGGAAAGAGGGAAGAGAAAAGGCCGCGACCGGCTGCTCCGATTTCACTCAGAGTAGTTGCATAACGCTCACCCATCGGAGTGAGAGGGATAAGATGTTTGCCATGGCGACGGGTAAGCCGGCGCCGGGCACTACGTCCTTTGTCGACTTTTGCTATCTTCACTCCGCCACCAAGACGGAAGAATAGTCGGAGAAGCTGAGTGCGCATTACGTCGTGGAGGTCAGCATAGGCCGATATGTCATATTTCTCGCGTAGTTCGCGGTAAAGGCGACGTATGCCCGCTACACCTTTATAATCTGCGGTGTCTATCGGATGGAGAATCAGATTCTCGGGAGGATTGATGAAGAGAGAGGCCGGATGGCGACGTGTCAGCAGGATGAAACGCCGGTCGGGATTGGAAAGGCAAGCATCATAAAGAGGAGCAAGAGTCATGGCGACATCCCCCAATGCCGAAAACCGGCTCACGAGGATGTCACCCTTATTCTTATCCCGATTGGTATTACCTTTCATCAGGTCGTTCATTTCTTATAGAGTACGGGGTTGGTGGCCGGATCGTTATACATCTTCATCTGGCGATACACCTTCATATACTTTCTGCCGGCAGCGATATCTTCAAAGAGGGCATCGATGGCCGAGGTCAGATCCTGTTGCTGCTCAAGGAGCACGTCGAGTTTGGCAGCACAGCGGGCCTTATGTTCGTCGGAAGCGTCAGGACGTTCGGTCTCTTCCTTCATATGCCATATTTTAAGGGCAAGGATAGATAGACGATCAAGAGCCCATGCGGGCGACTCTGTATTGATAGTTGCATCGGGGAGGGGAGTCACATCGGCATATTGCACATCGCGCAGATAGGAATCGAGTTGTTCCACCATATCCGTGCGCACCTGATTCGAACGGTCGATACGGCGTTTGAGTTCAAGAGCGGCCACCGGATCAATCTGCGGATCGCGGATAATATCCTCCAGATGCCACTGCACGGCATCTACCCAGTTCTTGGCATAGAGAGTAGCTTCAATCGAATCGGCGGGATAAGGATTCTCGATAGGAAAATCAATATCATCATGCACATGATAATCCCGAACAGAGCGGGCAAATATATCGAAAGATTCTTTAGCAGTCATATAAAAGATTCGTTAGCATTATATAGAAACAATACGTATAAAATTATAACTTATTTAGTATCAGTTATAAGCCTTATTACGCATCATCTGTATAACTTATTACTTATTACTTATAACCTATTACTTTGAATACGTTCGATTCCGAACGTATTCATCGATTGCCTTGGCCGCTTTGCGGCCGGCTCCCATTGCGAGGATCACTGTGGCCGCACCGGTCACGGCATCGCCGCCGGCAAACACTCCCGGACGCGATGTGCGACCCTCCTCATCGGCTACGATGCAGCCGCGGCGATTGGTCTCGAGACCCTTGGTAGTGGCCTTGATCAGGGGGTTAGGACTCGTGCCGAGGGCCATTATGACAACGTCACAATCTATACGGAAATTGCTTCCCTCCTTCACAATCGGTGAGCGACGTCCGCTTTCATCCGGTTCGCCGAGTTCCATTTCGACACATTCCAGCCCTACTACCTGCCCGGCTTCATTGCCGAGGATTCGGACAGGATTGGTCAGCATACGGAATTCGACTCCCTCCTGCTTGGCATGATGAACCTCTTCGACACGGGCCGGGAGTTCGGCCTCAGAGCGACGATAGACGATGATGGCTTCTGCTCCTAAGCGCTTGGCCGTGCGGACAGCATCCATGGCCACATTGCCGCCTCCGACCACGACAGCGCGCCGACCGGCATAAATCGGAGTGTCATAACATTCATCGTAGGCGTGCATAAGATTCGCACGTGTAAGGAACTCATTGGCGGAGAAGACCCCGTTGAGATTTTCTCCCTCGATGCCCATGAAACGGGGCAGTCCTGCACCCGAGCCGACAAAGACGGCGTCGAAGCCCTGACGATCAAGAAGGTCATCGACGGTCATTGTGCGACCTACGATTACGTCAGTTTCGATCTCAACGCCCAGACGCTTCACGGCCTCTACCTCCTTAGCTACGATGCGCGTCTTGGGAAGGCGGAATTCCGGAATACCATATACGAGCACGCCCCCTACTTCATGAAGTGCTTCGAAAATCTTCACTTCATATCCCAGACGTGCCAGATCGGAAGCGCAGGCCAGGCCGGCAGGTCCCGAACCGACGATTGCCACACGATGGCCGTTGCGCGAAGGGGGCTCCGACTGATGTTCATCGGCATGAGCGATGGCCCAATCGCCGACATAACGCTCAAGTTTGCCGATGCTGACCGGCTCAAACTTGATGCCGAGCACGCAAGCACCCTCACACTGAGTCTCCTGCGGGCATACCCGACCGCAGACAGAGGGCAGACTGCTATCGGCGGCGATGAGAGCGGCAGCTCCCGCAGTATCGCCGGCTGCAACACGGGAGATGAAACCGGGAATATTCACATGGACCGGACACTTCTCCTGACAGCGCGGAATCTTACAGTTAAGACAACGCGAGGCTTCCAGTTCGGCTTCCTCTTGATTATATCCCAAGCATACCTCTTCAAAGTTATGGGAACGGAGTTCGGGGTCCTGTTCGCGGACCGGAGTTCGGGGAATTCTGTTAGGCATGGCAGTGGCATTTATGAGTTTCGGGATTAGTCTTTTCGTTGTTGCGATACATATTCTGACGACGCATGGCCTCGTCGAAATCTACCTTATGGCCGTCGAATTCCGGACCTTCAACACACGTGAACTTGGTTTCACCGCCTACCGTCACTCGGCAGGCACCGCACATTCCGGTGCCGTCGACCATCAGAGCATTGAGCGATACCATGGTCGGAATCTCATACTCCTTAGTGGTCATAGCTGCGAATTTCATCATTATCATGGGACCGATGATGACACAATGATCAAACCTGCGTCCTTCATCCTCTATCAGATGCTTCATCAGACCCGTGACCATGCCGTGGAATCCGGCCGAACCGTCATCCGTGGCCAGATGTACGCGAGCCACTTTCTTCATTTCATCGACATAAGTGAAGAGGTCTTTCGTGCGGGCACCGATGATGACGTCGGCAGTGACGCCCTGCTCATGAAGCCATTTGGCCTGAGGATAGACCGGAGCTGTCCCGACGCCACCCGCTACGAATAGGATATTCATCTTTCGGAGCTGTTCCGTGGGAATTTCGAGCAGATCGGAAGGCATTCCGAGCGGTCCGGCAAAGTCGAGGAATGAATCCCCCTCTTGCAGATCGTTGATTTTATGCGAGGAGATGCCGACGGTCTGAGTCACGATCGTCACGCTTCCCTCTTCAGGGTCGTAATCGCAGATTGTAAGAGGGATACGTTCCCCATGCTCGTCAACGCGGACAATGACAAACTGGCCCGGGCGAGCCGATTCGGCTACACGCGGGGCATGGACTTTCATCTCCGTGATATTAGGCGCAAGATCGCGCCGGCTGATGATTTTATACATGATGTCAGATTTAAGACGGTTGGGATAATGATTCGGTCCCGGCTCCTTTCCGGAAATATCTTGGCGATAGGTCGAATTCCGGTCAGAATAGGATCAAAATCGGTAAAAAACGGCTCCCGAACCCCTCAAAGAGGGGTAAGAAGTCAGAAATTTTCTTCAAAAATACGATAAATTTGTCATTCACACAAATTTAAATTATATTTGCAGTTATTATTCGCGTCGCGCGTGTCGCCGAAAGGAGACACGCATAGAACATTGTGACCGATAATAAAGGTAAAAAAGAATAATAAACAATTGATAATTAAAAATATAACGGCATCATCCCAATACGCTGACGCCCATTAAAGAAAAAAGCAGATGGCAACAAATCTTTTCGACAAAGTGAGTGAGGATATCCGCTCGGCCATGCTGGCGCGTGAAAAGGTGCGCCTGGAGGCTCTTCGCGGCATAAAGAAAGAATTTCTCGAGGCAAAGACTGCCAAGGGAGCTAACGGTGAACTCTCCGACGACACGGCTCTTAAGATTCTCGTGAAAATGGTAAAGCAGCGCAAGGAGAGTGCCGAGATATATAAGACCAACAATCGTCCCGAACTGGCCGAGAATGAATTGGCCGAAGCAGCCGTAATTGAGGAATATCTTCCCAAGCAGCTGACTCCCGAAGAGCTCGAAGCCGAACTGAAAGCGATCATTTCCGAAGTCGGTGCGACCGATATGTCTCAGATGGGTAAGGTAATGGGGATCGCTTCAAAGCGCCTTTCAGGGCGTGCTGAAGGTCGCGCTATCAATGCAGCTGTAAAGGCTCTTCTCAGCTAATAAATAGCTATCCAAAAATAACTATTAATCTAACAATTCCGGAAAATAAAGTGCTTACACTACAAGTCATAAAAGAGAATCCCGAGTTCGTCATCGAGCGTCTGGCTGTCAAGGGCTTTGACGGTCGCGCTGTTATTGCAGAAATTCTTGAGATCGATGCTGAGCGTCGTCGCCTTCAGGCTAAGACTGATTCTGACGCCGCCGAACTCAAGAAGCTCGCAGCTTCCATCGCTATCCACATGAAGAAAGGGGAAAAGGAGGAGGCCGAGAAGGCAAAAGAGGAGGTCAGCCGTATCAAAGGAGCTACCAAGGGTCTGCAGGATCGCCTGGAGGAATGTAAGACTAAGATGACCGACCTCCTGCTGACAGTGCCCAACCTTCCCTGCGACGCCGTGCCCCACGGTCTGACCGCTGATGATAATGTGGTGGAACTCACAGGCGGCCCGATGCCCGATCTGCCCGAAGATGCTCTCCCTCACTGGGAATTGGCCAAGAAGTACAATCTTATCGATTTCGAATTGGGAGTGAAGGTGACCGGTGCCGGCTTCCCCTTCTATATCGGTAAAGGTGCGCGTCTGCAACGTGCTCTCATACAGTTCTTCCTCGACTCAGCCGGCGAAGCAGGCTACACAGAGGTCGAACCCCCCTACGTAGTGAACGCTGCGTCAGGCTATGGCACGGGGCAGCTCCCCGACAAGGAGGGCCAGATGTATCACGTCACTGTCGACGACCTCTATCTTATCCCGACTGCCGAAGTGCCTGTCACTAATATCTATCGCGACGTAATTATCCCCGAGGCTGAACTCCCTAAAATGAACTGCGCATACTCCCCGTGCTGGCGTCGCGAGGCTGGCAGCTATGGTAAGGATGTGCGTGGCCTGAATCGTCTGCATCAGTTTGATAAAGTGGAGATTGTCCGCATTGAGACTCCCGAAAAGTCCTACGCGGCTCTCGAAGAAATGAAGGCCCACGTGCAAGGCCTGCTTGAAAAACTCGGTCTGCCCTGGCATATCCTCCGTCTCTGTGGCGGCGACATGTCGTTCACGTCAGCTATTACCTTCGACTTCGAAGTATGGAGCGGTGCGCAGAAGCGTTGGCTGGAAGTTTCATCCGTCTCCAACTTCGAGAATTATCAGGCCAATCGTCTGAAATGTCGCTATCGCGATGCCGACAAGAAAATCCATCTCTGCCACACCCTCAACGGTTCGGCCCTGGCTCTTCCCCGCATCATGGCAGCTTTGCTGGAAAACAATCAGACTCCCGAAGGCATTGTAATTCCGGAATGTCTGCGTAAATACACAGGATTCGATATCATCAGTTAAGCCTGCAAGCCGACCCCTCCAACCATCAAAGCATAACAATCCGTCCGGAACGGCCTCGGACCCTTCCGGACGGAAAAATATAAATTACTATTATGAGCGACTTTAACTATCCCGGCTATATCAGCAAAGAAGAGAAGAAGATACCTCTCGACGATCCTACCGGAAAATGGAGCGATCTTACCCTCCTCCCGGAATGGGAAGAGGAATTCTATGATGTCTACACAGTGCGCAAGCATGGCAAATGGGTGATGCTTAAAGCGCTCAAGAAGGAATATGCCGATGATGCGAAATATCAGGAAATGCTCGAGAAGGAGTTTGAGACACGCTATAATCTGGCGCATCCCAACATTGTGATGGTGAATGACTTCGAGGATATTCCCGGACTTGGAAAGGCTATCATCACCGACGACGTATATGGCTATAGCCTACGGCGGCTCATTGATGAGAAACGACTGACTCCGAGAATCGTAAAACGTCTGCAGACACAACTCCTCGATGCGCTCGACTATATTCAGGAGAATCATATTATCCATCATCCGCTGACTCCCGAGTCCATTATCTTCACTGAATATAATGAGAATCTGAAGCTCATCAACGTAGGCTACGACCAGACCTCCTCACTCTCAGAGCAGGACACGCGTGAGGATATCGAGAGCTACGGTCGTATTCTCTCAGAGGTGCTCGACAATCTTCCCGAGTCGCTTCCCCGCCTGCGCCGTATCGCGAATAAGGCTGTCGACAAGGTCAGACCCTACCGCAGTTTTATGGATCTGCAGCTCGATATGAACAAGCGCTCCTCGGTCACTCTCTATCTCGGAGTCGCCCTCTTGATTGCTCTGATTCTCGTACTCGTCTTCCTGCTTATTAAATAGATACTTATCAATAAATGGTAGAGATAAAGAAAATCGCCCCTGAAAAGAGTGAACTGAAGAAATTCGTAAAATTCGGAATCGACCTCTATAAAGGGAATCAATATTTTGTTCCGCCACTCGTCATTGATGAGATTGCCACACTGAATCCGGTCTCCAATCCGGCCTTCGAATTCTGTGAGGCTGATTATTTTATGGCCTATCGCGACGGAAAACCCGTAGGCCGCGTGGCTGCGATCATCAATCGTCAGGTAAATGAATCTTCCGGTCATAAGGCTGCACGCTTCGGATTTATCGATTTCATTGATGATGAAGAGGTATCAGAAGCTCTGCTTAATACCGTTGAAAACTGGGCGCGCGAGAAGGGGATGGAAAAGGTGATAGGTCCGCTTTCATTCACCGATCTCGACAAGGAGGGCTGTCTCATTGAAGGATTCGATGAACTCGCCACGATGGCTACAATCTACAACTATCCCTATTATCGTCGCCATATCGAACGCCTCGGATATGAGAAGGAATCAGACTGGGTGGAATTTCTCATGCCCGTGCCGGATTCCATTCCCGACAAGCATCTGCGCATAGCAGAGATAGTAAAGAAGAAATTCGGACTGAAAGTACTGAAATTCACTTCCCGCAAGAAGATTAAGAATGAATATGGCCGTCGGCTTTTCCATCTCATCAACGACGCCTACAAAGATCTCTATCAGTTCTCCCGACTATCTGAACGCCAGATAGATAAATATATCGACGAATACCTCAATCTGTTGGACCTCGACCTCGTTACGCTTATTGTCGATTCCAATGATGATCTTGTAGGAGTCGGCATCTCGATGCCTTCTATGAGCCGCGCTCTGCAGAAATCGCACGGCAAGTTCCTTCCTCTGGGATGGTATCATCTGCTGAAAGGTCTCAAGGGCAAGAACGACAGGGTAGATCTGCTTCTCGTGGCCGTCAAGCCGGAATATCAGGCAAAAGGGGTCAACGCGCTCCTCTTTGTCGACCTTATTCCGCAATATCAGAAGAAGGGTTATAAATATGCTGAATCAAATCCTGAACTGGAGACCAACTCAAAGGTTCAGAATCAGTGGGAAGCTTTTAATCCCCGTCAGCATAAGCGTCGTCGTTCGTTTGTGAAAAACCTTGACTGATAGATAATTATGAAAGAGGGAGCGGAAAAGATAATGCCATATGGCGACGAAACGGCCAAGGGTGGCCAGGTGGAGAAGATGTTTGACTCCATAGCTCCGGCCTATGACCTGATGAACAGTGTCATGAGTCTGGGCATGCACACCCGTTGGCGCAATCGCGCGTTGCGGATGGCAGCAGAAAGACTCGGGCGTAACCCGTCGACGATTCTCGACGTGGCTACCGGCACGGGCGACGTGGCTTTTGCGCTCCATCGCCTATATCCCGAGGCTCGTATCTCCGGCCTTGACCTCTCCGAGGGTATGCTCCGCATAGCCCGCGAAAAATGCCGTGAACTCCCGGCTTCCGAGCAGAATCTGCTCGATTTCAAACAAGGAGATTCACTGAAGATGGATTTTGAGGATAACTCATTTGATCTCATCACAGTGGCCTACGGAGTACGTAATTTCGAAAATCTCCGGCAAGGTTATTCCGAAATGCTGAGAGTATTACGCCCCGGAGGAGTGGTATGCGTGATAGAATTGTCGCAACCTACCTCATGGCTCCCTCTGCTGGGTTATCGAGCCTACACCCGTGGACTGATTCCGATAGCCGGACGCATCGTCAGCGGTGATCCGCGAGCCTATTCCTATCTCCACGAAAGTATCGAGGCTGCCCCTCAGCGCGGTGCCATGACGGAGATAATGACTCAATCCGGATTCGCGGATGCGAAATGGAAATCGCTCATCCCGGGAGCGGTGACGATCTACACCGCTGTTAAAGGTGAAAATTAAAAAGATATGAATCGTAAGGATTTTGAAATAATGGCTCCCGTCGGGAGTTGGGAATCACTCAGTGCGGCTCTCGAGGCCGGCGCTGATGCGATCTATTTCGGCATCGAAGGCCTGAATATGCGTTCGAGGTCGAGTTCCAATTTCTCTATCGACGATATGCGACGCATCGTAGAGATATGCAATGAGCATGGAGTGAAGACCTATCTGACGGTCAACACCATAGTCTACGATTCCGATATGGAGAAGATGCATTCGATCGTAGATGCGGCCAAAGAGGCCGGTATATCAGCTGTGATAGCTTCCGATATCGCTGTAATTCTATATGCCCGCTCTATCGGACAGGAAATCCACATCTCCACTCAGGTCAATATCACCAACATCGAAGCCGTAAGATTCTATTCGCAATATGCCGACGTGATGGTGCTGGCCCGCGAACTGAATATGGAGCAGGTCAGCGAGATCCATCGGGCTATAGAGCGTGAAGGACTGACAGGTCCGGCCGGAAAGCCGCTTCGTCTGGAGATGTTCTGCCACGGTGCGCTCTGCATGGCAGTGAGCGGCAAATGCTATATGAGCCTGCATCAGATGAATTCATCGGCCAATCGCGGTGCCTGCAATCAGATATGCCGCAGAAGCTACGAAGTGACCGATCGCGAAACGGGCGAACAACTCGTCGTCGACAATCAATATATCATGTCGCCCAAAGATCTGAAGACCATTCATTTCCTCAATAAAATGGTCGATGCCGGAGTTCGGGTCTTCAAAATCGAGGGACGTGCCCGTGGTCCGGAATACGTATTTGAAGCCGTACGCTGCTATTCCGAAGCCCTCGAATCTATCTGCGACGGCACTTTCTCTGATGAGAAAATCGCAGAATGGGATGGCCGGTTGCAGAAAATCTTCAACCGTGGATTCTGGGACGGCTATTATATGGGTCAGCGGCTCGGCGAATGGAGCAGCAAATATGGCTCTTCCGCCACTCGCGTAAAACGATATATAGCAAAGGTCAACCGCTATTTCCCGAAACTCGGAGTAGGGGAGTTCACGATGCTCAGCGGCGAACTTCGCCCGGGCGACGAAGTAATCATCACCGGCCCCACGACGGGTGCGCTGATCTTCAAAGCCGAAGAATTACGCCTGGAGTATGACCCGGTGCCCGTAGTAAAGAAAGGCGACGTATTCGCAATGCCGGTTCCGGCAAAGATACGCCTTTCCGACCGACTATATCTATGGGAAGAAACCCCCGTTGCAAAGCAGCAAGTAATAGATAACAAGTAATTAAAATCAAGATATAACAGTGGCTTTAAAATGTGGAATCGTAGGTTTGCCCAATGTCGGCAAATCGACTCTTTTCAATTGCCTCAGCAATGCAAAAGCGCAGTCGGCTAATTTCCCCTTCTGCACTATCGAACCTAACGTCGGAGTCATCACTGTCCCCGACGACCGACTGACCAAACTCGTGGAGATGTGTCAGCCGAAATCTACCGTCCCTGCTACGGTGGAAATCGTAGATATCGCCGGTCTCGTAAAGGGTGCATCAAAGGGCGAGGGGCTTGGAAATAAGTTTCTTGCCAATATCCGTGAGACTGATGCTATCCTTCACGTGCTACGTTGCTTCGACGATGATAATATCACCCACGTCGATACAACGGTCGACCCCGTCCGCGACATGGAGATTATCAACTACGAACTCCAGATAAAAGACCTTGAGACAATCGACAACCGTCTGGCAAAGACCGAGAAGGCTGCCAAGACCGGTGGCGACAAGACTGCCAAGATGCAAGTGGAGGTATTGAAAGCCTATAAGGAGGCTCTCGAGCAGGGTCGCCCCGCTCGCAGCGTGACTTTCGAGACCAAGGATGAGCAGAAATATGCCAAAGAACTTTTCCTGCTGACCAACAAACCGGTGCTCTACGTCTGCAACGTCGACGATTCGGCAGCCGTCGAAGGTAATCATTATGTAGAAGAGGTGCGCAAAGCAATCGAAGGCTCAGACTCTGACCTGATGATCGTTGCGGCCAAGACTGAAAGCGAAATTGCCGAACTCGACACGTGGGAAGAACGCAAGGAATTCCTTGAAGAAATAGGCCTTGAGGAATCCGGCGTAAGCCGTCTCATCCGCGCTGCCTATAAACTCCTCGACCTTCAGACTTACTTCACGGCCGGCCCCGACGAAGTTCGCGCATGGACCTTCATGCGAGGTACAAAAGCTCCGCAGGCAGCCGGAATTATCCATACTGACTTTGAAAAGGGTTTCATCCGCGCAGAAGTAATCAAATACGACGATTTTGTCTCTCTCGGTTCGGAGACCGCCGTCAAAGAAGCCGGTAGGATGGCAGTCGAAGGAAAGGAATATGTCGTCAACGACGGCGACATAATGCACTTCCGTTTCAATGTCTGATTATTAGCCTGTCTGATAATCTCGGCTAAATTATTAGTCAGCTCACCATATTAGATTTGTAGCTAAGAATCTATTCAGTAAGTCACAACGCTCCTACATATGGCGACCTGCATGTCGCCGGTCGCCATATGTATCTATTATATATCTCTTTATCAATCACTTAATTTTTTATCTATTAAACATTTTTACATTATGAACATCCTGAAACTTTCCTTGGCCACTCTGGCTCTCTCAGGAGGCGTCAATCTGACGTTGGCGCAGGAGATGCTACAAGTGACTTCAGTCAGTCCGACTCCGGGTGTAGTGGCAGAAGTAGGTGCCCCGCTCCTCAACTTTACCGCCGTCCCTAAGCCCAATCCGGAATGTAAGCAACCTGCACGCCTGCTCCTCAATGGTGATGTCATCTCTTCGATTTCTACCGGCGAGACAAATCGTCTCGAGCAGTTTACGGAAGGGCAGTCTGACAATTCTATACGTCTGAACTTCTCTACGAAAAAGTACACTGCTCCCGGCCTCTACACTGTGGAAGTCCCCGAAGGATTTCTCACCTTCAACGAGGCTACCGATATCAACGCAGCCTATGAATTCTCTTACACGATTCTCGACGCGTCGAATGTCGTGTTCGAACCTCAAGGCGGCTACTTCACAACTCTGCCGTCCCTCATCACGCTGACTATCCCCGGAGTAAAAGAGATTATCAATAATAAGCAGGCGTTCGACAAGGAGCTCAATCGCGGTGGCATGAACTATTTCACATGCACCGATATCCTCAAAGGCTCCGATAAAAATACGAAGATCGAAGGCAATACCATCACATGGGACTGGAGCAGCTCAAACTTCAATTTCATGACTCCCGGTCAGTATGAGATGGTCGTGACTGCCGGTGCCCTGACGCTTGTCTATGAAGATGGCTCAACAAGTCTTAACCCTGAATATCGGGTCACTTATCTCAAGAATCTTATCCCATTCCCCGAAGTTAACATCCTTGCCAACAGCATCGATAATCAAGTGTATGAGGTGGGTGATATCGAGATGACTCTTCCCGAAGGTATCACCTTCGGACAGTTTATGCGTAGCCCGAGTCTCTTTCAGGTCGACTCAAAAGGTCAGCAAGGTGAGCGTGTGTTCTCATGGTCGATCCCGACTCAGGCCATCCGTGGCTCACGCACTGTAAAGATGACGGCATCAGTCTCTGAACCCTTCACCACTCCCGGCAACTACATGATCAAAATCGGCAAATCAAGCTTCTCTGCTACAGGCCCCTTCTATGATCCCGACTATTTCGGCACTCCGGCCGAGCCCGACGAGGATGATCCCAACTATAAAGATCCCTATGAAGGCCATGAACCCGGCGACATCATCGAAGCCTGGAACAACGTCGATTATATCTATCGTCTCAGCATCGTACCCTCACCCGCAGAACCCGTCACTGCCGGCGTACCCATCGTCAGTGAGCTTTCAGAGTTTGCCATCTACTTCCCCTATGCCCACACTCTGGAATTCCCCTTCACTTCCGCTGCCGAAGAACCCGGAGTCTACGACAAGTTCTGGCGCAAGCAGAAAAACTACGAAGTAAGCTTCGAGATCGTAAAGGCCGAAGCCGACCCCTATTCTACTCAGGCTGACGTCGATCTCAATAGCGGATGCGTCGCAATCTGTCATATCACTCCCGCTCTGACCTCTGCCAAGGCAGAAGAATTTGACGTCTATGTACCCAGAGGTACATTCATCTGTGATATCGACGATTCCCGTCAGCTCATTCAGCACGTAGTAATCGATCCTACCCTTACCGGCGTCACCGCTCCCGAAGTTGCAGGCGAATCCGAAAGCATGCCCGAGACAGTGACTGTAGTGACCATGGGTGGCGTCACTCTCCTCAAGGATGCTCCCGTCTCCTCACTCTTCGACCTCCCCGCAGGTCTATATATAATCAACGGTCAGGCTACAATGCTCAAATAATCAGTAGTATCCTCCCTATAAAGTAGATAAAAACTCCCCACATAGCGCAATTGCCAATGTGGGGAGTTTCTTGATTATTATCCGTAATAGCTACCAACGCTACTGTCCGTGTGTGGCAGTCGGAATAGCTATCTGTTTCGTGTATTCCCGGATATACCGGAATCGGAATTACTTCTTAGCGTCTACATCCTGCTTAAGAAGGTCACGTATTTCTGTCAGCAGCACTTCCTCCTTAGTAGGTTCCGGAGCAGCCGGTTCCGGCTCGGGCTCGGCTTCCTTCTTCTTGAGTTTCATAGCCATGCGGATCGCTACGAAAATGCAGATTGCAATGATGAAGAAGTCTACGATGTTCTGGATAAACATACCATAATTGAACGTTACTGCCTCTTTCACAACTTCTCCGGCAGCATCCATCTCAGCCGGGCTGAGCTCGATTTTCTTATCAGTGAAATTCACACCGCCTGTAGCCAGAGATACGACGGGCATGATAATGTCGTTTACGAGAGAGGTGATGATCTTGCCGAAAGCTCCGCCAATGATGACGCCGACAGCCATGTCAACGATATTGCCCTTGAGGGCAAATTCTTTAAAATCAGTTAAAAATTTGCTCATGTCGCGATAATTTTTGTGTGTTTATAGTTATATATATAGATAGCATGGTCAAGCGGCCTCTATCAGGCCTATCTCTGTCGGAATCCCGGGTTATTACCTCTGAATAAGAGTATAAACCCTGCCGGAATCAAAAATTTAACCTATTTTTAGACCTATGACTGCGAAATTAGAAATTTTTTTGCTAATTTTGCATTTGAAAGTAAGATTTTAAGGCTTACTTCAAGGTTTTTTAAAAGGTAAAAATTCTTAACCAGGCTGCGGACCCGATTTTGCTCATGCACAATTCCCTGATTCTCAGGCAATATTTAAATATTGTCAAAAGAGCAAGAAGTGAATTGCTACATATATAACAAAAAAATCAGAAAAGTATCGCAGAAGCGATTAAAAATTTTTAACAGACTATATAGAAACCAACCCAAAAATATAAAAAATAATAAGTAACAATGACAAAAATCGGTATTAACGGCTTTGGCCGTATCGGACGTTTTGTATTCCGTGCCTCTACTAAGAGAGAGGATCTTGAGGTTGTAGCTATCAACGACCTCCTTCCCGTTGACTACATGGCTTACATGCTGAAGTATGACACAATGCACGGTCGTTTCGACGGCACTGTTGACTATGATCTCGAAAAGAGCCTCCTCATCGTCAATGGCAAGCCCATCCGCGTGACTGCATGCCGCGACCCGAAGGAAATCGGCTGGGGCGAAGCCGGTGCAGAATACGTTGTTGAGTCTACCGGTCTCTTCCTCACTAAGGAGAAAGCTCAGGCTCACATCGAGGCAGGCGCTAAGTACGTCGTTATGTCCGCTCCTTCTAAGGACGACACTCCCATGTTCGTAGTAGGCGTTAACCAGACTTCTTACGTTCCCGGAACTCAGATCGTTTCTAACGCTTCCTGCACTACTAACTGTCTCGCTCCGATCGCTAAGGTGCTCCACGAGAACTTCGGCATCAAGGAAGGCCTCATGACTACAGTTCACTCTACTACTGCTACTCAGAAGACTGTCGACGGTCCCTCTATGAAGGACTGGCGTGGTGGTCGTGCCGCTTCCGGCAACATCATCCCCTCTTCTACCGGTGCTGCTAAGGCTGTAGGTAAAGTTATCCCCGAGCTCAACGGTAAGCTCACTGGTATCTCTATGCGTGTCCCCACTCTCGACGTTTCTGTTGTTGACCTCACTTGCAACCTCGAAAAGCCCGCTACTAAAGAGGCTATCTGCGCTGCAATGAAGGCTGCTTCTGAAGGCGAACTCAAGGGTGTGCTCGGCTACACTGAGGATGCTGTCGTTTCTTCCGACTTCCTCGGCTGCCCCCTCACTTCTATCTTCGACGCTACTGCAGGCGTTTACTTGACCGACAACTTCGTGAAAGTAATCTCTTGGTACGACAATGAGATCGGCTACTCCAACAAGGTGCTCGACCTCATCTCCTACATGAAGAAGGTCAACGGTTAATTCGAGACTCTCTCGTCTTAATGACAAAATAATTTCGGCGTCCCGCTCTTAGCGGTGACGCCGATTTTTTTATGATTATTGCATTTTGCCACTCTATTCGCAACTTATCCATTGATTCATCCGTCGATAACTTCTTTTTTGAAACCATTTTTTCATCTCCTCAACCAAAATCAGTTAATTTAATTGACAAATTGATATTTGTCAAATGTATAGCAGAATAAAGAAATATGTCAAAATGATATATATGTCCTAAAATATTTTGAAAAATTTTAAAAATAAATCTCAAAATATTTTGCAAATTGTAAAAATTTACCGATATTTGCATCGGTAATGTGACTCAGCCCGGTCTCGGATTCCTTTTGATGCGTTACTTGAATGATTATCTCAGAATCTGAATCCACCGGGTTAATGGCTTTATAGATATTGATTCTGAAAGGCTTTTCAAAACTGTGGGAACAGCATAGCCTCACATTTGGTTTTTCGTTTCATCCATTGCTCAGAGGAGTAATATAGATGACGGTCACACCATATATTTATCGTCATTGCTCACTCCTTATCGGAGCGGTAAGCGAATCAATAACCGAATGATTGTTTGGTTGAATATTGGTAAGTCGCAGTGGAATGAGTAGCAATATCTCTACTCTCTGATTGTTGAGATTAGTGAATAAGTGAAAATTAGATTTTTCCGCTGCTAAAATGCGATACTTTCGTGATGAAAGTATCGCATTTTAACTTTTTTTGCTAACTTTGCATATAATTTATTTTAGTAATATCTGATCCATCTAATTTATTGAAATCATGAATGAAATACCCCTTTGGTTAGACCTTAAGAAAGAATATGTCGACGACAATTTTGTGCCACTCCTTAATTATCTCTACAAAGCAAGACTTGAAAAAGACCACGACCTCTTCTATGAGACGACATTAAATCTTTTTAATGATCGATGTTCCGACCTGCTTAAAGAGATTGAAAGTTATAAAATGTTTGCCGAAGAACCCGATACCGACACTCTCGACTTTAATATCCGACTTCTTACCGCCAGTCTTATCGTAGCCACATCTCCGGAAAGGGCCAAAGAAATTTTTATTGCCCTCCTACTCCAGCTTCATCTACGCTTCCCCGATCTCAGCGACAAAATTATTGAAAAAGCCGGCAAAGCTCTGCGAGCTGCCTCAATCGGAAGTCCCGGCGTCACCTTCCGCGACGTAATCCATTACAAACCCGCCATCTTTGTCCACATGGTCATAGATCATGCCCAGATAAGCGACCCTATGGACAACCAAATGATTTTCGAAGAATGTGGCCGTGCATGGCTCAATTGCAGCGGATTGATTCTGACTGCTACCGGCGCCACTCTGAAGGATGAGCGTCACTCAAAATTTGCATATAGTCTGGAGACTCCCGTCGGTTGCCGCATCGGCACTTCAAGCGCCGACAAACTTAAATTCAACGACGCTCAGTCTCATTCGGCTGCTGAATGGTTTATCAATGATTTTATCAATCGTCAGCGCCAGCCCCTTAAGATCGAGGAATCGCGTCGCGTCCGGTCGCTATCTCCCGGCGATGATACAGTCGTGGAGATTACTCATATTGCCTACAACGGTCGTATCTCCGTCGCCACAGTCGACCCCAATATCGAATCCCTGAAAGGCATAATAGAATTCCGTGAAAAGTCAGTCGCACTTTATAAGACCGATATTCTTTATAAAAATCTCCGCGTTGGCAATCGGCTCTCTGTCACTTATACAGGCAATAACGGCTCGCAGGCTCTCTTCAATTTCGAGCGCCAACTGCTCCGGTTTCTCGTAGAGGATATGCGCTCGGAATATCCGGATGCCGATGCCGGAAGTTTCATGGCTCTTATGAAAATCGCTTATCGCAATTATGCCTATTGGCTCACTGCGCGTGGCGTCGGCGTCTGCACATATGTAGATGAGCGCTATAAGCCCGGCGATGTGGCCATGCTCAGAATCCACAACTATGATTACGGTCCCAACTATGGCAAGATCAATGCCGAAATAGTAGGCGACGTAGAAGAGGAGGATTTCAATCCTATTCTCGATTTTGATGAGCATGAAGTAAGATTCGATGCAATCCAGGCTTTCGTAGATTCCACCCCCGAAGTGGCAGAACCTGAAAATATACAACCCGAAGAACCTAAGATTCCACGCGGTCTGCTCGCGCTCCTGCCCCGGCTCTTCTACGTTCATCAGAAGGAATTGCGCCGCCCCTCCGAACGCCTCAAATATCTTGCCAACGCAAGGGTATTGGCCGAACTCCTCGGTGATCATACTTTCTCGGAATTCCTGAAATTCACGATGACCTACTTGCGAGGAGTCGTGGCTTTCGCCGACGGAATGCCCATGGACGACCTTAATCCCGAACCCGCTCCCGATTTTAAGGATACACATGCCGTCCGACTTCGCCTCTCCATCCTCGACCTGCTGAAGGAATACGGACGCAAGGACTATTCCGAACTCCTTTTCCGCACAATCGAGCAGGCCACTGACGAAGAGGCCGACCCACTGCTCCCGAAGCTCGCCCGACTTATTCAGGCCGCCAACTCCGTCCAGGATACTCTCTCTCCGGCCTCTCTGAATATTATCAAGCGTGAGATTATTCAGACCCTCTCTATCGATAATGAAGATGACGTCGATCTCGAAGCCGACGGCCGCGCATATATCGGAATGGAAAACCAGACTATGGAATTCAAGTCCTCTATGGTATTTCCCCCTGATTATAACATGCAGCCCAACCAGATTCAGCAGACCCACAACGTCTTCCGCGCAATCTGCGGCTTCCTTAATTCCACCACCGGCGGCACCGTCTATCTCGGTGTGAGCGATTCGGGCTATGTGATAGGTCTGGATCAGGATTTCCAGTTCCTCAAGTGTGGCAGCATCGACTCCTATACCCGCGTACACATCCTCGACCCTCTTATCCGCGAATTCGGCGAGGACGTGATGAACTACATTCATATCGATACGGCCTATGATGATAAAGTCATCGTAATCCGCGTAGAGTCTCATCCCTTCCGGGTGGTCGAACTCGGCGACGTAGCCTACCAGCGTTTCGACCGCGAAACGCGCGAAATGTCCGATCGCACCAAAGCCGAACTGATGGCGAAGAAAGTGCTTCGCGACCGCAATAAAGCCGCATCCATCATTCAGTTGCAGCATGCGATGTCGAAGCGTCGCGTAGCGGTAGTAAAAAGTTATGCCGATGAAGGAGGCGGATTGGTGGCCGACCTTCGGGTAGAGCCCTATAAAGTGATGCCGGAAGAGGGGTTGGCCCTCTGTCTCGACTGCGAATCGATGATCTGCCGCCCATTGCGTATCTCCCGGATCGGCTATGTAGAGGTGGATGAATCCTCACGCTGGACCTATTCTCACCTTCATCGCCCGATTCCCGTAGATGCTTTTCATGCCTATGGCGACAGCGATATGGAGATCAGCCTGCAGCTCGACTATTATGCCAAGACTCGGATGCTGGAAGAATATCCGCGCACCCGTGAGAATGTCAGTCCCTGCAAAGGTGATTCCAACGTCTGGTATTATCACGACACCGTCCGTTCCCCCGAAGGGGTAGGGCGCTTCTACATCAGCCTCGCCGATCATATCCGCATCCTCGACGCTCCCGAACTGGAGCAATGGGCCTCCACATTCGCCCGTGAGAACATACGATAAATAAAGAAGAGCGATAAATAAAAAAGAGCCGGGCGAAAACGCTCGGCTCTTTTTTAGCGGAGAGGACGGGATTCGAACCCGTGGTAGGATTGCTCCTACGTCAGTTTAGCAAACTGGTGGTTTCAGCCACTCACCCACCTCTCCGAAAGATGGAAATGATTCTGATGTTTTATTATTTTTGCTCCGGATTCGCAAGGCTTAAGAGCCTCTTAGAATCCCTTAGCGAATGCAAAGTTAATATTTTTTTTCTTTTTCTCCAAATATTTTCGCTATTATCTCTTATTTTTTTATTAACTTCGCGTAAGTTTTTCTCTCCATTCCGAATTTATATCCGATTAAGGATAGTTCTGACTAAATAATTCAATCAAACAATCAATACATATGAAGCGATTTTCATTACTTGCCCTCGCGGCGGGGATTGCTGTCTCTTCATGGGCCGTTCCGGCCCGCCAGGGAGTCCGCACAATGACCCAGCCCGACGGCTCTAAAATTCAGCTCACTCTCGTGGGCGACGAATTTTCCCACAATCTTATCGATTCTGAAGGCCGCATCGTAAAGCGTGGCGCCGACGGTTTCTATCGTGCCATTTCACAGGCTGAGGTTGCAGAGCGCCATGCCGCCGGCGTCGCTCGACGCAACCGCTGCAATCTCCCTACTCTCCGTGCTGCTCAGGAGAATCAGAGTCAGGTCCCCCATATCGGCTCTCCCCGGGTGCCGGTGCTATTGGTGCAGTATAGCGACTACAAATTTAAGGACAACGACCCTAAAGCTACCTTCAATTCTTTCTTCGCAGAAGGAGCTACTTCTGCCCATCAGTATTTCGTCGACCAGTCCAACGGTAAATTTACTCCTCAGTTTGACGTCTATGGTCCCATTACTCTTACCGGAAAACGTGCCGATTACGGCGGCAACGACTATTGGGGCAACGATGAAGCCGTAGGCCGAATGGTCGCTGAAGGCTGTCTCGGACTCGACTCTTCCGTGGATTTTTCTAAATATGATAATGACGGCGACGGAGAGTGCGATGTAGTAATCGTGCTTTATGCCGGCGACGGTGAGGCTTCTTCCTACGACGACAATTGCGAGGATTCTGTATGGCCCTGCCAGTGGCAGCTCGATGAGTCCGACTATGGAAAGGCTCTTACTCTCGACCGCACTAAGGTGAATCTTTTCGCTGTTTTCAACGAACTCTATGGTCAGGATCTCTCGCAGATCGACGGTATCGGTACATTCTGCCACGAATTCTCCCACTGTCTCGGCCTTCCCGACTTCTACGACACTCAGTATGGCCCCCACTTCGGAATGGGCAACTGGTCGCTGATGGACAACGGCTCTTACAACGACGACGGTTTTACTCCTATCGGCTATTCTGCCTACGAAAAGGAGTTTATGGGATGGATCGAAATCCCCGAGGCTGAACCCAACACTCTCTACACCCTCACCCCCATGAATCTCAAGAGTGAGGCTACGGATATGGCCGTGAAAGTCACCAACGACGCCGACCCCAACGAATATTACATTCTCGAAAACCGTAAGAAGCAGGGGTGGGATGCTTATATGCCCACAGAAGGTATGCTCATCACCCACTTCACTTACTCCAACGATGCCTGGACCGGCAATACCGTCAACGATTACGATCTCCAGCGCGCTACCGTAATCCCCGCTGACAATAGCCTCCGCATTGATAAGCAGACCTATTATGGCGAAACCTACTACATTATCAACGAGGCTGATCTGCTCGGCGACCTTTGGCCCTATGGCACTGCTACCGAACTGACCGATTCCTCTACTCCCGCAGCTAAGGTCAACAAAGGTGGCTATATGTCGAAGCCGATCACCGAAATAAAGAAAAATTCCGACGGCACTATCTCTTTCTATGCTATGAAGGGTGCGCTCCCCGCTCTTGACGCTCCCTCCGCTCTTTCCCACAGCGTACTTTCTACAACTTCCGCTGCTTTCTCTTGGGAATGTGGCGACGAGAATGTCGGCTCCTACAATCTTGAGGTGGCTCCCTACATCGAGAATCCCTACGTGCTCCTCAACGAAACCTCTTTCGCTACTGAAAACAATAAGTGGACCACTACCGGCTATACATCCTATGAAGAGAATGCCATCCGTATCGGTTCTTCCAAACAGAACGGCACCCTCACTTCGCCCTCGCTGACTGCCAACGAGGATTACGAGACTATCACCGTGAAATTCTCCGGTAAGTACTATAACAATGATAACTCTTCAGTGCGCGTAAGCCTTCTCAACTCCAACGGCACTGCTCTTCAGTCGGAAGATATCGCCCTCGGTGCTAACTACTCCGATCGCTATGTGACTTTCTCCGCGACTCCCGGCATGTCTTTCAAGGTAAAATTCGAAATGACTGCATCTAAGAAGCGCTTCTGGATTCAGAACGTTGCGATCTATTCAGGAGAATACTCTGCCGACGCTGCCCGCATGCGTGCTCCCAAGGAGGAGACTCGTCTCTTCACCGGTATCACCGCCAAGAACTTCACCGTTACCGGCCTGACCGAAAATGCAAAGTATGAATATCGCGTACAGGCCGTACCGGCTGATGCAGAATCATTTAATACTTCCGCATGGACTAAGAAAGTTCTCCTTGACCTCTCTGTCCCGACCGGTGTGTCTTCTGTAGCTATCGATACCGACGCCGCAGAGCGCTGGATCACTCTCCAGGGTGTGCAGCTCCCCGGCCGTCCGTCGGCTCCCGGCATCTATCTCCACGTTGCCGGTGGCAAGACTGAAAAGGTCATCATCCGCTGATAAGTAGCTCTTGAAAATAAGAAACACTTATCACTATTCCAACCGACTTATTTCGACCCCATCTGATAAATTCTGTCAAAAGCTTTTATCAGATGGGGTTTTTCAATGAAGTGTATAATTCCAAAATTTTCTTATCCATACCCTCATGAAGAAATTATTGCTGTTATCGCTCGGATTCCTTATCTCGCTGAGTGCAGTCGGAAAAACCTCTCTCCCTGCTCAGGAGGAGACCGATGCCCGCAAACTGTCGGGTAATCTCCGGGCCTATCCCTATCTCGACAACGAACCTCCGGTACAGACTCCCCCTCCTGCCGGATATTTCCCTTTCCATCTGGAACATTATGGCCGTCACGGTTCGCGCTGGCTGATTGGCGGCAACGATTACCTGACCCCCGTACGCAATCTCGAAAAAGCCGAAAAAGCGGGTTTGCTGACCCCGCTCGGAGAAGAGACCCTTGCAGCTTTGCGCGACATCGAAAAAGCTTCCCGGAACCGACTTGGTGAACTCTCCGATATCGGCGCGCTTCAGCATAGGGCTATCGGCCGGCGGATGGCTCGCAACTATCCCGAGATCTTCTGCGACTCGGCCGCAGTCGATGCCAAGTCTACAATCGTCATCCGCTGCATTCTCTCCATGCTCAACGGATTGCAGGGTATTTCGGAAGTTGCTCCCGGAGTCAATATCTCCTCCGATGCCTCTCAGGCCGACATGCGCTTCATGAACTACGATGACCGCCCTGCATGGGAGATAAAGGATCGCGCCGAGGCTACCGTGCTCAAAGATTATCGCGAGCGCCATGCCATAGGCGACGATTATCTTTCCCGACTCGTGAAGGATAAGCAGTTTGCCCGCGACAGTGTCGCTCCGGGATTGATGCCCTATCTTTATTGGGTATTGGCCAACACTCAGAGTCATTCCGGGCAGCCCTGGCTCCTCGACCGCGTGTTTTCAGCCGACGAACTCCGCAACGCCTGGCGCTACGACAATGGGATGTGGACGCTTCATTCCATCAATTCTCCTCTCACTGAGGGCCGGATGCCCTTCACCCAGCGCAATCTTCTTCGCAACATCATAGAAAGCGCCGATACAGCCATCAACTCCATCCGCCCGAGTGCGAATCTGCGCTATGGCCACGACGGTATCCTCATCAATTTCATTACTCTGACAGAGGCCGATGGACTCGGTCGGGAGTTTGCCACAATTGAAGAAGCGGAAGCTGCCGGGATGCGAAGCTACGACCTTATTCCTATGGCCGGCAACATGCAGATAATCTTCTATCGTAATCCTGCCGGGGGAGACGTGCTCGTCAAAGCGATGGTCAACGAAAAGGAGGTAACGCTTCCGGCGAAGCCCGTCAGTGGCCCCTACTACCGCTGGACTGACCTCCGCGACTATTATCTGCGCAAAATAGCTCCTTTCGACTGATAACGACTACAACGATAATCCCACAGAAAGGGTCGGTAATCTCACCTGAAGATTACCGACCCTTTTTCTACTTTCATTCCCGATAATTTGGCATTGCCGCAAAAAAATGTTAACTTTACGGAAAATCTAACACTTAAGAATTTCACATCTAATGAACAGATACTTTCTTGCGCTTGCTTTAGCCGCTACATCCCTCTCGGCTTCCGCTACATATATGGAGGCTCCCGCGGCTGACGAAGCTGTCGCTGAAAAGGACAGCATCGGATTCGTATTCACCGACGTGAAGATCAATCCTCATACCTCTGTAAAAGACCAGAATAAGTCCGGCACTTGCTGGGCTTTCTCCGGAGTTGCCCAACTCGAATCCGACGTGCTGCGGCGCGGAGGGGAAGAGATGGATCTTTCTGAGATGTTCATCGTGCGCCACAATTATAAGGAAAAGGCACGCAAATATATCCGCACCGGCGGAATGATCAACTTTGCACAGGGCGGAGGCTTTGCCGATGTGCTCGGTGCGCTCGACGATTATGGTATCGTCCCCGAAGAGGCCTACGCCGGTCTCAACTACGGCGAACCCAAACACTACCATTATGAGATGGCGGCCGCTCTCAAGGCATATCTCGATGCCATCCTCACAAATCCAAATAAGAAACTCTCCACCGCATGGGAAGCCGGTGTCGACGGAATTCTCGATGCCTACCTCGGCAAACTCCCCGAGACTTTCACGTATAAGGGTAAGACCTACACTCCCAAAGAGTTTGCAAAATCGCTCGGCCTCGACGGCAAAAAGTTCCGACTGCTGACGAGCTATACCCATCATCCCTTCTATACTCAGTTCGCTCTCGAAATCCCCGACAACTGGCGCTGGGCTCCCAGCTGGAATATTCCCATGGAGGAACTTAAGGCCTCGGTCGACAACGCTCTCGCCAACGGCTACACTATCGGTTGGGCTGCCGACGTCTCCGAACCTACCTTCAAATGGTATGAGGGCTACGCCGTGCTACCGGAAGAGAAGACCGAAGGTGATATGGACGACACAGAATTGTCTCGTTGGGTGAAACTCTCCGACGCCGACCGCGAGAAGGAGAAGAATAAAGTCAGTGGTCCCTGCAAGGAGCGCACAATCACTCAGGCCGATCGTCAGACCGCCTACGATAACTTCACTACTACCGATGACCATGGTATGGAAATCGTCGGCACTGCCACCGACCAGGAAGGCAACCGATATTACAAAGTGAAAAATTCCTGGGATACGAATCAGATCTACGACGGCTACTTCTACGTCTCCGAACCCTATTTCCTCGAAAAGACAATCGGAGTCCTCGTCAATGAAGACGGTCTCCCGAAAGATGTGGCTAAAAAACTGAAATAAGCTTAAAAGCGTTATAATGACAGACGGAATAGGCGCAGTGCCTGTTCCTTCTGTCGCTTAAAATGATAACGTATGGAAGTCAGAGCAAAGAAAAATCTCGGTCAGCATTTCCTGACCGATCTCAATATCGCTGCCCGAATAGCTTCGACCATATCTCCCGAAGTGCTGAAGGCCGACGCGGTCCGTTCGGAAGTGGCCGGAGCGCCCGAGCGTGCCGAGCAATGGGGTAAATTGCCCGTCATGGAGATCGGCCCGGGCATGGGCGTCCTCACGCGCTTTCTGGTAGAGGCCGGTCGCGACGTTACTGCCGTAGAGCTCGACTCTGAAAGTGTCGGATATCTTGCCCGCGAAATGCCGGATCTGAAAGTGGTGGAGGCTGACTTCTTGCGTCTCGACCTCGACGATCTTATGGATGGCCGCCAGTTTGCGCTTATCGGCAATTATCCCTATAATATCTCTTCTCAGATATTCTTTAAGGTACTCGACTATAAGGAGCAGATCCCTGTCGTAGCCGGAATGTTGCAGAAGGAGGTGGCCGAAAGGATATGTTCCGGTCCCGGTTCGAAGGTCTATGGAATCCTCTCGGTGTTGCTTCAGGCGTGGTACGACTGCGAATATCTCTTCAACGTGTCGCCCGGAGTCTTCTCTCCGCCGCCGAAAGTCATGAGCGGAGTCCTCCGCCTGACGCGCAATCGCCGAAAGGAACTCGGAGTCGACGAACGCGACTTCAAAAAGGTAGTCAAGATGGCTTTCGGTCAGCGTCGTAAGACTCTCCGCAACTCCCTCAAAGGTCTTCTTGGCGCCGACAATCCTATCATGCAGACTGAGATGATGTCGCTCCGCCCGGAGCGCCTCGGAGTCGAAGACTTCATCAAGATTGCCAAATCTCTTCCGAAATAAGGAAATATTTGCTAATTTTGTAGAATATTTCATCTTTAGGCAATTTAGAAAAATTTAGACAATACAGCATATAATGGCAAACAATCAGGAATTAAGCGAACAGGAAATTGTGCGCCGCCGCTCGATGGAGGCGCTTCGCGAACGCGGGATCGATCCCTTCCCCGCCGCTGAATATGAAGTGACGGGACATACCGACGAAATCCGCGAAAATTTCTCCGACGATCTTACTCCCCCGCGTCAGGTGCGCGTAGCCGGCCGTATCATGAGCCGTCGCATAATGGGTAAGGCCTCTTTTATGGAACTCCAGGACGGCCACGGCCGTATTCAGGTCTATGTCAGCCGCGACGACCTCTGTCCCGGTGAGGACAAGGAGTTCTACAACGTAGTCTTCAAGAAACTTATGGATATCGGTGACTTCATCGGTGTCGAAGGTTTCGTCTTCCGCACTCAGATGGGGGAGATCACTATCCATGCCGAGAAAATCACATTCCTCGGCAAGAGCCTGCGTCCGCTCCCGATTGTGAAGATGAAGGATGGCAAAGCCTACGATGCCTTCACTGATCCCGAACTCCGTTATCGTCGCCGCTACGTCGACCTCGTTGTCAACAAGGGAGTAAAGGAAATATTCGAGAAGCGCACGAAGATGTTCAACTCCATGCGCGAATATTTCAACTCTTTCGGCTACACTGAGGTTGACACTCCCGTCCTCCAGTCGATTCCCGGCGGGGCTGCCGCGCGTCCGTTCGTGACTCATCACAACGCGCTCGATATCCCCCTCTATCTCCGAATCGCCAACGAACTCTATCTCAAGCGCCTTATCGTTGGCGGCTTCGACGGTGTGTATGAATTCTCCCGCAACTTCCGCAATGAAGGCATGGACCGCACTCATAATCCGGAATTCACATGTATGGAAATCTACGTTCCCTACAAGGACTACAACTGGATGATGAGCTTCACCGAGAAAATGCTCGAGAAGATCGCCCTCGACGTCAACGGCACGACGAAAGTGCAGATAGGCGACCACGAAGTGGACTTCAAGGCACCCTATCCGCGCATCACTATGACTCAGGCCATTAAGGATGCCACGGGCTTCGACATCACCGGTAAGTCGGAAGATGAACTCCGCGCTTTCTGCAAGGAAGCCGGCATCGAGGTCGAACCCTCAATGGGCAAAGGCAAACTTATCGACGAAATCTTCGGCGAAAAGTGTGAAGGCTCGTTTATCCAGCCTACATTTATCATCGACTATCCCATCGAGATGTCGCCGCTCACAAAGCGTCATCGCGACAATCCGGAGCTCACCGAACGTTTCGAACTCATGGTCAACGGCAAGGAACTTGCCAACGCCTATTCCGAGCTCAACGACCCCATCGATCAGTATGAGCGCTTCGTAGAGCAGATGCGTCTTGCCGATAAGGGCGACGACGAGGCTATGGTCATCGACGCCGATTTCATCCGCGCTCTTGAATACGGCATGCCCCCCACATCCGGAATGGGTATCGGTATGGATCGTCTCGCAATGATCCTGACCGGTCAGCCTACAATCCAGGAGGTGCTTCTCTTCCCCCAGATGCGTCCCGAAAAGCGTGCTAAGAAAGAGGAAGATGGCGCTGAAGCGGCTGAGTCAGAAGAGTAATTACAGCAATTATCCGGCTCTCCCCGTGTAGAAAGCCGGTCAATCATGATCTTATCATGAATAATGAATTAGGCAGAATAGCAGTCATTGGAGGCGGCAGTTGGGCCACGGCGTTGGCCAAACTGCTGCTGAAAAACTGCGACCGTATCGTATGGTATATCCATCGACAGGATCGTATCGACGATTTCATCCGCTATCGTCACAACCCGGTATATCTCTCCGACGTCAGTTTCGACATTGAGAGAATCGACTTTACGTCCGACATCAATGAGGCATGCCGTTTGGCCGACACATTGGTAGTGGCCGTCCCTTCTCCTTATTTCAAAGGAATTGCCGATGGTATCACGGTCGACATAGCCGGCCGATATATCGTATCTGCGGTTAAAGGTATTGTCCCCGACGTCAATATGATTGTGACCGACTACTTCGCTCAGAAGTTCGGTTGCGATGATGAGCATCTTATGGTCATCGGTGGTCCGTGTCATGCCGAAGAGGTCGCTCTCGAGCGCCTAAGTTATCTGACAATCGGATGCCACAATACAGCCCACAGCCGCGAATTTGCCTCTCTTATCGCCGGCCCCAAACTAAAGACCATCATTTCCTCCGACGTAGCCGGAATTGAATATGGAGCCGTCCTTAAGAATGTGTATGCCATAGCGGGCGGTATTGTCAACGGTATGAAAGCCGGCGATAACTTCATGGCGATGCTCGTCTGCAATGCCATACGCGAAATGCGACGTTTTGTGGATGCGATCTCCCCGATGCCCGACCGCGATATCGACCGTTCCGCCTATCTCGGCGACCTCCTCGTCACTGCCTACAGTAAATTCTCGCGCAATCATAATTTCGGCTCCATGATCGGCAAGGGATATAGCGTGAAAGCAGCCATGATGGAGATGGCGATGGTGGCCGAAGGCTATTACGGCACAAAATGCATCTACGAGATAAATCGCGACTCAGTCCGCGTCGACATGCCGATTCTCGACTGCATGTATGCCATCCTTTATGAGAATCGTACGGCCCGTCGAGCAATCGACCGCATCACCGACACGTTCTCCTGAAATCCCGAAAACTCCTCACCCCCCCATAACTCCAACCCAAAAAAATAACCCAAATTCAAGATATTATGAAATCAATCCAGTTAAACATTCAAGATGCCGTCTACTTCGCTGAGAAGCAATTTGAGGCAAACAAAGATCAGGCTACAGAAGCAATCACCAAGCTCGCTGAAGGCACAGGCGCAGGCTCCGATTTTATCGGTTGGGTAAATCTCCCCAAGGAAGTTCCCGCTGAACTCGTTGCCCGCATTGAAAAGACTGCCGAGCGTCTTCGCGAAAACTGCGAGTATGTCGTATGTATCGGCATCGGCGGTTCTTATCTTGGTGCAAAAGCCGTCATTACAGCTCTTTCCGACAGCTTCGCTGATTATTACGCTCCCGCTCCCAAGTCGCCGAAGGTGGTCTATGCCGGTCAGAATATCGGCGAAGAATATACTGCCGAACTCCAGAAACTCCTCGAAGGCAAGAAATTCGGTATTATCGTAATCTCCAAGTCTGGTACGACTACCGAACCCGCCATAGCATTCCGCATCCTTAAGGATCAACTCGAGAAGCAGGCCGGTAAGGAAGCTGCAAAGGATCTCATCGTTGCTATCACCGATGCCAACAAGGGTGCGCTCCGCGCAATGTCTGATAAGGAAGGATATGAGACCTACGTAATTCCCGACAATGTAGGCGGACGTTTCTCCGTACTCACTCCCGTAGGCCTTCTCCCCATCGCCGTCGCAGGCCACGACATCAAGAAGCTTCTCGCAGGTGCCGCCGATATGCTGACCGCTACCGAACACCCCGGTCCCGACAATATCGCCGAGACCTACGCTCGTGTCCGCAATGCCCTCTACAACAACGGCAAGAAGATCGAACTCCTCGTCAACTACAATCCCAAACTCCACTACTTCGCTGAATGGTGGAAGCAGCTCTATGGCGAGAGCGAAGGCAAGGAGGGTAAGGGTATCTTCCCCGCAAGCGTCGACAATACTACCGATCTTCACTCTATGGGTCAGTGGATTCAGGAAGGTGAGCGCACTATCTTCGAGACTGTGCTCTCTGTGAAGAAGCCTGCTGTTTCTGTCCGCGTCCCCGAGAATGCTGAAAACCTCGACGGTATCAACTATCTCGCCGGAAAGAATATCGACGAAGTAAACAAGATGGCCGAACTCGGCACTAAGATCGCCCACGTCGAAGGTGGTGTCCCCAACATCCGTATCGAACTCGACAAACTCGATGAGTACACTCTCGGTGCCCTCATCTATTTCTTCGAGAAGGCTTGTGGAATCAGCGGCTATATCCTCGGTGTCAACCCCTTCAACCAGCCCGGCGTAGAGGCTTATAAGAAGAACATGTTCGCTCTTCTCGAAAAACCCGGCTACGAAAAGGAGACCGAGGCCATTAAGGCAAAACTTTAAGATTTTCCTCGATTATTAAGAATATTTTGAATGAGATGGGCATATTTTTATGCTCATCTCATTTATTTTGTTTATATTTGTATCATCGGAGCCAGCAAGATTCTGCAATTCTTCCGATTTCTGCAGACTCTCGCTCCGTATCTTTCCGACGAACTATATTTAACTTATAAGCGAATAACTTAATGAAAAAATTTTTTACTCTCGCAGCAGGCTTGGTTCTTGCAGCTCCCTCGTTGCTGACGCAGGCTGCTGACGACACCGTATTCTCCTATGCTACCCCCGGAGAAGCTACGCAGGCTATAGGCTGGGGCCGACTCGTCGACAACGACGTGGCCATCCGTCTCGACAATCCTATGTATGTTGGCTATGAAGTTATTGGTATCAGCGTCGATATCCCGGTAGTTGCCGGTTGTGAAGTTGCTCCCGTCGGTAAGGCATGGCTCACTTCCGAACTCTTTGTCAGCCCCAAGACCTATGATAACGTCCCCGACATCGGCGACCCCGAAGGTGTGCCGGGTGAAATCAAGAATGTAGGCACGGAGGAAAATCCTCAGTATCGCCTCGATATCACTTTCCCCGAACCTTACGTGATTCCTGAAGAGGGTGTCTACGTCGGTTACACCCTTACCGTCACCAAGCTCAATGCCTGGACTAAGAAATATCCCGTCTCCATCACTCCCTCTCCGGCTCCCCAGGGTGGCCTGTATATGCACTCAAGCTATCCGGCAAGCACTACCACTCCTCCTATCGCTCAGCATAAGGAATGGCAGGATCTCGCTGTTTCAAATCAGGCCGTCAGCACGATGCGCGTGATTCTTCGCGGGCAGAAACCGGAACGCGGTGGCGTCTTCTCTCCTCAGCCCAATGTATATGGCGAAAACGGCAAGGAGAAAAGCGTCAATGGTGTCTTCTACAATTACGGCAGCGAACCCGTCAGCTCTATCGGCTATACTATGCTTATCGTCAACGCCGGAGATTCCGATAATTCTTCTACCGTCAATGGGTCTCTTACTCTTCCCACAGCCGTTCAGCCCGAGGAATCACTTGAGGTCAGTCTCCCCCTCACTATCCCCGTCATTTCCGGCGACTATAATGTGACCCTCACTACCGATCTGATCAACGGTCAGGCCAACCTCTACGATAAGAATAAGGCTGATTTCACAATCGTTTCGCGTCCCTGGATTCCCCGCAAGCGTACTCTCGTGGAGGAATACACAGGCCTCTGGTGTGGATATTGCCCTGAAGCTTACGTTACTATCCGTCAGCAGCAGGATATCCGCCCCGATGACTTCGTGACCCTCACTTTCCATCGCGGCGACCAGATTCAGACTATCGCCAGCGATTTCCAACCCGCTCCCAATGCCGGCGAACCCGCTGTGCAGTTCGACCGCGGTCAGTTCTCAAATGAGTATCCCTCTTTTGGCAATATGATCGAGAATTGCAACGATATGCTCGCTCCCGCTGATATCGATGTGATGATTTTCTGGAAAGATTCCGAACACACCGCGCTTCGCGCCGACGCAACTCTCCATTTCCTCGATGCGGCTGAAGCCGATCAGTATCGTCTATCTTTCGCCCTCGTGGAAGACGATATGACCTCTCCCGATTATAAACAGCGCAATTTCTTCTGGGATGCTTCTCAGTACACTTCCGATTGGTATAAGGGCAAATACTGGGATCTCTTCGTGGGTAAACCCTATGAAGTGACCGGTATTGTCTATGATGATGTGACTCTCCTCTTCCCCGATTGTCTCGGTATTCCCAATTCTGTCGAAGCAATTCCTGCCGATAGCAAGATGGTATGCACTCAGAATTTCAACCTCGCCGATGCCGTTGGTGTCTACAACACTAATATGGGCAAAAACGTAATCCTCGATCCCAATAAACTCCGTGTCGTTGCCCTCCTTGTCGATACAAAGACCGGAAAGGCAATGAATGTCAATACTTCCGGTTATTCCGGCGATGCCCCCCTCTACGACAAGTGGGTAGGCGTGGATACTGTCTCTGATGCTGAGATTGTGGCAGTCGAATACTTCACTCTCGGTGGCATCCGTCTTGCAGAGCGCCCCGTCAGCGGCGCTTACATCGTGGTAAGTCATCACGCAGATGGCTCCGTCTCTACTGCCAAAAGATTGCAGTGACTGCAAATATATGGCAGCCAACTGCTAAAATTTAAGAATATTTAAGTCTCGGAGAGCAAATTTAAATCCTCATAAATTAGGAATTTGCTCTCCGAGATTGTATCTTTGCACCATAAATAAAAATCTTACAGAAAATGGCAAAGAAAAAAGCAACTACCAAGGCGGCTGTAGGCCGCATCAGCGATATGGAAGCCAAGCGCAAGGCTCTCAGTATGACTATGGCGCATCTTGAAAAGGATTTCGGCTCTGGCGCTATCATGCGTCTCGGCGACGATAAGGTGCAGGATGTCGAGGCTATCTCTACCGGTTCTATCGGTCTGGATTTCGCTCTCGGTATCGGTGGCCTCCCACGTGGCCGAATCACTGAAATCTACGGCCCCGAATCTTCCGGTAAGACTACTCTCGCTATCCACGTTATTGCAGAAGCCCAGAAGCAGGGTGGTATCTGTGCTATCATCGATGCCGAGCATGCTTTCGACCGCTTCTATGCCGAAAAACTCGGTGTCGACGTCAACAATCTTTGGATCGCTCAGCCCGACAATGGTGAGCAGGCTCTCGATATTGCTGAGCAGCTTATCAACTCCGGTGCTATCGACGTATTGGTGATCGATTCCGTGGCGGCACTTACCCCGAAGGCCGAACTCGAAGGAGAAATGGGAGAGAAGAACGTAGGTCTCCATGCCCGTCTGATGAGCCAGGCTATGAGAAAACTGACCGGTACAATCTCTCGCACCCGCACATGCTGCATTTTCATCAACCAGATGCGTGAGAAAATCGGTGTGATGTTCGGCAATCCTGAGACTACTACCGGTGGTAACGCACTGAAATTCTATGCTTCCGTGCGTCTTGATATCCGTCCCAGTTCATTCATCAAGGATGGCGATGAGTCAATCGGACGCCTCGTAAAAGTAAAGGTTGTCAAGAATAAGGTCGCGCCTCCGTTCAAGCGCGCCGAGTTCGACATAATGTTCGGCGAAGGCATCTCTCGTTCCGGTGAGGTTCTCGATATGGCCGTAGATCTCGGCATCGTCAAGAAATCCGGAGCATGGTTCAGCTACAACGGATCAAAGCTCGGTCAGGGCCGCGACGCAGTAAAGCGCGTCATTCAAGACAATCCCGAACTGATGGAAGAGCTCTCCGGACTTGTCCGTGCCAAACTCGCCGAAGCTGCCCATTCAGAAAGTTCCCGTCCCAATCCCTTCCTACCCGGCAAAGAGACCACCCGTGCCGAAGAAGGTGACGAAGACATCGACATGGACGACGAAAACATCGACGACCGCACCGACGACTCCGCCACCGGCGACCTCTTCGGCGACGACTTCGACGTAGAAATCGACGAATAACCCTCCGGAAACCCTTCCTCGACCATACACGGGAAAGACCGCAGGTCTTTCTCGTGCGCGTAGCTCCGACTTCGCCGGAGACAATAGATTGCCCTTAGCAATCCCCATCCAACCACCCTTGATTGAGAACAGATTAAGAGCGACAGAATAAAAACACAAATTCCCCGTTTTCGGCTACTGCCGAAACGGGGAATTTTCCATCATAAAAAACACCGTTAAATTACTTAGGAGTGAAGCTTACTTCACGACAATCTTCTTAATAACTGGGTTCTACGCAGTGTTGATAATCCTATCAATATTCAGTATCGATACTCAATTCGGAGTAATTGATCTTGCGATTAATGGTTTTGTCAAGCGGAGCGTAGCGAAGCTCCACTCTGCGCCCTTTGCGAAGTGTTCCAGCAATCACCTTGCGCGCAGCCCCTCAGCGAGCCCTCTGCACCTCTGCGTGAGATTTATTCCCAAAGAGGTACACTTCAAGACTCTCTACCTTACCGACGAACACGGGAAAGACCTGCGGTCTTTCTCGTGCGCGTAGCTCCGACTTTGTCGGAGACATTAGATTGCCCTTGACAATCCTAACTCCTCCACCGACAGATATATTCCCGAAAGACCCTAACCTAACTCTGTCTTTCAAAACGTGGTGCAAACATCTCAATATCTCGCTGCGGGAGTCCAAGTCGGTGTGCTTCATTTCGCCATGATTTCATTGCTGATTTTACTTCATTAATAATGGTCATAGCTTTCTCAATTGATAACATATATTCTCCGGCTGATTTCAATAGAGTATCCAAGTTGGCCGCGCTTGTTGAATGGTTAATCAACAGACTTTGGCTATCTGATAAGGTGGGATTGACATCGTATGCCGGGGATAATTCCCAACCTTTGCGTGTCAAGAGGAAACCATGATTTCTGAAGTGGTCATCAGAGTTACCCACAATAATATAGAAGGCTACACGCCGATACAGTTCCTCTAAGTTTGCTTCCACATTGCTTCCATGTTGGATAATAAAATCAACTATATCAGGGTAGCCGTATCCATGTGATGCGTTGTCACCATCGGTCAATCCCAGGAGGGTCAGTGCCGATGCGAAATGTATTCTCTTACCATTCTCATTGCGGTCAAATCGTTTTGAGAGAAATATATGATAATCTTCCCCGGGTATTGTTCGCGTTTCCGCAACATTTAATCCTGCTTTTCTCCCCATAATATGACAGAAATGTTCCCACTGTCCGACATCATAATCATCTTTACGCGACGGAAATTTGGCAACAGTCAATTTGCCGTCTTCATCAATTACTGATGCCTTCGGTCTGGCACCACCAAGAGATGTCCCCGGATGTAATAATTGCGCAAGCCATTTCTTTGATGGTAAAAGATGCTTTTCTTCACTCACTTCAATCTCATGCGCTGCCTTCATAAGTTCTCTGACGCTTGCTAATGGTGGCACTCGCAAACTTACTTCGCAATTTATGAACTTACCTCCTTGCGTTTCTGCCAATCGAAATCCGCCCATGCGTGACACATCATCAATTCCTATAAGATAGTCAAAAGAGGTGAGACGGCGCACTAAACGCTTTTCCTCTGATGCTGCAATCTGCTCTCTACGATTTAGCAATGTCCGACCCCATCGGTCAGGTAATGCATCCGAAAAACAAGCAAATATATCTCTTCCGGGATGGGTATATTGAATGCCGGGATAGTTTTGTAGATCATCACTAAGGAATACATCTCCATATGTTGCAAGCCACTCTCTATCATATGAAAATCCGTATGTCTCGTTGCCACGTACCGAGTCATACGATAATTCTCCAATCAACCGGGTAGTGTCAAGCCAATCAAAATCAGCATATACGAATAAATTCTTCATATCTTACTCATGTTTCGCAAGTTCAACCTACGAAGTTTTCTTTTCTACAACCTATTACTTATTACTTCTCCTATTCCCTTATCCCTTCTTCGATGCGCGTTGGCGGTGTTTCAAGCTTAAATCCTGTAATGTACGACCAAGAGCGTCCTCCTTTGCTAACAATAGAAGATCATCATCAAGCTGGAGTGCATAGAGGACTCGAGCATAGATACCAATTGAAACGGTCGGAATACCTTTCTCAATGCGGTTCACAGTCAGAGGCGAACAGGTAGCACGTTCAGCAACCTGAGCTATAGAGAGGTTTCTACGCAACCGTGCAAGCCTTATCTGCTCACCAACAATTGCCATTTTTTGCTCCAGTTTTCGGGGCAACTTCGTCCCCATAGTGTTCTTTGCCATTTTCTATATTTCAAGCCTAAAAGCAGCAAGGTCGATAACCTTGTCAAGCTCAACCTATCAATTAATAGTGCAAATATAATAAAAATATTTATTATATGATATGTTGTGATGGGCAAAATCAAAAACATAACCCAACATCCCTAAAAGATCCCAAACCATCCCCCCTTTTTTAACGTACCCATACTCCCACATTACCACCTACAGAATAAAAACACAAATTCCCCGTTTTCGACAATGACCGAAAACGGGGAATTTTGCACATTCAATAGTCGCTCAGAAAAGAGGAAAAGTCTTGTTCGTATACACGAATTTTCGATCAAACTCTTCGTCGCTCATACAGAGCATAAGAATGCCTTGGATAAGAGTAATGATCTCCCATGCCCCACAAGTGACTAACGACAGGAGAATAGTCAGAAAACCGCCTCCAACTTTGCCCAAATAGAAATACTGCACGCCAAGACCCCCAAGTAAGATAGCGAGCACGCCGGCTGCTACCTTGGATTTACCCGATGGCGCCGGATAATTCTGACCTCCATAATAGGGCTGCTGGCCATAGGGGATATTATTCGGATAGTCTGCCGATTGGGTTCCGTAAGTCTGATTCCCGTAGGATTGAGGCGTAAGTAGATCTGCAAGATCTGCTACGGTGCCTGCGGGTTGCCAGTTCGACATTCCCTCACGCCACACCATCGACTCCGGTGTCAGATTATAATTAGGAAGTTGCTCCTTCTGAAGCGGACCGACCTGTTGGCCGTTATAGATGATATACCACATAATATATTAGGTTAGATAAAAAAATGCGTGTTCCACGAATTTTACAATATTACAACTCTCTCTTTGAAAGAGTTATCTCAGAGAGAGAAACCCCGGGGCCTCCCTCTCTGAGACATATACAGTTGCTGCTTATTTATCGCGCATGAAGATCTGGATAGGAGTTCCGTGGAAGTCCCATTTCTCGCGTATCTTATTCTCAAGGAATCGGCGATATGGCTCCTTCACCCATTGCGGAAGATTACAGAAGAAGACAAACGTCGGAATATAAGAATCCTTAAGCATCGTCACATACTTGATCTTCACGAATTTACCCTTATTGCTCGGCGGAGGAGTAATAGCTATCTGCTCAAGCATATAAGTATTAAGCTGTGAGGTCGGAATAATGCGGCGACGATTCTCATATACCTTCGTAGCCGTCTCCAGCACCTTATAGATACGCTCCTTCGTCAATGCCGAAGTGAAAAGAATCGGGAAGTCGGTAAACGGCGCAAAGCGATCGCGGATAGCGGCCTCATAGCGCTTCTGAGTCTCCAGCGAACGGTTCTCTATAAGATCCCACTTATTGACGCATACCACTAATCCCTTCTTATTACGCTGAATCAGTGAGAAGATATTCGCATCCTGCGACTCGATGCCGCGCGTCGCATCAATCATAAGGATACACACGTCCGAAGCTTCGATAGCGCGGATCGAACGGATTACACTATAATATTCGATATCCTCATTCACCTTCTGCTTCTTTCGGATGCCGGCTGTATCTACAAGATAGAAGTCAAATCCGAATTTGTTATAGCGATGATAGATGGAGTCGCGCGTTGTGCCCGCGATATCAGTGACAATATGACGCTCCTCGCCAATAAAGGCATTGATAAGCGAAGACTTACCCGCATTAGGTCGGCCCACGATGGCGAACTTGGCAATATCGTCCTCAGGCTTGTCTTCCTCGGAAGGATCCGGCATATCCGCCACTACGATATCAAGAAGATCTCCAGTGCCCGCACCATTGGCCGACGAAACCTCGATCGGGTCACCCAGTCCGAGAGAATAGAACTCCGGCACGTTGAAACGTGCGTCTCCCTTATCCTCCTTATTCGCTACCAGCACTACCGGTTTCTTCGCGCGGCGTAATATAGCTGCCACCTTATCATCCAGATCTGTCACTCCAACCGATGCATCCACGACAAAAAGGATAACGTCTGCCTCCTGAATAGCGATCTCAACCTGCTTGTTGATCTCCTCTTCAAAGATATCATCCGAATTGACTACCCAACCGCCCGTATCGACGATTGAGAATTCCTGACCATTCCAGTCTACTTTTCCATATTGGCGGTCGCGGGTTGTGCCCGCTGTGTCGTCGACGATAGCTGAGCGCGTCTGCGTCAAACGGTTAAAGAGCGTGGACTTTCCCACGTTCGGCCGCCCTACAATTGCTACTAATCTGCTCATTTCAATATTATCCTATCCTCAGCCATAGAGGATCATTTTCCAAATAATCAAGTTGCCTGCCCCCTAATGAATCAAAGCCCCCAAAGGAATCACGTCCAAGCAAACAACCTATTACTTATTACTTATAACTTATTACTTTCGAATAATCCATGAAAATGGATTATTCGATGTATCCGAATTGCTTAAGTTTATTCTCCCGATTACGCCAGTCTTTCTCAACCTTCACGAATATCTCGAGATAGACGCGTTTATCGAAGAATTTCTCGATATCCTGACGAGCCTCGATTCCGACCTTCTTGATCTTCTCGCCACCTTTGCCGATGATGATACCCTTCTGGGAATCTCGCTCTACATAGATAACGGCCATGATATGGATCGAATTATCCTTCTCATCGAATTTTTCTACGAGCACCTCCGTGCTGTAAGGGATCTCCTTATCATAGTTCAGAAGGAGTTTCTCACGTATAATCTCCGTCACGAAGAATCGAGCCGGTTTGTCCGTCAGTGCATCCTTACCGAAATAAGGAGGTGCCACCGGCAAGAGTTCCACGATACGATGCTTCAGATTATCTACATTAAATTGCTCCGTGGCCGAAGTGGGGAAGATCTCGGCATTAGGCAGACGTTTCTTCCACTGGGCGATCAGTTCTTCAAGTTGATCATTCCCCTTTAGAAGGTCGATTTTATTAATGACGAGCAGCACCGGAATAGTCTCCTTTGCTACCCGACCAAGAAACTCGGCGTTCTTCTCCGGGTCTTCTACTACGTCAGTGACGTAAAGAAGTATATCGGCATCGGTCAGCGCCCCCTCCGAGAATTCCAGCATTGACTCCTGCAGACGATATTTCGGCTTCAGTACGCCCGGAGTGTCGGAATATACTATCTGATATTCGGGAGTATTTACAATGCCCGTAATACGATGACGCGTAGTCTGTGCCTTATTTGTTATGATTGAGATGCGCTCGCCGACGAGGTCGTTCATCAGGGTCGATTTTCCGACGTTCGGGTTGCCTACGATATTGACGAATCCGGCTTTGTGGCCGCTTTCAACGGGGTTGGTTGCGTTTTCCATTGTAGTATTTTTCTGTTTTTATAAATTAGGTATTCCGGTCCGTAGCCGACGTGGCTACCCCTTGAGTTTTAATAAAGATAATCCCGAGGGGCGGACTCTTCATTATTAGAACGATAAAACTCCCTGTCAGGTTTACCGAAATGTGGTTTTACGTCTCCCTTGAAAGAAAAATCAGTCGCCGCGTCTTGCGTGGCGACTGATTTTCTATCATTAAAGGATATTCCTGAATAAATGGGGGAGAGCTCTTATTTGGGATCTATCGCCCAGATAAGATACATGGCGCCCCATGTGAAGCCTGCTCCGAAGGCCGTAAGCAACACCTTGTCGCCCTTCTTGAGACGCGACTTATATTCATCCAGACAAAGAGGAATGGATGCGGCTGAGGTATTGCCGAAATGCTCGATATTGACCAGTGTCTTCTCTGCCGGAATCTTGATGCGGCCACCGACTGCCTCGATGATACGTAGGTTGGCCTGATGTGGCACAAACCAGTCTATATCGTCTACCTCAAGCGAATTGCGCTTCATCACACTGAGTGAAGAATTGAGCATGTCACTTACGGCATGCTTATAGACGGCGCGACCCTCCTGATAGATGTAGTGCTCGTCATTGTCTACGGTCTCATGGCTTGCAGGACGCACGCTTCCTCCGGCCTTCATAAGAAGGTGGGGAAGTCCGTTGCCGTCTACGTGGAATTCTCCGTCAATTACGCCGAGATTAAGGTCGTCGGTCGGTTCCACGAGTACTGCGGCCGCTGCGTCGCCGAAGAGCGGACAGGTGGCACGATCCTTATAGTTGGTCATGCTCGACATCTTCTCCGCACACACTACGATAATCTTCTTGTAGAGACCCGACTGGATATAGGCGCGGGCCGTCTGCATCGTTACGATAAAGCCTGCGCAGGCTGCCTGTATATCGAATCCGTAGGCATTCTTAAGCCCGGCTCTGTGGAGAATGACGCTGGCCGTCGAGGGAAAGCGGTAGTCGGGATTGGACGTGGCACATATCAGGAGGTCGATTTCCTCCGGACTCGTGCCGGTGTCGGCAAGCAGACGTTCTACGGCTTTTGTGCCGAGATAACTTGAGCCTTCGCCCTCCAGATGGAGTATGCGGCGCTCCTTGATTCCGACACGTGTCGTGATCCACTCGTCGTTGGTGTCTACCATCTGCGAGAGCATCTCGTTGTCAAGGATGTCGTCGGGCACGTAGGATGCTATGCCGGATATAATAGCGTTTTGCATAAATCGATTTCTGTGAGAGAGGGGGTTAAAATGAAAGATTGTCTAATTTCTTCCGGTCGCTCTTTTAGGAGGCGGCGGAGAGGATTAGACAATCCGTAGAGTCGATGGGCAAATCTTAGGCTCTGCTCTTCAAGAGTCTCAGACTGTCACCGTGTTCTTGTCGATGACGAGTTTGCCGCGATAGTAACCGCATTCTCCGCAAACTGTGTGATAGATATGCCATGCGCCGCAGTTGGGGCAGATAGCAAGTGTGGGGATGAGCGCCTTGTCGTGTGTACGACGTTTCGCGGTTCTGGTGTGCGATTGTCTGCGTTTAGGATGTGCCATTTTTCTATGATCTTTTTAGTTATTATTTTTATGTTTGGGTCGGCTCCGTGAAAGGCCGGAGCCGCGTTGTTAGAGGCTGGGGTTATTCCGAATCCGGTTCCGCGCCCGGAGCGTCCGCGACTCCTTCGAAGTCTACGTCGAATTCGTCTTCTTCTCCTCCGTTGGCCTTGTGCTTGTTCAGCGCAGCAGCCATCGCACGGTTGCATTTCCCTAAGGGATGCACACACCGCAACGGTATGCAGAGCACTATCGTGTCGTATAGCATATACGCTACGTTTACGTACGGATTGCTATACGGTATCACGAGAATATCGTCGCTCTCGTCGTTATATGACTCGCCATATTTGATTATGACGTGATATTCTGTGTCGACATCGATGTCGAGAAGGTCCAGACATCGGTCACACGGCACTTGTAACGTGCCTTTGCAATGAAACGTGCAGTCATATACGTCATGTTTCTTTTCAAGATCAAGGTGCACTTTTACGTCCGCAGTGTGGATCGTCGGGTGCTCCATGTTCTTGAAAAACTCCGTGTCGCATACGAAATCTTGCTCAAAATGCCCGTCGGGCAATTGGGCTAACTGCACTTTATAGGCCGAGAATTTTCCCACAATAATGCAATAAATTTAAAAAGTGCCACAAAGATAGTTAGTTTTATGATAATTACCAACTTCTTTGGGCACTTTTTTTATTTTATTAGCCTTTTCAGGCCGTTTTTCGCTTTTTTAAGCCGTTTTTTACCCCTTTTTTAGCGTACGACTACCTTCGCGCTCACTTTCGGAGTCACTACGAGGTAGACGCCTGCCGGGAGGTTCTGACGGCCGGTTTCTACGCCGCTCAGGTTGAAGACGCGTGCGCCTTCAGGTGCGATCACTTCTCCCTTGCCGCCATAGATCATGATGTCGTCTGTAGCGATTCCTTCCACTCCGGAAAGGTCGGCGAGGTTCGCGGGTATGAAGGTGAGGGTGTTGCTGGTCTGCGAGGAGGGAATGCCGACTTCTACGCGAAGTGTGGCGGTGAAGCTCTGCTTCCACTGTGCTTCGGTGATGTTATCCACTGTGTGCGATGTGACGTTGCCTACATTGGTCTCGTCAAGTCCGTCTACTGTGAAGCTGTTGTTGCCTGAACGGCGCTTCACCGTCAGATAGTACCCCGTAGCATCGGGATATGCATCCCATGTCAGGGTGAAAGAGCGTTTCTCCTGATCCGCTCCGGCCAGTGTGTGAAGCACTGTCGTAGCGTCGTTGGATTCATATTTGTTGTAGCCGAACGTGACGTTTGATGTCTCGGGGTTGTCGTAGTCGAAGGTGATGCCGGAAAGCACTGCGTCCGCCGGTTTCTTGGTAGTGACGAGGGTCAGCTGGCCGGTGGCCGGTGTGAGGTAGGTGATGGGGTTGGTCTCCCCGGGCCATGAATATCCTGTCGACTGTGCCGAGGGTGCTATGAGTTCGATTCGCGGACTGCCGAAGCAGTTCACCTGATTTCCAATCCAGGAATTGGCGTCATAGTTGATGTGCCAGATAAGCATACCGGTAGTGGGAATTGTCTTGTCCCATCCTTCTGCTGTTCTACATTCAAGAATATAGTATTCAGGATAGTAACGTACTGTTCCGATACCCGGTCGCGCCACTCTGATACGATAGCAGTTGGCTTCGTCCGATGCAAGTGGATAGAGGGTATAGTCGTTGCCATTCTCCATGTCGCCGTATTCTACCCAGTTGCAGACCCATTTCTCGTAGGAGGAGAAGAGGGGCGGACAGGTAGAGAGGGCGTTGTAGGAACCCTGGTCCATTACGGTGTAGTTGCCCGGAGTCTTGGTGCTTACGCCCGAACTTACGGTCTCATACATGTCGGGCAAGCCGAGTACGTGGCCATATTCGTGACAGAATGCTCCGATTCCGTCGATCCAGGGGCGCATGGCGGCTGTGATCGATCTCGAACCGTTCAGCTCGCATGAGCAGGCATAGGTGGTCATCTCTACTCCGTCGGTATAAAGGCGGTCAAGACCGATTGTGCCGGCATACATGTCTGTGTAGCGCCAGTAGCTTGCCTGATGTGGCCATACAAGTTCCGGATTGCCGGTATCTGCCTGGCCGTAGCCGGAATAGAAGAAGAAGATGTTGTCGATCTCGCCATTGTTGTCGTAGTCATAGATGGAGAAATCTACTTCGTCGTCAAGGGCTTCGATCGCCTCTTTGATAGCATATCCGAAACGGGCGTTTTTATTCGCGCCGGGGAGTTTCGGATCGTCGGCACCTACGTACCATTTTGCTTCATGCTGAAGCTTTACCGGTCCGTATACGTCAAATGTCGGTGAGAATTTACCTCCGGAACAAGCTTCGTAATAGTCTTTTGCCGACCCACACGAACCGTAATCTGAATAACCTTTCTCGTTGCAGAGGCGGGTAAACTGGTCTTTCGGATCTGCACTGGTGAAGGGGGTATCGGCATATTCCACGAGGATTACGCAGGCGCGTACGTTGCCGAGGGTGGGATAGGTCGAACGGCCGTTTATGTCAAGTGCCGCCATGCGGTTGACTTTGCCGGCCGCCACGCTCTGCTGCTCTGTGGGATCAGCGGGAACTTCGCTCTTGAGAAGTGCTACATTGGTGTCGTTTACGACCATTCTTCTGCCGTTGCGCATCATCGGAGTCAGGGTCTTACCTTTCATCTCGAGAATGACGTTGCGGTCAGCATCTGTATAGTAATGGAAGTTCTCATCGCCTACAGTGTAGAATTCTACTACTGTCCCGTCAGGGTTGGTATGGCGGAAGAGTTCCGGCGACGCGGGACGCGAGAAGGCCGGAAGGGCAACGGCTGTCATCGCAGCCAGTGCGTATAGATTTCTCTTATTCATATATGGTAGAATTTTCTGATGTTTGGGTTGGATATTGATTGGTAGCCTTATGGCTGTGACGCTATTGGTGTTAAGTTATTGTAATTGGTAGGAATGGGGGCGACAACAGCACGCTGGCTATCGCCGCCCTCTACCTCTATTGGTACCTCCGAGGAGAATCGAACTCCTATCTAAAGTTTAGGAAACTTCTATTCTATCCGTTGAACTACAGAGGCGTGTTTTCCGAATTATATGCAAATATAGCGTTTATTTCTTTATCTATCAATATTTCGGAACTCTTTTTTATCAAAAAATGTTAACGCAGCCTCAGCGTTTCCCCGGGTTGGTCGGGCGTGTCGGGGTTGAGCTCTCGTAGCGCACTAAGTTTCATTCCGAAGCGCTGTGCCACTGAGTGGAAGCTTTCCCCTTCGCCGATCGTGACCCGTCGCTCCCCTTTCGGCGCTTCGTAAAGTTTCTCCTGAAGATATACTTCTTCCCATGGCTTGATCTCTCCGTCTTTTGCTGCATCGTTGAATTTCAGTAGGTTGGAGACTTTGACATTGAGCTCCAGCGCTATCTTGCTATATGTGTCGCCGGGTTGCGCGATTACGTAGTGTAATCCGCGGTTGCGTCTGATTACGTGTTTGCGCTGAAGCATCTTGTGGATGAATTCTGCTGTCTCGGCTGCATCCTGATTATGTTGGCGGCGGAATCCGGCATCGAAGTTCTGAAGCTGATAGAGCTCGATGATTGAGATGAGTCGTGCAGCATAGTTGGGGTCGGTCGCATAGCCGCAGCGTTTCAGGCCGCGGGCCCAACCGGTATAGTCTTTAATGTCAAGGTCAAATAGTTCGGCATATCTCTTGCGGCGAAGAAAGAGGGAGTGATCCCGAAAACTTTCGGCCGCATTGCGATAGACGCGGAAACATTCGTTCGGCAGGTCGTCGTTGCGCAGCATCGACGGACCGGTCCATTCGGAATGACACTTGATGCCGAAGTGGTTGTTCCCCTCTCTGGCAAGTGTCGACTGCCCTGCTGCACTCTCTAATAGTCCCTGTGCCAACGTGATGGATGCCGGTATCCCGTAAAGGTTCATCTGCTCGATGGCCATGTCGGAATATTTCTCTATATATTCCTCATATTTGTTTGCGGCAAATGTAGGGATGGTGACCGTAAGTATTATGATGGATGTCAGAAGGATCGCTGCCTTATGACGTATGTTATTTGAGCCGGACTTCTCCCCGGAGTAGGGTAGAAGTCGGGATAGTATGCGGTAGAGCGGGAGAAAGTGTATCGTTTTCATCTTATTTATTACGTAAGAAACTGCTTCGATATTGCGTAGCTCGCAACTTTTTACTAACTTTACACATTAATATACATAATCTTTAAATTACATCAGATTTTAGATATGAAGGAGAAGGAAATCAATATAAAGTTGAAGTCGTGCTCGATCGATGAATTGTCAACCGCTGATCGCCGGCTCGTGGAATTAGCCAAGGAAGCTACCCGTACAAGTCTTGCCCCATATTCTGAGTTTCATGTCGGAGCGGCTATTCTGATGGATAATGGCGAGATCGTGTCCGGCTCGAATCAGGAAAATGTGGCTTATCCCTCCGGCACATGTGCCGAGCGCACTACCGCATATTATGCTTCGGCTCGTTTCCCGGGAGTGCCTATGAAGAAAATTGCCATAGCGGCCTGGACTCGTAAGGGGCGGCCCGAAGATCTTCAGTGGGAGGATTATTTTCAGGCTCTCCCTATCTCGCCATGCGGAGCTTGCCGGCAGGCGCTTCTTGAATATGAGCATATGTATGGTAATATTGAGGTGATTCTTTATGGCCGGGATGAAATATTCATCCTCCCCTCGATTGCTTCGCTCCTCCCGCTATCTTTCGTGGAATTCGGCGAAGAGGGATGAGATCCCTCGCGAAATGTCATCCGGTGATTTGAACGAAATCACCCCCAGAGTGTTATAGTAGTAGGAAACAGTGTGGCCAGTTGAACGCGGCTACCAAAGATTTCCTGCCATTTTACGGATACTATAAACTATCATTTAAGAGATGCGTATGAAAAAGTTCTGCTCAAACTCCAATTTACGCCGAATCTTCCCCGGAAAGATGACGTCCAAGTTCCTCTTGGCGCTTGTCATGATAATGTCGGGAATCGGGCTGTCGAGTTGTTATATCGACGGAGATATCTGGAATCCCGCCCCTCCTTACGGATGGAATAATACTTTCTACGACCAGAATCTCAATGGTTATTGGCAGTTGGTGCAGATCAACGGACGCAACGTTTCCGGTTATGACGTAAATTATCTTTACTTCAACGGCGATGGTCGCGGACGCTATTATTACTATGATCGCGGAGTTCGTTATTGGGAAAACACCGCCTATTGGTGTCAGGATGCTGTCTCAGGGAATACCTATTATCAGATAAATCTCCAATACGAGACCACCGGTTCCCCCACAACAATGAATTACTACTTCGCCGATCGCGGTCGCACCTTAGTAATGCAATGGTGGACCAACGGAGGCACCGTCCAGTACGTCTACGCCTCAATTCCATACTCTCCCTGGTAAGTAAGAAGAACCTAAAATCATATTCCAAAAAATCCCCAATCCCATACAAGGGCGCGGCCAATCTCGGTCGCGCCCAAATTTTTTTCCACAAAATCCCTCAAATCGGCCCTCTAAATCCCCCCCAAAAAAAGCATAGTTCAGTGAAGCGCCTAACAGGCGCGGCCAAAAAAAATCACCGAACCGACCCCTAAAAACCAAAAAAATCCCACCGACCAAAACAAAAACCTGCCGAACAACATAATTCTCCGCAATTCTATTAACATCCATTAACAAAAATAAACAAAATTTTATCACACAAGAAATCAACAGATTACCCCACAAAAATCACCAAAAAACAAATTTTCTTCAAAAAATATTTGCACACGGCGAAAAAAGGTTGTAACTTTGCACTCGCAATCGGGAAACGGGGCACGAGAG